>DDQZ01000043.1 GCA_002343505.1 Verrucomicrobiaceae bacterium UBA2429 | reverse complement strand
CAGGCGGTTGCTGACATAGGCGTAACCGGTGGCCGGAGTGATGCCGGTGTTGACCGCGCCCGCGTGGCTCTGGTAGTCGGTGCTCAGGCGGCCATGGGCGTCATAGGCGCGCTGCACTTCATTGACCACGCTGCCGCCGGTGGCGGCGCTGTGGCTGGTGGCCTTGGTCAGCAGGCCGCGCGCGTCATACTGGAACTGGAGACGGCGCACGCTGCCATCCAGGGCGGAGGCCAGGGTAGTGACGCGGTCGTCGGTCTGGCGGCCCGCCTTGTCATAGCTGTACTCATGGACGGTGCCGTCGGCGTCTTTGAAGCTGAGGGGCTCGCCCTGGCGGTTGTAAGTGTACTCCAGCCGGGCGTAAATGCCGTCCGGGCCGTCGCCCAGCGGGGAGGGCTGGTCATCGCTCTCCGGGTAAATCTTGGCGCGCAGCAGGCTGTGGGAGGCCAGGGCGCTCTCGGTGAGCGTGGTGCCGAAGACCCAGCGGGTGACCTGATCCCCGGTGCTGGCATTGATCTGCGTGAGCGTGAGCATCTGGCCGCTGGCGTGCCAGGTGAACTCGGTGACGCGCGGGGCGGTGGAGGCGGCGGCCTGGCAGGCGGGGCTGCTTTGCAGTCCCTCCAACAAGCGAATGCGGCGGCCCAGCTTGTCATTTTCCCAGCGGGTTTCGATGCCCATGGGATCCACGATGGCGTTGGCCTCGCCATCGTCCTTGTAATGGCGGGTGGTGACCAGGATGATGTCGGAACGCTCCGGCACGAGCAGCAGTTCCAGTGTCCATGCCTGGCCGGAGGGCGGATCGGGGAAGGGCAGGCTGCCGCGCGTGCCCCAGTCCGCCTCGGCGCGCGGGCGGCCCACGGGGTCGGCATAAAAAGTCTGCCAGGTGATGCGCGCGGCGCGCTGGGCGGCGGCGGGACCCTGGAGCGCGCCGGTGCCGGTGGTGTCGTCCAGCCGGCGGTAGTGGGCGCGCAGCACGAGATCGCCCATGCGGTTCCAAGTGAGCAGGGTTTGCTCGAAAACGGTGTCTGAGCTGACATCGTTGGAATTCCCGGCAGGCACCCCGCCGGTGCCGGGCACGCAGCAGAGGTGGCTGGCAAGCTGCCGGTTCATGCCGTCATAGACGTTCTTGGTGAAGGCGGTTTTTCCGGGTTCGGCGGATTTCACCACATTGCCCGCCGGGTCGTACCAGTTCAGGGCGGTCATCTCCGTGGCTCCGGCGCCGCCAGCGCCGAAGAGGCTGGTTTTGTAGATGCGGCTCCAGCGGTCGTAATGATGCTCGGTGCGTGTGAGCAGGTTGCCCGCCGTTTCATTGATCTGGTAGGTGTCCAGGGTGACGGGGCGGTCGCGCTCGTCGTAGGCGGTGACGCGGATCACCAGGCGCGTGCCGTCATTCGTGGTCTCTTTGACCAGGCGGTCCTGGAAGTCGTACTCGTAGGTGGTCACGCGGTCATTGGCCGGGGTGTCATCCACAAGCAGGCGTGTCTCGACCAGGACGCCATCACCGGGCGGGGTGCTGGTGGCGTCGGCATAGGTGTGGGAGCGCACTTGGCGCATGGTGTTGGGCAGGCCGGAGCCGCCGGGGTTGGCGGCGGTGGCGCCGGTGTCATCCGTGCCGGTCCAAACGGCAAGCAGCAGGCCCTGGGTGTCATAGACGCGGCGCTCGATGTCCCCCGCCTCATCCACGAGACGGATTTCCCGGCCCATGTTATCATAGGCGGTGGAGGTCTCGATATAATGGACATCCTTGGTGCCCTGGCCGGAGGCGGGGATGTCGAAATATGCGCGGTTTCCGGTGAGGCGGCCCCACACATCTCGCAGCGTCACCGACCAGCGCGACCATTTTTCACGCGGCAGGGATTCGGCGGCGGTGAGCCAACCCTCGTTGCTGGCGCGCGGGCAGACGAACTCCTCCAGAATCTGGCCGGCGGCGTTCATGCGGCGGACGCTGACCCCGCCGAGCGTGCCCACCTCCACCAGGCCGGGCCTGGAGACGGAATACCCACTGGCGGTCCTGACTTCATGCGCCACGTCATTGTAAATCGTCATGGCGACACGCCGCGTTGGCTCCGCCTGGGTGTCCTGGGTGCGGATTTGCAACTGCTCCTCCGGCCCGTATTCTGCCGTGACCCGGCCGAGCGCGTCGCGGACAAAGGTGGTGACGAGGTTCAAACCAAAGCCGGCCACCGTGCTCCAGCCGGAGGGCACCGAATCCGCGCCGCTCCAGCCCGCGGTCTGCACATCGTCCGTGCGCTCCAGCAAGGCTCCGGTGGCGGGGGAGTAAGCGCGATGGGTGATGACACCGCGCGCGCTGCGCTCCCAGACGGGATTGCCATCCTCGTTAAAAATTGTCGTCTCGCTGAACAGGGTATCGCTGACACCATGCTGGGAAACCGGCACGACGGGCAGGGTCTTGACCTGTTTGCTGACACGGAAGGAGTCGGTGAAGTATTCATACTCCCAGGAGGTCTTCGCCGCCGCCGCGTCAATCGGTCCCATGATGGCGGGATTGTTCAGGGCACCCGCGCTAATCTGGGCGGGGGTGAAGGCGACGACATCCGAATAGTCGTACTGGGTCTTGACCTTGGCGATGGGCACGCCCTCGACCACACGCTCCTCGTACTCGTACTTGCGTTTGAAGTAAAAGATGTTGCTCGAAGCGACAGCGTCCCAAGTGTAAACGCCCTGCATCCAGACACGGTCAATGGCGGATGCCGGACCGGAAACGAAAGCGATGTAAAGCCAGAAGTCCACAGAGCCAGCCTGGGCGGCGGTGAATGAAAATCCAAAACCGCCCGTGTCGGCAAAGTCCTGGTAGGCGGCGATGGCGGAGTCATGAATGCGAAAGAGCCGGTATTTGTCCGCATACTGGTTGATCTCCCGCTGCACCGCCACGCCGGCACTGTTTTTCACGACTTTGGAAAGCAATTCGCCCGCCGAATCGAAATAGGTCACCACCTGGCTGTCATCCGGGCGGGTCTCTACAGCGCGCAGGGAGGGGGTGCCGGGATCACCGCTGCCGCCGTGTTGATAGGTGAACTCATAGACCTCCTGCCCGCCGCGCAGGCTTTCCTGGTTCACCCAGAAATCATACTTCACCGGCCAGGTGGCCGGATTGGGCACGGCCTCGTACTCGAAGGCATAGTCCGCATAGGCCTGGACCTGGGTGTTCGTGGCGGTGAGAGGGTTCAGACCGGCCTCAAGCATTTTCTCGCAGGCAGCGGGGCCAACGATCAACCACAGGCAGCCGTTGTTTTCAGGCTCGGCCTTGATGTGGTAGCGGTAGTGGCTGCGGCGGATGGCGCCCCATGACATGGAGGCGGCGTCATACTGCTCGATCAAAGCCTGGCTCAAGTCTCCAGGGTTGCCGCCCGCATCCGAAGACCCGTAGTACGAGTAAACAGCCCGCCGAACATTGACGCCGCCGAGTTTGAAGGTCACGGAGATCAGCAAGTCATCGTAATACTCATATTCGTAGCGCACGGCATCCGCTCCACTGCCTTGTTGAAAACTGCTGAGCAAGTTGCCGTTGTGCGTGAGCTGGCAAACCCGCCCTGCCGCGTCCACCACTCTCAGCAGCCTGCCGGCAGACCCGGAGACTGGGGCATGATCCGCGAAGACCCAGACATTGCCCTCCTTGTCCGCATACCAAAATTCATGATCCTCCGGCTTCCAGGTCAGTGTTTTAAAAGAGTAGTACTCGTTCACATACGGCCACGGCGATGAATTGTCCTCCAGCTTGAACCATTCGTTCGTCGTGGAGCCATCCTTCATCCCCACGAAGGTGGGCGGCAGTGAGCCGCTGTGATTGGGAAACTCCAGCTTTTTCAACTCGCGCACCCGCCATCCCGGCTCCTCGTCCGCCGCCACATCCACACGGTTCGCGTAAGTCCGCGTCTGCCCCCAGTCCAGCCCGTGGCCGTGCGACTCCAAATCCACCTCCTGGTGCATGATCTGGCCGGTGAAAAGCTGGATGGGATGCGCGCTGGAAGCCTCGCAGCCTTTGTCCTCGTTTTCATCGTCGGGGCATTTTCCTGGATCGCAAGGCGGCTGCTTCGGCGGCGGATCAGGACTGGCGCTTGATGATGAGGAGTGGGATGACGAACTGCTTGAACTCGACGAACTGGATGAGCTGCTTGAGCTTGAAGGGCTGGACGAACTGGAGCTGCTCGGATCGCTGCTTGAAGAACTCGACCATTGGCTGGAAGATGATTCCGAAGACTGCGAGGAACTGGAACTCGATGGGTTGGAGGATGACGATGAAGATGACATATTTGCGTATTTTCCAATTTAGCCACAGAATGCCACAAATGGGGGGGGGGGCGTCAATGCTAAATGTTTCATCACGCAAACGACGTCCGTTTTTCTTATGCAAAAGAATTGGCGGCTAACCGGACAGGGTGGGTCGCCGGAATGATGCAGCGTAGGACGACTGTGGCTTTAGCCCGGTCGTCTGGTGGGCGCACGCTGCGAGACCACGCCTCCCCAAAGCCGGGCGGGCTGCGCCGCACCCGGCCTGCATCATTCCGGCGACGCACCCGAAGTGGATGCGCGAGAATGGCGGGCATCGTCTTTTGAGATGCAAGACTTATGCCTGGCGCCTGCTATGAAACATTGGCAAATGAGTGGAGATGCCGCTGCTTCTTGCCTGGAGCATGAAGTGGTTCCGCTTGATCAAGAGCTGTGCCGGGTCGCGTTAAATGCGTCATGTTTGCCCGACTTTCCCGCCGCCGTCTGCTGCGCCAGTCCGCGCTCGCTCTTGGTGCCTCAGTCCTGCCCGGAGCGCCCGCGCAGGGAGGGCAGTTCACGGGGAAAATCCGCAAGTCGCTCAAATGGAGCATGGTGGCCGAGGCGGGGAATCTGCCGCTGGCGGAGAGCTTCAAGAAGCTGCGCGAATGCGGTTTCGAGGGTGTGGAGCCGAGCCTCAGCCATGTGCCGGATGACCGGGTGGATGATTGGCTGGCCGCCAGCAAGGCCAGCGGCCTGATCATTGACGGCACCGTGGGCGGACGGGCTGCCACTTTGGAGTCGGGAGTGGACCTGACCCGGAAGCTCGGCGGGGACTCGATGCTGGTAGTGATGTCCTATGATCAGAAAGCGCCGCTCAAGCCACAGTGGAACGCCGCGCGGGACCGGCTCAAGGAGGCGGCACCCCATGCGCAAAATCAGGGCGTGAAAATCCTGGTGGAGAATGTGTGGACGACTTTTCTCATCAGCCCGTTCGACATGGCGCGCTTCATTGACGAGGTGGGCAGCCCCTGGGTGGCGGTGCATCTCGACATCGGCAACCAGATGCGCTGGGGTGTGGCGGAGCACTGGGTGGAGGTGCTTGGCGAGCGGTCACAAAAGCTCGATGTGAAGGAATACGATCTGAACAAGGCGATGAGCGAGGGCATGAGGAAGGGCTTCGACACGCCGATCGGGGAGGGCAGCATCAACTGGCCCGCCGTGCGCGCGGAGCTGGCGAAGATCCAGTTCACCGGCTGGGCAGCCGCCGAGGTCAAGGGTGGCGGCTGGGATTATCTGGCTGATGTGGCCCGGCGCATGGACCGGGTGCTCGATCTTGCCTGAAGCCGCTTCCGCTCACTGCTGCGGGCGCAGATCAAAGCAGGCCAGCTTTTCCTTCTGGCGCACAATGAGCCGGCCGTTGCTCAGGGCAGGGGAGGTGCAGCCCATGCCGCCGAGCTTCACCCGCGCCAGGGTCTCGTATTGGTCGGCGCGCGCGCGCATCACGCGCAGATGGCTGCCGTTGTTCTCATAGACGAGGATTTTGCCGTCGGCCAGGATGGGGGAGGTGATGGTGCTGTTCATCTCGTTTTCCAGCCAGGTGATCTTGCCCGTGGCCAGCTCCACGCACTGGTGCTTGCCGCCGCAAGTCAGATAGACATGCCCTTCGTGGATGATCGGGCTGCCGCTGTAGCGCACCGTCACCCAGAAATGCGACCACGCCGGCTTCGGCGCGCCATCCTTCTGATACTGGTAAGCCCGCAGCCCCACATCCTTCGAGCCGCTGTAAACCACCAGCCAGTCGCCCTCCGTCACGGGGGTGGACTGCCCGCCGCCCTCGACCGTCCACTTCACCTCGCCCGTGTCAGGGGCCAGCCCGTAAAGGCTGCCGCTGCCGTTGATGATAACCACTGGCGGGCCGGATGCCGGCTTCCACCAGGCCGGGCTGCCCGTGTTGCCCTTCGCGGCTTTTTGCTCCCAGAGCAGGCTGCCGTCCTTCGCGGCAAAAGCCTGCGCATGACCTGCCGCCATATAGATCAGACCGCCCTCCACCATGGGGGACGCTGCCGGACCCTTGCCGGGCAACTCGGCCTTCCAGCGCAGTTTGCCATCCTCCGCGCCCACCGCGTAAAGGTGCGTGCTGCCCGCGAAGAAGACCTGCCCGTCCATCACCGCCGCCGTGCTGCTGGAGCTGCGCCCCGTCGGCTTGCCCTCAGCTTCGTATTTCCACAACTCTTTGCCCGTATTTAGGTCCAGGCATACCAGCACATCCTTCGCCACCTTGATCGTGTTCGGCACGGCGGAGAGCAGTTTTTCCTTGAGCGCGTCGCTGAATTTCTCGTCCTCCAGCCATTGCTTGAACTCCGCCACATTGGCGAAGGGCTTGCCCTGCCTCTTCGACACCTTGTCCAGCTCCTCCAGCGGGAAAGCTGTCTTTCCTGCGCGGAAGCGGGAGACCGCCCAGCTCGTCAGCGACACCTGCTCCTTCTCCGTCATGTTGTCCTTCACCCATTGTTTGGCCCACTCATCCAGCTTCTCACCGCGCAGGCGGGAACTCATCGAAAGCCGCGCCGCCTCCATCTTCTCCCGCAACTCCGGACTTGTCCCCCGGTAGTTGAGCTGCTGCATCACCTCCGAGTCAATCTCCCGTGTCTCGGAGACCACCCGGTCATGCCACACCACCGACAAATACACCCGCTCCCCCGCCACCACCGGGCTGCCATGGCCGCCGTAGTGGTCGCTCGGGATGAAGCCGCTCTCCCACACCTGGGTCAGCCCCGCCTCGGGAAAAACCTCCGCAATCGGCGTCGTGTCCGTCGAAACCCCGCCCCGCCCCGGACCGCGCCATTGCGGCCAGTCGGCATGGAGATTCGGCAGCGTGGAGAGAAAAAAGAGGAAAAAAGCGGAATGACGCATGGCGGCCATTCAACGCGGCCTTGTTCGCCAGCCTTTCCAAAGCGTGTGGATGCGGCACAGTAAGGCCGTCATTTCAAAGCTTCCCACCCAAAAGCCTATAATTCCTATTCGACAAGTCTAGAATAGACGCTACATCATCCCATTCCGCTCCCGAAATCATGAACCGCCGCCGTTTTCTCCTCTCCGCCGCCGCCCTCACCGGCTGCCGCCCGGCTGCGGACCCCGAGGGCGTGCTCCGCATCGGGCACTTCCCGAATGTCACCCATGTCCAGGCCCTCGTCGCCCGCAGCATGTCGCGCGAGGGGCGCGGCTGGTTCGAGCAGTGCCTCGGTTTGGAGGTGCGCTGGTTCATGTACAATGCCGGGCCGAGCGTGGCGGAGGCCGTCTTCGCCCGCAGTCTCGACGCGGCCTACATGGGGCCAAGCCCCCTGCTCAACGCCTATGTCCGCAGCGACGGGCGCGAGATGCGCGTGCTCTCCGGGGCCGTCAATGGCGGCGCCGCCCTGCTCACCCACCCGCAGTCCGGCATCGAAAAAGCCGCCGACTTCCGCGGCAAGAAACTGGCCACACCCCAGCTCGGGAACACCCAGGACGTGCAGGCCCGCGCCTGGCTGCGCGCGCAGGGCTTCCAGGTCAGCCTCACCCGGCACGACGTTTATGTGATCCCCACCAAGAACGCCGACCAGCTCGCCCTCTTCGCGAAGGGCGACCTCGACGCCATCTGGACCACCGAACCCTGGGCCACCCGCCTTGAGGTCGAGTCCGATGCCCGCGTTTTCCTGGAGGACACCACCACTCCCGCCACCCTGCTCGCCGCCCGCGCCGACTTCGCCGGGCAGAAGCCCGACTTGGCCGAAAAACTCGCCACCGCCCATCGCGAACTCACCGCCTGGATTCGGCAAAACCCCGCCGAAGCCGCCGAACGCGTCCGCGCCGAACTTGAGGCCCTCACCACCGCCCGCCTGAGCCCCGAGCTGCTCGCCCGCTCCATGCGCCGCCTTGTCCTCACCGACGAAGTCTCCCCCGCGCAGCTCCAGACCCTGCTCACCCAGGCCCGCGACGCCGGATTCCTGCGCGGCGCGCCCGCGCTTGACGCCCTGCTCTCCGCCTGCGCCACTCTCCGCACCGACTCATGACCGCCTCCGCCACCCTCCTTCCCGAGGCCCCACCCGCCAAGCTGCGCATCGAGAGCGTCAGCAAGACCTTCCACGGCACCCGTGGCGATGTGCTCGCGCTCGACACCACCACCCTCACCGTGGACGAGGGCGAGTTCGTCTGCCTCGTCGGCCCCAGCGGCTGCGGCAAGTCCACCCTGCTCAACCTTGTCGCCGGTCTCGACACCCCCACCACCGGCCGCCTGCTCATGGACGGCAAAACCATCACCAGCCCCGGCTCCGAGCGCATGATGATGTTCCAGGAGCACGCCCTCTTTCCCTGGCTTGACGTCATCGGCAACGTCCTCTTCGGCCTCAAGCTCAAACCCGGCCTCAACGCCAAAGAGCGCGTCGAAGTCGCCAAATATTATCTCAAGCTCGTCGGCCTCGAGCGCGTCATGAAATCCAGCATCCACGAGCTTTCCGGCGGCATGAGGCAGCGCGTCGCCCTCGCCCGCTCCCTCGCCCCCAACCCGCGCGTCCTGCTCATGGACGAGCCCTTCGCCGCGCTCGATGCCATGACCCGCGAGCAGCTCTACGCCGACCTGCAAAAAATCAGCGCCGCCCAGAAAAAGACCGTCCTTTTCGTCACCCACAACGTGCGCGAGGCCGTCTGCCTGGGCGACCGCGTCATCCTCTTCTCCCCCAACCCCGGCCGCATCCGTGAGCAGTTCAAAATAGACCTGCCCCGCCCGCGCGACATCAACGACCCCGCCCTCTCCGTCCTCGCCGGCGAGATCACCCGCGCCCTCAAAAGCCACACCTCCGCCCCCGCTGACGAATGAAACGCCTCATCATCGCCACCGCCTTCTTTGTCCTGCTCATCCTCGCCTGGCACCTGCTCGTGCGAACCGGCGTCTGGTCCCCCGTGCTCCTGCCCGGCCCCGCTGCCGTCGGCGAATACCTCTGGGAGGCTCTCAAAGACGGCAGCCTCGCCAGCTCCTCCTGGGTCACTTTGCAGCGCCTCCTGCTCGGCTACCTCATCGGCTGCGCCATCGGCCTGCCGCTGGGCATCCTCACCGCCCGCAGCAAGACGCTCAACGACACCCTCGGCGTGCTGGCCCTGGGCCTGCAGACTCTGCCCAGCGTCTGCTGGGTGCCCCTGGCCCTCATCTGGTTCGGACAAAGTGAAAGCGCCATGCTCTTCGTCGTCATCATGGGCACGCTCTGGTCCGTCCTCATCAGCGTGGACAACGGCGTGCGCAACCTGCCCCCCATCTACACCCGCGCCGCGCGCACCATGGGCAGCCGCGGGTTTCACACCCTGCGCCACGTCATTCTCCCCGCCTCCATGCCCTACGTCATCAGCGGCATGAAGCAGGGCTGGGCCTTCGCCTGGCGATCCCTCATGGCCGCCGAGATTTATGTGACCCTGCTCACCGGCTACGGCCTCGGCCATCTGCTCCACTTCGGCCGCGAGCTCAACGCCATGGACCAGGTCGCCGGTGTCATGCTCGTCATCGTCCTCATTGGACTCCTCGCGGACAAAATCCTCTTCTCCCCCTGGGAGCGCTTCCTGCACCGCAGGTGGGGTCTCAATGGGTGAACATAGACTGCGCGGCAAGTGAGGCAGGGCGGCTGGTGCTCCATGGCTTGCCCTCTGGAGACAGGAGACAGTTTTGATTTGAGCCTGGAGCATTGGAAATCCAGCACTCAAAAAAACATCCCAAAACCTGGTGACGCGGGCCATGTCATTTGGCCTTCCGCAGCCATTCTGCGCATGAATCCGTGTTTGCGAAGATGCGCGTGGCGGCTTTCCTGCCTGGATGAAGCCCAACCTTCTGCTTTCCGTGTATTTCGTGTGTTCCGTGGTCAATTCCTTGGCCCAGGAGCCGCGCAGCATCAGCGGCATCTATCCTTCCCTCGCCATGTTCAACAACGAGGGCGAGTGCGGCACGGGGGCGGTGGTGCCTTGGGCGGATCGCCTCTGGGTCATCACGTATGGGCCGCATCTGCCCTTCGGATCGAGCGACAAGCTCTACGAGATCACGCCGGAGCTAAAACAAATCGTCAGGCCGGAAAGCGTCGGCGGCACGCCGGCGAACCGCATGATCCACGACGAGTCGCAGCAGCTTTTCATCGGGCCGTATGTCATCGACGCAGAGCGCAAAGTGCGCGTCATCCCGCCGAGCATCATGCCGGGCCGACTCACCGGCAATGCGCGGCACCTGACCGATCCAGCGGGCAAGATCTACTACGCCACGATGGAGGAAGGCCTCTACGAGGTCGATGTGAAGTCGCTCGCCGTGAAAAACTTCATCCGCGACGGCAACGGCATCAAAAAGGACTTCAAGGTCGAGACACCGCTCTCCAAGCTCGACTCCCAACTGCCCGGCTACCACGGCAAAGGCCTGTATTCATCCCAAGGCCGCGTCATCTACGCGAACAACGGCGACCGCGACAAGCGCGTGCTCACCGATCCCACCACGCCCAGCGGTGCGCTCGGCGAATGGACCGGCAGCGGCGACTGGCAGCTCGTGCGTCGCAATCAATTCACCGAAGTCACCGGCCCCGGCGGCATTCACGGCAGCGACGCAAACGCGCCCGTGTGGAGCATCGGCTGGGATGCGAAGTCGCTCATCCTCATGGTGCTCGATGGCGGCAAATGGCAGTCGTTTCGTCTGCCGAAAGTCAGCCACAGCTACGACGGCGCACACGGTTGGAACACCGAATGGCCGCGCATCCGCGACATCGGCGAAGAAAACCTGCTCATGACCATGCACGGCGCGTTCTGGAGCTTCCCAAAGACCTTCTCTGCATCAAACACGAACGGCATCCGCGCCCGCAGCGCTTACTTGAAGGTCATCGGCGACTTCACGCGCTGGAACGACCGCCTCGTCTTCGGCTGCGATGACTCCGCAAAGTCGGAGTTCCTCAACAAACGCAAAGTCAAAGGCGGCATCGACAGCATCGGCCAGTCGCAGAGCAATTTGTGGTTCACCAGCACCGACATCCCCGGAAAGCTCGGCCCTGCGCACGCCAGCGGCGCGGTGTGGCTGCACGACAGCGTCAAAGCGGGCGATTTGAGCGATCCCTTCCTCGTTGCCGGTTGGAAGCATCGCAGCGTGTGGCACATCGACCATGCCACCGGCGAATCGAAGCGCGTCGCGATCACTGGCGACGACGAATGGCTGCGCGTGAAGGCCGAAAAAGACTGCAAAGACTTCAGCGTGCTCATCACGCTCTCGAACGGCGATTCACGCACCACCGAGCCCGATGCCATTTTCGACGGCATCGCCCGAATCGGCGATGAAAACGCCCAAACCGGCCTTTTCCGCCCTCGCGGCGAAAACAAGCGCACGCTGAGTTTTGCCACGAAAGACGGCTACTACGAGATGGGAGCCGATTTGGCCCTCAAACGCATCGAAGACGCCAAAGCGAAGGCCTTTGTCGAAAAAGCCGTCGCGCTGCCGAAGAACGTCATCACGCTCGATGATGCCAGCGTGCTCGTGGTCGATGATCGCGGCCGCCGCTGGCGCTTGCCGCGTGCCTCGAAGGCCTACGATGCCGCCACGAAGGCCGGCGAGCTGCGCATCTGCCGCGAGGTCGCCACCGAGCGCGACATGCTCAGCGCCTGCGGCACCTTCTTCGAACTGCCCGCCGAAAACGCCGACGGCTTCGCGAAAATCCGCCCCATCTGCTCGCACGATCTGCGCGTCACCGACTTCGGCGGCTACCGCGGCCTCTTCATCATGAGCGGCATCAAACCCGACGCCAAAGCCAGCGATCACATCCTCCGCAGCGACGACGGCAAGGCCGCCCTCTGGGCCGGAGCCATCGACGACCTCTGGAAGCTCGGCAAACCCCGCGGCGAAGGCGGCCCGTGGAAGGCCACGAAGGTCAAAGCCGGTCAAAAGAGCGATCCTTACCTCATGTGGGCCTACGACCAGCGCACGCTCACGCTCAGCCACGATCAAAACGAGACCGTGAGCTTCCACATCGAGCTCGACCTCACCGGCACCGGCTTGTGGGTCACCTGGCAATGGCGCGAGGTCTCTCCCGGCGAGGATGCCCTGCTTGCGTTCGACCCAGCGCTCCAGGCGCGCTGGCTGCGCGTCACCGCTAGCGAGGACTGCACGGCCACTGCGCAGTTGCGCCACGAGTGAGCACGGCACGGCGCAAGCGTCCCGCGGCGGGCTGTGATGAAAATCCGAATTTCCTTTTTGACGCAAGGGCGAGCGGCGCGCACATCATGATGATGCGCCGTTATTTCATCCCCCTTCTGTCATGTGTCCTGGTGCAGGCCGCCGCCGCCGAGGTGGTGGCGCGCAAGTGGTCCGGGACTCTGAATGTGCCGGACCCGGTGGCCTGCACAGTGGATGAATACGGCCGCGTCTATGTGGCGGCGACGACACGGCGCAAGGCGGCGGACCTGGACATCCGCGAGCATCCGATGTGGATCGCTGATGATGTGGGCCTGACGACGGTGGAGGAAAAGCGGGAGTTCCTGAAGCGCGAGCTGTCCCCCGGCAGGCTGCGCCTGCCGCGTGGCGGTCTCAAGGATCACAACAAGGACGGCAGCATTGACTGGCAGGATCTGACGGTTCACAGCGAGCGCGTTTACCAGTTGCGGGACACGAACGGCGACGGCTTGGCGGACAAGATGACGGTCTTCGCGGAGGGTTTTAACACGGAGGTCACGGGCATCGCGGCGGGCATCCTTTATCATGACGGCTGGGTTTACCTGACCTGCGCGCCGGACCTCTGGCGGCTGAAGGACACGGACGACGACGGTGTGGCGGATGTGCGGGAGGTGGTGGCGCACGGCTTCGGCATGCACATCGCCTACGCGGGCCATGACATGCACGGGCCGCGCCTGGGGCCGGACGGGCGCATCTACTGGAGCATCGGCGACAAGGGCGTGAGCGTGACCAGCAAGGAGGGGAAGAAATTCCACCTGCCGCACGAGGGCGCGGTGCTGCGCGTGGAGCCGGACGGGGCGGGCTTCGAGGTCTTCGCCCGCGGCCTGCGCAATGTGCAGGAGATCGCCTTCGACGACTTCGGCAACATGTTTGGCGTGGACAACGACGCGGACCTGCCCGGCGAGCGCGAGCGGCTGGTTTACATCACGGATCAAAGCGACTCCGGCTGGCGCTGCGGCCATCAATACATGAAGGGCGCGAGCCGCTGGATCCTGGAGGACGTCTGGCTGCCGCAGCAGCCGTGGAAAGGCGGCGGCAGCAAACAGCCGCTGTTCATCACGCCGCCGCTGGCCAATTACAGCGACGGCCCCGCCGGCTTCCTGCACGAGCCGGGCACGGCGCTGGGCGCGTCCCTGCGCGGGCATTTCCTGCTCAACCAGTTCCCCTCCGGCAGGATGGACGCGTTCAAGCTGGAGCCGGACGGCGCGGCATTCAAGATGACGGACCCGCGCACCATCCACAACGGCGTCATGGGCATCGGCATGGCCTGGGGCGTGGAGGGCGCGCTTTACTTCGCCGACTGGGACGGGGGCTATCCGCTGGATGAGAAAGGCGGCATCTGGACGCTCGACTCGGCGGCGGACAAGGACGCTGCCGCGCGCAGGGAGACGATGGAGATCATCGCCACGGGATTTGGCTCGCGCCCGGACTCCGATCTGCAAAAGCTGCTCGGTCATGCCGACCGCCGGGTGCGCATGAGCGCGCAGCTCGAACTGGCGAAACGAGGCCAGTGGGACGCGCTGCTCGCCATCGCGGCGGATACGGGCGCGCCGCTGCTGGCGCGCGTGCATGCCATCTGGGGCGCGGGCATCGGCCTGCGGCACGGCAAGGTGCCGGAGACGCTGGTGCATGAGCGCCTGGCGGCGGAGACGGATGCCGAGATCCAGACCCAGCTCGTCAAAATCATCGGCGACGCCAAACCGAGCGTGGCCGCCACCCGCGCCGTGGACCGCATGATGACGAGCGAATCCCCGCGCGTGCGCCTGCACGCCGCGCTGGCGCTGGGCCGCATGGCGCCGGTTTCCGCCGGCCTGTCCCTGGCGAAGGTGGAGCTGAACAACGCCGCCTTTTACCTCCTGGACCGCGTCGAGCGGGACGCGCACGATCCCTTCCTGCGGCACGCCCTGGTGTCCGGCCTGGCGGGCTGCATGAGCGCGGAGGACCTCGCCTCCCGTTTCGACTCCGAGTCCGAGCCCGTGCGGCTGGTCTGCGCGCTGGCGCTGGCGCGCCAGCGCTCGCCGCTCATCAAGGACTACTTGAGGGACTCCTCGGACGCCGTCTTTGATGAAGTGTGCCGCGCCATTCACGATGACGGCGGGATTCCCGATGTGCTGCCTGAGCTGGCCGCCCTGCTCGATGGCGGACGGCCGCTGACTCCGCCCGCGCGCCGCCGCGCCATCAATGCCAACCTGCGCATGGGCCAGCCCGTGAACGCCGCGCGCCTGCTCCAGCATGCGTTGAACCAGCCGCCGGAGCAGGCGGTGGAGGCGCTGCGCACGCTGCTGGTCTTTTCGAAGCCGCCGCGGCTCGACCTCGTGGACGGCATGGCGGGCACTTACCCGCGCATGGATGAGAACGCCCTCTCGCCCAGCCTGATCGAAACCTGGAAAAGCGATCTGCTCGCGCTCAAAGACCCCTCGTTGAAGACGGCGGTTGTCGAGCTGCTCATCCAACTGCAACTCGAGGTGGACGCCTCCGTCCTGCTCGCCATCGCCGTGGATGAAAAGGCGGAGACAACGCTGCGCATCGGCGCGCTGCGGCTCATGACCGCCAAAAACCCGCAGGCGCCCGCCGTGGCGCAGGCGCTGGAAAAGACCGCCGCAAAAAACGCGACCGAGGAGCTGCGCATGGAGTCGCTGGCGCTGACCGCGCGCCACCAGCCTGAGCGCGCGTTGGGGGAAATCTCGCGCGTTCTGGACAGCGGCACCCTGCGCGAGAAGCAGGCCGCCATTTTCCTCCTGGCCGCCCACCCCGGCAGCGAGGCGGACGTGCTCATGACGGCATGGCTGCAAAAGCTGGCTGATGAAAAAGTGGAGACCGGACTGCGGCTTGATGTCATCGAGGCCGCGCAGGGCCGGGAATCCATGTCGGCGCGTGTCACCGCATGGCAGCAGACGCGCAAGACACCCCCGGCGGAGGATTTGATCGAGGGCGGCGACATCAAGGCGGGGCGCGAGATCGTCAACAACCACATCGGCGCCAATTGCGTGGCCTGCCACACCGTCGAGGCGAAGGAGGGCAGCCAGGTCGGCCCGCCGCTCAAGGGCATCGGCACTCTGCGCGCGCGCGGAGAGCTGCTGGAGTCCCTGGTCAATCCGGTGGCCCAGATCGCCGAGGGCTACGGTCTGGTCTCTCTCACGCTCAAGGACGGCGGCAGCCATGCGGGCTCGCTGGTCAGCGAGAGTGACAAGGCCGTGCGCCTGCGCCTGCCCGACGGCGCGCTCAAGGAAATACCCCGCGAAATCATCCTCGCGCAGACGCCGCCGGTCTCCGTCATGCCTCCCATGCTCGGCATCCTCACCCCGCGCGAGGTGCGGGACGTGGTGGCCTACCTCGCCAGCTTGACGGGCGCGCCTGACAAGAAACCCCAGCCTGCCAAGACCGCGCCGAAAGCCGTCGTCAAGACGGCGCCCGCGCCCGCGAAGAAAGCGCCCGCCTCCACTCCTGCCAAGTCCACCCCCGGCGCGCCGAAAGCCGCCGTCAAAGCCGCGCCGGCGAGTCCGCCGCCGTCCGTGCCCCAGCCCGCTCCAGCCGCGCCGGCACCCGCCTCATCCATGCCGGTCGAACTCGCCGACATACCCAGGGCCATCCCGGTGGATGACAACGGCCAGGTCATGACGGAGCCGCCGAAGCAGGAGCCGCGCAAAGGCGGCATCACCCTCCGCTTTGGCAACCGCAAGAAAGAGGAGGCCCCGCCTCCGCCACCCGTCATGCCGGAGCCGATGCCCGCCGGTGACGCCGGCGGGACGAAGGCGGAGGACAAGGGTGAAAACAAACCGCCCGCCCCGGCCCCCGCCAAAGAGGCCGCGAAGGAAACCGCCAAAGCCGGGGCCAAGTCCGAGCCTGCCGCTCCCGCGCCCAAGGCGGAGGCGCCCGCGAAGGCGGACGCCAAGGATGCCGCCGCCAAGTCTGACGCGCCGCCTCCGGCTGAGATGCCCGCCGAGGCGAAGACGGAGGAGAAAAAGGGATTCTTCTCCCGCTTCCGCAGCAAGAAGAACGAGGAGGAGTGAGGCGCGCGCGGGTCTGCCCGGCAGCGCGCTGCGGCGGGCGCGCTCACTCCCGCAGCGCCACGGCGGGGTCCACGCGCGCGGCGAACCAGGCGGGGATCAGCGCGGCCAGCAGGCAGAGCGCCACGGCCAGCGCGCAGATGGAGGCGATGTCCCCCGGCACGATCTGCGAGGGGATGCCGCTGAGGAAATAGATGTCCTGGGGGAAGATGTCCCGCCCGGTGGCCTCGGCGATGAGGGCGCGCAGGTCGTTGCGGAAGCGCAGCACCAGGCCGCCGCCGGCCAGGCCCAGCACGATGCCCAGCACCGCCACGATGCCCGCCTGCGCCAGGAAGATGGCGGTGATCTGTCCCGCGCGCCCGCCCAGGGCGGTGAGGATGCCGATCTCCCGCCGCTTCTGCACGGTGACAGTGATGGTGGTGTTCATCACGCAGATGGCGGCCACCAGCATGATGAAGACCAGCAGGAACCACATGAGGGACTGCTGGTTTTCCACCGACTGGAGCATGACGCCGTGCGCGCCGCTCCAAGTGCGCAGGTCCCAGCCGGGAGGCAGCCCGCCCGAGTTCCAGATGTCCTCCGCGAAGCGCTCCGCCAGCATCGGGTCCGCCAGCTCCACGCCGATGCCGGACACATCCCCCTCCAGCCCGAACAAGTCCTGCGCCACGTCCAGCGGCACATAGCAGCGCTCGCCCGCGGTGTCGCCGCGCAGGATGCCGGTGACGCGCAGGTCGCGCGGCAGGACGACGATCTCCCCGCGCGCTTCGGCGGCCTTTTCCGCGTCGGCCTGCTCCTCGGCCGCGCGCAGGTCGCGGATCATTTGGCGGATGGTGTCTGAGGCGAGCACGGAGACGGTGTCCCCCGGTTGGACGCCGAGCTTGGCGGCGGTCTTGTCGGTGAGCACGATGTTGTCGTCGTTGAGGTCAAAGCCGCCCGCCTTGAGGTGGCGGGAGAGCTTGGCCACGAGGGCGTTGTCCGCGCCGCTTTGCAGGCCGAAGAGCTCAGCCCCCTCAGGGTCGGAGCCGCCGAGGCGGATGGCGGCCATGCCGTCGGCCAGGGGGTGCGCGGAGACCACGCCGGGGCGGGCGCGCAGGTCCGCGAGCACGTCCCGCCAGTTCACGCGCGGGGGCGGCTGCGCTCCCTCCGGCAGCGCGCCGTCATGGCGCGGGGGCTGGAGCAGCATGACGTGCGGCTCGAAGCCCAGGAGCAGTTTTTTGAACTCCACCTGCCAGCCCTGGAAGACGGACATGACCACCACCAGCACGCCCACGCCGAGCATGACGCCGAGCACGGAGATGAGCGTGATGACGGACACGAGCGAGCGCTTCGGGCGCAGGTAGCGCAGGGCCAGGAAAAGGGAGGCGGGCATGGGCGCGCGCAGTCTCCGCCGGAACGCGCCCGGCTCAAATGCAAATGCGCGCGCGGTTGTGGATGCGCGGCGGCGCGTTTGCGGTTAAGGGAGGGCGCCCGCGCCTCCCGCATGTCCGCCCCCACCGACACCGACTCCCTCGACCGCCTGCCGCGCCTGCCGCGCCGCGCGTGGCTCTCCCTCGCTCTGGTGCTGGCGGCCACGGCGCTGAACGCCTTCAATGACAACATCCTCAAGATGATGCTCGTCGGCCTGGCGCCCAAGGCCGCCTCCGGGATGCTGGGGGAGAACATCGGCGTGTGGCTCGGCGGCATCATCCTGCTGCCCTTCGTCCTCTTCGCTCCCATGGCGGGGTATTTCTCCGACCGGTATTCGAAGCGCCGCGTCATCCTGGCCATGCTCGTGGCGCAGGCGGTCATCCTGCTGCTGGCCGGGGCCTGCTTTGCCTCCGAGGCGGGGGCGGCGGGCATCGCGCTGGCGCTGGGGGCTTTCTTTCTGCTGGCGGTGCAGTCCACCTTTTACAGCCCGGCGAAGATGGGCATCCTCAAGGAGGTGGTCGGCTCGCGCAGGCTGGGGGTGGCGGTGGGCTGGCTGCAGCTCGTGACCATGGCCGGCATCCTGGCCGGGCTGGGCATTGGCGGCGCGTGGTTCGACTCCCTCTATGATCAAAGCGGCAACCCCTGGCAGGCCGCCGCCACCCCCGTCTGGTGGCTTTTTGCCGTGGCCATGCTGGCGCTGGCGGCGGGCTTTTACATCCAGCAGACCCCGGCCCATGAGCAGGTGCGCTACCGGCGCGCGCTGTGGTGGGAGCACTTCACCCACCTGCGGGAGTGCCTGGCGCATCCGCCCATGCGGCGCGCCTTTCTGGGGAACTCCACCTACTGGTTCGTGGCCAGCATGGCGGCGGCGATGTTTGTGGACATCGGCCTGGCGCTGCACCCGGACCTCTCCGCGGGCGGCGCGGCGGGCGCGTCCTCGCGCATGACGCTGATGGTGGGGCTGGGCACGGTAGGCGGCAGCCTTTTTGTGGCCTGGGCCAACCGGCGCGGGCAGCAGCTCGGCATCATCCCGCTGGGCGCGCTGGGGCTGGCGGGGGCGCTGCTGTGGGCGGGCTGGCTGCCGGTGCAGTCGGCGCGCTTCGAATACTCCATAGCCCTGGTGAGCTTCATGGAAATGGTTGAACAGGTTGTTCGCCATAGCGCTTTCGAGTGGGCGCTGGCGGCGGTGAGTTTCATGGAAATGTTTTTATACGTTGTTCCTCGCAGTGCTTTCGAGTGGGCGCTGGCCCTGGTCGGCTTCATGGGCGGCTGCTACATGGTGCCCATCCAGGCCTTCATCCAGGACACCGCCGAGGAGGAAAAGCGCGGCCGCGTGCTGGCCTCCATGAACCTGCTCGACAGCCTGGCCGGCGTGGCCGCCGTGCTCTGCCTGGCGCTCATGAAAGCCGCCGGCCTGGGCTTTCGCGGCCAGTTCTGGGTGCTGGCGGCGCTCATGGTCGTGGCATCCGTGTATGTGGTGAGGCTGCTGCCGCACTACCTGCTGCGCTTCCTCCTGCTGTCTGCCGTGCGGCTGGTTTACAAGGTCCGCTCCGTCCACCAGGAGCGCGTGCCCAAAAGCGGCGGCGTGCTCCTGCTGGCCAACCATGTCAGTTACATAGACGCCTTTGTCTTCGGCGCCGGCTGCGAGCGCCCCGTGCGCTTCGTCATGTGGGACGCGCTTTACAATCTGAAGCCCTTCACCCCGCTGCTGCGCCTCGTGGGCACCGTGCCCATCTCACCCACCCGCGCCAAGGACGCCATCCGCAGCGTCAGCGCCACGCTCAGGGAGGGCCGCATCGTCGCCCTTTTCCCCGAGGGCCAGATCACCCGCCACGGCATGATCAACGACCTGCGCAAGGGCTACGAACTCATGGCCCGCCAGGGCGGCGCCGCCGTCATCCCCGTCTACCTTGACGGCCTTTACGGCTCCGTCACCTCCTTCTCCGGCGGGCGCTTCTTCAAGAAGTGGCCCCGCCGCCTGCGCTACCCCGTGCGTGTCTATTACGGCACCCCCCTGGAGGCACGCGCCGCCACCCCCGAGGCCGTGCGCTCCCAGATGCTGGCCCTCTCCGCCGAGGCCATGCTGGCCCGGCGCGAGCTGGCGCGCGAGTCCGACCCCGCCCGCCGCGTCCGCGTGGCCAATGCCCTCCGCCTCATGGAGGCCGAATGGGCGCGCCCCGGAGACACCCTCCTCTGCCTGGCCCCCGAGGGCGGCGTGCTTCACCACTCCCTCCAGCTCTACGCCGCCATGCAGCGCCGCGTCCGCCTCACCACCCGCCCCCCCGCCGCAGGCGGCGCCCGCCTCGTCATCCTCGCCGACACGGAGGAAAAAGCCGCCGCCCATGCCGGCCCCGCCCGCCTCCTCATGCTCTGGACCCCCTCCACCCGCCTCACCCCTGGCGAGCCGCCGCACGCCCTGCGCGGCCTGCTCCATGAGGAAAGCGGCGAGTTGCTCGCCATCAGCGTGCCCGACCCCGAAATGCCCGAGGGCGAGGAAGGCGGCCAGCTCGGCCGCCGCCCCGGCTCCCTGGGTCGCCTCCTCCCCGGCATCGCCTGCCACCAGGAGGGGGAAACCCTCGTCCTCACCGGACTCGCCACCGGACAGCCCGTCCGCCTCCCCGGCGTCCACCTCGACGACATGGGCTTCCTCATCCCCGCCGCCGACAGTGCCGGGGCAGGGCCTGGGGAGAACGCCTGACGGGATGATGGCCCGCGCGTGAAAAGCTATGCCAAGCCACTGACCATTTGCAAGATTCATGGAAATGCCTCCCGTAGGCCGGGAGTCAGGCCACCGAAAGCACCCCACCAGACAAAAGGATCGTCCGCTCATGCCGCCGGGGGGCACCCATTGACGTGCCGACCGGCCCCCTCCGACACTCGGA
>DDQZ01000069.1:71990-77316 GCA_002343505.1 Verrucomicrobiaceae bacterium UBA2429 | reverse complement strand
TCCTCCACCACCCCCAGGGCCAGGTTTTTTCTACCAGGGTGTGTGGTATGATGGAGAATGGGTGGACACGGATGGCGACCGCATCCCTGATCAAGCAGACCCTTGCCCGCATGATCCATGGAATGGTGTGGATTCAGACATGGACGGCCTTTCCAATTACGATGAGGTTTATATTCATTTCACCGATCCGTGGAAGGCTGACACGGATGGGGACGGTCTCACGGATTATGAGGAAACCTTTATTTTTCACACCAATCCGCTGGCGCAAAAAACCAATCCCAATCAAGAGCGCACGGATTTCTTTATGGTTGGCCTCGACCAGGATGCGGATGGTGATGGATTGCCGGACCATGTTGAGGATTGGTACAACCGGCGCGGTTTCGGCCTCAACAAAAACGATCCAAATGACGCCGCAGGAGATTTGGACGGCGATGGAATCAGCAACCTTGACGCCTGGCTGGCTGGCTGGGATTTGACAGCCAATCTTCACCGCTATGACTCCGATGGCGACGGCATCACGGATGCCGTCGAAGATTGGTGGAATATGAATCACCCGGGAATTTTCAATAAATTCTGGTTCGATGACGCAGTGCAAGATTACGACGGTGACGGACTCCTGAATTTTGAAGAAATCCTGCTTGGCCTTGACCCAGGCAACCCAATGTCCGACGGCGTCACGCCCGACCTTCAGCGCGCCATTCAGATTACCGGGCACTCCTGGTCCATGCCGCTTTTGCCAGGAGACGCGGATGCCGATGGCATGAGCGACTTATGGGAGCACCGGCACCACTTCAACCTGCGCTCCCCCGCCGACGCGGCTCTGGACCCCGACGGGGACGGTCTGCCAAACCTGATGGAATTCCAGACTTGGAGGAATCCCTGGCTGCGCGACTATTCGCCGCCAGGAGGAGTGCCTGATGACTTGGATCTCGATGAAAATGACGAGACGACCCTGCCCGCGTCTGCAAACCAGCCGTGGCAGGCGCAAGCATCAAGTTCTTTGCCGCATGGCTCCACACGCAGCTACAATGTGGTGGACGGCACTTTGTCTTTGGATGCGCCCGGGATGATGCCAAGAGTTCAGACGAAGAAATTCAGGCGCGTTCGCGGTGATGATGACGCCGCCTCGCATCTGCAGGGAGGCACTTGGCACAACAGGCAGGAGCATCAAGCCGTCGTCGAGGCGGAAGGTGGCGAGCCTCCCGAGGGATGCATCCCCCAGGGAGGCGAAAACGCGTCAATCGGGGACACCTGCTCCTGCCAGCACGGCACGGCGGAGCGTTTTGAAAGGCGGGGCGGCGACGCCGGCGCGGAATGGTACTATCAGGGCACGCCTGTCAGCCAGCTCCCGGAAGGGCATCATGGTCGCGATGTGCCCTGGAGTGAGGAGGAAAGGAATGAAGGCGGCTGGCATGAAGAACCCATACCCGCCACAGCATTTTGGCAAGCAATCAACTACTGCCCATATGAAAGCCAGCCATCCTTCACTGAAAGCGCTTACATGCGCATTGTTCTTCTCTCAAATCTGCCGCAAAACGCGGAGCCTGTCACACGTCACTGCATGGTCGAGACTTCCTACTACAGAAAGAGAACCGAAAATGACCCCGCAACACCAGATCTTATCCTGATAAATTCAGATCTGCGGACGGAAAGCATGACCATTCAGCCAGGCAGCCGCCACTCGAATCCAGCAGGTGATGTGGCAGGTTCCTTAACCAAGGTCAAAGTCACCTACATTCCTGATTCATCCCCGCCGAAGCCCCCGCCCTTGTCACTTTCAGACGCCGCTGGCACGCGCTACCGCAAAGTCGGACTTAACGGCTACCCCATGCCTGATGCCAAACCCCAGGTACAGTCGGAAAATGGCGAGAACCCCGAGGAAACCCACCTCGACCCCTTCTCCTGCCAGATCCGCCACTCCGTCACCGATGTCTATGTCGAGGCGCCGGGGGCGCTGCTGCCCTTGACGGTGCGGCGTGATCTGACTCCCGAGTCCTGGAACGACCGCTCCGGCTTGCGCGGAGATGAGCGCCCCTGGCAGCCCTTCGGCCCCGGCTGGTCCACCAACCTTTGCGCTTATGTCAAATTCACCAATTACCGCCAGGCCGAGGTCATGGATGAGCAGGGCGCCTCCCACACTTACTTCCTGGACGGCGGTGATCCTCTCACAGGAGCGGGCGCTCAGTGGCTCCATGACCGCCAGGAGCACCGCGATGTCAAAACCCGCATGAATCAGTTCACAGCGAACGTCGTGACGCACTCAACTGAAATCGGGATCATGCCTGTGTCTCCTCCGCAGTTTTCAAACATCAAACTGGTCAAAAAATTCGGCACCACCTGCGCCTACCAAATGGTGCTTGCCTCGAATCTCCATCAAATTCTGGCCTCCGACCGCATGACGCCCGCCGATGATGCGTCCATTCACACTTATGCGCGTCTCTCTAATGTCACTGACCGCCACGGAAACCGCCTCGTCTATGAATACCCGGACTCCTCATCTCTGATCCCCAAACGCATTTACGACCCGGATCGTCCGGGACATCAAATCCTCATCTCCCAGCAGATGGGGCGCGTCACCACAATCCAGGACCCTTCCGGACGTCAGATTCATTATTCCTACGTTCCCACCAACGCCTCAAACCATTCTACCGTTTCCATGCAGGCACCCGTCTCCGTGCTTGAGGAAGTGCATGGCGCGCCGCCGGGAACAGGCGTTTTTCCGGATGCCTTGAACCGTCTGCATCACACCACACTCCTGGCCTCCGTCACCCAGAGTGGAGCTTCGGTGGGGTATCGCTATTCCCTCCACCCGGATTGCGAGCCGCCCAGCGATGAGGATGACCCCGGCACCATGCATTTGCATGTGGCCCTCTCGCAAATCACGGATGAGCGCGGTAATGCCTGGAATTTTCACCACTCTTTCAACAGGTACATCTATTCCTGGACCGGAGAGCATGTCAAACGCCAGTTCGGCCTGCCCATGTTGTTGACTCATGTCATGCAGCCGGACGGCACACACACCCAATTGCACACCACGCGCACGGTGAACCCCGCCGGCGGCGTCTTCCCCACAACCAGTTTCACCACCACCGTCACGGCGCATGCTCCCGCGCCCTTGATTCCAGGGCTGCCCGCCGAGCCGGTCCGCCGCTTCACTTACGAGTTCAAAGACCCCGTCTTCCTCACCCCCACAGGCTACCTGCATGCCACCGCATCCCCCACCAATGTCACCTATGCTTACAGGCAGATGGACATCACATCACTCCAAGTCCAGGAAGGCAACGTGGTCGTCTCCGGCACCGAATCCTTCCACTTTGATCCCGATGCCTCCATGGCCCTGAGCAAAACCGTGGACCGCAGCGGCGGCGTCACCGAATTTGTCTATGACTCCAGCGGCTATGACGACCCCATCAAGGAGCGCCGCCAAGTCTCCGAAAACTCCTGGTTGGAAAAGTCATTCGTCTATGATTCAGACACCCGCATCCTGACCAAAACCACCGACGCGCGCGCCATCGTCACCCAGCACACTTTGACCACACGCACCCTGAACGGGCGCACCGCCAAAGGCCTGCGCGCCTCGGAAAAGATCACTGGACCCGCTGGAACACCAGGTGGCTCCCTCACCACCTGGGCCTACGAACACCCCGTCTTCGCAGGCTTCATCACCAGCCAGACCGTGGACTTCCCCACTGCCAGAAACGGCGTGGACACCCCGACGGCGGCGGATGTGCCCGCCGTCGTCACCACTTTCTCCACCGCCGCCAAGGACTCCGTCACCGGCTGGTGGCGGCGTGTCACCGAGACACGCCAGATCGGCGGTCAGTCCGCCTCCACCCTCACCGTCAGCGACTTCAACGGGCGCAAGCGCTCCGTCACCGACCCGCGCGGCCAGACCACTCTCTTTGATTATGATGAGCGCGGACGCCTCACCCGTGTCACCCACCCGGACCAGACCTTCCGCTTCCTCGACTACGACGCGCATGGAAACCTCATCCTGGAAATGGATGAAAACGGCACCCGCACCCTCCATGCCTACGATGTCCTCAACCGCCGCATCTCCACCACCGTGGACCTCAACCGCAACGGCATTCCCGACGCGCGCTACACCCAGGTCGCTCACGACGCCTCCGGCTTCCCCGTTTATAACGGGGACATCGTCACCGAAGTGCTGCATTACAACTCGCTCAACCTGCCCGTCCTTGAGCGTGACGCGCGCGGCATCCTGACCCTCCACGAATACGACTTCATCGGCCGCAAAATCAGGACCACCGTCAACCCCGGCGGCACAGTCAACGAGCGGGCCGTGACTTCCTTGGAATATCAGGTGGCTGGAATCAATGGCGGCAAGGAAGCTGGCGGCTCCGTCTTTGACTCCTCCAGCTTCAAACCCGTGCGCGTCACCGACCCGCGCGGCCAGCAGACCTCCTTCACCTACAACCCCCTCCATCAGCTCATCCGCGAGCAGCGGCCTGATGGCAATGTCATCCACCGCACCTACAATCAAAACGGCCAGTCGGCCTCTGTCACGACCGCCGCGCCATCCGCATGGACTCCGCCTTTCCTCACGGTCGAGGGCCACCAGCAGATCAATCATACCACGGCGGCCAGTTCCGGCGTCTTCGTCACCCGCACCCTTTACGATGCCCTAGGTTTGCCGCGTCAGGTCACCTTGCCTGACGGCACCCTCAGCACCTCCCTCCACACAGCCCAGGGCAAGCCCTGGAAGCAGGTGGACGAGACCGGAGCCGAAACTCTGACGCATTACGACACCGCCGGGCTGCCAGTCAGACTCACACAGGACATCGTCCCGGCAGCCACTCTGCTCAGCACCTCCTCCATCTCCACCTCCAATGCCCGCCCCGTTACCTTCACCAGCTACGATCTGGCCGGCAACCCCGTCAAAATCACCGACCCGCTGGGCAACGTCACCCGCATCCGTTACGACGCCCGCAACCGCCCGTGGAAGGTCATCCAGCCCCGGATGGTGCATCCCGACCTGGCCGACGCCCCGGAGAACACGCCAGGCAAATACATCTCCCCCACCGTCGTCACCGAATACGATGCCGCAGGCCGTGTCATCAAAGTCACCAACCCGCTCGGACACACCACCCGCAGCTTCTACGATGCCGCAGGCAGGCTTGTCCGCGTATTTGACCCGCTCGACAATGCCACCGCCCACACCCACGACCCCGCTGGCAACGTCCTCACCAGCACTGACCCGCTTGGACGCACCACCACCAACACCTATGACGCCCTCGGCCGCCACCGCGCCAGCACCGACCCCTCAGGAATTGCCACCAGCTTCACCTACGATGCCGGCGGCAAC
>DDQZ01000069.1:71307-71848 GCA_002343505.1 Verrucomicrobiaceae bacterium UBA2429 | reverse complement strand
TTCACCTACGATGCCGGCGGCAACCGCACCGCCCTCACCGACGGTCTCGGACGCACCACATCTTTTCTTTACGATGTGCTCGGCCGCCTCACCCGCCAGACTCATCCCAACGGAGACGCCACCATCCACACCTGGGTGCTTGACCGAAAAACTTCGGAAACCAGCCCTGACAACCGCGTCACCACCTTCACCTACGACACTCGCGGCCGCCTCACCAACCAAGTCACCACCACCTCCGGCATCGGCAGCGGCGCGTTGGAGAGCCGGCGCTCGTATGACGCGGCGGGGCGTTTGAGCAAGGTGGTGGACCTCGCACCCAGCCGCGCCCTCACCACGCCCGGAGTCGCCTGCCGTTACCAGCATGACAAGCTCGGCCGCCTCACCGCCGAGGCCTCCTACGCCACCAACACCGACACCACAGGGCTGACCCACCTGCATCATTATGACCGCGCCGGCAACCGTGTGCGCTCCGAGCTGGCCTGCGGCATGGGTGCCGCCCGCCGCGTGCTGACCACCACCCTCGACAGCCATCACCGCCCCG
>DDQZ01000069.1:0-71160 GCA_002343505.1 Verrucomicrobiaceae bacterium UBA2429 | reverse complement strand
TCATCCTCCACGACGACAACCAGACCCCCGCCACCCCCGCCGACGACCGCCTCACCCGCTGGCGCTACGACCCCGCCGGGCGCGCCATCCGCCTCACCCTGCCCAACGGCCAGACCCAGGTCAACCACCACGACGCCGCAGGCCGCCTCGTCCTGCGCGAGCTCCACCGCCCGCCACCCGCCGGGCAAGCCATCAGCGGCTCCACCCTGCTCGCCTCCTTCACCTGGCAGCATGACGCCGCGGGCAGCGTCACCGCCCAGACCGAGCACTGGTTCGCCTCCGGCACCCAGCCCGCGCGCACCCGCTCCACCACCATGGAGTACGATGCCTCCAGCCGCCTCCACATCGAGCGCGTGCAGGACGGCGGCACCGCCCTGGTCACCACCACCTACGCCTACGATGCCGCCAACAATCGCACCGGCAAAACCGTCGCCCTTAGCAGCAGTGGCAGCGCGCCCTCCGGCGTTGAGACCGGCCACTGGACTTACATCTACAACAACGCCAACCAGCTCACCCGCTGGACCAAGCACGCCGGCGCCAGCGCAGGCGTGGGCGTCGGCCCTCTGCTCACCGGGGCCAGCTTCACCTATGACAAGAGCGGCAACCGCACCAGCCGCGTCCAGGACGGCACCACCGCCGCCGCCGCGCGCACCACCACCTACACCTGGGACACCTGGAACCGGCTGCAAAAGGTCGTCGTGCCTGTCACCGCCACCGCCAAGCGCACCTGGACCTACACCTACGACCACCGGATGCGCCGCACCAGCATCCACCAGACCGGCAGTGGGCTGAAAACCCACCACACCGCCGTGGTGTTCAGCGGCGGGCTGAGCGTGGCGGAGTTCACCCGCAGCAGCAATGCCGCGCTGAGCGCCACCACGCTGCCCGCAGTGCGTTACCTGCGCGGCCCCGACATGGGCGGCGGCGTGGGCGGGCTGCTGGGCACCCTGCGCCACCCGGTCAACACCAGTGAAATCCCCGTGGCCCCCACCGCCGCCAACCCCGTGCGCGAGCGCTACAACCTCAGCAACGGCCGTGGCGACATCGTGGCGCAGTCCGACCAGTCCGCCACCCTGACCTGGACGGCGAGTTACGAGGCCTACGGCAAGCGCACGAGGGAAACCGGAGCCAACGCCGACCGCCAGCGCGCCAACACCAAGGACGAAGACCCGACGGGGCTCTTGAACGAAGGGTTCCGCTACCGCGACATTGAGACGGGCGTCTGGCTCAGCCGCGACCCGGCGGGGTTCGTGGACGGCCCAAACCTCTATGCCTATGTCAAACAGAACCCGTGGACCCACTTCGATCCGCTGGGGCTGTTCATTCCTCACCCAACGGCACTGGCGAACAACTGGATCAGAGACCACACCGGCGTTGATGTCTTGGGGACTGTGAACAGTGTTTCGCAATGGATGCACGAGCATCCGAGAACAATGGGAGGCGTGAAAGCCGTCGGGGGAGCGGCGGAAACCGTAGTTGGCGGAGCGGCTATTTTGGCCCCAGAGCCGACAATGGTGACTAAAGTTGTCGGAACAGCGGCTGTTGCGCATGGGGCAGACACTTTCCAGGCAGGGGTTCACCAGATGTTTAGCGGCAAGCCAGAACGAACGCTAACGAGCCAAGGCGTTGAAAAGATCGCCACAATCGCAGGAGCGAGCAATCCTGTGGCTGTTGGCGAATGGACTGATGCCGGGCTTGGAATGGGCTTGTCGTTGGGGTCTGGGTTTTTGAGCAACACAGCAAAAGCGCCGAACATTGTCGCATCCGCTCGCCTTACTGCTCAGGAATCAGGAACTGTGCTCGGACAAGCAAAAGGATGGTGGCTAAAAGGCGCCGAAGGAGATGCTGCATGGTCTCGCCTTTCGGCATCTGACAAGTTCTACTTCGAGATAGGCCAGAAGACGCTAAGCGATGAAGCCTTCAAGGCAATCAGTCACATCACCGATCCTGTTGCGCGCGGCAAAGCAATGGTTGAGCAAATGGGAGTCGTGAAAGCCACCATGACCGTTAATCCCAAGGCCATGAATCCAGGAGCAGCCGGCACACTGTCAACAGGGCCTACTCCAGGAGCACGCGCAGCAATCAGGACGGGTGGTGCTGGCGCTGGTGCTGCTGGGCAAGCTGCCAACGCCGCTGAACCCACAGACGAGGACGACGAATGAACTGCTTTGAACTTCTATTTGCAACGTTGAGCATCGTGGCGGGAATACTCGTTGGCGCTTGGGTTGCCGAGAGCCACGCTTGGTATGTTGCCCTCGGCGCTGGTCTGCTTACCAGCTTTGCTGTCTTTGGAAGTGTGAATCTCATCGGCATTATTGCTGGCCGGATGCACAAGCGCAAAGCGTCAGACCAAGACAACGGCGAGAAATGAATCACCCACACCAACTCCCTCGGCCTTCACCCTGCAACGCTTCTCCCCACCGCGCCGCGTGCCTGAGCTTGCATTATGCGGCTGAGCGTTGCGGCCTTCGATGTGTGCTCGCTTCGATGAGGCGTTGAGGACTGCGGGAAACGGGGAAACGGGAAACGGGGTCAGTGTGCAACTGCTTGACAGAAGCGAGCCGCTCGGTTCGGACCGTGGAAACGGGGTCAGGGTGCAACTGCTTGACAAAATATCCCCCCACTAAATGCACCCTGATTTGATTCCCCGTCTGACGGCATCAACAAAGGCCTCGGCGTGGCAGAGGAGTCTGAAGTGGTCGAGGTGGCGGGGTTTGGCGCGTGAGGGTGGGCGGAACGCGGGGACGATCTTGGTGGAGGTGGTGGAGTGGGCTAAGCCTGGCTCGATGAAGACTGGTTCGCCTTCGTGTTCGCGCCATTCGCCAGGCTGCCACTGGAGGGCGTGGAACCTTCTCGCGCCGCTGTGGTGGGCGCTTTTTTACTGCTCCCACCAGAGGCGGTTGCCGAGGTTTTGAGCGCCCTTGATGAGGATGCCGTGGTCGGGGCCGGGGGCGGGCTGGCGGGGGTTGAGGAAACGGGGTCAGTGTGCAACTGCTTGACAGTTCTGCCGCGGGTGCAAAAACCGGCGCATGGCACGCAGCATCCGCATTCAAGCCGCAGGGGCATATTACCACATCATGGCGCGGGGAAACCGCCGGGAGGACATTTTTCATGATGACGACGACCGGCGCTTCTTTCTCCACACCCTCAGCAGGCATGTGAGATGACCGGCTGGCGTGTCCAGGCCTGGGTGCTGATGGGCAATCACTCGCCGCGTCGTGGCTGTGGCCGCATGGCTGTCAGCTGCGCATTCCGGCACGAGGACTGGCGGATTTGCCAAGCAGGGTCATTTTCCCGGCCCGTATTTTTCGAGGAACTGGTTGCGGAAGATGTTGCCGGGGTCCAGGCGGCGCTTGGTTTCAAAGAAGTCAGCTGCCATCGGGTAGGCCCGCGCGAATTGTTCGCGAGTGGCGTGGGGGCGGTAAGTCAGGTAGTAGGTGCCGCCGCAGGCGAGGGCCTCCTCGATCATGTCCTGGCTGAAAGCGCGCATCCGCTCATCGGACTCGGGGCCGAGTTCCATGTGGAAAAGCATCACCAGGCCAAAGACATGCTCGCGGGCGTAGGGCAGCGCGGTGGTCTCATCGGGCTTCACATCGCGCACGGTGATGTTCAGCAGGTCCACAGGCCGGTGCTTTTCAAAGAGCGGACGGATGCGGGTGATGAACTCCCCCAGTCTCCTCACCGGCACGAAGTACTCCTGCAGAATCTCGGTGCTGTCCGTGCGGCGGCTGCCGAAGTCGGAGGCTGGCTCGCCCTGGATCACGCTGCGCCATCCGCCGTCGAGTTCGCCGCCGAGACGCTCACCCCACTCCCGGACTTGCTTTCCGAAACCGCTGCCCACGCTGCCGCGGAAGACGAGCCGTTTGAGCAGCGGCATGAACCCGGCGGGTCGTGTCTTGGGCGGTGACTCGCCGGAGAGCCGGAGCACATTCACCGTGCCGCTTTCCAGGAAACCCAGCGGCGCCACGTTGATGCGCCCGTAGGCCATTCCGGCGGAGTCATCCAATGTCTCGCATTGAAAGGTCTTCCAATAGCTCTCCGGTGTCACAGCCACCGTTTTCGTCTTGTAATGCGCGTCCTTCACCACGCGCAAAGTTGCCTGGGTGATGATGCCGAAGAGTCCGTAACCGCCAAGCACATGGCGGAAAAGTTCGTCGTTCGTGTGCGCATCACAGGCCGCGACCCCGCCGTCAGCGGTGACCACCCGCAGCGAGACGACACTGCTGGCGATGGGTGGCAGGCCATGCTGCCAGCCGTGGCAGTTCACCGAGAGCGATCCGCCGACGGTGAAGTCATTGTTGGACTGCATGATCTGAACCGCCAGTCCGGCAGCCTGCAGACGGGGCAGCACGTCCCGCCACAAGGCCCCGGCTCCGACGGTGACAAAATGCGCCCCACCCTCCTGGCGCGGTTCATCCACGAAATTCAGCGGAGTCATGTCCACCACGACCGCGCCATCCGCCATCGTGTGGCCGCCCATCGAGTGCCTGGCGCCCGCGATGGCGATGCGGCCACCCTCAGCCCGCGCCTGCCGCACCAGTCCGGCGAGCTGCGCCTCCGCTTCCGGCAATGTCCGCGCCACCCGCACCACGCGCGCGGGATTCGCCAGGCTGAAGCGGCTCACGTCCTCTTTGCCGGGTTCGGGCGCGGGAGGCGCGGCGGCGGGATCACTCCACCAGACCAGGGCCAGATGCCCGGCGAGGATTCCGGAGAGAACGATCACGAGCAACAAGAGGCTGGTCAACAGCCGGCGAAGCATTTTCATCACCGACCGTTTAACACGGCTGCCCCGGCATTTGAAAGCGCGGTTTTTTTGACGACCGAAATTCCCGGCCCTCAGCGGAGCATTGGCCCGCTCAGACGGTGCCGAAGATGGTCCTGCCGGTGCTCAGCAGGTCGTCGCAGGCCTCCTTCATGCGCTCGCAGAGACCCTGCTCGCCTTTTTTGAGGTAGCTGCGCGGGTCGTAAGTCTTCTTGTCGCCGACTTCACCGTCAATCTTGAGCACGCCGGCGTAGTTCTTCATCATGTGGTCCACGATGGGGCGCGTGAAGGCGTACTGGGTGTCGGTGTCTATGTTCATCTTAATAACGCCGTAGCCGAGGGTCTCGCGGATTTCCTCCAACGGTGTGCCGCTGCCGCCGTGGAAGACGAGATCCATTTCCGCCGCCGCGCCGTGCTTGTCCATGACGGCCTTCTGCCCGTCGCGCAAAATGGCGGGCTTGAGCTTCACGGCGCCTGGCTTGTAGCTGCCGTGGACGTTGCCGAAAGTGGCGGCGAACATGAAGCGGCCGATGCCGTTGAGGGTCTCATAGACGGCGAGCATGTCCTCTGGAGTGGTGTAGAGCTTTTCATTGGCCACACCGGAGGTGTCGTGGCCGTCCTCCTCGCCTCCGACAACGCCGGCTTCGATTTCAAGGATGATGTCGAGCTCCGCGCATTGCTGGAGCAGTTCCTTGGAGACGCGCATGTTTTCCTCCAGGGGAAGCTCGGAGCCGTCGAACATGTGGGAGTTGAAAAGGTTGCCCTTGTCGGCCTCGCGACGCGCCTTGGTGGCGGCGAGCAGCGGCTTCAAGAATTTCTCGACGTTCTTGGGGTGGCAGTGGTCGGTGTGGAGGGCGACGAGGACGTTGTAGCGTTCCGCGAGGATGTGCGTGGCCTCGGCGAGCACGATGGCGCCGAGTGCCATGTCCTTGACCGCAGTGCCCGATGCAAACTCGCCCCCGCCTGTGGACACCTGGATGATGCCGTCGGATTTGGACTCCGCGAAAGCCTTCAGCGCGCCGTTGATGGTGGGCAGGGAGGTGACGTTGATGGCCGGGTAGGCGTAGCCGCCTTTCTGGGCGGCGTCGAGCATGGCGCGGTATTGGGCGGGGGTGGCGACGGGCATTTTGTTCGGTGTTCGGAGTTAGGGACGTGATTGGGAGCAAGAATGATGCCCGGCGCAAGGCTGGGTTCCATTTTGCGCCTTGCGCGCCATGGGGTTTCCGCGCATTCATGGCCCGCGCCACGCACGGATAGCTCAGTGGTAGAGCGGCTCGTTTACACCGAGTTGGTCGGGGGTTCGAATCCCTCTCCGTGTACCAGGAGCGGCAGCACCATTCAGAGCAGTTTTTTCTTTTTGAAGAACCAGATCGGTCCGAGTGCGGAGAGGATGAGTAAAACAATGACCGCTGGATAAGCCCAGGGCCACTTCGTCTCCGGCATGTGCTCGAAATTCATGCCGTAGATGCTGGCGATGAGAGTGGGCGGCAGGAAGAGCACGCTGGCGATGGTGAAGATCTTGATGATCTGGTTCTGCTGGATGTTGATGAGGCCGAGCGTGGACTCGAGCAGGAAAGTCATCTCCTGCTGCTGCTGGTTCGTGTAATCATCGAGAGACTTCACGTCCCGCATCACACTGCGGAACTGGGCCGCGAGGTCGCCGCGCAGCCAGGTGGCGGCGTTGTTGAGGAAGAACTGGAGCATGCGGTTCACGCTCACTAGGCTCTCGCGCAGGTTCGCCACCAGGGCGCTGCGGCGGCCGAGGGTGCGCACCACGTCGCCCAGGTCTTTTTCGATGGCCGCGTTCGCCTCGTGCGGGCGCAGGCTGAAGATCTCGCGGCCCACTTTTTTCAGGTCGGACTCCACGGTCTGGAGCGCGTCGGCGATGCGCGCCACGATGAGCTCGCAGAGGGTGAGAAAGACCGCGTCGCTCGTGGTGGGCAGGGAACACTGGCGGCGCACGGTGTCCGCCAGCAGGCGGAAGGCCATCGGGTCCGCGTAGCGCACGGTGGTGAGGCAGTCCGGCGCGATGACGAAGGAGATGGCCGTGGTGTCCGGGTCGGGCGTGTCGAGGCCCACGGGAATCCACGCGGTCATGTAGAGCGCGCCTTTTTCCATGTACAGCCGGCTGGATTCCTCGATCTCCTGCATCTCCTCGCGGGTGGGGAGCTGGTATTCGAGCCAGCTCTCCGACTCCAGCTCCTCGGCGCGGGAGGGGTTCATCAGGTCGAGAAAGACAAGATTGTCCGGGAACGGACGCACTTTCTCGTCGTTCCAGTCAATGAGCTGTCCTTGCTGCGTGATGAGGCGGATCATTCGGGGGGAGGGCGCGCAGTCTAGCGCCGCTCGTCCATGCCGCCACGGAAAAGGGGGTGAGTGGTGAAAATGGCGGCGCAAACTGTCTTGCCACCGCGCGCCGCGCCCGCTATCCACTGCGCGCATGTCCCTTCACGCCTGGTTCCACGTTGACAATGAGGCCGAGATCGCCTCTCCCGCGCTGCTGCTTTACCGGCCGCGCATCGAGCACAATCTGCGGCTCATGCTGGAGACCACAGGCGGGCCGGCGCGGCTGCGGCCGCATGTGAAGACGCACAAGCTGCTGCCGCTCACCCGCCGCCAGGTGGAGCTGGGCATCACGAAGTTCAAGACCTCCACCATCGCCGAGACCGAGATGTGCGCGGACGCGGGCGCGGCCGATGTCATGCTCGCCATGACCTGCGTGGGGCCGAACGCGCACCGCCTCGCGCGCCTGGCGGAAAAGCACCCCGGCGTGCAGTTCTCCGCCATCGCCGATGACGAGGAGAGCATCCGCACTCTGGCCTCCGCCGCGCAGCAGCACCGCGTCACCCTCGGCGTTTTTCTGGAGCTGGACTGCGGCATGGGGCGCACCGGCATCGAGCCCGGCGAGGCCGCCGCTTTTCTCGTTCATGTCATCAAAGACACCCCCGGCCTCATCTTCCGCGGCCTGCACGCCTACGACGGCCACATCCACGATGCCGAGCTGGCCGTGCGCCGGGAGCGCGCGGAGGCCGCCTTCGCGCCCGTGCTCGCCTTCCGCCAGCGCCTGGAGGGGGAGGGCGCGCATGTGGCGGAGCTCGTGGCCGGCGGCTCGCCCACCTTTGGTTATCATGCCGGGCACGCCGACCGCATTTGCAGCCCCGGCACCACCGTGCTGTGGGATTTTGGTTACGGTGAAAGGCACCCCGACCTGGCCTTCCTGCCCGCTGCAGTTCTGCTCGCGCGCGTCATCAGCAAGCCGGGCAAGGACCGTCTCACGCTTGATCTAGGCCACAAATCCGTGGCGCCCGAAAACCCCCACCCCCGCGTGAAATTCGAGGAGCTGCCGGAGGCCGAGGTGCTCATGCAGAGCGAGGAGCACCTCGTGCTTCACACCGAGCGCGCGCACGAGTTTCTCATCGGCCAGGCTCTGCACGGCATCCCCCGCCACGTCTGCCCCACCGTCTCGATGCACGGCGAGGCCGTCGTCATTGACCGGGGCAGGGCCGTCGAGACGTGGCCCGTCACCGCGCGCAACCGGCGGATCACGGTGTAGACGGCCCGTAGTCCGGGCACTCAAACCCGCGCCGCCCGTGGAAACTGGACCCGCGCTTGCAAAGCGCCTCCGCGCTTGGATGGTGCCGCGCCATGCGCCTGCTGCATCTCTACATCTCTCCAGAACACAACTATTACGGTCATCATGGACAGCCTGCGGGCACGGCTCCCATGCTCGAAGTGGACGAGGTGGAGTGCGTGGCGGGAAAGGGTCTTCGTGGCGACCGCTTTTTTGGCTACAAAGAGGATTACAAAGGCCAGGTCACCTTCTTCGAGCACGAAGTTTATGAGCGGCTGTGCGCGCAGTTTGGCATTCATGACCTGCCGCCATCCGTCTTCAGGCGCAACATCATCACCACGGGAGCGGATTTGAACGAGCTCATCGGAGGGGAGTTCGAGGTGCAGGGAGTGCGCTTTATCGGCACGCAGGAAAGCGCGCCCTGCCACTGGATGAACCAGGCCTTTGCCGAGGGCGCGGAAGACGCGTTGAAAGGACATGGCGGTTTGCGCGCGCGCATTTTGAGCGACGGCATCCTGCGCCGGGAGTGACGCCCCGGCAGCGGCAAGCGTAAACCTCACACTGCCATGCCCCGCCGCTCATTCACCTTCCCCATCGTCATCATCCTCCTGCCCGCCGCGCTGGCCGCATGGCTGCTGGCAACTGACCATGTGGCGCGCTCGCTGGGCGTGGTGCTGCTGAGTCTTCTGGTTGTGCTGCTGCTTTGCCTTTGGTGGGCGCTGGGAGCGCGGGGACGGCGTTTGAAACGACTTGCGCTCGTCCTGCTCGCGGGTGCCGCGCTGTGGGGCGCGGGCAGGCTGCTGCTGCGCTACGAAGGCTCCGCCGACGGCACCGCCATGCCGCGCTTCGCCTGGCGCTGGACGGTGTCCGCACCCGCCGCACCGGCACCGCAAGCCAAAGCCGCCGGTCTCGACCTGGCCGAAATCCCCGCCGGACTCGCCGACATGCGCTCCTTCATGGGAGCGAGCGGCGACGGCATCTTCCCTGCGCCCGCCTGGAAGACCGACTGGGCCGCGCATCCGCCGCGCGAGGCATGGCGGCAGGCTGCCGGCAAAGGCTGGTCCGGCTTTGCCGTGGCGGGTCGCCGCGCCGTGACCCAGGAGCAGCGCGACTCTGATGAATGCGTGAATTGTTATGACATCGTCACCGGCGCGCTGCTGTGGAGTCACACGGATGAGGCGCTTTTCTCCGAGCCACTCGGCGGAGACGGCCCGCGCGCCACGCCCGCCATTTCCGCCGACGGCGCGCGCGTTTACACACTCGGCGGCACTGGCATCCTGAACTGCCTCGACCTCGCCACTGGCGCGCGGCTCTGGCGGCGCGACATCCTGGCGGAGACAAAGACGGGCAACCTCATGTATGGCAAAAGCGGCTCCCCGCTCCTGCACGGCGCGCGTGTCATCGTCACCGGCGGCAATGGCGCGCCCACGCTGCTGGCCTATGACGCGCGCACCGGCGAGCCCTCCTGGCAGGCTGGCGGGGAGGCCGCCAGCTACAGCACCCCTGCCCTGCGCACTCTGGCCGGACGCGAGCAGATCGTCTCCGTCAATGCCGCCTCTGTCACAGGGCATGACACTGCCACAGGCACCGTGCTGTGGCGGCATCCGTGGCCCGGGGATTACCCCAAGGTCGGCCAGCCAGCTCAGGCGGGGCCGGACCGTATCCTGGTGACCTCCAGCTACGGGCAGAAAAGCCACCTGCTTGAAATCCGAGCCAGCGGCGGCGGCTTCGAAAGCGCCCTCGTCTGGAGCGCCAGCGCGCCGCGCACCAAGTTCAGCAGCGCCACCGTGCTCGACGGCCGCGCTTATGCGCTGGATGAGGGCACGCTCGTGGCCGTGGACCTGGAAAGCGGGGAGCGCCTCTGGCGGCAGGGGCGTTACGGCTTCGGCCAGCATTTGCAGTTGGGCGGCCTGCTCCTCATTCAGACCGAGCCCGGCCCCGTCGTGCTCGTGCGTCCCGGCGCGGACGGCCCGGAGGAAATCGCCCGCCTGCCCGCGCTCTCCAGTAAAACCTGGAATCCGCCCACCCTTGTCGGCCGCTGGCTGCTCCTGCGCAACGACCGCGAGATGGTCTGCTACGAGTTGGCGAAGTAAAAACACAAGTCTTCCCATTCCGCCCAAGGCGTGGTAAAAGCCGGGCATGAAAATTCCCATGCCTGCGGTTGTCCTGCTCATCCTCCTGGCGGGCTGCCCGCACATCGCCTCCGCGCAGGTCGTCATACCGGCGACACCGAAGAAATTTAAAACACGCTCCACGGGCGGCGGCGGCAGCGGAGGGACCGCCACACCCGCCGCTCCCGCGCGCCAGCCAACTGTGGTGCGGGAAATCCAGTACTTCACTCTCAGTGACGCGCGGCAGTGGAAAAGCACGGATGGCCGCAGCCTGCTGGGCAAGCTCATCGCCTTCGAGCAGAGCGAGCAAACCTTTGTGGACGGCCAGCCCTCCGGCCCGGCGGCGCAGCCGCCCGCCCGGCCCACGCTGGTGCGCGACGGCAAGGCGCGGCTGCTGGTGGGAAAGACGCCCTATGAGGTGCCTCTGGACCGCCTTTCGGATGAGGACCGCGACTTCATTCTGGCTCTGGAAAAAGCCGTTGCCGCCTCGTCCGAGGCGCAGGGCAAGTGACGCGCGCCTCGCCGCTTGCCGCAGGGCGCATCCCGCTCCATGCATCCGCCCCTCATGCCAGCCAAACGCCCCGCCGCACCCGCCCGCCGTCCTGTGAAAAAAGCCGCGCCCGCCTCTGTCGAAGCGCCGCCGATGAACGCGCAGGCCCGCACTTTGCCGAACGGCTTGGAGGTCATCGTGCGCGAGGACCATGAGCATCCCCTGGTGAGTGTGCAGCTCTGGGTCAGGGCCGGCAGCCTGCATGAGGAGGCGTGGACTGGCGCGGGTCTGGCGCACTGCCTGGAGCACATGCTTTTCAAGGGCACCTGGAAGCGCTCCGCCCAGGAGATCTCCCAGCATATCCAGCAGCTCGGCGGTTATGTGAACGCCTACACCACCTTCAACCGCACGGTCTATTACATTGACGGCCTGGCCGCGCACCTTGAGGGTTATCTGGAGATTTTGGCCGACATGGCGCGCCACTCGAAGATTGACGCCGCCGAGCTGGAAAAAGAGCAGGATGTCATCCGCCGCGAGATGGCCATGTGCGATGACGACCCCGGCCACGCGCTGCAGGACCTCGTGCAGGCCACCGCCTTCCGCGCGCATCCGCTGCGGCACCCGGTCATCGGCCACCGCGCCGTCTTCGACCAGGCGCGCCAGCCGGACCTGGCCGCCTTTTACCAGCGCCATTATGCGCCGAACAACTGCTTCGTCGTCATCGCCGGCGCGGTGTCCGCACGGGAAGCCTTCGAGATCGTCGAGCGCCAGCTCGGCTCCTGGGAGCGCCGCCCTTACGAGCCCGCGCGCCTGCCTGCGGAGCCCGCCCAGCGCGGCCTGCGCGAGGGGCGGAAAAACTTCGCCACCGAGCTCACGCGCCTGGCCCTGGGCTGGCAGATCCCCGGCGAGGGGCATGAGGACAAGCCCGCGCTCGATGTGCTGGCCTTTCTGCTCGGCTCCGGCCGCAGCGCGCGGCTTTACCAGGAGCTGCGCGAGAAGCTCGGCATCGCCCACTGGGTGTGGGCCGGCGCGTGGGGCGCGCAGGAATGCGGCGTCTTCAATGCCGAGGTGGAGTGCGACCCGGAGGACGAGACCGCCTGCCGCGCCGCCATGCTGGAGGTGGTGGAGAAAATGCGCGCCGCCGGGCCTGACGCCGCCGAACTTGACAAGGCCGTGCGCGCCACCACCAGCGGCCAGCTCCGCGCACTGAGCACCACGAAGGGCCAGGCCGCCGCGCTCGGCCACGGATGGCTGCATGTGGGCAGCCTGGAGCACTCGCGCCATTACCTGGAGGCCGTGCGCGCTCTCACCCCGGAGCGCATCCGCGAGGTGGCGCGGCGTTACCTGGTGCCGGCGACGCTGAGCGTGGCCGTCGTCGGCCCAGAGGTCGAGACCGCCGCCAGCGCCGGCATCTCCGCCACGGAGCGCGCCGGCGTGGAGCGCGTCGTTTTGCCGAACGGCCTCACCCTGCTTGTGCGGGAGAATCCGCGCCTGCCGCTCGTCTCCATCCGCGCCGGCTTCCTTGCCAGCGTGCCCGCCGAGACCGCCGGTAATGCGGGCGTCACCATGGTCTCCGCCGCGCTGCTTTTGAAGGGCACGAAAAAGCGCGCCGCCAGGCAGATCGCCTCCGAGCTGGAGAACCTCGGCGGCAGCCTGCACTGCTCCGCCGACGCGCACCGTTACACCCTGGGCGCCGAGGTCATGCGCGGGGACGAGGCGCGCGCATTTGATCTGTTGTCCGACCTCATCCAAAACGCCACCCTGCCCGCCGCCGGGCTCGCCGAGGTGAAGAAGCGCCACCTGGCCAGCATCCAGGAGGAGATGGAGGACCCTCTCACCGTGGCCATGCGCCGCGCGCGGCGGCACATCTTTGAGGGGCTGCCCTTTGAGCGCACCGCGCTGGGCACCGAGGCAAGCGTGAGGGCGCTCACCGTGGCCGGCTGCCGCGCCATGCTGCGCGCCTCATTCACCGGCGCCAACGGCGTCATCAGCGTGGATGGCGATGTCTCAGCCGCCGCCATCCGCCAGCTTGTTCAGAAGCACCTCGGCAGGCTGCCCAAGGGCGCGCGCCGCCCGGTGACACTGCCGGAGGAGCTGGCGCGGCTCCGCGCCAAAGCCGGGAGCTGGACGCAGCACATGGACAAGGAGCAGGCCGTGCTCGTCATCGGTTACCGCACTACCGGCCTGCATGACGCGGACACCCACGCGCTCACTTTGATGGACGAGGCTTGCAGCGACATGGGCAGCCGCCTTTTCAACCGCATCCGCGAGGAGCTCGGCCTGGCCTATTATGTGGGCGCGCAGAGCTTCGCCGCGCTCGGCGCGGGCGCGTTTTATTTCTACGTCGGCACCGATCCGGCAAAGGTCTCCCTGGCCCGGGCCGAGATGCTGCGCCTCATCGCCGATCTGGCGAAAAACGGCCTCACTGCGGAGGAAATCAGCCGTGCCAAGACCGCGTGGAAATCCTCCTGGCTGCGCTCCCAGCAGGGCAGCGGCGCGCGCGCCGACGCGCTCGGCTGGAACGAGATCAACGGCCTCGGCCACGACCACTTCCAGAAGCTGCCCGGCCTCATCGAAGCCGTCACCGGCAAGGACATCCGCCGCGTGGCGAAGACCTGGTTCGGCAAAGACCGCGCCTTCATCGTCGAGGTGCTGCCGAAGTAGGCCGGAAGTCCCCGCCCAAAGTGGCTCGGCTTTTCCTCACCGGCTCAGCTCCAGCATGCGCAGGATGGGCTTTTCGGCGCGGGCGCGGATGTCCTCGGGCAGCTCGACGCGGGGTTCCAGGTCGCGCAGCGCGTCGTGGAGCTTTTGCAGGGTGTTCAGCTTCATGTAGCGGCAGTCGGCGCAGGCGCAGTGGCCGGTGGGGCCGGGGATGAAGGTTTTCCCCGGCACCTCGCGCTCCAGGCGGTGGAGCATGCCGCTCTCGGTGACGATGATGAAGGCGCCGGCGGGGTGGCTGCGGCAGTAGCCGACCATTTTCTCGGTGCTGCACACCTCGTCGGCGAGCATGCGCACGGCGTAGGTGCATTCGGGGTGGGCCACGACCTGGGCGTCCGGGTGCTTGTCTTTGATGGCCAGGATGCTGTCGCGCGTGAACTCGACGTGGACGTAGCAAGCGCCCTTCCAGAGGTCCATTTTGCGCCCGGTCTGCTCCATGACCCAGGAGCCGAGGTTTTGATCCGGCACGAAGAGGATGGGCCGGTCCGGCGGGGCGGCCTGGACGATTTTGACGGCGTTGCCGCTGGTGCAGATGCAGTCACTGAGGGCTTTGACGTGCGCGGAGCAGTTGATGTAGGCGATGACGTAATAGTTTTTGGCGGCGTTGGCTTTGAGGAAGGCCTCAAGCTGCGGGCCGGGGCAGCTTTGCTCCAGGGAGCAGCCGGCGTTGGCATCGGGCAGGACGACGGTCTTGCCGGGGTTCACGATCTTGGCGGTCTCGGCCATGAAATGGACGCCGCAGAAGGCGATGACATCGGCGCGGGTCTCCTTCGCCTTGTAGGCGAGGCCGAGCGAGTCGCCGACAAAATCGGCGATCTCCTGGATGTCGCGCGTCTGGTAGTTGTGCGCGAGGATGACGGCGTTGCGCTCCTTTTTCAGGCGCAGGATCTCGGAGACCAGGGTGGGGGTGGCGATGGCGACCATGCGGGATGTTTAAAGCGGCGCGGCGCGCGGGCAAGGGCGGCTTCAAGCGCGCGGCGGGCCGCGCTTCAGAAGCCGCTGGCATGAGCGCGCGGCCAGTGCATGATGGCGCTCCCGCCTCATGAACCACGCCAGCCTTCGCTACTGCCCGGACCTCTACCATTACCAGCGCCGCGAGACGCGCGTGTGCATGGTGGGCCATGTGGGCATCGGCGGCGGCAACCCCGTCCGCGTGCAGTCCATGCTCACCAGCGACACGCGCGACACCGAATCCTGCGTCAATGAGGCGCTGGAGCTCGCCAGTGTCGGTTGCGAGATCGTGCGTGTCACGGCGCAGACGCGCGTCATTGCCGAAAATCTCCAGCACATCCGCGACGGCCTGCGCGCCGCTGGTTGTGACGTGCCCCTGGTGGCCGACATCCACTTCAAGCCGGATGCAGCCATGGAGGCCGTGAAGTGGGTGGAAAAAGTGCGCGTCAACCCCGGCAACTACGCCGACAAAAAGAAGTTCGCCGTCAGGGAATACACCGACGAGCAATACGCCGAGGAGGTGGCGCACATGGAGGCGCAGTTCGCGCCGCTCGTGCAGGAGTGCATCCGCCTGGGCCGCGCCATGCGCATCGGCACCAACCACGGCTCCCTGAGCGACCGCATCATGAACCGCTGGGGCGACACACCCCTGGGCATGGTGGAGAGCGCGCTGGAGTTCGCCCGCATCGCCAGGGCGCAGGGTTTTCACAACTTCCTGTTCAGCATGAAGGCCAGCAACCCGAAGGTCATGATCGAGGCCTACCGCCTGCTGGTGGCCAAGCTCCATGAACTCGGCGGTGACTGGAACTACCCCCTGCACCTCGGCGTGACCGAAGCGGGTGACGGCGAGGACGGCCGCATCAAAAGCGCCATCGGCATCGGCTCCCTGCTTGCCGACGGCATCGGCGACACCATTCGCGTCTCCCTCACCGAGGACGCCGTCCACGAGATCCCTGTCGCGCGCGCTCTCGTCGCCTCCGTGCAGGCGCAGGCGCGCGTGGATGCCGCTTCACACATCGCCAATCCTCCGCCAGTGAGCTATGACGCCTTCAGCTACAGCCGGCGCGCTTCGGAGAAAATGCAGGTCCAGGGAGTGGACGTGGGCGGCGGCTCCACGGTGGCCGTTTTCACCTCGCGCATGAAGTGGGACGCCGTGGCCCACAAGCTCGACAAGCTCGGCGATTACCGTCCTGAGATCGTCGTGGAAGACAGCGGCGTCACCGCGCTCGATCCGCGTGATGAGGCCGCGCTCGCCGCCGTCAATGCCGCGCCAGAGCCAAGGCTCGTCACCATCGCCGACGGCACGCCCTTGCAGCCCGTCCACGCCTACCGCCTTCTGGCCGCGCGGTTGGATGTCCGGCATCCCATTTTGCTCAAGGACCAGTTTGCGGTCCGCCCGCCGGATGCTGAGGGAGACTTCACCGAGAACCTGCTCACCGCCGCCATGAATCTCGGCTCCCTGCTCTGTGACGGAATCGGCGACGCTGTGCTTGTGCAAGGCGAGTCCGCGCCCGGCCAGTCTTTGCGCGTTAGCTACAACATCCTGCAAGCCGCCGGCGTGCGCATTTTCAAAACCGACTATGTGGCCTGCCCGAGCTGTGGCCGCACGCTCTTCAACCTGCAAAACACCACGCAGAAAATCCGCGCCGCCACCGGCCACCTCAAAGGCGTGCGCATCGCGGTCATGGGCTGCATCGTCAACGGCCCCGGCGAGATGGCCGACGCCGACTTCGGCTATGTGGGCGGAGCGCCGGGCAAGATCAACCTCTACGTCGGCAAGACGGCGGTGAAGTTCAACATCCCGGAGGAGGAGGCCGTGGAGCGGCTTGTGGACCTCATCAAAGAACACGAGCGCTGGGTGGAAGGTGGGGCAATCGTCTCAGAGGCATGAATGGAACCGGGCAGAATGCCCGGTTCACATGGGACAGGCAGGATGCCTATCCCACATGCGCCCGATACAGTCCGCCCATCAGCGCGCCCAGCGGCAGATTCATCTTCCCCGGCGAGACATGCCCGCGCGTGAAGACCACGATGGCATACGGCGTGCCGCGGTCCTCGAAGAACAGGGACTCGTGATCCCACTCGCCATAGTTGCCCGTCTTGCCCCCGGCGTAAGCGATGTGCGCGGGCAGATAAAGTCGGCCAAAGCCATATTGATCCCGCCGCATCGCCTCCAGCAGCAGCCACGTGCCGTGGTCCAGACGGTGGTTGTAGCAGCGCTCGTAAAATTCGGCGATGAAGCGCGGCGTGAGTTGATTGCCCAGCACGCTGACCTGCGGCAGCCGGTATTTCCAGAGAAAGTTTACCTCATCCTGCGGGTGCAGCCGCGCGTGCAGAGCCATCCAGGAGGAGTTCTCGCTTTTGTCGCAGACCCTCACCACATGCATGAACTCCTCGTGACTGAGACGGCCCTGCCGTTTCTCCAGCAGCATCGCCGAGATGGCGGGCTTCGGCATTGAGCTGCCAAAGAAAAAACGGTCCGCCTGCTGCTCGGCCAGCACCGCGCCGGAGCGCAGATTTTTCACCATGTAGCCCACGCGCATGTCATGCCGCAGCCCCTGCCAGAGCCGCTCCATCTGCATCGTCCACGCGCGTCCCTGCCCGCCATAAGGATGGTAGCGGAAATGCGCGCCGGAGACGGCAAAGGTGCGCTGATACTCCGCATAAGCCCTCGCGGAGCGGGAGACACCACCAGCGAGGCCCTGAGGCTGCGCGCAAGCACCGAGGGCGGCTGGCAGCAACGCCGCCAGCCAGCGCCGGCGGCTGGGCATGGATTCATTCATGGAAGCATGGTGCATGATGGCGTGATGCTGGGCAAAGATGCCCATGCTCATACATGCCCGCTGGATTGACTGAAAGACAAAACCACGCCCTTGCCTTGCGCGGATGTCGCAAAAGCGCGAAACTCCGCCATGACCTCGCGCACCGCCATCGTGGAAAACTGGCTGCCACGTTACACCGGCACGCCGCTGGAGGAGTTCGGCGGCTACATCCTGCTGACGAACTTCAACCAATATGTGAAGCTCTTCGCCCAGTGGCACCGCGTCAAAGTGCGCGGCAAGGACAAGCCCATGCCCAACGCCACCGCTGGCGACATCAGCATCATCAACTTCGGAATGGGCAGCGCCACCGCCGCCACCGTCATGGACCTGCTCAGCGCCATCAAACCGAAAGCCGTGCTCTTCCTTGGCAAGTGCGGCGGCCTCAAGCATCGCGGCAGCATTGGCGACTTCATCCTCCCCATCGCCGCCATCCGGGGTGATGGCACCAGCAACGACTACTTTCCACCCGAGGTGCCGGCGCTGCCCGCCTTCGCCCTGCAAAAAGCCATCTCCACCACCATCCGCGACCATGGCCGCGACTACTGGACCGGCACCGTCTATACCACCAACCGCCGCGTCTGGGAGCACGACGAGAAATTCAAAGAGTATCTCCGCGAGCTGCGCGCCATCGCCATAGACATGGAGACCGCCACCATCTTCATGACCGGCTTCTTCAACGAAATCCCCACCGGCGCCCTCCTCCTCGTCTCCGACCAGCCGATGATCCCCGAAGGCATCAAAACCGCCGAGAGCGACCAAAAAGTGGACACCAACCACGTCGCCGACCACCTGCGCATCGGCATAGACTCTTTGAAGCAACTCATCAACCAGGGCCTGACCGTGAAGCATTTGAAGTTTTGACGGTCCCTTTCTCCTCTCAGGGACAGAGAATCGGGAACGCTAAATGAAACTTCGAGATAATACAGAATTCCCGAACCCCCTTGTCTTGTTCGCAGGAACAATTATTCTTCGCTAATGAATGGTCCCAAACAATCCTTCGGAGGGAGTTGGACGGCTGAGAAGCTGGAACGACTGCGAAAGTATTTGGCTGCTTATGTTCAGATCATGAAGGGCCGGCCTTGGTGCGAGGCGTTTTGCTATATCGATGCCTTCGCTGGCACAGGCTACAACTTGCCAAAACCCAAAGATTCGCCGGAGTGCGAATCCACCCTGGAACTGCTCCCGGAACTCTCCGCACCAGATACCGTCGAGTTTCTCAGCAGCTCGGTACGCCTCGCATTGGAGACGAAGCCGCCTTTTACCCGCTATGTGTTCATTGAAAAAAACCCGTCCCGAGCCGCTGAACTGAACGCCCTTAAACACGACTATCCCGAACTGTCCCAGCGCATTTCCATCCATGCTGATGACGCCAATGCCCGCCTTCGGCAAATCTGCGATTCTTGGGACTGGAAAAAGCGGCGCGCCGTTCTGTTTCTCGATCCATTTGGCATGCAGGTCTCATGGTCCACCATTGAGGCGGTGGCACGGACGGAGGCCATCGATATGTGGCTGCTGTTCCCAGCGGGAATTGGCGTCAATCGCATGTTGCCCGGACATGGCAATATCTCCGAAGCGTGGTGCAGGCGATTGGACGCGATTTTCGGAGTGCCCGAATCGGACTGGTATCCCGAGTTCTACAAAACTGGGGAGCCCGACATGTTTGGCGTCACACCCCGCATGAAGACTGCCACCATTACATCCATTAGCGATTTTTTTGTCAAACGCCTGAAAACGGTGTTCGACTCAGTGGCGGAAAAGCCCCTCACCTTGGCGACGGACTCGGGCACCGCTCTTTACCTGCTTTGCTTCGCAGCAAAGAATGCCACGGCGCTAAAAATCGCCAAAGATGTTCTGAAGCCGTAGCCTCTTTGCCACATGATCACTCCTGACCTCCTCGAATTCTCTGGATGCTCCTCACGCGAAGCGATTCCCGTAGTGGATCGGGAGCCTGTGGATTACTGGGATGTCCCGGCCACCATTCAGCCCAACCACTTTGTCCACAAAAGCCTGTCGAACTGGTCGTTCAACATCGCCATCGGCTGCTCGCACGCCTGCCGGTTCTGCTATGTGCCCAGCGCCGCCACGATTAAAATGGGCGCGCTGCTGGAGCGGCATGGGATTGCCGATCCCGATGCGGAATGGGGGGAATATGTGTTGCTGCGCCGCTGGGATGAGAAACGCTTCCTGGCCTCACTGCGAGCGGCAGAGCAGACGCCAAGGAGCCTGCTGAAACCGGACGGCAACCGCGCCATCATCTACTGCTCCACCACAGATCCCTACCAGGCCATCCGCCATTCCGATCCGGCGCGCCAAAGAGAGCTGGCCGCCGCCGCGCGTCATGTTGTCAGGCGCTCTTTGGAACTCATTCGCGACCACTCCACCCTGCGCGTCCGCATCCTCACGCGCAGCCCACTAGCCCGGCAAGATTTCGACCTCTTCCGCAGCTTTGGCACCCGCCTGCTCTTCGGCATGAGCCTGCCCACCCTGCGCAACGACCTCAGCAAAATCTACGAACCCCGCGCCCCTGCTCCCTCCCAGCGGCTCGCCACCCTGCAAGCCGCCAGCGAGGCCGGGCTGCACATCTACGCAGCCATCGCCCCCACCTACCCGGAGTGCGACGCCGCCGACTTCCACGCCACCCTATCCGCACTCCGTCCACTCGACCCCGTAACCATCTTTCACGAGCCAATCAATATTCGCGCGGAAAACGTCCAGCGCATTTCCCGCCACGCAGCTCGACTCGGCGTGCCATTGCGCACCGATGTCTTCGCCACCCGCTCTGCTTGGCAAAGATACGCCCTGATTTCCCTGCGCACCATGCGCGAAATTGCACAGGAACTCGGCCTCCTGAGCCGCCTCCATTCCTGGCCCGACCCCGCTCTCGGCAGCACCGCTACCGTGCAAAGCCAGCCCAACCCTCGCCGCTACCTTGAAGAGCTTCATAAAAACTGGAGCCGCATCAGCGAGTGGCCTGAAAACCAAAGACCCGCTTTTTGACCGCGTATCTCCTCCCATGAGCAGCCTCGGCGTCCGCCCGCACTTCACGCAGATCCTCGACCTGGATGTGGAGGCGGCGCGGGAGCGGATTACCACGCGGGCGGCGGCGCATGAGGGGCGGTGCGAGGTGAAAAACTTTCCCGGTTTTGTCTGCCTGCGCGTGCCTGTGGACGAGCGGCGCTACTGGTCGCCCCGGCTGAACCTGAGCTTGGAGCCGCATGAGGGCGGGCGCACGCGCGTGGAGGGCGTTTATGGGCCGAATGCGAACATGTGGTCCTCCTTTCTCTATGCCTGGCTGCTGGTGGGCAGCGTGGGTCTTTTCTCCGGCATCTTGGGGGCCTGCCAATACAGGCTCAGCATGACTCCGTGGGGCCTGTGGGTCTTCGCCTTCATGGCCGTGCTGGCACTCACGCTTTATGCACTGGCGCGCTTTGGCCGCAGGATGGGCGCGGAGCAGACACGGCAGTTGCACGAGATTTATCAGGAGTGCGTGGGCAAGCCCGTGGAGGTGGAGTGACTGCTCTGTAGGCGCATTCACCAGAATGCGGGGGCTGTGCGTGTATGCGGGAGCTTTTCCCGCGCTTTGGCAAGCGCGCCTACAGGGGAAGAGACGACTCTCAGCCGTGACGATGCAGTTGAACCACGAATGGACACGAATCGACACGAATCCATGCGGTAAAGAGAGGGATTGGCGTCATCACCAAAGAGTGATCTCCCGGCGCTTCAGATCACCGGGCATGAGGCCTCCAAATTTCGTGTCCATTCGTGGTTTCCCATGACATGAACACGGCTCAGCGTGTCATGCTTTTGGGCAGGCTGGTGATGGCATCCGTGCCGGTGAGTGCCTCGCGCTTGGTTATCGCGGCGGAGATGAAGCCGACGAAGATGTCCGCGTGGGCTTCGACCGGCAGCCGCCAGGCATCGTCGCTGACCCAGATGGTGGCTTTGCGCATTTTCTTGAAGCTGCCCAGCGCGAGCGTTTTGCGGTCTATCTTCCGGATCTTCACATCGAGCTTGATGGTGTCATGCGCGGTGCCGCGCACCTTGCGTTTCTCACGCCCAGCCACAGAGAAGGTCACGAGATAAGGCCGGTCAAAAGGCTGCACCACGCGCGTGATCGCATCCCCCGCTTTCAGCGGGTGGCTGCGGACGTAAAGAATGGCGGATTGCAGGTCATCCACAGGACCGTAGGGGCAGATGGCGGCGCTTTTTTTCTCCGCGCCTTTTTTCGGGGTGAGGACGCTTTCCGTCGTCACCTGGGAGGAGGAAAAGGCGGCCTGGTAAGAGATCGTCTCCCGGTCATCCGTCTCGGAGTGCTCCAGATAACGCGCCCGCAAAGTTCCGCGCTCGATCACGGATGACATGACGCAATCATAGCGCCAGAGCCGCCGCGCAAAACCCGTGGTGCCCGCTTGCGCCTTCGCCACTTGAAAAGCACCCGCCTGCCGCATGGTCACCTCTGCGGACCCTGCGGAGATGAGGTTGTTCCAGCTCAGATCATAAACCACGCGGCAGGGAGGCAGCGCCGCAAAACCGCCAGGCGCGGCACGGCTCACCAGACCGGCCCAACCCGGAGGTGTGGCCGCCTTCATGACACTCTGGCTCCACAAAGTCCGCGCCCGCATCCAGGGGGCGCACAATCCGCAGGCGAGCAAAAAACGACGACGTGTTTTCATGGCGGCAGGCTCTGACTCTGGTGGCGGCTTTTTCTTCAATCCTGCCGGAAATGTCACGCCCGCCGCCGGCGCAGCACGGCCACCCAGCGGTCCACGGACTTGCCTGGCGCGTCCTTCAATGCGCGGCTGGACTTGTTGCGCTTGTTGCTGACGACCTCCATGCCCAGCGCCTCCAGCGCGCGCAGCGCCAGCCGGTGCTCCACGTCGAAGTAACTGGTGATGACGAGCATTCCGTCAGGCCGAAGCTTGGCGATGCCTTGATCAAAAATCTTCTTCCACAGCTCCTGCCCGTGCCAGAAATTCTGATGGCGCAGGAAGACCATGTTGAAGTCGTCACCCAGCTCCTTGTGCTGGCCGATCTTGGTGGCGTCTTCGATCAAAAACTCCGCCGGCAGATGCCCGTGCGTCTCCCGCGCCTGGCGGATCTCGCGGATGCGGATGTCCGCGCCCACCATCTCCACTGCGCCGCCTTTCGTGAGGTCATTACCGACCTGGATGAGCGTCTCCGCTTCATCGCAGCGTCCACAGGCCAGGTTCAAAATGCGCATGTCTTTCTGTCCCGGCAGCAAATGCGGCGAGAGCGAGTCATGGAGAAGCGATTTGAGCTTTGCCATGTCCTGCTGGATGGGATTTGGAGGGAGGTCATTCATGAGGGTCTTGCGCGACAATCCTTGAAAACGCCGCATTCGCCAGCCTCAGCTCTGTGACTTAATCAAGGTGCTTGTACTTGCCGTCCGCGCCAGGGCGAACCTTTCCGTCATGCGCGATGAAGGGCAGGGGATCCGCCACGCGGCCGAGCGGGCGCACACCGGGCGCATCGGGGCCGTCGAGGCCGAGGTCGGCAGCCATCTTTTGAGCGAGTTCGCGCAGCCGGGCCACCTGATCGGGGTGGCTGGCGGCGATGTCATTCGATTCGCCGATGTCCTCGCGCAGGCTGTAAAGCTCGCCTTTGTCGAGATGCAGCTTCCACATTCCGAAGCGGACGGCCTCCAGCTTGTGCCCGCGGTAGTAATAAAAAGTGTCGCGGCTTTTGGCGCCGAGTTTTCCAAGCAGGAGGGGCGAGATGTCTTTGCCGTCGAGTTTGCGCTCCGGCAATGACGCGCCCGCGAGCGCGGCGAAAGTGGGAAGGAAATCGAAGTGCGCGGTGATGGCGTCGGTGGAACTGCCGGCGTGAATTTTTCCCGGCCACCAGGCGAGCGTGGCCACGCGGATGCCGCCTTCATAGGTCTGGCCCTTGCCGCCGCGCAGAGGTGTGTTTTTGGAGCCGTGATTGAGAGCGCCGCCGTTGTCGCTGGTGTAGATGACGAGCGTGTTCTCAGCGAGTCCAAGCTCGCGAAGCAAGTCGAGGATTTGACCGGTGCTGGAGTCGAGTTCCTGCGCCCAGTCACCAACAAGGCCGTTGGGGGACTTGCCCATGTGCTGCTTGTCAGGATAAAGGGGGAAGTGGACGGCGGTGTGCGGCAGGTAGAGAAAAAACGGCCCGTCCTTGCTTTGGCGGATGAAGTCGAGCGCCTTCTCCGTGTACCGGCGGGTGATGCTATGCTGCCCGTCCTGCTTGATTCGCTCTATGGCGTCGAGGTTCTCCACGAGCGGCAGGGGGGGCTGGGCATTACCGCGGATGCCGGCTTCATCGCTGGCGGGCTGGGCCTTCTTCTTGGCGGCGGCCTTTGCATCGGGCATGGGCTGGCCGGGGTTGCTTTTGGAGCCTTCGGCGGCGGTGCCCATGTCATTGGAGTAAGGGATGCCGTAATAAGTGTCGAAGCCCTGCGCTGTGGGCAGGAACTCAGGCTGGTCTCCAAGGTGCCATTTGCCGATGCAGGCTGTGGCATAGCCCCGGGATTTGAGCACCTCGGCGAGGGTGGTTTCATCGGGATTCAAACCGATGGCCCCGGCTGGAAAGAGCACATGCGGCGTGGGCAGGACGCGCTTCGGGTAGCAGCCGGTCATCATCATGGCGCGCGAGGGCGAGCAGACAGGCGCGGCGTAATGGCTGGTGAGTTTCATGCCCTCGCGCGCCATGCGGTCGAGATTCGGCGTGGCATTGTCGGAGCCGTAGGGGCCGATGTCCGCGTAGCCCTGGTCGTCAATGTTGATGAGGATGAAGTTCGGCTTGCCGGCTGCAGGGAGGGAGCAGGCGAGCGCGAGGAGCGTGGCGGTGATGAGTGTCTTCATGGCTTTTGGAGTGCCTGGAAACGGAGATGAAGGGCAGTTCTCACCCGGGAATTGGCATCGGGAGGCAACCTCCGGTAGCGTGGGATTTTTTTTGCGCCAGGCGCATTTTGCGTTTGCCAGCCGGCGGCGTTTCACCGCATGATCTCGGCCGAATGCCACTCATCCCTATGAAAGCCAGCTCATGGATGCCTGTTTTCCTCCTTGTCTCGACGCTTCCATCCGCCGGGGCTGATGCCTTGGAGGATTTGCTGATGCCGCGCGTCGAGGCATCAAAGCTTTCCGACGAGCGGGCAAACGCGGCCTGGAGGATGGTGGTCGAGGCGTTTCATCGCAACGACATGGAGAAGGCCGTCGAACTGGGCAAGGCGTTCATGAGCAGCGACCTCAAGACCTCCGCCTACCAGTTGCTCGGGGTCAAGGTCATGCTAGGCCTGGCAGGCGGCGCTGACAGCGGCAGCATGTTCGTCAGCCGCGCGGACAATGAGGAAAAGAAGAAGCTCGAGGAGGAGCGCGCCTCCATCACGGAGCGCTACCAGGAACTGGCGACCATTTACCGGGATGCCGACGCGCGCATCAACCTGCTGACCAGCAACCGCACCCGGCCCGTGCAGCAGGGGTCCACCAATCATCTCGAATGCCTGCGCTGCGCCCGTCTCATGGAGGACGCAAAGTCCGGCATGGACGCGCTGAAGAGGCCGGTCGAGGAAAACAAAAAGAAGATGGCCAGGCTGGAGGAGAAAGCCAAATCTGGAATGAAGCCGCAGACTTTGGAACTGCTCGACATGTTAATCGCAGCGGATGAGATCGAGGCCGCCTTCGCCATCGCCAACACCTACATCCGCACCGCCGGCAATGACCTCGACATCGCCAGAAAGCAGCAGGATGTCGTGCGTCTGCGCGAAGTGGGTGACAAGGCCGCGAAAGTCATGGCCCTGCTCCAGGAGGAGATCAAAGACCTCGTGGCCGGCAAAAAGTACTGGGAGGCTTGGGCGAAAACCGGCCAGTTCCTTGACCGCGTAGGGCAGCTCAACCACGACGAGGAGCTGCTCAAAATGGTGCGCTCCAGGACGGCGCTGGACCCGCTCGGCGTGCGCAAAAAGATGATCGAGGGCGAGGAAAGCCACCGGCTGATCAAGCAGCACGCGGCGGTGGATTTCACGCGCGCCTGGCAGGATTTCGTGGTGTTTGAGAGCGCTTACCCCGACCATCCCGGGCGCAAAGAGCTGGAACTGCATATCGCCACCGCCAAGGCCCGGTCACTGGACGCCATCCTCAGCCAGTTGGACTTCGATTTTCAGGATGTGCAGCGCCGGTTCAACCCCGCGAAGCTGAGCGCCTACGCCACTGAAACCGCGTCAGGCGGCGGGGCGGCGGCTGCCTCCAGCTCGCAGAAGCTGCTCGATCTCGGCCTGGCTCCGGCGGATGTGCGACTGGTGCATTCCAAGCTCCAGGGCATGAACGCCGCAGTGGGCATGGTGGAGAAAATCGGCGTGCCGCAGGACCGCATGGTCAGGCTCACGGAGATCAAGACCACCCTGGCGGCGCTCGCCACTCTGCTGCAGTGAGAGAAGAGGCCCGCTGAGTTTTCGCTTGCTGAAAGGAGCGGGATGCCGCGATGGTACCGCGTTCCCACGTCAACCACCCCCTTGACTCCGTGACCGCGAGCCTTTCGAGCTTTTCCCATCTTCTGGACAACCATGCCGCCGACCTTCTAGCCCAGGGCAGGCTGGAGGAGGCTCTGGGCGCGGCTCAAACGGCCCTGGCCGGCGCGCGCGAGGCGGCTGCGGAGGATCCGGGCGCGCAGCCCGGTCTCTTTTCAGGCCTGTCCCTGCTGGCGGACATCCAGCGCGAGCTGGGTGACGCGGCGGGGGCGGAGGCCAGCTATGGCGAGGCTTTGGAGATCGCCTCCACCTGCGCGGAAGTGCCGCGCGCGAGTGTCGCCGGCGCTCGCACGCAACTGGCCACGCTGCTGGACTTCAGCCAGCGCGAGGCGGACGCGGCTCCGCTTTATGAGCAAGCCATCGAGGATTATGAGGCCCTGGATCCGCCGGAGTTCGAGGCGTCCGCGCAGCTCCGCAACAATCTGGCCATGATTTACAAGGGGCTGGGGAGGTTCGCGCTGGCCGAGCAGCATTATTTGAAGGCGCTGGAGCTCCTGGAGGCAAGACGCGGGCGCGACTCCGAGGACGTGGGCTCCATTTATAACAATCTGGGCAGTCTTTACTACACGGCGGGTTTTGCCGGCCAGGCGCGGGAGATGTTCACCGAGGCACTGGAAATCCGCGCACGCCTGCTCGGCCCCGACCACCCTGATGTGGCGCAGTCCCACAGCAACCTCGCCACGGCCTGCCATGAGCTGCAGGATGACCCCGCCGCCCTGGGGCACTTCGAGCAAGGGCTGCTCATCCTCGAAAAGCACGCGAAGGATGACCCTGCCGCCTACGAGGCCGTGGCGCTGGATTATCTGGCTCTGCTGGAAAGTCTGGATGAGGGGAAAAAGGCGGCCGCGTTGAAAAAACGCATGGAGAAGGTGCTGGCCTGAGGCGGTCAGGCTTTCGCTGGAGAGGGCGCGGCGTGAAGCGCGGCTTCGACAGCCGCCGACACGCGGTCGGGCGTGACTCCGGTCATGCATTCATAGTGACCGAAGGGACACTCGCGTTTGAAGCAGGGGCTGCACGGCACATGATGACGGATGATGGTGTGGCCCGCGCCGAGCGGACCGGTGAGCACCGGCTCGGTGCTGCCGAAAATGCTCACCGTGGGCACGCCGAGGGCGGCTGCCAGGTGCATGGTGCCGGTGTCATTGGTCAGCAGCAGGCGGCAGGTTTTGAGTTCGGTGATGAGTCCTGCGAGGCTGGTCTTGCCGACGAGGTTCGAATGCCGCGCGCGTGCCGCTTTTTTTGACAGGTCCTCCCCCATGGCCGCCTCGCCCGGCGCTCCGAAGAAGACCCATTCAAGCTCCGGCATCCGGGCCCCGAGGCTGGCAATGACTGCCGCGAAGTTCTCCAGCGGCCAGCGCTTGGCGGGTCCATACTCAGCGCCGGCGCAGACGCCCACGCGGTTCACTCCGGGCGGCGCCTGGTTCATGGGAAGGTCTTTCTCCCAGCCCTCCGTGCTCGCGCCGCAGCGTCCGGCGAGGTGGAGGTAGCGCCGCGCATGATGCCAGGGCGGACCGGAGATCTTCGGCTCCTTGATGATCTGGTTCAGAAACAGAGCGCGCAGCGATCCTCTGAAGCCTGCCAGTCTGGGTATGCCCGCCAGCCGGAACTCCAGCGTGCTGCGGGTCGAGTTCGTCAGCAGCAGCGCCGCGTCAAAACACACGCCTGACGCGCGCAGCTTCCGCGCCACGGAGAGCGGCCCCTCACCGCCCTGCTTGCCGATGTAGGCGTCCACCCAGGGCTGCGCCTCCCACAGGCCGCGCAGTTTTTCCGGGCCGAAAACGGTGAGCCGCAGGTCCGGGCGGCCTTGCTTCAGCGCGTGGGCGGCGGGCAGGGCCATGCAGGCGTCGCCGAGCCAGTTTGGGGAGCGGAGCAGCATCTCGAATTTTTGCAGCCGCTCGGCGGTCAAGTCCTCGGGCAGAGCCACGCCGCGTTTTTCCCGGCTTAACAAGAAGCGCGGTTTCGGTGTCTTCCAGCGGTTGTGGACCCAGAACCAGTTGTGCGGCTGGCGGCGCACCAGTTTCTCCACCGCCGCGTTCATCCAGCAGGTCAGGCCCTCGATGGAGAGGCCGGCCGTGGTCGTGTCCACCGGCGGCAGTCCCGTGATGCGCCAGTGTCCCGGGCCGTCGTCATGGATGCCCACCGGCATCATCAGTCCGCGGCAGCGCTGCGCCATGAGCGCCGCCACGGGCGTGGTGGAGGCCAGCCTGTTGAAAAAGGGGCACCACAGGCCCTGGTTGCCCGCGTGCTGGTCCACCAGGACGCCCAGGCAGCCGGACGCGCGCAGGTGTTTGATCGGCCCGTTGAAGCCCGCCTGCCGGTCAAAAAGCACATAGCCCAGCTTGCGCCGGCGGCGCGTGACCAGCGCGTCGAGAAAGGGATTGCGCAGAGGCTGGTAGATGGTGGCGGGATTCTTGTTGTATTCGAAGACGCGCGGGAGCTGGGTCAGCAGCTCCCAGCAGCTCATGTGGCAGAGCAGATAGACCACCGGGCGCCCGGCCTCGGCGGCTTCGCGCGCGGGTTCCATGCCCTCGATTTTCACCCGCCGCATCACCTCCGCGCCTTCGAGAGTGGGCAGCTTGAAGCCGCAAAGGATGTTCGCCACCAGGGAGCCGAAGTGCGCGCGCGCCACCCGCCGCCGCCAGGCCTCGTCATGCTCGGCGCCGAAGGCCAGGCGCAGGTTGCGCAAGGCCAGCAGGCGGTATTTGCCCAGCAGGAAATAGCCCGCCAGCCCGATGCAGCGCCCCAGATGCCACACCCATTCCATCGGCAGCAGCCGCAGCACTCCCTCGAAGCACCGGAACAGCGCGTACACCAGCCAGTGCCCGGCCAGTTGCAGTGTGTCGAGAGCTTTGGATGCGGATTTCCCCATCGTTTGACATTGACCCAAGCGCCGCGGGCTGCAACCACGGGAGGCGTTTGTTTCGGCGTCTTGACGCGGGGCGTTGAGCGTTTAGCATCCCGCGCCCATGCTCGAAAACTATCTCCCCGTTCTTCTGCAAATCCTCATCGCCGCCGGTTTCGCCGGAGGCACGCTGGCGGCCTCGGTGCTGGCGGGGAAGGCCGCCAGGCGCAATGCGGTGAAGGACAGCGCCTACGAGTGCGGGATGCTGCCGCTGGGCGGCGCGCAGCCGCGCTTCAGTGTGAAGTTTTACATCGTGGCGATGCTCTTTGTGCTCTTCGACATCGAGGTCGTTTTCCTGTATCCCTGGGCGGTGATTTTCCGCGACCAGATCGCGGTCTTCGGTCTTGGCATCGCCTGGGCGGCGCTGGGTTTCATCGGCATCCTTGGCGTGGCCTTTGTCTATGCCTGGCGCAAAGGGGCGCTGGATTGGAAGCATTGACCGGCGGCACGCATGATCGCCTTCATCAGTCTCTACAAGCTCAGGCCGGAGGTCACGCCGGAAAAGCTGGAGGACATGATGTCCCGCACCCGGGTTTCCCTGCTGCGCATCCCGGAGGTGCTGGCGGTGAAGACGGGGAAGCGAGTCAACCCGAGCGACTCCTTTGAATGGTTCGTCTATCTGGAGGTCGAGAGCATGGACAAGCTGGCCATCTGCCAGGACGATCCGCATTACATCAAATACCGCGAGGAGGTGCTCAAGCCGAACGTGGCCGAGCAGGAGGCCGAGGCTTTCGAGATGGAGCCGCGCAAGGATGTGAAGTTCTCGTGACGGACGGCGCCGCTCTCAACCGCCCGCGCCGAGTCCGCGCGCTTGCTGGACGAGCTGCTGCAGGCCGTTGTTGACGAGACGCCAGTCCGAACCGTGGAACAGGAGCCTGGCGCCCTTGGAGAGGCATTCCCCAGCATGGGCCATGTCGAAACAGGTGACGGCCCAGTGCTTGCCAGCGCCATGCGCGGCGGCGCGGACTCGCTCATGGGCGGCCACCACGCCGGGATGGTTCATCTGTCCGGGCGCGCCGATGCTGGCACTGAAGTCGCCGGGGCCGAGCATGAGAAAATCAATGCCCGGCACAGCGGCGATGGCGGCGGCCTGGTCGAGAGCGCCGGGGCTTTCGATTTGGGCGATGAGGAAGGTCTCCTGGTTCGCCTGGCGGAGGTAGTCGGCCACGGGGGTGAGGCGGTAGGGGTTGTCGGCGGCGGCGCCGTCCAGACCGCGCTCGCCGAGCGGGGGAAATTTGGCCCAGCGCACCACTTCTGCGGCCTCGGCGGCGGATTCGCAGCGTGGGTACATGATGCCTTTGGTTCCCGCCTCCAGCAGACGGGCCATGCGGGTGAACTCGCCTTTGCCTGGGCGGGCCACCACGTCTGCCGGGCCGCCGGCACGCGCGGCACGGATCATTTCAGCAGCTTTTTCCACGCTGAGGTGATGGTGCTCCAGATCGAGCCAGATGGCGTCAAAGCCGATCATGGAGACGAATTCCGGCACAATCGTGTCCATCAGCCTGACCGCGACACCGTGGGCGGGCTGGTTTTCATGGACGAGACGCATGACTTGGCTGGGGCGGACGGGCATGACGGCGTTGAGTCGTTCGAAATGGCACTTTGGCAAGAGAAGGCTTTGCAATGGGGGCCTGATTATGGCAATTTATTGAAATTATAAAGATGTGAAGTATCTGCCTCGCGATCTCTCAACCCTCGGCCAGACTGCAAAATCCGCCCTTCTCGTACTGTGCGGGCTGGCGGGCTTTGCGCGCGGACATTTTGCCGGGCAGGGCTGCATCCTTACTTTTCACGGCCTGCGGCGCGCGGACTCGCCTCCGGGGGTGCTGGACAGCGGGTTGCATCTGCCGGTGGATCTTTTTCGTCAAATATGCGCCCGTCTCGCCATGCGGTACCATGTGATGCCTCTCTCGGAGATGGCCCGGAAGGTGAGCCAGGGACAGTCGCTGCCGGAGCACGCGGTGGCGCTCAATTTCGACGACGGCTATGCCTCGAACTACGAGCTGGCTTTGCCCGTGCTGAAGGAGTTCGGCCTGCCGGCGACGATTTTCCTGAGCACGGGATTCCTGGATGAGGGGAGGCCGCTTTGGTTCCACGAGGCGGATCTGGCGATGACATGCCAGGGAGCCAGCACGCGGCGGCTGGTGCGCGCGCTGAGGCGGCTGAAGACGCTGCCGGAGGAGCAGATGCGCGCCGAGGTCGCGGGGCTGGTGAGTGAGGCGGGCGGGCTGGGGGAGCTGCCGGAGGTGCTGCGGCCGCTGACATGGCAGCAGGCGCGGGAGATGCGGGCGGGGGGCTTGGTGGAGTTCGGCGGGCACACGCACACGCACCCCATCCTCTCCCGCTGCACGGTGGAGCGGCAGCGGGAGGAGATCGTGAAATGCCGGGACCGGATGGAGGCGGAGCTGGGGCGGCGGCCGCGGCTGTTCGGCATCCCGAACGGCTACCCGGCGGACTTTGACAAGACCACGCTCGCGGAGCTGGCGGCGGCGGGCTTTGAGCATGCCTTTACCATGACGCCGGGCCGGGTGAAGGCGTCGTGCCACCCGTTGAAGATCCCGCGCTATGGCGCGCCGGTGTCGGTGTGGGAGACGGAGGCGACGGCGTCGGGCGCGTTCGAGCTGGTGCGCGTCTGGAAGGCGAAAGGAGGGCCGGGATGAATCACATGATAAGACCGGTGATCGGGCGCGGAGCGGTCGTAGGCCGGGTGTGTCCGGCGGGAAACGCATCAGCACCCGTCGCGCAACTCCCGCCGCCGGACCGCCCGGCTTGCGGCAGCGGGGAGTTCCGGCTTGAGCGCGCGTCCACAAAGCCGGGCGGGCTGTCGCCACACCCGGCCTACGACATGCCGGCCGGGGAGACGACCTCGCAGGCGGCGGGAGCGGGTCGGCGGACGGTGCTGCATTTCACGCCGTCCATTGGCGGCGGAGGCGCGGAGGCGATGCTGGTGAACCTGGTGCTGGCCATGGATGGGGCGCGCTGGCGGCGCATCGTGGTGGTGGTGAATGGCTCGGCCTGGCCGGAGACAATCTCCCGGCTGCGTGACGCGGGTGTGGAGGTGCATGACCTGGGCGCGCCGGCTTTTCTGTGCAAGGCCGCGCTTTCCGGCCTGACGCGCCTGCTGCGGCAGACGCGGCCAGATGTGGTGCAGACCTGGATGCACCACGCGGACTTCATCGGCGGCTGGTGCGCGCGCCTGGCGGGGGTGAGGCATGTGGTGTGGGGGGTTCACTGCCGGGAGATCCACCGGAATCCGGGGGACTCGGACTTCAAGATGCGCGTCTTCCGCTGGCTGCTGGGCGCGTCCTCGCATGTGGTGCCGGCGCGGGTCGTGTCCTGCTCGGCGGCGGCGCTGGAGGAGCACACGGCCTGGGGTTATCCGCGCGCGAGCCTGGAGTGGGTGCCGAACGGCATCCTGACGCGGCGCTTCGGCCCCTCGGAGGAAATCCGTGCGGAGACGCGGAGGCGCATGCTGCTGCCGGCGGACGCGCCGGTGGTAGGCTTCGTGGGCCGCTTCCATGAGATGAAGGACCTGCCCACCTGGCTGCGCGCCGCCGCTCTGCTCCAGACCCGCCGGCCGGAGACGCACTTCTGGCTCTGCGGTCTGGGCGAGCAGGAACTGGACGATGCCGCGCGCGCCGCGCTCTCGATCATGCCCCGGCGCGCGCAGGTTCACTTCACGCCCTTCTCGCACGAGCCGGAGAAGGTGTATCCGGCGCTGGATGTCTTTTCCCTCTCCTCGCGCACGGAGGCATGCCCGATGACGGTCATTGAGGCGCTCTCCTGCGGCACGCCCTGCGTGACCACGGACGTGGGCGACTGCGCGCGGCTGATCGAAAAGGCGGGCTGCGTGGTGCCGGCGGGAGATGCCGAGGCGCTCGCCCGCGCCTGGGAGGAGGTGCTGGCCGCGCCGCGTGACGCGCGGGCGCTGCACGAGCGCGCCGTGGAGCGTTTCGACATTGCCACCGCGGCGCGGGCTTACGAGCGGATTTATGAGGAGGTGATCGCGGGATGATGAGGCTCATTCCATGCCTTGCCCTGCTTTTCGGCCAGGGGCACGCTGCCCTCTCCCTCCGCCTCGTGGATGGCATGACGCGCGTGCCACGCAGCGGGGCGATGGCGGAGCAGACGCCGGATTTGCGCGCCGCGCGCGGCGAGTGGGAGCCGGTGCAGGTGGTGCTCAGCGGCGCGGCGGCGGAGTTGAAGGGTGTCACTGTGGAGGTGACGGCGCTCACGGCGGGGGAGAAGTCGGTCATTGCCGAACCGGAAGTGCTGCGCGCGCATTATGTGCGGGTCTCCAAGCCCACGCCGATGTCCCCCATGCCGCCCAGCGAGCACGCGGACGCGCTGGTGCCGCAGGACTTCCCCTGGCAGGAACTGCCCCAGGACACGGAAAATGTGAACCAGCCCTTCTGGGTGGACCTGCATGTACCCTACACCGCGCAGCCGGGAGCGCACAGCGGCGGCATCCGCGTGCGGAAGGACGGCGCGGAGGTCCTCACCCACCCGCTCAGCCTCGCGGTGCTGGACTTTGACATGCCCACCGTGCCGCGCTTGCGCAGTTCCATCATGACCGTGTGGCGGCGCATCGCCGAGGCGCATGGCTTTGACCGCCAGCAGGAGCCGCCCGCGCCGGAGCTGGCCGCGCTGCTGGAGGAGTACCACGACCTGCTCGCCAGGCACCGGCTGAGCATAGACACCATCCACCCCACCTTCCCCGACCACCGCACCGGCAGGCTCGACGAGACCGCGGTGGAGATGGCGCTGCGCAAGCACCTGCTGCACCGCCACGCCAGCACCATCAGCCTGCCCATCTGGTCGCAGTGGCCCTTCGCCGACCCGCTCGGCGCGGACCGGGAGGCGGCGCAGCTCTACGCGGCCACCTGGATGAAGGTGGTGAAAAAGCTGCGCTGCGAAGCGCGCGGCTACGTCATCCACAGCGACCTCGACGAGCCGAACAGCGCCGATGATTACGCGATGGTGCGGCGCTGGGGGGACTTCTTCAACGAGGCGGAGCACAAGCACGGCGTGCGCCTGCCCCTGCTCATCACCGAGCAGCCCACTCCCGATGATCCCTGGTGGGGCAGGCTCGACGGCAGCGTGGACATCTGGGTGCCGCATATCAGCTCCGTGTGGCAGGACATGGAGGCGCCTGACGGGAAGCGCGACATCGAGCGCCGCGTCAAGGCCGGCGACGAGGTCTGGTGCTACGCGGCGCTCGTGCAGATGCCGGACGCGTGGGAGCGGGCGCACTGCAAACCGGAGGTGCTGCGCGAGTCGAACCCGCCCGTGTGGTGCCTCGACTTCCCGGCCATGAACCACCGAATTCCCGCCTGGGTCATGCCGCTGCATGGCATCACCGGCTTTTGCTACTGGGACACGCTGCACGCCGAGCCGGGCGTGGATGTGTGGGCTGACGCGGGGAATTTTCTCCACCCCGAGGCCGGCAGCTACAATGGCGACGGCAGCTACATCTACCCCGCCACCCGCGAGCGCCACGGCCGCCACATGCCCGTGGCCAGCGTGCGCCTCAAGTGGCTGCGCGAGATGACCGAGGACTACGATTACCTCATGCTGGCCCGCGACCTCGGCCTGTGCAATGAGGCCCAACTGCTCGCCGACACCTTCGCGCGCGGCTTTGGCGACTGGGAGGATCGCATGGACAAGCTCTTCGAAGCGCGGCGCAAGCTGGCCGACCTCATCGTGAGGAAAGGAGGCCGCTCATGAAAGTGCTCGTCCTCACCGCCGATGCCAACACGCTCGTCTATCACCGCGGCGACCTCATCCGCGCCTTCGCCCGCGCGGGCTGCCAGGTCGTCACCTCCGCCGCCGAGGACTACCCGCATGTGCGCGCCTATGTCGAGGCGGCGGGCGGACGCCACGAACCCATCCGCATGGTGCGCAGCCGGGTGAACCCGGCCAAAGACTGGATCACCTGGCTGGACATGTTCCGTCTCTTCAGAAAGGAGCGGCCCGACGCCCTCTTCGCCTACACCATCAAATCCGTCGTCTATGGCTGTGTCGTCGCGCGTCTTGCCGGCGTGCCGCGTGTGTATGCGCTGCTGCCCGGGCTGGGCTTCACCTTTGTCAAACCGGAGACCCTGAAGCAGGCCGTGGTGCAGTGGATCTCGAAGGCGCTGCACCGCTTCGCCCTGCGCCGCGCGGATGTCATTTTCATGCAGAACCGGGACGATGCGCGCCTCTTCGAGGAGCTGCGCCTGCTGCCCGCCGGCGTGCCCGTGCATGTCACCGCAGGCTCCGGCGTGAACTTGGAGGAGTATCCACACCGGCCCATGGAAAACGATGCCGCGCTAGCCGCCGGGCGCGCGCGCTTCGTGCTCGTCAGCCGGCTGCTCATCAGCAAAGGCGTGCGCATCTTTGCCGAGGCGGCGCGGAGGGTGCTGGCGCGCTTCCCGCAGGCCGAGTTCCACCTCGTGGGGCCCTTTGACCCGAACCCCAACCGCGTCGGGGAGGCGGAGGTTGCCCAATGGGTGGCCGAGGGCACGCTCACCCACCACGGCATGGTGCGGGATGTGGCCGCGCTGCTGGAGACGATGCATGTCTTTTGCCTGCCCACCTGGTATCGCGAAGGCGTGCCGCACGCCACACTGGAGGCTCTGGCCACCGGAAGGCCCGTCATCACCACCGACTCCGTCGGCGCGCGCGAGTGCGTGCGCGGCGCGGGGCCTGACGGCTGGGGGGAAAACGGCTGCCTTGTACCCGTGCGCGACGTGGATGCCGTGGTCCGCGCCATGGAGCGCCTGCTGGAAGACCCCACCCTCATTCCGCGGATGGGCCGCGCCAGCCGCCGTCTGGCCGCCGAGGTCTTCGATGTCAATTTCGTCAACGACATCATCCTGCGTGCCATGGGCCTGCCCGCCTCTTCTGTTGGAGTTCAGCTTTCAGGCTGCGAGACGCTACCAGACAGGCTAAAGCCTGAACTCCAACACCAAGAGACCACCGCCACGCAAACTCCCGCCACCACGCCTTGCCGAGTCGCGGCCGGTGCATGATGTTAGGCACCTTTCCTCCTGTTCATGGCCCTCCACCTCCCGCTCGACACCCTGCGCCAGCCGCCCGGCCACCCCGGCCAGACGGGGCGCAGTCTCGTGCCCATGGCCCCGGCCGGCCTGCCCGCCGCCTACCTGCCGCAGGTGGATGCGAGTCCCTATCTGGCCACGCCGCCGCCGCAGTTCACCGAGTCGTTCATCAATCTGGCGGACCTCGTCGGTTACATGCGCCGCTTCGGCTGGCTGGGTTTCCTGGCGGGGTTGGCGCTTGCCGCCCTGGCCTTTTACGCCCTGGGCATGGGCACGCCCATTTATGAGGCCGAGGCCAAGCTGCGTCTCCGCCTCCAGGACACGAACGTCTTTAACTTTAACGAGATGGGCCGCCAGAGCGTCACCGAACTCAGCGCCCCCCAGCTCATCAACAACCACCTCACCGAGATCAAGTCCCGCAAGTATCTCGAATACTTTCACGACCGCTTCCCCGAGGCCGACCGCGCGCGATTTATTGAAGTCGAGTCCACCCAGGTCGGCCGCAAAGACCAGCTTCTCAAACTCCTCGGCCTTTACAAACCCGGCATTCCATCCCCGCCGCGCGAGACCTTCATGGACGGCATGAGCGCCCGTGTGCGCGTGGAGCCGCAAAAAGACTCCCACATCCTGCGCGTGCTCGTGCGCCATCCAGACCCAGGCATGGCCGCGCGGATCGCCAATGCCTATGCCACGGAATACATGGGCTTCTTCGGCCAGCAGGAAGGCTCCCAGATGGACAGTGCCCGCACCTACCTGGAGGAAAAAGCCGCCGAGCTGCGCCAGCGACTCCAGGAGAGCGAGGCAAAGCTGGCCGAATACCGCAAGTCAGAAAACCTGCTCCAGGACAGCGAGGTCAAAGACGTGGCCGGCGAGCGCGTGCGCCTCTTCACCAACGCCATCACCGACGCCCAGGTGCGCTTGTTCAAGGCCCAGAGCGACCTGCGCAACATCCAGTCCGCCCAGCAGGCCGGGCGCGACCTCATGGAGGTGCGCGTGGTGGCCGACAACGCCGAGGTGGCCTACAACCGCAAGGAACTCGACGCCAAGATCGCCCAGCGCAAAGCCCTCGAGCCCATGTGCGGTCGCCGCCACCCCATGATGATCGCGCTGGCCAACGAGATCGAGACCCTCAAAATGGCCCTCGACCGCTCCGTGGACGCCGTCGTTGCCCAGGCCCAGTCCGAGGTCACGAACATGGAGCGCCAGGTGGCCGACTATCAGAACGAGATGAACACCTCCCGCAGCCAGTCCCTGGAGCAAAGCGGCAAGAACATCCAGCAGAACCTCCTGCGCGACCAGGTGGCCATGGATCGCGAGCTTTATCAAAAAATCGTCCTGCGCCTCAATCAGGCCACCGTCACCGGCCAGTTCACCGACAGCGGCGCTCTGGCCCTCTCCGACGTGGCCGCGCCGCCGAACAAACCCGTGAAGCCGAACAAGCCCGTGGCCGCCCTCGCCAGCCTTTTCCTTTTCGGCGTCTGCTTCATCGGCCTGCCCGTTGGCTGGGGGCTTTTCAATGACCATGTTCTGGGAACGCTGCGCCGGGGCGGTTCGCCTTCACCGCACATCCCCTCCGCCCGGCAGGTGCCGCACATGCCGCTCCAGCCCACCGGGCCGCTGCCGCAGCAGGCCGTTCATGCCGCCTTGCCGCAGCAGGCTTATGCGCCCGCGCCAGTTCCGGTGATGCAGCCGCCCGCACAGCAGCAGCGCGCGGGGGAGACATTGATGATTCCCGCTGTGGGCCAGACCCCCGTGCTGGCCCGCCTGCCCATGCTCGGCAGCGGACGGCCGGAGCACATCCTCGGCCAGATTTTAAAGCCCGAACCCCAGGGCGCGGCGGGGGCTCTCCAGCAGCTCACCAGCACGCTCGAAATGCACGCCTTGCGCCGCGGCGGTCTCGGCGGTGTCATTCTCATCACCAGCGCCGAGGCGGGCGAGGGCAAGACACTCTCCGCCGCCGCGCTCGCCGCCGCCTTCTGCCACCAGGGGCGCAGCGTTTTCCTGCTGGAGTGCAACCCCGTGGCTCCCGCCCTGCACGAGTGGTTCCCCCACAGCGCCCGCCACAGCTCCTGGGCGCATGACATGGAGGCGCTCCGCTACGGCAACACGCATCTCTTCCTCCTGCCCGCGCACGACCTCCCCGCCTACGCCACCACCGAGTTGCTTGAAGGCTACCGCTCCTGGATAGACCGCGCCCGCCAGCAGGTGGACTGGATCATCCTCGACGCCGGTCCCGTGCTGCGTAACTTCGCCGACGTGGCACCCCTGGCCCCGCTGGCCACCGATGTGCTCCTGGTCAACAACCCGCGCGTCACCAACGCCGGCAAGCTCCGCGCCGCCCTCCACCTCCTCCAGCCCATGATGGCCAGCAGCGCCTTCCGCGGCCTGGTCATGCACGGTTGAGGTGTGACTTTGCTGCCATGCCGCAAAGCCCCCCGCGCCTGCCGCAGGATGCGATTCCCTTTTGCCAAGCAGGCGTGCAGCGGCACAATCCACACTGATGAAAGCCCTGCTTGCCGTCCTCAATCCGGTGATGGAAAACCGGACCAGCCGCACCAACCTGCGCGCGCTGGCAAACCTGATCCTCGTGCTGGCGGGGCTGGTGGCTGTGTTCAGCCTGCTCTTTCATGTGCTCATGGTGCGCGAGGGGCAGGAGCACTCGTGGATCACGGGGCTGTACTGGACGCTGACGGTGATGACGACCCTGGGCTTCGGAGACATCACCTTTCAGGGCGATCTGGGGCGCCTGTTCTCCGTGGTGGTGCTGTGCTCGGGCGTTGTCTTCATGCTGGTGCTGCTGCCCTTCACCTTCATCGAGTTCTTTTACGCGCCCTGGATGCGCGCCCAGGCGGCGGCCAAGGCGCCGCGCGAGCTGCCGGCCTCCACCAGCGGGCATGTGATCCTGACCGACCACGGGCCGCTCGCCACGACGCTGATCCCCATGCTGGAAAAATACGGCCATCCCTATGTGGTGCTCTGCCCCACTCTCCAGGAGGCGCTGGACCTCGACGAGCGCGGCGTGCGCGTGGCGGTGGGTGATCTCGACGACCCTGAGACTTACCGCCGCATGCGTGTCGAGCAGGCCGCCATGCTTGTGGCGACACGAGCGGATGTCATCAACACCAACGCCACCTTCACCGCGCGCGAGCTCGCGGAGCGCGTGCCCATTGTGGCCTCCGCCTCCTCGGACTCTGCGCGCGATGTCCTGGAGCTGGCAGGCGCCACGCTTGTGCTGCGCCTGGAGGAGATGATGGGCTCCGCGCTGGCGCGGCGGGTGAGCATCCGGGACTCGGACGCGCATGTCATCGGCAATCTCGACGGACTGCTCATCGCCGAGGCTGCCGCGCACGGCACGCCGCTGGCCGGACAGACGCTGGCGCAGAGCGGCCTGCGCACCCGCACGGGAGTGAGTGTCATCGGTGTCTGGGACCACGGACGCCTCGCGGTGGCGGAGGCGGACATGATGATCCGGACGGACACCATCTTCGTGCTCGCGGGCACGCGCGAGCAGCTCGACCGCTACAATGCCGCTTTTCCCAACGACACCACGAGCAAGCCGCGCGTGCTCATCATTGGCGGCGGGCGGGTGGGCCGCGCCACCAGCCGCGTGCTGCGGGATCTGGGCATCCAGACGACGATCATCGAAAAAATTCCCGAGCGCGTGGCCGGGCACCCGGAGGCGGTCATCGGCGACGCCACTCAGATGGATGTGCTGAAAAAAGCCGCCGCGCGCGAGGCCACGACACTCATCATCACCACGCACGATGACGACACCAATGTGGCGCTGACCATCTTCTTCCGCCGCCTGCGCAGCAACTGGCAAATCCTGGCCCGCAGCACCCTGGACCGTAATCTCAAGACCCTCCTGCGAGCCGGCGCGGACCTGGTGCTCTCCTACTCCTCCATGGGCGCGAACACGGTCTTCAACCTGCTCCGCGGCGGCGACCACCTGCTGCTGGCCGAGGGTGTGAACGTCTTTCCCGCGCCGATCCCGGAATCCGTCGCCGGCCGCCGGCTTGGCGAGCTGGAGATCCGCTCCCAGACAGGCTGCACGGTCATTGCTGTCGAGTCGCGAGGAAGGCGCGAGATCAATCCCGGGCCGGAACTGCTGATGCCGGCCGGAGGACGCATGTTCCTGATAGGCACGCTCGAGGCGGAGGAAAAATTCCTGGAGCTGCACAAACCCGCCCAGCCCCTAAAGCGCGGCCGCCGGCATTGAGCGACGCCTCATCCAGCGGTTGCCACTCATGCGCGCATCCACCATTCTTCAGCAATGTCCGAAGCAGAAAACGCCACCCGCATCTCCGTCCCCGCCCTGATCCGGCTCATGCGGGAGGAGGGTGTCATCGAGCCGGAAAATCCGCTGACCGGGCAGTGCGATCTTTTTGCCTGCGGTATGGACTCGCTGGCGATGATGCGGCTCATGATTCTCATCGAGCGCGACTTTGGCATCCGCATCCCGGCAGAGCAGGTGACGCGCGACCGCTTCGCCTCGGCGGACGCGCTGGCGGAATGGCTTGGCAGTCTTCACCGCCCGCCTTTCCCGGTATGAGCGGTTCATGGGATGTCATCGTGGCCGGAGGCGGCAGCGCGGGCACCGCCGCCGCGCTCGCGGCGGCGCGCGCGGGCGCGCGCACGCTGCTGCTGGAGCGTCATTCCCTGCTGGGCGGCATGGGCGCGCAGGCGCTCGTCCACACGTTCTGCGGGCTTTTTCATCCGGACGTCTCGCGTCCATGGGCCTGGCTCAATGCGGGAGTGCCGGCGGAGATCGGAGCGCGCATGATGGAGGTCACCGGCCAGACCGCGCCCGACCTGATGGGGAAAGTCTATGTCCTGCGCCAGCACCCGTCGTTGTTCGCGGGCATTGCTGATGAGTTGTGCTCCACCGAGCCGCTGCTGACCCGGCTGAGCGGTGTGGAATGGACCGCGCTGCGCCGGGTGGGGGGGGGATGGGAACTGGAGGCGGCGGGGAAAGGCGCGCGGCAGGTGCTAGCCGCCCGCGCTTTGGTGGACTGCACGGGTGATGCCTCCGGCGCGCGCCTCGCGGGGTGTCCCGGCTGGCTGCTGCCAAGAGCGGCGCGGCTTTACCGTCCGGCTTATGTGTGCGCGTTTCATCATGTCAGCGGCGGTCAGGATGACACCTGGAGGCTGAACCTGGGCGGCAGAATCGTCCGCGCGGTGCAGGAAGGCCGCCTGCCAGCGGCCGCGCTCGGCGCGGGGTTCCGCGCGTCCCCTTTCAAAGGCGAGGTTTTTCTCACGGTGGACCTGGAGGCAGGGCAGGATGAATGGGATCCCCTGGATCCCGCCAAACGCGCAGGTGTGGAGGCGGAGGGCCGCACTGTGGCGCTGGCGCTGTGGCGTGAGCTGCGCGCGGCGCATCCCGATTTCGCCCAATGCCCGCCGCCCGTGCTGCCAGCGCAGGCTGGCATTCGCGAGAGCGACTGCTACGCGGGTGATCATGTGCTGACGGGAGATGAGCTGGCCGCCTGCGCGCGTTTTGACGACGAGGTGGCGCTGGCTGGCTGGCCGATGGAGAAAAGGGAGAATGCGCGCGGGCCGAAGTTCCGCTTTTTTGAGCGGGCGGAGCCCGCGGGCATCCCGGCGCGCTGCCTGCGCCGTTCCGATGCGCCGGGGTTGTTTTTCGCCGGACGCTGCCTCTCCGCCGACCATGAGGCGCTGGCCTCGGTGCGTGTCATGGGCACCTGCATGGCCACGGGGGAGGCGGCCGGGCGCATGGCCGCTGAGCACGCATGCCTTCAACGGTGATGATCCTGGCTGTTTGAGCGGCCAATGCCCGCACATCAGGCTCAGTCGAGCGTGCGTTTCGGCGCGCCGATGCGGATGCCGGGGTCGCCTTTGCCGCGCGCGGCGCCTGGCACGAGGGCGAAGCGCTGCACCTCGTAGCCGGTGACATTGAGAGTCAGATCAAGTCCCGCAAGAAACTCCCAGGAGGCGGGCACACCAGTTTCGTCGGCGATCTTGCGCGCCTCCAGGTAGGTGTCGAAGGCGTTGTTCATGACCTGAAAGAGGGCCACGCCGTTCGGGTCGGCCTTGAGCGCGCGCAGCATGCGCTGGTAGGAGGAGCCTTCGTTGCGCATCTGGTCGAGAGTCTCTCCCGCGCCGGCCTTCGGTGTGAGCTGCATCTGCACCAGGGTGGCGCCGGGCCGGATGGCGGGCACGAGGGTGAAGGGGCCGCTGAAGGTCGGGTTCGTGGCGGCGCGCTCGAGCATGGAGCGGATGGCGAAGGCGTCGTAAATGACTTTGTCTTTGCTCTTGCCCTTGATGCTGTCCAGGCCGGCCAGGTCCTTGATGAAGTAGCTCTGGATGTCGCGCGTGTTGTTTTTCACATCCACGGCCTGGGAACCCCAGGTGAAAGTGATCCTGCCCTCTCCGGCAACGGCCTGGATGGTGGGTTTGGTCGGATCGCGCGAGGGATCGAGCGCGGTCCATTTGGTCAAGTCGCCGGTGGCGGCGGCGACCATGGCCTCGGCGACCGCGTCCATGTTGGAACGCACGACGATGGATATGTCCCCCAGGGCTGTGAGCACCTGGCGGGTGGCGGGCATGTCGGCGGCTGCGAGGGCTTTGTGCGCTTTGGCCACGTTTTCCATCTGGAAGGTGCCGACAAAGGGCGCGATCTCCGCCCATGCCTGCTGGGCGGCGGCGGGGGTGCCGTAGATTTTGCCGAGCATGTCGGCGAAAGGCTCGATCTTGGCGTCGCGGTAAAAAAGCTGGTTTCTGGCTTTGTCGAGTCCGTCGAGAATGGGTTTTAAAAATGCGTCCTGATTGAAATGCACCACGCCCTGGCGGGCGACGAGGATGCGCGTCTCGTTGGGCTTCTCCGGGTAGGGGCGCGGGTTGGGCAGGCGGACATAGGTGGGCGGCGGCGGCTGATAGACGGGGGTTTCATCGAGCAGGGCCTTGAGCCGCTCAATTTCGGTGATGAGCTTGTCCACCTCGCCTTTTTCTTTCTCCCGGGTCTTTTTGGCCTCCTCCAGCTGCTTGCGGAAGGTATCCAAGTCCATGAACTTCATCTGAGCGGCCATCTCGGATGTGTCTATGGTTTTGAGTTCCTCGACGACTTTTTTCAAGTCCTGCTGAGCCTTTTTTTTCTGCTCCTCGATTTTTTCTGGGTCGGCGGGCGGCGGTGGCAGCTCTTTGATCTGCTGGACCATCTGCTGGTGCTGCTCCTCGGTGACGGGGGGCAGGTCGGTGAGGATTTTCTGGACCATCTTGGCGGTGTTGATCGCCATCATGACGAAGACGATCATGAGCACGCCGACGACATTGGTGACGGCATCCATCAGGGAGTCGAGATTCAACTCGGAGGAGTCCTGTTTTTTCTTGGCCATGATCTGTGCGGGTCAGGGGTTGGCTGCCGGCTCGGGCACGGGCGCGCCAGGGACGGGAGGGTCTATCTTGCCGCGATACTTGTCGAAAAGGGCGAGATCGAGCTGCCCGCGCCCGGGGATGGGCAGCTTGCCGACGCGGATTTTGTAATCGTTGGAAGCGCGGCCTGCGCCGTTGTTGAAGGGGCCCTGGCCGTCGTCCCGGATGAGGAAGAGAATGAGGGAGTTTTTGTCCTTGGCCACCTCGAAGAGGAAGTGGTTGTAGGCGGCGTCGGCCACGACGATCTCGGCGGTGGCGCCGAGGCGGTAGTCCTCGCCCCAGGCGCCGAGGATTTTGAGGGCTCCGGCGCTGCACTCGACGAAGTAAACCCTGGTGCTCTCCGCCATGCCGGAGCCTGAGGGCTGCACAACGACGGGCGGCACTTTCTTGTCCTCCGGCACCTGGCGCGCCTTGATTTCGGCGAGCAGTTTTTCGATCTCGGTTTTCGACTCGGTCTGCTGCTTTTTGAGGCCGTCTATTTCCACCAGCAGGCTGTCGAGCTCCTTCTGGAGCTGCTGGCTGATGAGCAGGTTCTGCTCTTTGATCTCCTTGGAGGAGTCGAGCAGCTTGCGCAGCTTGATGTAGCGCTGCTCCTTCTCTTTGACCTCCTCCTGGAGTTTCTCCAGCTCGGCCAGTTTTTCCTTGAGGATCAAGTCCAGCTCCTTGCGCTCCTCGATCTCCTTCTGCATGCGCTGGTAGTCCTGGGCCATGCGGATCTCCTCGGCGGTGCGACCCTCGGCCTTGCCGGCCTGGGCCACCACGAGAACGACGATGATGAGCACGAGCGCCCCGATGAGACATGCGAGGATGCTCAGGAAGGGGAAGAGCGAGACTTCGTTCTCGGATGACGCGCGCCGCTGTGCCATGATGGGTTGAGTGACAAAGGGTTAGTCCCTGCTGAACCAGCCTTTCTTTTTGACTTGGTGGATGAGGATTTGCTTGCCGCCAAGCTCGGTGAGCACGTTGTTGAGGCCCTGGATGCCGGTGGAGAGGGCGCGCGTGTACTCGGTGGTGGTCTTGACGCTGTCTTTGACGGCGTTGGTGAGGTCCTCCCTCATGCGGTTGAGCGTCATGGCGAACTCGCTGTCCACGCGCTCCTGGTGGGAGGCGGCGCGTTTGTCGAGGTTGTCGGCGTAGTCCTTGATCTTGGCGGAGAGGGCGTTGAGGTCCACGAGGAACTCCTTCTGCGCGTTGGCCACGGCTTTGACGAGGGTGTCCATGAGGCCGCCGGTGTCGCCGCCGGCCACTCCGCCGCCGTCGTTGAGGCGGGGCAGGAGCACTTCGTTGCAGAAGGCGTCAATGTTGTTGAGATTGTCATCCTCGGACTTGGCGAGGGCGCTGATGGGGAAGTTCAGGAACAGGGCGAGCACGAGGCCGAGCAGGGTGGTGTCGAATGCGGTGCCGAGGCCGCTGGTGACGTTGCCGATGGATCCCATGATTTTGTCCAGATCGGAGGTGTCGCTCAGGTCAATGCTGCCAATGGCCTGTGACAAGCCAAGGACGGTTCCGATGAAGCCGAGGATGGGGATGGCCCAGAGGAAGACTTTGACGAGGGAGTAGCTGCCGCCGATGCGGGCGCTGTCAATGTTGCTCTGCGCCTGGAGCATGGTGTTCACCTCGGAGTTGTTCTGGCGCACTTCGAAAAGCTCCAGGCCTTTGCGGATGCGGTTGACCATCATGCTGTCGCGCAGGCGTCCGGGCAGGCCGTAGAGGTGGTCCACGAAGCTGCCGACATTCTGGCCGTTGATCTCCTGGCCGAAGTCGGTGGGCAGCACGTCGAGGTACATGGCGTCCTTTTGATGGCGCAGCTTTTTGCCTTTGAGCCAGAGGATGGCGATGGCGAAGAAGAAGAAGAAGGTCTCCAGCATGTTCACCCAGCTGCGCTCGTAAAAGAGATCGTGAATGTAGTCGAGCGTGCTGGCGGCTGGGTCGCCATATTTGCCGACGCCGAAGGGATAAAGGATGCCGTACCATGTGAGGGTGAGCACGAGCCCGATGCCAAGGGCGGCGAAAATGTTGGCGTTGGCCGGATCGGCCTCCTCCCAGCCGCCGCGGGCGCTCTGCTGCTGGTAAGACTCCTGGTACTCCTGGTGCGACCCTGGCTGCTCGCCGGGCGCGCTGGCATCCTGGGGTGGAGGGCTGGCCGTGGCGGGCACGCCGTCGGGCGGCGGCGGCAGGCCTGAGGGTGGGGGAGGCGCGCCGATGGTGGCGGGAATGCTGAGCTTGGTGTTGCAACCGGGGCAGCGGACGATTTTGCCGGCCATTTCAGGCTCGGCCTTCAGTTGCATGTCACACGTCGGGCACTTGAATTTCACAATCGGTTCTCCTTGGGTTTGGGTTGGTGTGGGTGGGTTTGAAAATCGGCTGTTGACGATTCAAGCGGCCAGAGGCCGGAAGAACAAGCTCTTTTGTGCCATGAAGACGCGCTTTCCGCGCATTTCATGGGGTCTGGCGCTGATTCAAGGATGCGGCGTCCGGTGAAAACGTCAAAAGGTGAGCCGGGCACCGGCGGTTTTGAGTTCCTCGGCGTGCTTTTTCGCCTCCTCGCCGAGCGGGTTGCCGCCGAGGTGGATCTGGCAATACGGCGCCCACTCGCGGGCTCCGTCGCTGTCCTTTTTCCACATGCGGTGCAGCGGGGCGATGTCGGTGATCTGGTTGTTTTCGAGGAAGAGGAACTGGAGGTCGGTCAAAGGCTCGAGCGGGGTGAGACCGGCTACCTTGTTGCCTTTCAGCGAGAGCATGGAGAGCCATTTCATGGAGCCGATGCCTTCCAGGTTGCTGACTTTGTTGCCTTCGAGGTAAAGCGTCCAGACCTTGGGCAGCTTAAAGAGCGGGGTGGCATCCTCGATCTGGTTGCCCGCCAGATACAGGGAGGTGAGCGACTGGATGCCGCCGAGCGGAGCGACATTGACGACCTTGTTGCCGGTCAGCTCGACGTATTGCAGAGCCTTGCACTCGGAAAGGGGGGAGATGTCTGAGATCTGGTTGCCGGCGAGGTCGAGGAACTGAAGCCTCGCCAAGCCCTTGAGCGGGGCGAGGCTGGTGATCTTGTTTCCCGGCAAAGTCAGCGAGGCCAGGGCGGCGCATTTTTCCAGGCCGGAGAGATCGGTGATGCCCATGTTTTTGCCTTCGATGATGGCGACATTGGCGACATCCTCGGCGGTGAGCGGGTCTTTGCTCTCGCGTTTGGCGAAGACCTGGCGGCGCACGGCGTCTTCGAGGGCCTTGTCCTTGAAGACGGGCACCGGCTTGGGCGGCGGCGGTGGCTCGGCTTTCTTTGGCTCCTCCTTCTTGGCCCCGGCGGTTTTGGCGGGTTCAGGTTTCGGCGCGGGTGCTGGCGCTGGAGCCGGTGCGGGTTTGGGTTCCTCCTTTTTGGTTTCAGCGGTTTTGGCAGGATCGGGCTTGGGAGGGGTGGCGGGAGCCGGTGCTGGCTTGGGTTCGTCTTTTTTGGCTTCGGCGGGCTTGGCAGGCTCGGCCTTTGGCGCGGGAACAGGCGCGGGCTTGGGCGTCTCCGCCTTGGGGGCTGCGGCTGGCTTGGGGTCTTGCGCGGAGACGTTCAGGGTGATGAGCAAGAGGATCAGGAGGGCTGGGGTCTTCATGAACGGCGAGTTTGAAATCAGGCGGTTATTACGGCAGCGCGGGGTTGCATGTTTGCGCAAAATCGGCTCAATCCCGGCTCATGATCAATGTCATCGTCATTCTCGAAATAGACCCGGCGCGCGTGGACGAATTTCTGGAGGTCATCACTTTCAACGCCGCCGAGTCGGTGAAGGAGCCGGGCTGCCTGCGCTTCGAGGTGAGCCGCCAGTTTGACCAGCCGAACCTCTTTGCCCTCAGTGAAAGCTACACGGACAAGGCGGCCATGGACGCCCACTATCAGACGCCGCACTTCGCGCTGTGGAAGGAGAAGTCCGCCACCGGTTTCGTGCTCAACCGCTGGTCGGTGAAGGGGCCAGTGCTCGAATAATCCCTCCCGTGGAAGACGCCTACGGCCACCGCATTTCCTACCTGCGCGTCTCTGTGACGGACCGCTGCAACGAGCGCTGCCGCTACTGCATGCCGGAGGAGGAGCAGGCATGGTTTCCGAAGGAGGAGGTGCTCGGTTACGATGAAATGCTGCGCGTGCTGCGTGTCGGCGCGCGCCTGGGCATCCGCAAAGTCCGCGTGACCGGCGGCGAGCCGCTGACCCGGCCGGGTGTCGCCGACTTTTGCGCCAGGGTCTCGGCCATTCCGGGCATTGAGCACCTCGGCATCTCCACCAACGGCACGTTGCTGGCGAAAACCGAGGGCGGTCTCACCCTGGCGGAGCATCTCGCCCGTGCCGGCGTCCGTGCCGCCAACATTTCCCTCGACTCGCTCGACCGCGCCGCCTATCAGCGCGCCACGAGCCGCGACCTGCTTCCGCGCGTGATCGAGGGCGTGGAAGCAGCGCTCGCCGCAGGCATCCCCTCCCTGCGCCTGAACTGCGTGCTGATGAAAAACCAGACCGAGCGCGAAATCCCCGCGCTCATGGAGTATGCGCGTTCGAAGGGCGCCCTGCTGCGCTTCATCGAACTCATGCCCGTGAGCACCAGCGATGTGCTGCGTGATGAAAACTTCCTTTCCGCCGGCCATGCCCTCCGTCTCGTGGAGCGGGAGCACGGGCCGCTGGCGCCGCTGCCGGACTTCAAGACCAATGGCCCCGCCACATATTACCAGGTCCGTGCCACAGGCCAGAAAATCGGCTTCATCGGCGCGATGACGAACCTGCACTTCTGTGAAAGCTGCGACAAACTGCGGCTGACCAGCGATGGCAAACTGCGCCCCTGCCTGGGAAGCTGGCTTGAATTCGACCTGCGCTCCGTGCTGCGCGCGGGCTGCACGGACGAGGAGTTGGAGGGCTTCATTCTAGGCGTGGTGGCGCGCAAGCCCAAGGAGCACGACTTCCGCAACAACTACCAGCCCAACCGCAAAATGATCGCCATCGGCGGGTGACGGACGAGCCGCCCGGACTCACAGCTCTGCGGCAGCACTCTCCTGTCCGGGCTTGAATGCAGCGCGGACCGAATCCCGAAGCAGAACGATAAAGGTGAACACGCCGAGAGCGGTGCCGAAGGGAAATTGCAGGCAGTTCAGCCCCGCGACGACGAGGCAGAAGACATGGTGCTTTTTCCTCCGCAAAGAAAAACCCGCCGCCAGGTTTGCGAAGCCCACCAGGAGGATGAGCACGCCTATGCCGAGGTAGAACCATTGCATGACATCCCAGATGACTTCCGGCGGCGGACCATCCTTGGCATTTTTCCAAATTTCCGGGCTGCCAAAGACCATGCGCATGATGCCGTAATGGAGGCCCAGGAAACCCATGCCCAGAAGGCTGAGGCCGGCCAGCACCCAGTGAAAGATGGCCAGCAGGCGCAGGTGCTCATCATCCTTCACACGCGGGTCGGGCAGAGGCGGGGGCGGGGCGTTCATGACTGGCGCAGCATACGGCCCGGATCGTAAATGCCAAGCGCCAAGGCCCGCGGGAATACTGAAGCTCAAAACTGCCAGACGAGGCCGGTGTGGAGGAAGAAGTCCGGGCTGGAACCGGTGAGGCCGCCGCCGGCGCCGAGGCGCACAATTTGCGCACAGTGGCTTGCAGCAGAGCAAGAGTCAGAATGGGATAAGCTTCAATGTGCGCGGTGAGGGTGGTTCATGCCTGGGGACGATTTTTCTTCCGGGGCATGGTGGCGAAGAAGAGGGCGATGCCGAGCAGGGCGACGACGCAGGTGGCGGTCGTCAGCGTGGTGAGCACGAGGTCGCGCATGTTTTTGTCGGGGATGAAGCCGAGCTTGTGGAAGTTGGTGAAAATGCGGGCCTCCAACTGCCTGCCGTCATCCGTGTGCCGCGTCACGCTGCCGGTGGCGGTGGAGACATAGACGCGGGTGTGGCGCTCGTCGTCGAGATCAAAGCGGTACACCGGCAGGATGCGGAAGATGTTCAGGTACTCGTTGTCGAAGGCGGTGAGATGGGCGGTCTTGCGCACAGCCGCGCCGGCAAGGAAACGGGTGGCGATCTCGGCGGCGTAGGCCTCGTCTTGCGCTGGGTCCACACGACCGTCCACAGCGCTGACATAATGCGCTGCACCGCCGTTTTGGGAATAAACCTGGTACCAGGGGCTGCCGCCGATGCCGCGCACGTTCACGGCGGTGACGGCCCGCGCTTCGCCGGGCAGTTTTTCCAGCGCCTCGGCCACACCCAGCCGTATGAGCGAGGCGTCCAGAGTCCCCGTGGGCAGCGCGGGCGGTGGCGGCGGCTGGCTGCGCGTCATGACATTATGAATGACGCCGCTGCCCGCTGCCATGAGGATGCTGGCGCTGAAGATGAGGCCCAGCCAGCGGTGGGCTTTGCGGAGGGTTTGTTTGCTCATGAGATTTTTTCGCCGGGGCGGGGCGCTGCCGCCCCGGCATGGGTTCACCATTTCCATTCGATGCCGCCATACAGCGCCCGTCCATCTCCGGGAAAGAAGACCGCGCTGGCGGGTGTGGCGGCGGTGACCACACCTGTGGTGGCCGCGTAGGTTTTGTCGGTCAGGTTGCGCGCCTCCAGGAAAAAGGAGAGGCCCTTGGTGGCGCGGTAGCCGACTTTGAAGCCCAGCAAGGCGTAGCCGTCGGCCTTAAGGGTGTTGGCGAGGTCCACAAAGTAATCCTGCGGCGCCCACTCGACGTTCGGCCCCATGTAGAACCCGCACGGGTGCTCGTAGAGGAGCTCGGCGCGGTAAAAGTGGCGCGGGATGCCGGGCAGTTCGTTGTTCGAGAAATCCTTGTCGCCATCAAAGTGGAAGTCATTGAACAGATAAAACTGGCGGAAAAAGAGGCGGTCGCCCGGGCGCTCGTCAGTGCCGGCCTGCTTGCCAGTCGCGGGTGAGGCATCCTGCCAGGAGGTGAGGACGCCGCGCACCAGATCGAAGTCCAGCGAGGCCTCGATGCCGTGCCGGATGGTGCGTCCCGCATTGATCGTCTGGGTGGCGCTCACACCCGGCACGCCGAGGGCGAAGAGCTCGTTGTCCAGCCAGGTGTAATACCAGGCCACATCCCAGCGCGCGCGCCCGGCGCTGCCGCGTGTGCCGAACTCGATGCTTGTGCCGCGCTGGGCGTCCAGCTCGATGAGTCCCGGCGTGCCGCCGAGCGCGGTCAGTTCGCCGAAGGAGGGAGGCTCGAAACTGCGGCTGGCATTGAAGAAGATCTGCGTTCCTGGCGCGGCATCCCAGAGCAGGCCGAGCTTTGGACTGAAGCCCCAGTATTCCTGGCGGTCGCTGTTGTCCGCGCCGAAGACGCGCTGCTCGTCGAAGTCGCGGTTCGCGTAGCTGCCCTGCGCGCCGAGCACCAGCGCCAGGCTGTCGGCGAGGTGGAGGGTGTCCTGGAGGTAGAGGTCCACATTGGTGGACTGCTGCTGGTTTTCGGCGGTGCGCGGACCGCGCCGGCCCAGCAAGTTGGCGAAGCGGTTGTCCTGCGTGAGGCCGTACACATAGCCCAGGCCGAGGGTGAAATGATTCCGGTGTCCGGCCAGGTCCGCCAGCGAGTCATAACGCAGGTCCAGGCCGAGGTCGTTGCTGAGCTGGTCAATCACGCCCGGCCCGAGCAGCAAGCCGGGGCCGAAAGAGATGAGCGGATGATCCAGATCCTTCCATGACCAGAAGGTGCTCAGGGAAAGGCTGTGGACATCGTCGGACCATGTGGTGCGGTTGGCGAGGCGGAAGAGTTCAAAGTCACGCTTTTGGTTGAACCTCACATTGGCGGCGTTGGCCTGGTCCGGCGCGCGCTCGAGCTGGCGCAGGGTCAGGCTTCCCGGCAGTTGCGAGTCCGTGAGCACATAGGTGAGGTAAAAGCGCGTCTCCAGGTTCTCCCCCAGCTTCTGGCCGATGTTGGCAAAGAAGCGCTGGCTGTCCTGGCGGCTGTGGTCGCGGTAGCCGTCCGTCTCATTGTAGGTGAAACTGGCGTAGTAGTCCGTGGCGCCGGAGACGCCGCCCGAGCTGATCTGGCCGCGGTAGCTGCCGAAGCTGCCCATTTCAAAGCGAGTCTGAAATGGCGACGCCTCATGGCCGGTCATCGAGACGAAGTTGATGGCGCCACCCAGCGTGGTGGAGCCGAACTGCAGCGCGTTGGCGCCGCGATAGACCTCAATGTAGCGCGCGGATAGAGGCTCGATGGCCTGCATGTCAAAGCCGCCGTCAGCGAGGTTCAGCGGCGAGCCGTCCTGCATGAGCTTGATGCCGCGCCCGTGGAAGGTGCGCTGGATGCCCGAGCCGCGGATGGACACACGGCTCTCCTCCGCGCCGAAGCGCGGCTGGATGAAGACGCCGGGGGCGAAGTCGAGCGCGTCCTTGAGCGTGGCGGCGCGCCCGCGCTTGTACTCCTCCGCATCCACCACGGCAACGCCGCCGGGCGTGGTGGCGGCGAGTTCCTGGCGGCGGGTTTCGAGTTTAGGGACGGTGCGTGACGGGTCGGGGGCGTCCGCGGTGACGAGCACCTGCGGCAGGGTTTCAGAAGGCGCGGCGGTCTGCGCCGGCAGTTGGGAAAAGGCAAGGAGGCCCGTGAGGGGCAGAAAAGAAGGGAGAGATTTCATAAAGCTGTCACCGGCAGAAGGGCCGGAGTCCGGTTGGGGAGTGAGCGCGGCTTGGGCAATGCCGCAGAGGAGGTCCATGCGCGCGCCGGCCCAGGGCGCGCTGTCAAATCAGGCGCGGCAAGAGCCGCTTCGCGGTGGACGGAACCGTTTTTCCTCCCAGCCGGTCGTCCGGCATCCCCTCCATTCGGGATGCTCAAAGGTGACGCCCGCAGGTGTGACGAGGCGGGGCGCGCCGGCAAGCACGGCGTCCAGCTTCAAGACCTTTTGCAGCATAGTCTCGCGTGTTTCCCTGCCGCTCTTCTCCACCGCTTTGCAGAGCGGACAAGAATGCTCGCCATCAAAGGTGGCGCTCAAACCTTCGACGAGGGAGCCTTTTTCCAACGAGTAAGTCACCGCCATGCCGAGCCATGCCACGGACTGCGCCAGCATCCACGGGATGCCGAGGGCGATCATGAGCGCGCCTGTGACAGCGAGCCTGGCGATGGAAGGGCGGGTAAACATGCGGTGGCAAGCGGGCGGAGGGGCGGCCCTCCGCTCGCGTGGATGAAACGGAATCAGCCTTTGTGCGGGTCGTGGCAGGCTTTGCAGTTCACGGCCTTCTTGTAGTCACTGACGTCCTTCGGGTCTTTTTGGAGTTTTTTGACGGCGGCGATAAGGGCGGCGCATTTTTCCTCCCAACTGCTGGGCTGGCCTTTTTCAGGCTTTTCCTTGGCCATGGCCTCGTAGGACTTGAGCAACTCGGCGATCTGGTCGGAAGTGCCCTCGCCATTGCTGACTTGTTTGCACACAGGGTCCTCGCCTTGCGGGGCCTTGTGGTATTTTTTCATGATGTCGCTGATGACGCCGTCGGCGCGGGCGCTGGCAGCGCCGGCGAGGAAGACAATCGCGAATGTGGTGATGAGGATGCGTTGTTTCATGGGTGGTATGTGTGTGGTTTAAAGGCGGCGGCGGGTGCTGGCCAGCGGCCGTCATTCCCGGTTGCGGCCTTGACGGGCCTGGCCGGGAAAGAGTAGCCGCCCCTGTCTGGAAACCGGCCAGACAGGGGCGTCCCGGCGGATCATGGAACTAGCGGAAACCATGCTCTGTTCTCCGGGAAAGGGGTGGAAAACTCAATGAGGCGGCGCGTGATGCGCGGTGGAACTCGTCATGCGGGGGCATGGCAGCAACCCGCGTGGACACGGCACAAGTCTGGAATCCCTGATCACGCTTTCAAGCGCTCGGCCCTGACGGCATGACGGGCATGAAGCCGCCGCCCTGCCGCGGGAAGACCCAGATCAGATGATCGCCGCGAGCCGGGGAGGCGGCGCGGTCGGCTGGACTTGACGCGCTTCCGCCGTGCTGGAGATCGTGCTCCAAGCCGGGGGTGGCGCTGTTGTGAACACAAAGACGGGCACCGGCACGATGGCCAGGGTGATCTTCAAGTCCTTGCCGGGTTTGACAGGCGCGGAACCGTTTTTGGCGGGGCTTTCCTTGACGCCCTCGCTCACTGCGGTGCACAGGGGACATGGATGCTCGCCGTCAAAAGTGTCGCTGATGCCCTGGACGACGGAGCCCTTCTCCACGGAATAGGCAACCACCATTCCCACCCATGCCGCCGACTGCAAAACCGCCCAGTGCAGCCCGATGGAGATCATCAAGGCCGCGACGAGCAGGGCGCGCGCGACGGTTGTCAACATGCGTCAAATAAAGGGGCTGCGGCGGCTGTCTTGCAACCTCATTTTTCATTCCACGCCAAAAAACACGCTTTACGTTTCGTTTTTGATCCTGGTATAACCACGTCCATGAAAAACAAAATTCTCTCCGCCGCTCCGTCCCGCCGCCAATTCATCCTCAACGGAGCCCAGGCTCTCGCCGCCGGCTGGGCTGGCAGCAGCCTCGCCGAAACCGCCTCCATGCCGCGCTCCGAAACACTGGTTCAGCAGCTTTACGGCAGCCTCAAAGAGGAGCAGCGCAAGGCGCTCTGCTTCGCCTATGACGACCCGCGCCGCCTGAAAGTGGACAACAACTGGCACATCGTTCCGCAGCGCCTGCGCGACACCCTCGGAGCGGACCAGCAGGACTTGGTGCGGCAGATTTTCGACGGTCTGCACAGCGAGGAATACAAGAAGGAAGTATGGCGCCAGTTTGACCATGACAACAAGGGCGATGGCGGCTTCGCCAGCTCGTCCATCGCGCTTTTCGGCGAGCCGGGGCAGGGCAAGTTCCAGTTCGTTCTCACCGGCCGCCATTGCACGCGCCGCTGCGATGGGGACAGCGAGGCCGGAGTGGCCTTTGGCGGGCCGATTTTTTACGGCCATGCAGCGAAGGGATTTTATGAGAAGCCCGGCCACGAAGGCAACGCTTACTGGTTCCAGGCGAAACGCGCCAACGAGGTCTTCCAGGCTTTGGATGGCAGGCAAAGAGAGCTGGCATTGCTGGGTGACGCGCGAGACGAGGCGGGGAACAAGACCATTAAACTTACCGGCAAGACGAAGGGGCTGGAAGGCATCCCGATGACGGAACTCAGCGCGGATCAAAAAGGCCTCGTGCGCCTCGTGCTGGCGGATTTGCTCAAGCCCTTCCGCAAGGAGGACGCGGCGGAGACATTGAAGCTCATCGAAGCGGCGGGTTTCGACCACCTGCACATGGCCTTCTACAAGAACCATGACGTGGGCGAGGACGGGGTCTGGGATGTCTGGCAGATCGAGGGCCCCTCCATGGTGTGGTATTTCCGCGGTGATCCCCATGTGCATTGCTGGGCTCACATCCGCGAGAGCGCGTGAGACGCGCGCGGGGCTGAAAGTTCGCGTTGCCAGGGCGGGGCCGGTGGTTATGGTCACGCCCGAATGATCCCCGCCAAGGCCATCCTCGCGATTCGAATTAGCCACGGGCTCCACTGCGCCTGACGCAGTCCTGGAGTCCGTGACGGCCTTTACGACGCCTTGACGGCGTGTTTGCGTGGCATTTCCGCGTCCACCGGGACATACCGGCTTCTCCTTTTCAACCCTTCTTCAAAACTCCATTTTTCATCATACATGTCAGTCACCATCTACGACACCACCCTGCGCGACGGCACCCAGGGCACAGGCATCTCCTTCAGCACGCTCGACAAAATCCGCGTCGCTGAAAAACTCGACGACTTCGGCGTCCACTACATCGAGGGCGGCTGGCCCGGCTCGAACCCCAAAGACGCGGCTTTTTTCCAGGAAGCCGCCAAAAGAACCTGGAAAAACGCGCGGATCACAGCCTTTGGCATGACCCGGCGCGGCAAGATGAAGGTGGAGGATGATCCCCAGGTGCGGATGCTGCTCGACGCGCGGACTCCGGCAGTCACCGTTGTCGGCAAGACCTGGTCCCTGCATGTCACCGAGGTTTTCCAGGTCAGTCTGGAGGAAAACCTGGCGATGATCGCGGACACGGTGGCCTATTTGAAAAAACAGGGGCGCGAGGTGCTCTATGACGCGGAGCATTTCTTCGACAGCTATCGCGAGGATCCCGAATACTCGCTCAAAACGATCCAGGCAGCGCAGGACGCCGGGGCCGATCTAGTTGTGCTATGCGAGACGAATGGAGGCGCGCTGCCTGAATTTGTCGAGGAGGCCACCCGCAAAGTCATCGCGCACCTTGGGCATCCTGTCGGCATCCACACGCACAATGATGGCGGCGTTGGCGTAGCCAACGCGCTGGCTGCAGTGCGCGCGGGTGCCTGCCAGGTGCAGGGCACGATCAATGGCTATGGAGAGCGTGTGGGGAACTGCAATCTGACCACCGTCATGCCCGCGCTCCAAATCAAAATGGGCGTGCCGCTCGGCATGGACCTGACCCGCCTGCGCGAGCTTTCCTTTTTTGTGGACGAGCTCGCGAACGTGCCGCACGACATTCGCGCTCCTTATGTGGGCCTGGCCGCCTTTACCCACAAGGGCGGGCTGCATGTGCATGCGGTTCAGAAACTGGCGCGCACCTACGAGCATGTGGACCCCGCCCTGGTCGGCAACGAGCGCGTCATCACCATCTCCGACATGTCAGGCCAGTCGAACGTGCTGGTCAAAGCGGAGGCGATGGGTCTTCCGCTGGCGAAAGGTTCCAAGGAGGTGCAGAAAATTCTCACCGAAGTGAAGCGGCTGGAGAGCGAAGGCTACGAGTTCGAGGCGGCGGAGGCCAGCTTCGAACTGCTGATCCGCCGGATGCTGGGCCAGGAGACGCATTGCTTCGAACTACTGGAGTTCCACACCACGCACCGCTTCCGCTCCGGGATGACCGCCGAGACCAACGAAGCGACGGTGAAGCTCTTTGTTCATGGCAAGGCGGAGTACACCGTGGACGAGGGCGACGGCCCTGTGAACGCGCTGGACAAGGCGCTGCGCAAAGCGCTGCTGCCGCACTTTCCGCAGATCGCCTCCATGCGGCTGGAGGACTACAAGGTGCGCATCATTGACAGCGGCAGCGGCACGGCGGCGAAGACGCGCGTGCTCATCGTCAGCACGGACGGCGCCCGCACCTGGGGCACCGTGGGCGTGTCCACGAACATCATAGACGCGAGCTGGCAGGCGCTGGTGGACAGCATGGAATACTTCCTTCTGCAAGGAAGGTAACCCGGCTTCACACGCAAAAAGAAGGCCGCTTTTCAGCGGCCTTCCTCATGAGGCGGGTGGTCAAATCGGATGGTTCATGGCACGAACAACTGGATGTCGCCAGACTGGATTTCGGGGGTCGGGTCCGAGGGCAGCGCGGGCAGTTGGAAGTTGCCGCGCCCTATGAAGTCCGCCGGATTCGTGCTGAGCTTGCGGCGCAGGACTCCGCTGAAATTGACCGTGCGGGTTTTTTCATTCTTGAGGGTGAACTTGCCCGTGAAGCCGCCAGTGGCCGTGTTGATGGTGATCTGCCACACCGCAGGATTGCCGGCGGGTGTCTGGACGGTGACTTTGCCATTGGCGGCCATCGTCACTTCCGTTGGCAGGAGCCCCGCATCCACGCCGGCGAAGCCGCTGTGGCCGATGGAAATGACCGTGCTGTCCGTGATGCCAAGCTCATTAAGGAGGGCGATTTCAGGCAGCGTCTTGGTGGCCTTGGCCGGTTTGCGCCAGGGGTCCAGGGTGATGCCGCAGTCCATGAGGTCTATGCCGCCGCGGTAGGATTTGTCCTTGGGGCCGGCCGCTTTGGCCCATGCGAGGCTGTCACCCATGAGCATGGTGGGGATGTGGCCGCGCCCCGGGAGGTCGGGGTGTTCGAGGAGGTCGAGCCATCCAGCGAGGTAGCTGTTGAGCCTTTTGTAGGGGTTCACAAACAGCCGGTAGCCCCCATCCACTCCGGGCATGAGCGTGGCGGTCGTCTTGATTCCATCCGCGAGGGTGAGGGTGAGCTTCATGACCGCCTTGGCATCAACGCTGCCTGTGGCATGGCCGGAGCCGAGCGGGATGGGGTTGACCGCGCCAAAGGCCGGCAAGGGCGGTGCCAGGATCAGGGTCAGCAGGCCGGCGTTGGTGACGATCTGCCCTTTGGCCGGCACGAAGACGCGCGCGCCGTCATCCGCCTCGGCAAACAGATCGCCGTCCACATCCAGGATGGCCTCGAATCCTCCGCCGATGTCGAGGTTGATCGTCATTTCATAGGCTATCGCGACCTTGTTGACGAGTTTGTTGAGTGTCCAGGTTCCCGTCGCGGTCTCTGTGAGCGGATCAACGGTGAGCGTGCCCTTGATTGGCAGGGCGGCAGTGTCCGTCGGTGTCCAGAGTTTGCCTGTGAACGCCATTTTGTTGTCCTTGATGGTCTTGGCCACTGTCAGTTCAACCTTGGCGATGGCGCGCATGGTGTCGGGACTGACCAGCAGGTTTTCGTAGCGCCCTTCGAAGCTGTCCACGACGAGAGTTCCCGGCACGAAAACAAACCGGTAGTTCACAGCCAGCCCGCCTTTGAAGGTGATGGGGTATCTGCCGCCCGGACTCAGGTCTTTGGCGGTGGTGGAGATGACCGGCACCGTCGCCGTGGGCTTGGCGGGGGGCGCGGGTGGCGGCGGGAAAACGGAGTTTTCGTCATCCGCGCCGAGGAAGCCGCTGTAGTTGAAGGTCAGGGCCGGATTGGGCTGGCCGATGAGCTTGCGCTGGTTGTCGGCGGTGACGGTGAGCGGCGCCTTGTTGATGGTGAGCTTGCCGGTTTTTTTCAGAGTGCCGGAGGTGGCGAGGACATTGTAGCTGCCTGCGTTCACAGGCAGGTTCTGGCTGCCATTGTAGGTGATGACGAGGCCGGTCAGGGGCACACCAGTGACACCGACACTGAGAGGACCGCCCGTGTAGGTCTGCACAAGATTGATGAGATTGAACTTCGTAGAGACCGGAACGACGTGAAAGTGGCGGTCCACAGGCGGTGCCGGATCAAATGTGGAGTCGCCAGCCTGGGTGGCGCGCACCTGCACCACACCCGCAGCCCCTGTGAGGGTGACGGTGGAGCCGGCCAGATTGGCGGGACCGGAGAGGATTTGAAAGGACACCGGCAGGCCGGAGCTGGCCGTCGCCATGAGATCAAAGGGCGCGTCACCCACCTGGCGCTGCGCGGGCGCGTCGAAGCTGATGGTCTGGGCGAGGGTGCCGCCGGTCTGGATGTTGATGGTGACAGTGGCGGTGTTGGAATCATCCGTGCCGTCGTTGGCCTTGAAGGTGAAGGAATCCTGACCGCTCTCACCGCCGTCCGCAGTGTAGGTGAAGGTACCATTGGAGTTGAAAGTGAGGTCTCCTTTTATCGGATCAGCCACCTTGCTGAAAGTCAGCGAGTCCAGGTCCGGGTCCGTGGCGGTGACACTGCTGTTAAAAGGCACGCCCGCCAGGACGTTGATTGTTTTGTTTTCAGCCACAGGAGCGTTATTCCCGCTGGAGCCGGTGGCCTGCATGCGCAGGATGGTCAGAGGGCCGCTGCCAAAGCCGTAGTCGAAGGTTCCAGGCCCGGCGGCTCCGGCATAGAGGGTGGCGATCGTCCCCGGCCTGACTGGCACCTCAATGGGGCCAAGGGGCGGCAGATCCTCCGGGTCAGTGGGGAAGTTTTGGCTGAGTTTGACCAGGAAGTATTCGGTGGCGGAGGTGCGGCTGGCTCCTTTGTATAGCCAGGCATAGATGGCATTGCCGCCGAAGTTGTTCGGGTCTGACGAGACGCGGGTGTCAAAGCTCACGGCTTTTTCCAAAGCGCCATCCGGCCCGGTGCTCGTGAGGTCCAGGGCAAACGGGGAGCCAAAGACACGAAAGTCGGCATTGAGCGCGGCGATGTTCCCGGAGGCCACATGCGTGTTCACCTGCTCGTCCGTGAGGGTGGCCATGCGGCCAATGACGCCGCCGCCAGTGCCGGGGGCGATGCGGGTTGAGGCATTGTCTGAGATCGCGTGAAAACCGTTGGCAGCAGCATTGTAGTTGGAGACGGTCAGTGTGGCCGCCTGGGTGACATGGGCCGCGCATAGCGCGGCGCAGGCCGCGAAATGAGGAAATCGTTTCATGAATGAGCAGGGGGTGGGCTAGATTCAAAAAACTCAGAAGCTGCCCTGGTTGAGCGTGATCATCACGGGAGCGCCGCGGCGCAGGATGATGTAAGCTCCGTCGGGCAGGGGCACGGACGATTGATCGGTGCTGCCGGCGCCGACTTTGCGCCATCCAGCGCCGAGCGGGCCGCCTGTGGAGTTGAAATATTGATCGTAGCCGGAGCCGTTCCAGAGCAGAACGAGATCGGCCAGACTGGATGCCGTGCCGCCAGCCATGCCTTCGGCGAGTCCTGAGTTGCCCAGTGTCCTGCCTTCCACGGAGGCGCCTTCTCCGGCAGCGTTTACGGGGCAGAGGTTGGCCACATAGTTGTTGCCGGTTTGCAGGCTGACCTTGGTGACACCCGGTTTGACCTGGCCGATGACCACTACGGACTTGGCGGCACGGGCGATGATGGCCGCTCCCTCGCTGACGAAAACGGGCACGTCAGCCTGGTCCGTGGTTCCCCCATCCACTTGCCGCCAGCCCACACCCTGCGCGCCGCCAGTGGAATAGAAATACTTGTCAAAGCCCGTGCTGTTCGGAAGCAGGATCAAATCCGCCTGGCCGGGTGTCTCGCCTCCGGCGAGTCCGGCGCTGTTGTCCGCCCCGAAAACATCTGCCAGCGTCCAAAGACGCCAAACTTTCAAACTCGCGCCGTCGGCGACTCCCGCTGGCACTTCCTCCTGCAAGGTGAGTTGATTCCCAGCGGCCAGTGTCGCGGTGACAATCGAGGTGAATCCCTGGCCGGCGCCGCTGGATACGATCTCCACCGCATGGGTGGCGAGAGGGCCGGGGCTGAACTGGTTGTCCGCCAACGAAAGGTTGGGGCCGCCTTGAAGGAACACGATTTTGCGGTCTGTTGGCGAGATGTTGAAGCTCGACTGCATCTCCATCGTGGGCAGCAGGGCGAAGCCGATGAAGTTCGTTCCCTCCTGCAAATGCAGGGTCAGGAACCCCATGATGGGAGATGTGACTTGGGCTTGGAGCAGACCGGTCGCGGCGAGCACGCCGAAGGTTGCCATGTGAAGGAGCTTTTTCATATGAGTCAATGAGGGCGGTTTTGGGCGTTTATTGGACTTTCCGGGGATAGTGCGGGTTTTTCGAGGACAAAACAAGATTAAAGAACGGGCATGTCGCGCCCAGCCTGAAGCAGGCGGGCTGAAGTTTGGATGAAGAAGACACGAAGTTTCTCTGATGAGACGGGGATTTCATCATGGGGTCAGCGGGCTAGACCGGGCCGCCTCGTGACAACAAGACGGCCAATCTGGCTCTCCAGTGGTACTAACCCCAAAATGGGGGCCGCGTTACACACTCCGCATTCAATTCTGTCGGGCCGCCCCGCTTCGGACGGTTTTATCATGGCAGCTTCTGGCGGCCAGCCTGCGGAGAAGTCCGTTTCATGGTAAAGACGCCGCATCGCCACCTTGCCCGCCGGGAATTCCCGTTGAATGGGTGAGGGCGTGATTGCCCCCTGGATCATCCTGTCTTTTCTGCTGCTCAGCGCGCTCGCGGGCTCGCTGCAAAAACTTTGCCCGAAAGCCGCGCCCTGGCTGCTGGCTGCGGGTCCGGGTTTGGCAGCGCTCTGGCTGCTGGCGCAGATGCCGGGCGTCTCAGCGGGGGCGGCGCCGGCCTTCAGCGCGCCGTGGGTGCCTGAGCTGGGGCTGGAGCTGGCCTTCCGCCTCGACGGCCTGGGCCTGCTGCTGGGGCTGCTGGTGTGCGGCATCGGTTTTTTCATCGTGCTCTACGGCTCAGCCTACTTCGAGGAGGAGCCGGTGGCGCGCGGGCGTTTTTTCACGCTCATCCTCGTCTTCATGGCGGCGATGTTCGGCCTGGCGGTGGCGGATGATTTGCTGCTGTTTTTCCTCTTCTGGGAGCTGACGAGCATCACGTCCTACCTGCTCATCGGCTTCAAGCACAAGGAGGAGTCCGCGCGTGAGGCGGCGCAGCAGGCGCTCATCATCACCGCTGGCGGCGGCCTGGCGCTGCTAGCCGGCCTGATCCTGCTGGGAGATGCGGCGGGCACGCTGAAAATCTCCGAGCTTGCGGCGCGGACGGAGGTGGTGAAGGAGCACGCGCTTTACCCCTGGATTCTGGGCCTGGTCTTCCTCGGCGCGGCGACGAAGAGCGCGCAGTGGCCCTTCCACTTCTGGCTGCCGGGGGCCATGGCCGCGCCGACGCCGGTGAGCGCCTACCTGCACTCAGCCACGATGGTGAAGGCGGGCGTTTTCCTGCTGGCGCGCCTGTTCCCCGTGCTCGGCGGCACTGAGCTGTGGCAGAACCTGCTTGGCCTGGCCGGCGCGGTGACGATGGTGACAGCCTCGGTGCTGGCGCTGGGCCAGCGGGATCTGAAGCGGCTGCTGGCCTACACGACGGTGAGCGCGCTAGGCACTCTGGTCATGCTGCTTGGCATCGGCGACGCGCTCTCGCTCCAGGCGGCGGTGGTCTTTCTGCTTGTGCATGCCTTTTACAAAGGCGCGCTCTTCATGGTGGCGGGCGCGGTGGATCATGCGACAGGCACGCGCGACATCAACCTGCTCCAGGGCCTGCGCCACCTCATGCCCTGGACGGCGGCCGGCGCGGTGCTGGCAGCCTTTTCCATGTCCGGCATTCCGCCCTTCATCGGCTTCGTGGCCAAGGAGCTGCTTTACGAGGCCAAGGTGAGCGTGCCGGACCTGCGCACGCCCCTGCTCATCGCGGCGGTGTTCGCGAACATGGCCACGGTGAAGGTGGCTTTCAGCGTGGGCCTCTCGCCTTTCCACGGAGCGCCGCCGGAGGAGCTGGAGCACGCGCACGATGCCGGCTGGCGCATGAAGCTGGGCTTTCTCACCCTCGGCGTGCTCAGCCTCGTCTGCGGCCTGGCACCGCAGATGGTCAATGACCTGCTGCTGGCCCCGGCGCTGCGCGCGCTGGACCCGGAGGCGGCGGTGCTGAAGCTGAAGCTCTGGCACGGCTTCACGCCGGTGCTGGCGCTCAGTGTGGTGACGGTGGCGGGCGGCATCGCCATGCATCTGGTCCGGCGGCCTTTTCAGAAAATCCGCGCCCGCTTCGCCGGTGTGGCGGAGTATGGCCCCGGCGCGCTGTATCAATGGAAGTGGAGCCTGCTGCTTGCGGTGGCGGACGGCATCCAGCGCTGGATTCAAAATGGCCGCCTGCGCCATTACCTGCGCGTGATTTTCATCCTGACCACCGGTCTGCTGCTCCTGCGCGTGCTGCCGGTGCTGCCCGAGCTGGCGCGCGGCACGGAGCTGGCGCCGCGCGGCTTTGAGACAACCGTGGTGGTGACGATGGCCCTGGCCGGGCTGGTGGCGGCGCTGACACGCTCCCGCATCACGGCACTGCTCGGCCTGGGCTGGGTGGGGCTGGGCGTGACTTATATCTTCGTGGACTTCGGCGCGCCGGACCTGGCGCTCACGCTGATCCTCGTGGAGGCGCTGACGGTGGTGCTTTTCGCCGTGGTCATCACCCGTCTGCCGCCCATCCGCCCGCGCGATTCACTGAGCGGACGCCTGCGGGACGCGGGCATCGCCCTGCTGGCCGGCGCCGCCGCGGGCATGGTGGTATGGAAGGCGGCGCATGTGCGGCTGCATGAGAGCATCTCCCCGGAATTCATGGCGCGCAGCCTCAGCGAGGCCAACGGGCGCAACGTGGTGAATGTGATCCTGGTGGACTTTCGCGCGCTCGACACGCTGGGAGAGATCATGGTGCTCGGCGTGGCCGCGCTCGGCGTCTATGCGCTGGTGCGCATGAGGTCCGCGCGGGAGGACGAACTTGGCGCGGACAAACAGGAAAAGGAGGACGTGTCATGACCAGCCGCATCCTGCGCACCGCCGCGCGCCTCATCTCCCCCATGCTGGTGGCGCTGGCCGTCATTCTCATGCTGCGCGGACACAACGAGCCCGGCGGCGGCTTCATCGGCGGCCTGGTGCTGGCCATGGCGCTGCTGCTGCCCGCTTTTGTCGAGCAGGAAACGCCGCGTCTGAACCTGTGGGTGGACCCGCAGCAATTGATCGGACTGGGCTGGCTGCTGGCGCTGGCCTCCGCGCTGCTGCCGCTGCTGGTGCCGGGGCACGGCTTTTTTCAGGCGCTCTGGGGCGGCTCCATCTGGCTGCCGGTGGTGGGGAAAGTGCTCTTCGGCACGCCGCTGCTCTTTGACACCGGCGTCTTCCTCACCGTGGCGGGCGTGACTTTGAAAATCGCCTCACTTTTCATGCAGGCTGCGGGTAATGAGGGCCGGGGCGGGCTCTGACCGGCCTAAAATGAGACATTAGCCCGCCAAGGCTCGACAACCGGACAGGAAAGGCCGATTCATTCCGGCAAACATCCCCACCATGTCAGACCCCGTTTACGTCATCGGCCACCGCAACCCCGACACCGACGCCATCTGCGCCGCCATCGGCTACGCCGCGTACCTGCGCCAGGTGCGTCAGGATGAGGTGGTGGCCGCCTGCTGCGGCGAGATCAATGCCCGCACCAACTGGGTGCTGCGCCAGGCCGGCGTGGAGGCGCCGAGACTGCTGCTCGATGTGCGCCCCACCGCCGCCATCGTCTGCCGCAAGGAGGTGCTCACCGCCGGACCGCGCGAGACCTTCCTCTCTGTGTATCGCAAAATGCTCGAGCACAGTTTCCGCTCCATCCCCGTCGTGGATGAAAACGGCCGCCTGCTTGGCATGCCCACCATTCAGGAAATGGCGCAGCTTTTTCTCCCCTCCGATGCCGCGCACGCCGCCGCCAACCGCGAGGTGCGCACCAGCCTGGCAAACATGGCCGCCGCGCTCGGCGGGCGCCTCATCGGCGGCGTGGAGTCCGCCGACGCGGTGGAGGACCTGCTGCTCGTCGTCGCCGCCTCCAGCGTCGAGACCTCGCGCGACCGCGCCCGCCAGTTCCCGCCGCGCCAGGTCGTGCTTGTCACCGGAGACAGGCCGGAGATACACGCGCTGGCCATCGAGCTCGGCGTTCGCTGCCTGGTCGTCACCGGCGGCTTCATGCCGTGGGACAGCCTCCTCCAGCAGGCCGCCACGAAAGGCGTGTGCGTCATCACCGCCGCGCAGGACACCGCCAGCGCCTCCCAGCTCATCCGCTTCTCCCGCCCCATCGGCGCGGCTTTGCACGGCGATTACCTCTCCTTCGGCTCGCGCACCCCGCTGCGCGAGATCATCCACGCCGTGCAAAACTCCCACCAGCCGCTCTTCCCAGTCATTGACGAGGAGACCGGCAGGCTGGAGGGCGTGTTTTCCAAGTCCGACCTCGTCGAGGTGCCCCGCACACGCCTCGTCCTCGTGGACCACAACGAATTCTCCCAGGCCGTGGCCGGCGCGGATGAGGCCGAGATTTTGGAGGTCATAGACCACCACCGCCTCAGCGGCAACCTGCGCACCAGGGAGCCCGTGCGCTTCATCAACGAACCCGTCGGCAGCACCAGCACCATCGTCGGCATCATGTTCCGCATGAGGGGGCTCACGCCGGACAAAGGCACCGCCATCTGCCTCTGCGCCGGCCTCATCTCCGACACCCTCCACCTCACCAGCCCCACCACCACCGGCACCGACCGCGAGATTTTGGAATGGCTCGCCGGCATTGCCGGCGTGGATGCCGCGCGGTTTGTGAAGGACTTCTTCGCCGCCGGCTCCCTGCTGCGCGAGGCCACACCCGCGCGCGCCATTGAAGGCGACCGCAAAGTCTTCGAGGAAAACGGCTGGCGCATCAGCATCAGCCAGATCGAGGAGATGGGGCTCGATGAATTCTGGAAACAACAAGGCGCCCTGCACGAGGCGCTCACCGCCCTCTGCGCCGCGCACAGCCTGCACTTCGCCTGTCTCATGGTCACCGACATCACCGCCCACCACAGCGTCCTGCTCGTGGCCGGCGACACCCGCGTCGAGCAGGCCGTGGACGCCGACTACCACCAGCGCACTCCGCAAGTCTTCGACCTCCCCGGCGTGGTCAGCCGGAAAAAACAGCTCTTCCCCTACCTCAGCAGCCTCGTCGGCAAACTGACACCGCCTTGAGTCCACAGGGCTGACGGCAAGTGCCACGGACCCATGCCCCATGATGGCAGATGCCATCCAAACCTTCCTCACAGCCTGAAAGCCTGGCGCATGGCGGCGCGAATTCTCTCCATGTCGGCTTCTGGAAGCACGCCGAGCTTTCGCTCAAACCTGGCTTTGGGCAAAGAGCCAATGCCTTGCACATTTGCCACGGACTCGGGGGAGAGGAAGCGCAGATGCCCGAGGGACACTTCCAAGCAGGAGCCTCGATTTTGCGAAGTGATGGGCACATGCACGATGAGGCTGCGCTCAACAGGGAACTGGTCGTCGAGCACCACAACGGTGGGGCGTATCTTGCCCATCATGCCCATGTCCACCATCCAGACCTCGCCCAGTTTCGGAATCATGGCGCATCGAGGAGATCAAGCACTTCTTGTTCAACTTCACGAGAAGGAAGCACGTCCTGCCACTCGGCCTCCTGCTGCTGGCGGGCGGCAAAGCGCATGAAGTGCAATGCCTCCTGCAGCACGGATTCAGGCAGGCTGTCGATCTCGATGAGGATGGCATCGCGGGCGGACATGCTGTGAGAATATGCACGCATCGTGATAAATCAACTTCACACCCGGGGGTGCTTGAGCTTCAGGATGCCGGCGGTTTTTGTGGAATGGAAAATCCCCTTGATGACGGGTTGCGCGCGCAAGGCTGCTGCTTTTATCTCGCGGACCGAATCATGCCACACGCGCGCCTTTTCCACTCATGCCTGCTGCTTCTGGCGGCGGCTCCCCATGTCCAGGGCCAGCAGGAGGCGCCCGCCGAGCTGCGTCCGCGCTGGGAGGCGGGGGCGCGCTACCTTCAGGAGACCCTCACCGAGACGGTGACGGACCTCTCCGCGCTGGGCAGCAAACCGGAGCAGGGCATGAAAGTGAAGCAGACGACGCGCATCGAGGTGCGCCCTGGGGAGGAGGGCGGCAAGCTGGCGCGCGTGACCTTCACCGCGATGAGCGGGGAGGCCATCCTGGACGGCAAAAGGCAGACCTTTGACTCGTCCGACCTCGTCTCCGCGTCGCCGGAGATCCGCGCCTCCGTCGGGCGCAGCCTGGGGCAGAGCTTCGTGCTTGTGTATGACAAGGAGGACCGCTTTGTCGAAGTCAGGGATTCCTCCTCCATGCTGCCGCCCACCGAGGACGGGCAGCCGAAGCTGGAGGGCATCGCCGAGGCGGCGGAAGTGGCGGAGCTTTTCCGCCGCTCGCTGGAGATGGGCCTGCCAAAGACGGCGGTGCGCTCAGGAGACCACTGGACGACCCAGGAGGAGGTGCGCTTCCCCAGCGCGGGCGCGGTGAAAGTGGAGCTGCGCGCCCGCTACGAGGCGCAGGTGGACTATCTGGGGCGCCCCCACGCGAAGATCAGCTTCAACGGTGTCATGAAGCCCTCCGAGGAAAGCGCCGGCGCCAGGCCGGTGACGCTTGGCGAGGGGTCGAAGCTCTTCGGCCAGGTGCTCTTCGACCTCGGCGCGGCCATGACCTCCTTCGGCGCGTTCCGGGCGGATTTGACCCTTGATGTCAGGGGCAAAAAAGTGCCCGTGCGCCAGCAGGTGACCACGCGCATGACGCGCGAGGGCTGACCCGCGCCAGAGCCGCGCGCGGGTCACCCGGCCTCGAACAAACCGCGCGCCCACGGCGCCAGCGGCACATCCGCCGGGGCCAGCTCCAGGCGGTCCAGCTCCGCCGGCTCGATCCACGCGATCTCGTCGTGCTCCAGCGCCGCCGGCTCGCCGCCTCCGGCCTCCAGCGCGCACTCGAAGGAATGCATGCGCACCGCGCACCAGGGATACTCGTGCAGGATCACCGGCCCGCGCCGCAGCACCCGCGCGGCGCAGCCCAGCTCCTCGCGCAGTTCGCGCAGCAGCGCGGCCTCGGCGGTCTCTCCGGGCTCGATCTTGCCGCCGGGGAACTCCCAGCAACCGGCGAGCCTTTTCCCCGCCGGACGCCGCGCCACCAGCAGACGCCCGCCGCGCCTGAGAACGGCGCAGACGACCTCGACGGGCGGGCGGTTTTGATCTTGCAAATCCAAAGCGCCGGCGGCATAGCGCGGCCATGCGCCCGGAGAAAGTGAAATTCATGCTGCTGGCCGCGGACATGCGCCGCGCCGTGCGTTTTTATTCGGAGACACTCGGCTTCGAAAAAGTCTTCGTCAGTGATTACTGGTCCGAGCTGCGCTGCGGGGACGCCATCCTGGCCCTGCACGGCGGGCATGACGGTTCAGCCAATCCCACCGGCCTCAGCCTGCAATACGAGGACGTTTTTGACGCCGCCGCCCGCATCGAGAAAAGCGGCGGCGCCATCCTCGAAATGCCCAACCAGCGCGAGGGCGAGCCCATCCTGCTCGGCCGCTTCCGCGACACGGAGGGCAACGAGGCCTTCATCACCCAGTATGTCGGCTGAGCCGTGACGATGCGGAAGATTCGTCGCGAGAGCGAGCGAGGACCGCGGGAGCAAGGCGGGGCGCGGATTTCGGCCCTGAGTGTATGGGTGCATGCTCGACGGGTCGAAATCCGCGCCCCAACGCCGCTCATGCGAGTCCGCAGCCGCTTGCAGCAGAATCCTTCCGCGTCGTCACGGCTCAGCCTCAGCGCAGGCGCGCCATCGCGGGCTCGGGGTACTCGAAGGTGCGGCCCTCGAAGTTCCGGATCAGCGTCCGCTGCTCGTCGCGCAGCAGCACATAGTCCGGATTCACCGGCACCTTCCCGCCGCCGCCCGGCGCGTCTATGACGAGCTGCGGCACCGCGTAGCCGGTGGTGTGGCCGCGCAGTTGCTCGATGATCTCCACGCCCGCCTGCACGCTGGCGCGCAGATGGGAGCTGCCCTGGATGAGATCGCACTGATACAGGTAGTAGGGCCGCACGCGGCACATCAGCAGCTTGTGTACGAGGGACTTCATCACCTCCGCGTCATCGTTCACACCGCGCAGCAGCACGCTTTGATTCCCCAGCGGCACGCCGTGGTCCGCCAGCCTGCCCAGCGCCGCGCGCACCTCGGTGGTCAGCTCGCGCGGGTGGTTCGTGTGGATGCTCAGCCACAGAGGGTGGTGGCGCTGGAGCATCCGGCAAAGCTCTGGCGTGATCCGCTGCGGCAGAAAAATGGGCACGCGGCTGCCAATGCGCAGGAACTCGATGTGCGGGATGGCGCGCAGGCGGGAGAGGATGGCCTCCAGTTTCGCGTCACTGAACAGCAGCGGATCACCGCCGGAGAGCAGCACATCCCGCACCTCGGTGTGCTTTTCCAGGTAGCGGAAAGCGGCCTCGTGGTCCGTGTGCAGCTCCTGCTCCCCCACGCCGGAGACCACGCGGCTGCGCGTGCAGTAGCGGCAGTAGGCGGCGCAGCGGTCGGTGACGAGGAAAAGCACGCGGTCCGGGTATCTATGCACCAGGCCCGGCACGGGCATGTGGCTGTCCTCCCCGCACGGGTCGCTCATTTCATCCGGGTCTTCCCAGGTCTCCTCAATGCGCGGGATGACCTGCCGGCGGATGGGGTCCTCCGGGTCCAGAGGGTCAATCAGATTGAAATAATGCGGCGTGATGGCCATGGCCAGCTTCCTGCCACTCAGGAGCACGCCCGCGCGCTCCTCTTCCGCAAGCACCAGGTGCTCCTCCAGCCCCGCCAGCGTGGTCACACGGTTGCGCAATTGCCACGCCGGCGAGTTCCAATCCTCCGCCGGAACGTTCCTGCCGGCCCAAAATCCGGGAGCATGAGAGCGGAATTCCTTCTCGGGAAGCAGGGTGGGCGGCGTGCGCATGTTCGACTGTGGGCGAGGTTACGACCGGGAAATTCCGCCTGTCAAACTTGTTGCCGAAAAAGATGCGCCGCCTGCCGCCCGCGCGCGGCGGCCGCCCCTCCCGCCGCCGCCAAACAGCTTGCGCCGCGCGTGGAAAATCCGCATCATCCGCGCATGGCAGACCTTCCCAAAATCCACGACAAAAAACCCGCCGCCCTTGAGCTCGAAGCCGGAGACCACTGGTGGTGCGCCTGCGGCCTCAGCGGCCACCAGCCCATGTGCGACGGCACCCACAAAGGCAGCGGCATGGCGCCGAAAAAATTCACCCTTGAGGAAAAGCGGAAGGTCTGGCTGTGCAACTGCAAGCACACGAAGAACCCGCCCTTCTGCGACGGCAGCCACTCCAGCCTGGCCTGAAACCCGCGCGCGCGTCAGAGGCTGGCAAGGCACTGCCATCCCCCTCATCCCGCGAGCCATGACATGCGCCGCCAGGCTTTGTGATCCCGGCGGATGAGCGGCGCCGGAGGCGGACGGGAAGGTCAAAATTTGAATTTCGAATTTCGGTTTCCAACCCGCTACGAGGCCGAGGGGATGCCGAAGCTGAAGCGCAGCACGCCGTCAATGAGCGCCACCGACACCGTCGGCGAATCCCCCGGCGGCAGCGGCGTCACCGAGTCCACCACCGCGCCGGTGATCACCGGCACGGCGTCAATGAGGTCTTTGAGGCCCGTGAGCTGGCCGCGCATCACGGCGCTGGAAAGGGCGGAGTTGTTGGCGGGTTGGGCGGGGTCGTAGGGCATGGCGGGGAGAGGGAAAGGGGTGAGCGGATGACACGATGAGGGGGTGACACGATGACAAGGCGGCAGGGTGAAGGGGGCCGTGTCACCCGGTCTTCCTGTCACCTGGCCACCCTGTCACCGAAGCGGGGACTCAAAGCACGCGGATCTGCGCGGGGTCGCTCCACGCGCCCATGATGCCTTTGATGCCCACAGTGCGCACGCGCACCCAGACGATCGTGCCCGGAGCGAAGCCCATGATCTCCGCGCGCCCGCCCTTGATGATGGCTTTCTGCACCCAGTCCGCCTCATTGTTGGGGTCGCCCGTGCTGGTCTGCACCTCGTTGACGCTGCCGCGCTTCTCCGGCTTGTAACGGGCGATGAAGCCGCCCGGCAGCTCGCTGTGCTTCAGGCGCAGGTCCGCGGGCGCGTTCGGCGGCGTGGTGTCCGGCGCCTTGTCCGTGTCATAAAACGGGAAGCCGCTTTTCTCCACGATCAGGCCGTCCCCCTTGGCCACGATGTTCACATAACCGCCCAGATCCCCCAGCGTCTCCTCCAACAGCTCGCGCGCCGCGTTGAAGGCCATGATATCCGCCGTGGCCCGGCTGGCGCGCGCCGAGAGCTTGGTCATGTAATCGGTGATCTGCCCCTGAAACACCACCATCGTCACAGGTGGATCGTCAAAAATGCCGGCGTTCAGAGTCATCTTGCCGTGGATGGTCTGCGCCGTCGGGCCGAGATTGCCGTCGGTGTAACTTTGGAAGCTGATGACTGCTTTGATGGTCGTGCTCATAATGCTGGATGGTTCCGCCAACTGAGAATCCCAAAAAAGCCCTGTGTCATAATGAACAGGCATGTCCCAGGATAGTTCAGCAGGCATGGTGGTTGATGTGCGGGTTGATGTGGTTTGGGTTTTGCCGCCTCCTCAGCGGCAAAGGGTTGCGCCTTCGCTGGCGACCGCCTGGCCGCCAGCGCCGGAGATGCGGAGGAGCCGCGGGAAAACCCGCGCCGCCACCCGCCTCGGAAGAAAAAATGGCCGGATGCCCCGTCGGAATGAATCCTCCAGCATGGATTCCCGCGCATCGCGCCTTTCGTCTGACGCGGCATATCATTCGTCCGGCTCAAACTACCGTTATTCTGATCAAAACTACCGTTCGTCTGGCGCAAACTACCGTTATTTTGGTCCAAACTACCATTCGCCTGGCGCAAACTACCGTTATTCTGGACCAAACTACCGTTCGTCCGGCTCAAACTACCATTATTCTGGACCAAACTACCGTTCGTCTGTAAGCGTCATCCACGCGCCCTT
>DDQZ01000058.1:628-50317 GCA_002343505.1 Verrucomicrobiaceae bacterium UBA2429 | reverse complement strand
CCCCGCGCCTGCTCCTCGCCTCTCTCGTTCTTCTCGCCTGCCCCCTCGCCGCCGCCTCGCTGGAGGACAAGCCGCCTTTCGAGGGGCACGCCCAACTGGCCCATTTCCCCAGGCCGCTGGAATCCTACGGCGACCGGGACCAGGAGAGCGCGCGCGTGAAAATCATGTCCCGCGCGGCGCAGGAGCCCTTCAACGTGGCGGCGACGATCATCTTCGGCCTGGCGGTGCTGCACACTTTCGCCTCCGGCTTCTTCCGCAAATGGGCGCATCACATCGAGCATGTCCACCACGAGAAAATTGAGCGCGAGCGCCGCACCGCGAAGGACAAGCCTCATGAGGACGCGGAGGACGACGTGTCCTTTGGCGCCACCATCCTGCACTTCCTCGGCGAGGTGGAGGTGGTCTTCGGCATCTGGGTGCTGGCGCTGATGGCGGCCGGCGTTTATTTCCACTCCTGGCACGATGTGCAGCTCTATCTCGGGCATGATGTGAACTACGCCGAGCCGCTCTTCGTGGTGGTGATCATGGCCATCGCCGCCTCAAGGCCGGTGATCCAGTTCGCCGAAAAATGCGTGGCTGCCGTGGCCTCGCTCGGCGGCGGCAAAGTGGGAGCCTGGTGGCTGGCGGTTCTGACACTCGGCCCGCTGCTCGGCTCCTTCATCACCGAACCCGCCGCGATGACCATCTCCGCGATGATCCTGGCGCGCAAAATCTACCCGCTGCGCCCGGGCAAATCGCTCGCCTACGGCACGCTCGGGCTGCTTTTCGTCAATGTCTCCATCGGCGGCACGCTGACCCACTTCGCCGCGCCCCCGATCCTCATGGTGGCCAGCCCGTGGAAGTGGGACACCGCGTTTGTCTTCTCCACCATCGGCTGGAAGTGCGCCATCTCCATCATCATCGGCAATGCCTTGTTTTATTTCTGGTTTCGCAAAGAACTGGCCGAGCTGGACCACCGCGCGCATCCGCAGGAGGGGGAAAGCCGGCTCCTGCGCTGGGCCGACCGCGAGGACCCGGTGCCGCGCCGCGTGATCCTGGTCCACACGGCCTTCCTGGCCTGGACGGTGCTCACCAACCATTACCCGGCCATGTTCATGGGCGGCTTCCTGTTCTTCATCGCCTTCGTCGAGGCCACCCGCCATCACCAGAACCTCATCGGCCTGCGCTCGCCCATCCTGGTTGGCTTCTTCCTCGGTGCCCTGGTCATCCACGGGCGCTGCCAGTCGTGGTGGATCGAGCCCATCCTCACCAGCGGCGTGCCGGATTGGGTGCTGCTGCTCGGATCAGCCTTCCTGACTGCCTTCAACGACAACGCCGCCATCACTTACCTGGCCTCGCAGGCTCCGGGTCTCACAGACATGGCCAAATACGCCGTCGTGGCCGGCGCGGTGGCCGGGGGCGGATTGACCGTCATCGCCAACGCGCCCAACCCTGCCGGCCTGTCCATTCTCTCGCGCTTTTTCCAAGGCGGCGTGTCCGCGCTCTTTCTCGCTCTCGGAGCTGCCGTGCCCACTGCCGTCGTCATCACGACACTGCTGGTTATGAAGTAAGAGCACCCCTGCCGGATCTTGTCGGTATTCCTGCGCTAGCGAATATCGGCAGCTCTTTCCGCGAGCACAAGATCAACAGCATCATGTTTGCATCGGACACCGATCAGGGTGCCGGCATAAGCCGTTGCAAAGGCTTTCCGTCGCGTTTCGGAATCTACTGGCAAGAACGGGTGAGGGAAGCCCGCATCGCGTTGTGGCGAACGCGCCTACCGATGTAGGCGAAGTCGCCAGACTTCGGGGTTCTGCAACGATTCTTCGAATGCCGTTCGAAGCTATTTCAGCTCCTTGATCCGGATGTTGCGGAACTGCACCAGCGATGCGCCCCACTCGCCGTCTTTGCGTTCGGGGTGGAGTTGCAGCGCCAGCGGTCCTTTTTCAGGAATGCCGGGCAACTGCGCCTGCGTGATGATTTCCACGTCGTTGAGCGTGACCGTGAGGCGGTCGCCTTTCATCACGATGTGAAACGTGTTCCATTCGCCGACCGGCCGGTCCGCCTTCTTCTTCGGCGTCGCGCCCGCGTGAACCTCGGCGGAGAACCTGGGATCGGTGCGATAACCCCAAACCTCGCCTGAGCCGACGGGCCAGCACCAGATGTTCACCTGCGACTTGTGCTGGCCGCGCAGAAAGACACCGGAATCCGTGTTCGGCACCGCGATGGTCGCCAGTTCGCCCGACGGGTTCTTTTGATAACTGCCGTCCGGCAAAATGACACGCGCCTTCGGATTCGTGAACGGCGTCTCCTTGATCCGCCAGTCGATGAACAATTCGAAGTCGCCGTATTCCTGGAGCGTCCACAGATTCCGGTCGCCCTTCCCCTCTCCCTGCGGATCGCAGTCAATGACGCCCTCGACGACCTTCCAGTCGCCTTTCATCGCCTCACGAGTCGTCCAGCCACTCAGATCCCTGCCATTGAAGATCGAAACAAAACCCGCCTCCCCAGCGCGAAGCGTGGCGATGCAGACGATGGCAAAGATAAACAGGAAACGGATCATGGCGGGATCGTAAACGAGCACCGTCGGACAGGCATTCACACAATTATCTCTTTTAAAAAGATAATTGTCGGCAAAGTTGTCTCTCAAATAGAGACAAATGACCGCGCTCCAAACCGCCACGCTTCAGGAAAAGCTCGCCCTAGGCACGAGCCAGGAGCTGCCTGCCCTCACACGGCGACAGGCCGTGATGACCTTGCTGCCTGGCAAGGCGCAGGCAGTGATCGGCATGCGCCGGTCTGGCAAGACGTGCTTCCTTTTCCAGCAGATGCAGGAGCTTCTGAATCAAGGCGTTCCACGAGAAAGGCTGGTGTACCTGAACTTCGAGGACGAGCGCTTGCCCGGCCTGGAGGCCGATGCGCTGACCTTTGTGCTCGACGAGTATTTCCGCACGCATCCGGGCGTCCGCGGGCGCGAGAAGGTCATGCTTTGCCTGGATGAAATCCAGCTCGTCAAAGGCTGGGAGTCGTTTGTGCGGCGCATCCTCGATTCGGAGAAGGTCGAGGTCTTCCTCAGCGGCTCCTCGGCCAAAATGCTCAGCCAGGAAGTCGCCACCGCCATGCGCGGACGGGCGTTGGAGGTCATCATCCACCCCTTCAGCTTCCGCGAATTGCTCGCGCATCAAAAAGTGCCCCTTCCGGAGGATGTGATGACGCTCACGCCCGCGAAGCGCTCGCGCATCGAGAAGGCTCTGGCGGATTACCTCAGCGGCGGCGGATTCCCGGAGACTCTGGACCTGCCGGTGAATGCGCGTTCCCAGTTGCTGCAGAGCTACGTCGATGTCGCGATGCTGCGCGATGTTGTGGAGCGTCATCAGGTCGCCAATGTCGCCGCGTTGCGCTTTCTCGTGCGCCACCTGCTCGCGAATGCCGGCAGCCCGTTCAGCGTGCAGAAGATACACAACTTCCTCACCACACAGGGCATGCCCGTGGCAAAAAACACGCTGCACGATCTGCTCGCCCATCTGGAGGACGCCTTCCTCGTGCGAACCGTTTGGATGGAGGCCAGCTCGGAGCGCCAGCGCATGGTGAACCCGCGCAAAGCCTACCCCATCGACACCGCGCTCATCGCCCTCTACGACCGCACAGGCCGCGCCAATCTCGGTCATGCCTTGGAAACACTCGTCCTACTCGAACTCGAACGCCGCCGCTCCACCGCGACCTGGGTCCGCACGCCAGCAGGCTACGAGATCGACTTCCTCGCCCGCCACACCGATGGCCGCCAGGAGCTCATCCAGGTCTGCGCCGACGCCAGCGACCCCGAAACCGCCGAACGCGAACTCCGCGCCATGGCCGATGCCGCCGCCGTTTTCCCAAAGGCCACCTGCACGCTCATCACCCTGCATCAAAACGGTTTCCCAAAACGACCGCTGCCTGCGAAGACACGAGTGGTGACGGCTTGGCAGTGGTTGCTGGAGTGAAGTACAATTAAATCGTGATTCCACAGATGCTGAAAGTGCGGTAGAAAAGACCGTGGACAAAATTTTTGCCGTACTCAACCAGATGGAGTCCGATGGCGTCATCGGACGCTATGCCATTGGTGGTGCCGTGGGCTCCATCTTCTGGCTGGAGCCGATCACGACTAAAGACCTTGATGTTTTCGTCATGCTGCCCACGGCCCCTGGCGGCTCGTTGCTCACTTTGGGGCCGATTTACGAATACCTGCTCGCGAGAGGCTATTCGCCGCAGGGGCAGTTCATCATCATCGAAGGCTGGGCTGTCGAGTTTGTGCCGCCTGGGACGCCGTTGGTGGAGGAAGCTCTGGCTCAGGCCGTGGCGCGGGATGTGAATGGTGTTTCCACGCGAGTTTTCACCGCAGAACACCTCGCCGCCATTTGTCTGCAAGTAGGCAGACCGAAGGATCATGACCGTGTGATTCGCTTTGTAGAGGCCGGGGCGCTTGATGCCGAGTTTTTCGAGACTATCCTCCGCCGTCACGATCTTTGGCAGAAGTGGCAAAAGTTCCAGCAAACCTACCTCGAACCATGACCGAATTGATGCGCCAGCTCACCGCCCGAAAGGTGGAGCGCCGTCGTCAGCTCGCCGCACTGCCGGTGGGCGAGAAGCTGCGCATGCTCGAAGAAATGGTTGCGGCAACGAAGGCGATCAGTGCCACAAGACCTCCGAAGCCGGTGAATCCTGTGCAGTTTTCGCGGCAGGAAATTCAAATCCATTCAAAGTAGCGGTATCCCCAGTCTCGAAAGCCGGAGACACCTTTGCACTCTCCAGTGTAAGGCATCGAAAGCACTTCGGGCGGAATAAACCGATAACCATGCTTGATGAAGAGTTCGAGCAACCAACAACGAGTCTCGTCTGGCAGAAGCATGTGCTCTTCTTCGTCGAAGAAAGTGATGAATCTGCCGAAATTGCTGGCTCGGATGAGGATGGTCAGACCTTCGAATGCAAGGAAGATTTGCCCATGAAAACTCGCGTCTTGTATTGCCGCCCCAGTTTCAAATGTTGATCCCGGATAAGCAGCAATAAGCTCCTCCGCCAGGTGGGCAAAGCGTTCCTCAGCCGCTTTGAGGTCAAAGGATGGAGGGTATTCACACCGTCGCGTATGGTCATGCTCCTCAAGGAGTTTAAGATAGTCGTATGCGGCCTCCTTCATGTCATAACACTCACCTCGACCGAAAAACCTCACTCATCAGGCACTCGACCATAACGGTGTTGAGGCCGAGGCCTTGCTGCTTCACTTTGTCGTGGAGTTGATCGAGGGGGAGGTCGTCGGCGAGTTCCATGGTGCGGCCGGTGGTGTAGGTGAGGAGCTGGCGGACGAGGTGGCGGCTGAAGAGGTCGGCGCGGGTGTCGCGGATGACATGTTTGAAGCCGGTGAAGTCGGCGTAGGTTTCGCCGGAGGGGAATTCGCCGGTGGTGTCGATGTCGGCGGGTTTGGCCTTTTTGTTGGCGGCGGGATATTTTTTGCGCCAGCGGCCGACGGGATCGTAGGCTTCGAGGCTGAAGCCGAGCGGGTCGATCTTGCGATGGCACTCGGCGCAGGCGGCATCAGCGCGATGTTTGGCGAGACGGTCGCGGATGGTGGTGGCGCCGCTGACATCGGGATCAATGGCGGGCACGACATCCGGCGGCGGTGGCGGCGGGACGCCCAGAAAATTCTCCGTGACCCACACGCCGCGTGTGACGGGCGAGGTCTCGACGCCGTTCGCACTCACGGTGAGCACCGCGGCCATGCCGAGCAGACCGCCGCGATGATTGTTGCCCTTGAGGCTGACTTTTTGGAAGCCGTCGGCGAGGCGCAGTTTGTCCTTCTCCGGCAGTTCGTAGAGTTTGGCGAGTTTCTTGTCCACGAAGGTGTGCTCGCAGTCGATGAACTGTGCGACGGAGCCGTTGTTCTTGAGCAGATCGCGGAAAAAGAGGCGCGCTTCGGTCTTCATCGAGGTGGGCAGGTCCTCGGCGTAGTAGGAACGCACGACTTCGCGCGGCGGCGGCTGCGAGCCGAGATCGCGGAGATTGAGCCAACTGTCGATGAAGCCGTTCACGAAGCCGTTGATGCGTTCATCGGCGATCATGCGCTGGATTTGCTTTTTGAGTTCGGCGTCCTCGGTGAGCTTGCCGGACTTCGCAGCGGCCAACAGCGCGTCATCGGGCGGTGCGGCCCAAAGCGCATACGAGAGGCGCGAGGCGAGGTCGTAGGGCTTGAGGCGCTTTTCCGACTCGTCGGTGATCTCGCTGAGGTAAAGGAAGCTCGGCGAGCAAAGGATCAACTTGAGCGCATCGAGCGCGGCCTGACGTGGCGCGGCTTTTTCGGCGATGCGCTTCTCGTAGAGCGCACGGATCGGCTTTTTGTCCTCCTCGGTGATCGGACGGCGATATGCCTTCTCGGCGAAGGCATTCAATTGATCGAGCGCTTTGGCCTCCTGGAAGCCTTCTTTGCCAAAAACGGCCACTTCCTCGGCTCCAGGCGCTTCAGGCACGGGACCATGAATGGCGATCTCGCTGATGCGGATGTGCGGGAGCTTGCCCTCTTTCAAAATGTGCGCACGACCGACTCCGGATGAGCCGACATCGCCTTTGAACTCGTCTTTGTACTTTTTGTTGATCGTGACGACGGCGGCGCGGGATTCATACGGACCGTTGGGGAAGATGAAGCGCGGTGTTTGCCCTGCTTCGAGCCACACGCGGAATTTCAGCCGCTTGGGTTCATTGTCCGGCACGACAGCGGTGGCGAGCACGGGCTCAATCGGCTGCGGATAATGAATGTGGCCCGCGGTGACATCGCCAGGCACGACGCCGAGGATGAAGGGCTCCGAGAAGTCGATGCCGAAGATGGCGGGATCGTAATGCGTGTCGCGATGCATCGCCGTGGCCTCGACTTCGAGGTCGTAAAGGCCGGAGACGGGCACGCCTTGCTTGAAGTCCTCGATGTGGCCGTAGCCGCCCTGGCGCGTGTCGCTGTTCGGCTGCTCGTAGATGTTGAGGTAGCGATAGTTGAAGGCGCTTTTGTGCGAGCCGCTGAGTTCCTCGTATTGCACGAAGTGGCCGTTGAACTTCCAATCCTTCGGCGGCGTCGCCGGCTTGCCGAGCCGCGTCTCGACGAGGCGGTTCGCAGATTGAAAATACTGATCGACGAGGAAGCCGGAGGTCACGAGCGACTTGCCGATGGTGTCCATGTGCTCGGTGGTCTTCTCCTTCGGAAAACCGGCCGTGAGCCCCAGCGTGTCCACGCGGCGACCAAACAGCACCGCGAGCGTGTTTTCATACTCACGGCTCGAAAGGCGGCGCATCACCGTGCGGCTGCCGGTGCTCTGCAGCTTGCCATATGCCACCACCGTGCCATCGCGCAGCGCCCGGATCATCGCGAGGCGCTCCTCGTCGCTCGGCTGATCCGCCTTCTTCGGCGGCATCTCCTTCAGCGTGAGCTGATCGATGATGTCCCGCGCTTCGATGAGATCGGCGGTCCCTTTCAGCGGCAGCTCAAACTTCTCAAACGAGCGATCGCCCTTCTGCACATCCGCGTCGTGGCATTCGAGGCAGTATTTGCTGAGGAATTGCTGCACGACCTTCGGGGGTGCATCGGCCGCATGCGCGAGCGTGGCCGCAAACGCGAAGCAAAGTAGCCCTCTCGCTCCGCGAGAGGAGCGTGGGACGTTAAGAGGGGATTTCTTCATCGAACGGAGAAAACGTGAAGTGTTGGCGGGAGTTCTGAGCTCATCTTGCGGAGCAAGATGGCTACTTTGCTGGCGCAAAAAGTCTGATCATTCATTTTCGCAGGAGTAGTCCCAGTTAAAGCCCAATTTGGAGGATAGCATGGCGAAGTCGGCAGGTGTGGCTCCTGCTGCATGAACGGATGGAATACCGTCCGGGCCAGACAGACAGATTAACTGTCCTGGAATGCCGTAAAACCGAGTCGAACCATCGACATGCCCACCTACGCGCGGGAAGTGTGATTCCACGCGTGCCCTACCTTCGAGAACTCCGGAAGCATAAGCTCCTAAAGCATAACCTCCGTTCACGAGCTGCCAGAGAGACATCAGTTGAAGCCAATCTGAGAAGAGCATGTCCTCGGAATACCATTCGTAGCCATTCTTCACAGTAACTCCCTGATAAACAAGCGGGTCTTCCTTCAAACGGTCCGCTTCGCGAAAAGCCCATCGAGCCACGCACTGATTCTCATCGTAAAAAATGTGATGAGCGTCCACCACCTCGATTTCCGTGGGAGCAAGGAGCTGATTGTGTGCTCGCGTCAGTTCAGGCATGCTTCCGCAAGTCTGATAGAATTCGCGTAAGGCTGTTGGGATGATCGCTGATGATGGAACTTTGATCCCATCTGTAGCAGTCAAATCACGACGAAGCCATGTCTGAGCAAATTCACGGAATGCTTGGGCAGTGGACATGCTGGATCGAATGCTCCCCAGACTTTTGCCAGCAGGGAGCTGTGGATTTGATCAAGCAAACCGTCCCGTGCTGCTGCCGAACGAATCGGTTTCCACGCCCATCTTCTGGGCGATATCGACGAAGAGATTGCACAGCGGCACTTTGTTGATGCCTTCGCGCGGCACTTCGCGGAATTCGCCGTGCTTGTAGCCGCCGCCGGCGAGGAGGATGGGCAGGTCGGTGTTTTTGTGCACGTTGCCATCGCCCATGCCGCTGCCAAAAAGCACGGTGGTCGAGTCGAGCAGCGAGCGCTCGCCGTCGTTCATCTTCGCGAGACGGGCCACGAACTTGCCGAAGTGCTCGATCTGATACTTCTCCAGCGTGATGAGGCTCTCGATGGCCTCGGGGTCGTTGCCGTGGTGGGAAAGGCCGTGCCAGTCCTTCTTGATGCCGAGATGCTGCGGCATGAAGTCGCCGCCGATCTCCAGCGTGGCGATGCGCGTGCTGTCCGTCTGCAAAGCGAGCGCGATGAGCTCATACAGCAGAGGGATGTCCTCCACGGCGTTGCGATTCGCGGGCTTGTCGAAGGGCGCTTTCGGCTTCGGCTGGTTCGTCCAGCGCTGACGCAGTTCGAGACGCTTCTCCACATCACGCACGGAGGTCAGATACTCGTCGAGTTTGGCCTTGTCCTCCTGATTCACCTTCTTGGAAAGGCGGTTCGCCTCCTCCAAAACGGAGTCGAGGATCGACGCCTGCACCTTGTTCTCCTGCGCCCGACGTGCCTGACGCTCCGGGGAGTCGCTGATGAAGAGTTTTTCGAACAACTCGGCCGGATTTGTCACCGGCGGCACACGCACGCCCGATTTCGTCCACGCGATCTGGCAGCCACCATGAATGCCGCCCTCCGAACCCACCGTGAGCGACGGAAAGCGCGTCTCAAAGCCCACCGCATCCGCGAGATACTGGTCGATGGTCACATTGCCATCCGGGCGATTTTGCGCCTCCGAATGCAGCACGCCGGAAAGGAACGAATGCACCGCAAAGTGGCCGCCCTTCACGCCATGATCGAGGCCGCGGAACACGGTCATTTTGTCGCGAATGTTCCACACCGGCTCCAGCAGCGTCGTCTTCTCGTAATTCCGGCCCGTGGTGGTCGGAAACAGGCTCTTCGTCTGGTAGCCGAGCAGGTTCCCGATCGCGACAAAGCGCCGAGCGCCCATGCCCGCACCTTTGGCGGCCTGCACGGCCCCTTTGGCCTGGAGCGAGGACATGCTCGGCAAGGCCAGCGAGGCACCAAGAGAACTGAGAAGGAAATGACGACGATTCATACGGGGTGTTTTGGGGAGCTTAAAACGCCGTTCGGAGGCGTTCTGTTTCACCCTCGGGACGATGAGGAAGCAGTTCCTGTGCCGACCGGCCAACCCCCGCCGGGCCGAGTTTTCAGTGGCAAAGCGTGCATGGTCTGCCCCCATGCTCCGTTCCAATTGTTCCGGTCGCACGGCCTCCAACCTCACCTCTGCATGAAACCCGTCCTCATCACCCTGCTTCTCTGCCTTCCGACGCTGGCTCTTTCCGCCGCCGCACCCAAAACCAAGGCACCCGCCAAGAAGAAGGCGGCCCCGGCCAACCCGGCGGTCGTGAAGCCGACCATGGCCAATGTGCCCTACGGCACGCATGAGCGGCACATCCTCGACTTCTGGAAGGCCGAGTCCGCCACGCCGACACCGCTGGTGTTCGTCATTCACGGCGGCGGCTGGCAGAGCGGCGAGAAAGAGCGCGTGAACAAGTTCGTCAGCGTGGAGGATCTCCTCGCGCAGGGCATTTCGGTCGTGGCCATCAACTACCGCCTCATGAAGCACGCCGCGGAGGACAAGGTCACGCCGCCGGTCAAAGCGCCGCTGCATGATGCCGCGCGTGCCCTGCAGTTTGTCCGCAGCAAGGCGGCCGAGTGGAACATCGACAAGACGCGCGTCGGCGCGGCCGGCGGTTCCGCGGGTGCGTGCTCGAGTCTCTGGCTAGCGTTTCATGACGATCTCGCCGATCCCGCGAGCAGCGATCCTGTCGCCCGCGAGTCTTCACGCCTGCAGTGCGCCGCTGTGACGGGCGCACAGACCACGCTCGACCCGCAGCAGATGAAGGAGTGGACGCCGAACAGCCGCTACGGCGGCCACGCCTTTGGCATCGGCTCGTTTGCGGAGTTCCTCGCCGGACGCGAGAAGATCCTACCCTGGATCGCGGAGTATTCGCCCTATGCGCTCGTGACCGCCGACGATCCCCCGGTTTACCTCATCTACTCCGCTCCGCCCGCGCTCGGTCAGGATCAGAAGGATCCGACGCACACTTCGAACTTCGGCGTCAAACTGCAGGAGCATTGCGTCGCCACCAAGGTGCCCTGCGAACTCGTCTATCCCGGTGCAACAGACGTGAAGCACACGACGCCAACTGCCTTCTTCATTGCCACGCTGAAAGCAAAATGACCCCCCAGGCCATGCGCTCCCGAGTTTTTCTGATCCCGCTTCTCTTCTTCACGAGCCTCCGTGCCGCAGACGAACTGCCTGAGCCGACGATCAGTTGGGAATACCCGCCGGTGATGACCGGCTCGCGTGTCGAGGTGTACCGCACAATCGGCGACGTGAAACTGAACGCCCACATCTTCGAGCCGGAGGATCATGCGAAAACGGATCGCCGGCCTGCGGCGGTGTTCTTTTTCGGCGGCGGATGGAAAGGCGGCACGCCGGGGCAGTTTCTGCCGCAATGCCTGCACCTCGCCAAGCGCGGCATGGTGGCGATCTCGGTCGATTATCACGTGAAAAGCCGTCACAACGTCTTCCCGCAGGACTGCGTGCGCGATGCGAAGGCGGCGATCCGCTGGGTGCGTGCGAATGCGGAGCGGCTGGGTGTCGATCCGGACCGCATCGTGGCTGGCGGCGGTTCCGCCGGCGGTCATCTCGCAGCCGCCACGGCCCTGCTGCCAGGCTTTGAAGACGATGACAACAAGGGCGTCAGCTCCGCGCCGAATGCGATGCTGCTGTTCAATCCCGCCGTCGTCCTGGCACCGGCGGACGGGCATCCCGATTTGCTGACTGCCGAGAAATTCGCCGACATCCGAGAGCGCTGCGACGGCCGGCCGCAGGAGGTCTCGCCCTATCATTTCGTGCGCGCCGGACTTCCGCCGAGCATCATCTTCCACGGCACGAACGACGAAGCGGTGTCGTTTCCGACCGTGCAGTTGTTTCAAAAGGTGATGAGCGCCGCCGGCAATCGTTGCGAATTGAAAGCCTACGAAGGCCAACCGCACGGCTTCTTCAATCCGGGTCGCTGGAAGGATGAAGCCGGCGCGGGGGCCAAGCTCCACTACTACAAGACACTGGCGGAGGTGGACGCCTTCCTCGAGTCGCTCGACTACCTAACACCGGCGCCCATCGTGGAGACCTTCGACGCCGGCTTTGATGCGAAACGCTTCACCACGCCGATCCCGAACAAGAACACGGAGGTGCGCGATGGCGTGCTGTGGACGCGCGGCAGCAGCGGCGGGAAGTATCCGCCGATGGTCTATCTCCCGGTGAGCGGCAAGGATCTCGCGATCTCCTTCCGCTACCGCCATCTCGGCCAGGGCGGCATGCTGTGGTTCTTCGTCGATGGTGACGACGGCTTCGGCAGCGTGGACCACATGCTGCGCGTGAAACTGCTGCGCGACGGCGTGCAACTTCAGGTCGATTCGCATTCGCTCGACCCAAACCATCCGCTGCGCCAAAAGCAGGAGCGTCCTGCCGACAAGGTGAGCGGCGCGTATCGGCTGAACGAATTTCTCCCGCTCGAAAGAGCCGATCTCGGCGCGAACGCCTGGCACACTGTCAAACTCGTGTTCAGCGGTGAGTCCGTCGCAATGAGTGTGGACGACAAGCTTTGGTCCAAGACTCTCTCCCGCGCCAACTTCAACGCCGGCAAGCGCAAGCTGCTCTGGATGCAGAATGGCGGCGAAAAAGGGATCGAAATTGATGACATTCACGTTGAACCCAGCGCTCCCATGCCATGAAAGCCCTTCTCTTCCTGCTCCTTTCCTCATTCGCCATTGCTTCGCTTCGCTCACTCCTTCGGAGCAGCACACGCTCCGCGGTGCTGGCTGTCTCGCTTTGCTCGGCTCTGGTTTCGTCATTCGCTGCGGAGCAGCGCCCCAACGTCATCCTCATCATGGTCGATGACTTCGGCTACGAGTGCGTCACGGCGAACGGGGGCGAGTCGTATCAGACGCCGAACCTCGACAAGCTGGCCGCCACCGGCGTGCGCTTTGAAAACTGCCACGCGCAGCCGCTGTGTACGCCCACGCGCGTGCAGCTCATGACCGGGCGCTACAACGTGCGCAACTACCTCAACTTCGGCACGCTGCGGCGCGAGGAGACGACCTTCGGCCACCTCATGAAAAACGCGGGCTACGCCACCGGCATCTGCGGCAAGTGGCAGCTCGGTCACGAGCTCGATTCGCCGCAGCACTTCGGCTTTGAGGAATCCTGCCTCTGGCAGCAGACGCGCCGCCCGCCGCGCTACACGAATCCCGGCCTCGAATACAACGGCGTCGAGAAGGACTTCACGAAGGGCGAGTACGGCCCCACGCTGGTGAACGACTTCGCGCTCGGCTTCATCGAGAAGAACAAAGGGAAGCCCTTCTTCCTCTACTACCCGATGATCCTCACGCACAATCCCTTCCAGCCCACGCCGGACAGCGCGAACTACGATCCGACGATCAGCAGCGAGCAGAAGCTGCAGAATCCGAAGCACTTCGCCGACATGACCGCCTACATGGACAAGATGGTCGGCCGCATCGTGTCAAAGCTCGATGAGCTCGGCCTTCGCGAAAACACGCTCATCCTTTTCCTCGGCGACAACGGCACGAACAGCGGCATCACCAGCCGCTTCCAGGGCCGCGACTACAAAGGCGGCAAAGGCTCCACCAACGCGCACGGCACCCACGTCCCGTTCATCGCCAGTTGGCCTGCGGTCATGAAAAAGGGTCGCGTCTGCGCCGACCTCGTCAGTTGCGCCGACTTCCTGCCCACCCTCTGCGCCGCCACGGGTGTCGAGGCGCCCGCCGGCGTCGATGGCGTCAGCTTCCTCCCGCAGCTCAAGGGCGAGACCGGCACGCCGCGCGAGTGGCTCTACATCTGGTATTCACCGCGCCAGAGCAAGGACATGACCGTGCGCGAATACGCCTTCGACCAGCGCTTCAAGCTCTACCGCACCGGCCAGTTCTACGACCTGAGCGCCGACGAGATGGAGAAGCAGAACCTCGCCTCCACCGCCCTCGCCAGCGACGCCGCGGCCGCGAAAGCGAAACTGCAAGGCGCCCTCGACCAGTTCAAAGACGCGCGCCCCGCCGAACTCGACCAGCAGTTCCTCAACTCCGGCGCCGGCAAGGACAAGCCGGCGAAGAAGGGCAAAAAGAAGAACCAGAAAAAGGCGGAGTGAATGAGGCGAACGGTGCAGATCGTTGCCGACAGGCACAAGACTCTGTTGCCGCAACACGTCGCTACGACCCGTTATCACCGGCGCTTTGCTCATCGTAGATCTTGCTAAGCTCCTCTACACTCGGTGGCGTAGTGCCACGGTGCAGCATGGCGTGGCAATTCGGGCAAACAGGGATCAAGTCGGCAATCGGATCAACAACATACTCACCACGACACTCTGCAATCGGGCGGCGGTGATGAACATGAATAAATCCGTCTCCAAGATCTCCGTAGTAGTCGACAAAGTCGAAACCGCATACAAAACACGAACAGCCGTAGTGCTGTATACAGGCCGACCTCGCGGCTGGATCACGCTCATAAGCGTTCACAGTGACTGAACGGCGGGCACCCTCAAGATAAGGTTCATTTGCATCAATTTCGTCAGGGTACGTCGGACTCAGGTCTGGAGCGGATGGCGACTCAATAAGTGACTCGAGCAAATCTGCAGACTCATCAGTGAGCCTGCGGACACCTCGAAAAGTCTGCTGATCGAGGCGAGTCTTCGATACGAATTTCAGTGCAGTTTCGCCGCCCGGGCTGTGAAATCGCAGCTGCCGCAGAATCTCCAGAGGTATTTGTCGGGATTCAGACTGCTTTGAAGCGGTGCCTGGTGCTGCGATGATGTGTTCATCAGCCTCCCAGGGCTCGTAAGGGAGCATCTTGCAAGCTTGGTCGTATGTAACAGGGGGACTAACAGCCACCAAACGGCCAACCAGAATGGGTACGCCCCGCCTTACGCTAATGCCAAAAACGCGATCCCCGGTCGTGAGACCAGACCTGCTAAAGCGATTCCCAGCTGTGTGATCAAACGGATCTCCTTCTGTAAAATGTGTAGTCTCTGGCCAGTAGTGAGTGAAAGATGAAGGCATGGAGGGTGATGATTTTAGTCGGACGCAGCCTTCAAATCGTGAACATTTCCGTCGCTTTGTCAGCAGCATTCTGGTGGACAGAATCCAAGATTGCCTTCGTTTCTCGGCGGCATGAAACACTTCTGGCTGTTCCTTTTCCTCTGCGGTTCGTCATTTGCTGCGGAGCAGCGCCCCAACATCGTCTTTCTCATCTGCGATGATCTCGGTTATGGCGATGTGCATTGCCTGAATCCCGAGCATGGGAAGATCGCGACGCCGGGCGCGGACAGGCTGGCGTCGCAGGGGATGATCTTCACGGATGCGCATTCGGGTTCGTCGGTGTGCACGCCCACGCGCTACGGCGTGATGACGGGGCGCTACAGCTGGCGCACGAAGCTGCAGAGCGGCGTGGTGGAAGGCTTCGCGCCGAGCCTGATCGCGAAGGACCGGCCCACGGTGGCGAGTTTTCTCAAGAGCGCGGGCTATCTCACGGCGATCATCGGCAAGTGGCATCTGAATTTCGAATACCTCGATCCGAAGAGCGGCCAACCCTACAAAGCGAAGGAGTTCGACACGCCGCCGGTCGGCGCAAAGATCCCGGACGGTCCCATCACGCGCGGCTTCGACTACTACCATGGCTTTCATCACGCACGCGACATGGAGGCGGTGATCGAAAACGACGCGGTCATCGAGCATGACGAGGTGGTGCACATGCTGCCGCGTCTGCGGCGCAAGGCGGTCGAGTACATCGACTCGCGCAAGGGTCAGGAGCAGCCGTTCTTTCTCTACCTGCCGCTCGGATCGCCGCACACGCCCATCGTGCCCGCGCCGGAGTGGCAGGGCCGCAGCGGCCTCGGCGATTACGGTGACTTCGTGATGCAGACCGATGACGTGGTCGCCGCCGTGTCGGAGGCGTTGGAGCGCAACGGCATGACGAAGAACACGCTCTTCATCCTCACCAGCGACAACGGCTGCTCGAAGGCCGCCGGGATCGACAAGCTCGCCGCGCAGGGCCACATGGTGAGCGCGAACCTGCGCGGTTCCAAGGCGGACATCTGGGACGGCGGGCATCGCATTCCGTTCATCGCACGCTGGCCGGCGAAGATCGCCGCAGGCTCCACCTCGGACCAGCTCATCTGCCTCGTCGATTTCTTCGCCACCGCCGCCGACATCATCGGCCAGCCGGTGCCCGCGGGCAGTTGCGAGGACAGCGTGAGCTTCCTGCCGGCATTCGGCGGTGAAAAGATCGCGTCCACGCGTCACGGCGTCATTCATCACTCGAACAGCGGCCACTTCGCCTATCGCCAGGGCCCGTGGAAGCTCGCGCTCGCCCGCGCCTCCGGCGGCTGGTCATCACCCACCGAGGCCAAGGCGCCCGCCGGCTGGCCCAAAGGCCAGCTCTACCACATGAAGGACGACATCGGCGAGACCACGAATATCTTCGAATCGAAACCCGAGATCGTGAACCAGCTCCTCGACCTCCTCCAGGCCGACATCGCCCGCGGCCGCAGCACCGCCGGGCCGGCTTCCACCAACGACCTCGCCGACATCGTGCTGTGGAAGAGCGAGAGGGGGAAGAAGGCGAGGAAGAAGAAGGACAAGTGATAGGAATGAGCAAGGCATTCTCCGAGTCTTGCCAAAGAAACATCACCAGCACCGTATCCACGATCACCATGAGCCCCATCTCCCGCCGTCAGGCCGTGAAACTCGGCATCGGATCGCTCGCTGCGATGCAAACCTCTCTCCACGCCGAGGAACCCGCGCAGATCAAACCGCGCTCATTCCTCACGCCCGCGAATGATTTCGAGGACGTCTCTCGCGGCACGCCAAAGCCGCATTCGCTCACCGGCGAGGCTTTGGTGAAGGCGAAACTCACTCCGGAGTCGTGGAAGCTCGAAATCAGCGCGGATGAGACCACGAATGACATCGTCACACAGAAGGCGCAGATCGAAAAAGCCGTCACGCTCGACTACGCGCAACTCCTTGAACTCGGCAGGAAGCATCGGGTGCTGTTTTTGAAGGCCATGCAGTGCCTGAACATCGCCACGCCGCTCGGCCAGGGGCTGTGGGAGGGCGTTCCGCTGCGCGACGTGCTGCGACTGTGCGGCGGGATGTCGAACGTGCGCCGCATTTACTTCTGGGGCTTTCACAATGACGACCCGAAGCAGCGCTTCCAGTCCTCGCTCAGCTACACGCAGGTCATGGAGACACCGCCGGGCGAGCTGCCGGTCTTCATCGCCTACAAGCTCAATGGCGAGCCGCTCAATCTCGAACGCGGCGGCCCCGTGCGCATGGTCGTGCCTTGGGCGCACGGCTTCAAATCCATCAAATGGCTCCAGCACATTCGGCTCACCAACGACTATCAGGCGAACGACACCTACGCGGAGAAAAACAACGACCCCGAGTCCCACCTCAAAACGGCCGCGTATCTCGATGACGTCGTCGTGAGCGGCAAAACGGCCCACATCGGGGGTTGGGCCATCAGCGGCCTTTCCGGCCTCGCGCATGTCGAGACGTGGCTGCGTCCCGCAGGTCCTGCTTTGGCCGACAACGACCCCGCATGGCAAAAAGCCGTCTGGCAGCCCGCGCAGCTCGATGCGCAGCCGGATTGGAAAAGCGTGCTGCCTGCCGGCACACGCCCGCAGGACATCCTCGGCTTCGACAAAACGTACGGAAAGCCGCTCTCATGGCCGCTGCGCTACAGCATGGTCGGCTTCAGCACCACGCTGCGCGATTTAAAGCCCGGCAAATACGAAATACGCGCCCGCACCGTTGATTTGAACGGCTTCGCGCAACCCGAGCCGCGCAGCATTCAAAAGAGCGGCAAAAACGGCATCCAGGTCCGCGTCTTCACCATCACTTGAGTTTTGAAGCGCCTGAGGAAATCGGGGTTCAAGTCGGCCGGCCATGGCAACCCTGCTTCAACTGCCCAATTCAGCCACGGCGGCATCCAGAGTGGCGGTGTCTTTGACGGAGATGACTTTCGCCTCGCGGTCAATTTTGCCCAGCATGCCGGCCAGGGCCGTGTCCGGCCCAAGCTCGATGAAAAGGCGGTGCCCGGCGGCGATGAGATGGCGCATGGACTCGACCCAGCGCACGCTGCCCGTCACCTGCGCCGTGAGTGTGGCGCGGATGTCCGCCGCGTCTGTCACCGGGCGCGCCTCGAAATTGCTCACCACAGGCACGCCCGGCGGTGTGATGGCGGCCGACTCCAGAGCGGCGGCGAGTTTTTCCTGCGCGGAGCGCATCAGGCGGCTGTGATACGCGCCGGCCACCGGCAGCGGGATGGCGCGCTTGATGCCCTTCTCTTTGGCAAGCGCGGCTGCCTTTTCGATTCCCTCCACACAGCCGCTGAGCACGATCTGGCCCGGCGCGTTCAGGTTCGCCACATCCACATCACACTCGGCAGCCAGGGCGCGCACCGCCTCCTCCTCGCCGCCGATCATCGCCACCATGGCGCCGCGCGCGGCCTCGCAGGCCTGCTCCATGTAGCTGCCGCGCTGGAAGACCAGGTTCAGGCCGGTGGCAAAGTCAAACGTGCCCGCCGCCGCGTGCGCGGTGAACTCCCCCAGGGAAAGCCCGGCCGCCGCCGTCACCTCCAGGCCGGGCGCGCGCTCGCGTAGCGCGCCCAGCAGCGCCAGGCCGTGCGTGTAAAGCGCGGGCTGGCAGCGGCTCGTCTTCGTCAGCTCCTCCATCGGCCCCTCGAACATCACCCGGGAAAGCGGGAAGCCGAGAGCCGCGTCCGCCTGCTCGAACAAGGCGCGCGCTCCGGGGAATGCGACGGCGAGATCCTGGCCCATGCCCACTTTTTGGGCGCCCTGGCCGGAGAAAAGAAGAACTGCGGAGACTGGCATGAATGTGTGTGTTTGGAGTTGTGCCTGGCGCGTGAAAAAGCACCGCCAGACCGCGCGCGCAAGCACGGGATCGGCCCAAGGCCCGCAGCGGGTCACAGCCGCCACACCCTGCCCGGCGCGCAGACCCAGGTGGCGATGCGCCCGCAGGACGAGTGGTATTCGCCGCCCGCGGCCCAGGGGGAGAAGGCGGGCAAAATCCAGCGCTCGCCGCCATCGGGCAGGCGCTCGCGCACCAGCGCGGGCAGCTTGAGGCGCAGGCCCGCGCCGTCGCCCAGCCTCACGGCCGGATGCTCATGGCCGGTGATGTGGATGAGTCCGGCCTCAGCCTCGACGGACTCGTGGCCATGATGAAAAATAAACCCATCCTCGCGATGCGCGCGCGCCAGGTTCAAGCGCTTGCGCAAGCCCGCCCGGTCATGATTGCCGTAGAGGCAGACGAGTTCCGCGAGCGGGCGGAGCTGCTCCAAAAAATCCGCCGTCTCCTCCGCCGAACCCGCGCCATCCATGATGTCCCCCGCCAGGATGAGCCGGCGCGGCTGGTGCTCATCCAGCAGCGCGCGCAAAGTCTCCGCGCAGGCGGCCATGCCCCAGTCCGGCAGCAGCGCGCCCTGCCGGCGGCGGTTGCGCTCGTAGCCGTAATGCACATCCGCCACAGCCATCCAGCCCTGGGCGCGATGCACCAGCGCGCGGCGCGGATCAAGCACGAGACCGGGCGCGATCTCGGCGCAGACGCGGGGTTTGGGCTTCTTCATCGCAGCGCAACTTGCCGCCGCCCGCGCTGGAGGCAAGCGCGCCCGCCTACCGCGCCTCCTTCGGCGGGCGCGGCTTCATTTTTTCAAAGGCCTCCCGCTGTTCCGGGGTCAGCTCCGCCTCAATGTCATGCACCGCTCCATCCACCACCTCCCAAACGCGGCGGATGCCCTCCACGCGCAGGTCGGCCAGATCCTTCACTGCCTGGTCCACGCGCGCCTCGAGGCGCGGCTTCTGCGCCTCGTCCGGGCGCAGGCCCTCCAGCCGCCGGAGCGCCGCCTGCCGCCACACGGCGGGATCATCCTTTTTCTTCTGCGCCCCTTTGGCGGCGGCGATGCCGAGGAAAAAACCCACGCCCGCGCTCACCGCGCCAAACAGCGCCAGCAGCAGCAGCACGCGGAGTCTGAGACGGCGGAAGATCATGGCCAGGAAAGCTCCTCCGCCAGGGTTTGCTCGAAGGCCGGGCGCTCCAGGCGCGTGTCCAGCATGTCCGCGCAGGCATACGCCGCCGAGGCCGCGCAAAGCACACAGGCGGCCAGCAACGCGCGCAGGCTGAGGCTGCCGAGGATGTCCTCCACCGTCTCGGCGGGCGCGGCGGCCGCGCGCGCGAGCACGCGGGTGGCAAAGCCGAAAGGCATCTGCGGCAGGGGCGTCTGCGCCCGGCGCGCGTCAGCGGCCAGCGCCTGCCAGCGCGGTTCGAAGTCCCTCATCGGTCGTGTGTTCATGGGTCAAACTCCTCCTTCATGATTTCGCGCGCGATGCCGCGCAGCTTCCGCCGCGCGCGCATGGCGCGCATTTTCACCATCGGGCGCGTCCAGCCCGTCATCTGGCTGATCTCCGCCGTGGAACGCTCCTCCAGGTCCAGAAGCGTGATCACCAGCCGGTCCGGCGGGGACAGGCGGCAAAGCAGGCGCTCCAGCACCTCCGCCGCGTCCGTGGCGCGCTCCACCGGCGGCGTGGGCTGGCGTTCGAGCAGGAAATCCACCCACTCCGAGCCTCCCTCCCCCAAATCGGCCACGCGCCACTCCGGGCGCGCCTTTTCCGCGCGCAGCGCGTCCAGGCAGGTGCGCACCGTGAGGCGCGACACCCAGTGCTCGAAAGGCACGCCCTGGCGCTCCTCGTAGCGGTCCAGCCGCTGGAGGATTTTGATGAAGACCTCCTGCGCCAGATCCTCCTCCAACTCCCGCCGCGGCAGGTGCCGCCGCACCAGCCTGGCCACCAGCGGATGCAGATGCGCGACGAGCGCGCCGCCCGCCTCCGTGTCTCCAAGGCGCGCGCGCCGCAGGCAGTCTTGCAGATCGAAAACAGCCGGCATCACAGTTCGGGGGGGCTTTGTGGAAGGCAGGGCACACCGCAGCAGCAAACGCACCCCGCCGCCGCAGGGTAACAACCGCGTCAAAAAATTGAAAGCGGGAATCCACCCTCAGGGGTCGAATCGCGAAGTTGCATCCGTCGCGGGCGCGTCCTCATTCAGGCGTGCTGCCGCAACTGCTCGCCCTCGAAAAACGCCATCTCTGGCATCCTTTCACGCCGATGCGGGAATGGTGCGCGCCGGAGCATGAGCCGCTGCTGCTTGCGGAGGGAAAGGGCTGCGTGCTGCGCGACCAGCATGGCCGCGAGTACCTCGACGGCAACAGCTCCATCTGGACCAACATCCACGGCCACGGCCACCCGGTCATCCATGCCGCCATCAAGGAGCAGCTCGACCGCGTGGCGCACACCTCCTTCCTCGGCTTCACCCACGAACCCGCCATCCGGTTGGCGAAGGAGCTTGTGGATTTTTTCCCGGAAGGCACGCTCACCCGCGCCTTTTACTCCGACGACGGCAGCACGGCCGTGGAGTGCGCGCTTCGCATGGCCCTGCAGTTCTGGAGGCAAAATGGATGCCCGGAGCGCGACACGATCCTTGCCTTTGACCACGCCTATCACGGTGACACACTCGGCGCGGCCAGCACGGGAGGCATCCCGCTATTCAAAGGCAGCGGCAACGACTTCGGCTACCGCACCCTGCGTGTCCCGGACCTGGACCGGCTCGACGCTTTGACGCGGGATGAGCCCCGTCGCCTGGCCGCCGTGATCCTCGAGCCGCTCATCCAGGGCAGCGCCGGCATGAGGCTCTGGCCGCGCGGCATGCTCGCCGCCCTGCGCCAATGGTGCGACCGGCACGACGTGCTTCTCATCCTTGACGAGGTGATGACCGGCTTTGGCCGCACCGGGATGATGTTCGCCTGCGAGATCGAAGGGGTGACGCCGGATTTGATTTGCCTGGCCAAGGGGCTCACTGGCGGCTTGCTGCCAATGGCAGCCACACTGACCACGGAGCGTGTGTTCGAAGGGTTCCTTGGCCGCGAAAAAACCTTTTATTACGGCCACAGCTACACCGCCAGCCAGCTCGGCTGCGCGGCCGCGCTGGCCAGCCTGCGGGTTTTTCGCGAGGAGCGTGTGCTGGAGTCTCTGCCGGGAAAGACAGCGTGTTTCACCAGCCTGCTCGACGGGTTGCGCGCCCTGCCCCGGGTCAAAGAAATCCGCCAGTGCGGCATGATCGCGGGCATCGAAATCGGTCCCTTCGACACCGCGCTGCTCACTGGCGCCGCCGTCTGCCTGGCCGCGCGAAAACACGGCCTGCTCACACGCCCCATTCTCGACACCCTGGTGCTCATGCCGCCGTTGTGTGTCACCAGCTCCGAATTGGAGCGCATGACACGCGCCTTGAAGCTGGCGCTGGAGGAAGTCTGCGGATGAGTTTTTTTGAAACCGCGGTCCGCCGTGCCCTCGCGTTAATAGCCAAGTCCGGTTTTTTCACGGCTGGTTTCCAGGAAGGAGTGCGAAACCACGACATCATTGGCATCCAGCACCACGGTCAGGCTTTGATCATAAGTGATGAGCGCGCCGGGAATGAAGGCGGAACCCGGAATCCAGGACTTGGCGGTGGAGGCGGTGGTTTGAAACTTCCAAGTGGCAGCGGCCTGGCCGGAGACGCCGGTCCCTTTGGTGTAAAAGAGACCGAGCTTGCGGATGATGTCCTTGCGTGTGGTGACACCGTCTTTCACGCCGGCGGCGGCTTTGCTCAAATGGGTGGGCTGGGCTGCGGAAGGATCCGTGATCCCGCTTGAAGCGGATGAGGCAGCCGGAGCTGTGGTGCTGGCTGCGGTGTCAGCAGCGGGGGCGCTTTCCGGTGTGGAAGTGCCGGCACAATGAGTCAGTGAGAGGATGCCGGCGGCGGCGGCGGAACGAATCAGGGTGATGTTTTTCATGCGCTGTGAATCAAGCCCGCGAATGCCGCGCGGCAAGGCTGTCCTCGAGCGGATTGTCATCGCGGCCTGGCGCAACTTCACACCTGGCTTGGGTTTTCACCGTGGTCATGAAAATCCCGCTCTTTCCCGCGCTCGCCGTTGTCTCTGTCATCGCCCATGCCGCGAACGCCCAGGGACCGAACACGCGCGTTCCCGAAGGCGTGCGCGCTCACCGCGACATCGTTTATGTCGAGGGCGGGCATGAGCGGCACGAACTGGACCTGTATCTGCCGGAGAAGTCTCAGGGGCCGCTGCCGCTCATCATTTGGGTCCATGGCGGAGGCTGGATGAACGGCAGCAAGGATGGCTGCCCGCCACTGCGCGCCGGTTATGTGGAAAGCGGCTGGGCGGTGGCCTCCATCAACTACCGCCTCAGCAGTCACGCTGTTTTCCCCGCGCAAATCGAGGACTGCAAGGCGGCCATCCGCTGGCTCCGCGCCCAGGCGGGAAAATACGGACTCGACGCCGGGCGCTTCGGCGTCTGGGGCAGCTCGGCGGGCGGGCATCTGGCGGCGCTGCTGGGCACGAGCGGGGATGTGAGGGAGTTCGACACCGGCGCGCATCTGGATCAAAGCAGCCGTGTGCAGGCCGTGTGCGATTACTACGGGCCGACGGACTTCACCGTCTTCGTCACCACGCCGGGCTATGAAAGCCACGCCTCGGACACCTCGCCGGAGGCCAGGCTGCTCGGCGGCGCGGTCATGCAAAACAAGGACAAAGCCGCGCGCGCGAACCCAATCACCCATATCAGCAAAGACGATCCGCCGTTTCTCATCGTGCATGGCGACCAGGACCCCACCGTGCCCATCAATCAAAGCCAGCTTCTTTTCCGCGAACTGGGGGCCGCGGGAGTCAACGCGCACTTCCACACCATCAAGGGCGCGGGTCATGGAGGACCCGGATTCAGCGGCGAGGACATCGGCCAGATGGTGGCCGCTTTTTTCAACGCCCGGCTCAAAAATGGCATCAGCGGCACGGGAACGCTCGCCACCCTTGGCACGGCAGCACCCGCTGGAGACCCGCGCGCCGGGCGCGATGGCGGGCGAGGCCGGTCCGCTCCGGAGCCGCGGGAGGCATCCGCCGCCAAGGGCTTCAAGATCGAGGGCGAGCACTGGACCTTCCGAGAAGGCGACCTCGCCATGAGCGGCATTCTTTTGAAACCCGGGGGCAAGGGGCCATTCCCCGCAGTGCTCATCAGCCACGGCCTCGGCGGCAGCGCGCGCAGCTTCGGCCTCACCAAAGCACGCGAGATGGTGCGCTGGGGCATGGTCTGCATCGCGCCGGACTACACTCACACCGGGGCGGGTGGCGACCGCGTCCAGTTCGGCGCCAGCGCGGAGAATGTGCGGCGCGCCAGCACCTGCCTGGAAATCCTGCGCGGCATGCCGGATGTGGATGGCGCGCGCCTGGCCGCCTACGGGCATAGCATGGGCGGCTTTGTCACCATCGGTCTTGCAGCCTCCGCGCCCGGGCTGCTCAAAGCGGCGGCCATCACCGGCAGCGGCATCTCTCCGCAGGAGGGCCACCCAGCGCCCTCGACTTCCACGGCGGAGAAGGTGCGCACGCCTTTCCTCATGCTCCATGGCGCGAACGACACCACCGTGCGCCCTGAACAGTCCGCCTCGCTCAAGCTGGTGCTGGATCGCAACCGCGTGATCAACGACCGCCTCATCGCCGACGGCCAGGGCCATCCGATAGACCAGACCATGCGTGAGGAGGTCTTCCGCCTCATTCGTGAATGGTTCATCAAGAACGGAGCGCTCGGCTCCAAGTCCAAATAAGCCGCAACTGCGAGCAGCCTCGCAGCCGCTCTCCAAAGTGCGGTTGAATCCACGGCCCCGCCGCGCAGTCTTAACGCCCGCCATGATGAACCGCCGCATTTTCCTAGCCAGCCTCGCCGCCGCACCTCTCGCACGCGCCCAGGATCCGACGCCAACCGCCGAGGAGGTGCTCAGGCTGGTGCGCAAAAGCTACGCGCTGCAAGACCACAAAATGACAGGCCGCCTTCGTGATGGAAACTCAGGGCGCGAGGAGCCGCTGGAGCTGACGCTGACACAATCCGTGATGCGTTTCCGCTTCATGAACCCGCCTGCGGAGATCGTCCATCTGGACCTGACCACTGAGCCCGCCACGCTCTGGGAGGTGAAGACCGGTGGCAGCAGCAAAGTGCCTTTGTCCAACGCCTCCAACGCGGTGCGCGGCATGGACTTCAATTATGAGGACCTTTCCCAGCGCTTCCTCTACTGGAAAAACGCCAAGATGATGGACGCCAACGCGCGTCTCAGCGCGGCGGGCATCAAATGCTGGCTCGTCCGCGTCACCGCCCCCGACACCAAAGGCCCCTACTACACCGTGGACCTCTGGGTCCACAAGGACAGCGGCGGCGTGGCGAAAATGGAGGCCTACAATGCCCCGTCGAAACTGGTGAAGCGCTTCGAGGTCACCAAAATGTGGAAGGTGGGCGAGGCCACCGCCCTGCGCGAGATGCGCGTGCAGTCCTTCAATCCGCTCGACGGCTCGCGCAAAGGCACCACCTACATGACGATGGACAAGCCTGAGAAGCAGTAGGCCGGCCTGATGCCGCGCGGACTTGCCACCCCGGCGCTCACCATGCCTTGGCGCCGGCGCCGACGAGCTCGCCGGCCTCTTCCCCGGCTTCCTCCTCGTCGGTTTCCAGCGGGGCGAAGCGCTCTGAGCGAAAGCCCAGCTCTTGTTTGACGCTGGAATGCGGATCGTCGGGGTTTTGCAGCTCCTCCAGGAGGATGAGGATGTCGAACTCGGCGCCGGTGAGCTTGATTTCGGCGTCGTCGTTGAGCGAGAACACAGGGTTCGAGCGTCCGGAGCGGACGGCGCGGACCGTGTAGGCGCGGCCTTTGCGAGGCAGGGCGCGGTAAAGATCATAGACCCAGGGGTCGAATTGATCGTTGATGCAGACGACTTTCTGGCCGGTTTGAAACATGGGAACGATGTTGGAGTGGTGCGGGCGCGGGGTCAAATCCTGCCATTCTCACGCAGATGCTGGCGGAGGCGTTTGAGCACCTCGGCAATGACTTCCGACTGCTCCACGCAGCCGTGCCAGTGCGGCACGACGAGCTCGCTGCCGGTGGGCAGGTGCGCGCTGCGGTAGGGCACGACAAGGTCGCTGCTTTCCTCGAGGGTTTTGCCGCCCATGCGGCCGATGATGGAGTGATGGGGCACGGGAATGGGCCTGGCGTTGAGCGCCTGGATATAGGGGTGCCTGGGGGAAAGAGTGCTGAGGCTGAGAAAGGAGAAAACACCCCAGTCGCGGATTTGCGGCTGGAGGGCGTCGGTGTTGCCGGAAAGCAGCTCGGTGACGACGAGCATGGAGTCCACCGGCAGCCGGATGAGCTTGGCCAGGCGCATGACGATGCCTTTGTCCGCCAGGTCGCTGCCGCGCTGGGGTGTGGCGATGAAGATGAGGCGCGCCACTTCGGGACGTTTTTCAAAGATGAAGCCGGCGCGCAGACGCTCGCGGCCCGACTCGGAGAGGCGCATCTCCTCCGGCGGCTTGGTGAAGTGGGCGTTCCAAAATTCCATGCCGCTGTCCACCGCCTGCATCCGGCTCAGCAGGCCGCCCATGCTGTGGCCCACGAGGACCATTTGATTCATCGCCGCCGAGGTGCCGCCCGGATCAAGCCGGGCACCGGCTTCGGCAATGGACTCGCGCAGGCGGCGCGAGGTGGCTGGCACATACATGCCGGTGGGGTAGAGGAAATACCAGGGCTGGAAATGCGCGCGGAGCACGGGATCCGCGCAGAGCGCGTTGATGCAGGGATACCAGATGTGCGGGTCGGACATCAACCCGTGGACGAAAACGACGGGGATGCGCCGCGGATCATACGGGTCGAGCTGGTAAAGACGGCTGTCATCGAGCGTCTTCTCCGGGTAGAGCAGCCCGGTGAGGGAGAATTTTTTCAGGAAGCCCGCGTCGAGGGCCAGGGCCTTGGGCGCGGTGTAGTTGGCGGCCAGAGGCGTGTCTTTGCCCTCAATGCGCACACGGGGCTGCTGGAGGGGATTCACGAGACGCAGGCGGCACCCGCGCGGCTGGCCGGGGACGCTTTTCTCAAACTCGAGCAGGGCGGTCAGCGTGAGATGCGCGCCGTTGCGCGGCAGGAGAGGGTGCTGGTCGCTCTCAAAAACACGGCCCACCAGGGGCACGCCGAGACCGTCAGTTTCAGCGAGGCTGCCGGCTTTGCCGGTGCGCACCTCGCTGGCGAGGCGGAGGTCCGCCAGGACGCGCGGCGTGATCTCGCGCGTGTCGTGATTGCGCGTCTGAATGCGGACCCTGTGGGCGGCAAATGCCGCGCCGTCCTGCCAGCGCCGCGGCGCCTGGGCGCGGCTCCAGCCTTTGATAAAGGCGGCGAGGGCCTTTTCGTACCTCTCCTCGGCCTCGGCGCGCTCGCGACGGTTCGAGCCCGGCGAATGCAGCCGCTCCCAGGCCGCGCCGGCCTCGGCCAGATGTCCGCCGAGCCTCGCGCGCGCGGATTGTGTGAAGCGCCATTGCAGGGGCTCGCGCGCTTCCGGCGTCTTCGGCGGGCCGATGCAGGAGGCGGTGGGCAGCACAAGTGCCAGCAGCAGCAGGCGTGTCATGACTGCGGAGGTTTGGCGGGGTGCTCCGCCTCGTATTTCCGGCTGTAGCGGACAAAGGCGAAGAAGGCTGTGGCCGCGGCGATCCACAGGCCGGGGAAGCCATCGAGAAAACCGCGCCGCAGCACATAGGCGCGGAAGAAGCGCCAGAGCGGGCGCGTGAGCGTGGGCAGCAGCGCCCAGCGCACGCCGTCGGCCTCCTGGCGCTGGAGAAAGACATCGGCGAAGACATTGATCTTCGAGATGTAGTGGCTCATGTCGCGGAAGGAGTAGTGGTGCAGGTCGCCATCCAAAATGAGGCAGGGCCGCGCCCCCTCCGGCAGCACCACTTTGTCATGCTCCGGGCTGCCGCCCCAGAGGGCGCCCGCGCGCTTGAAGAGGCGCAGCTTGCGGTCCGGATACCAGTCGCCATGGGTGATCCAGCGGCCGAGGAAAAACACCTTGCGCGGCATGATGGCGCCGTCGTTTTGCTCGTGCCCCCCCTGGGCGAAGAAGTCCTGAATGGAGCGCCGCAGCTTCGGGGAGAGCTCCTCGTCACAGTCGAGCGCCAGCACCCAGGGCTGGGTGCAGAGGCGGAGGGCCACGTTTTTTTGGTCGCGATGGCCGAGCCAGTCCTGATGCTCGACCCGCGCGCCGAACTCCCGCGCCACGGCGTGGGTGGCGTCCGTGGAGCCGGAGTCCACCACGATGATTTCCGCCGCAAGGTCCGCCGCGCTCTCCAGGCAGCGGCGCAGATTGGCCTCCTCGTTTTTCGAGATGATGCTGATGGAGAGCGGCAGGGGCATGGAAGCGTCACCTTGGCCCGCGCCGCCGGCGGGTCCATTTCAAAAAGCGTGGCGGATCACTGAACCTTCATGACCCCGTTCATCAGCACGGCATGGCCGGGGAAGGTGCAAAGGTAGGGGTAGTCACCGGCGGCTGGCGCGGTGAACTCGAGGACCTCGCTTTGATTGGGCTGGAGCAGCTTGGTGTGAAAAAGCACTTCGGGCGCCTCGGGGATGAAACCCTTGGCCATCCCGGCGGGGTCGGTGGCCATCTGCATGGCGAGACCCATGAGCTTGTCCTTCGAGCCGAGGGCTCCGATGACAATGTTGTGCGGCTGCGGCACGGTGGGGTGGACATTGTTGAAGGTCAGTTTCACCTTGGCGCCAGCCTTGACGGTGAATTCCTTCGTGTCGTAGGCCAGCGGATTGGTGAGGTCCGGCTTGATGGTGATCTCGATGACCTCGCCCGTGGGAGCGGGAACCGCAGGCGCGGTCGCGGCGGCGGCGGGTGCGGAAGGAGTGGCGGCGGAAGCAGCAGGAGCTGCCGACGTTGCGGGGGCGCTGGCAGCAGTCTCTGCCTCGGCCTCCGTCGAGCCGGTGGTCTGGCTGACGACGCCGGTCAAAAACGCCCCTGCCCAGAACAGGACAAGACCGCCAAGGGTGACGGCGATCAGGACATTGAGGATGCTCCAGATGGAGCCGGACTCTTCGGATTTGACGGGTGCGGACATGGCGGGGGGGGTTTTTGGAGCGCCGAAACAAGCACAGGATGCGGTGAACGCAAGCCCGCACCTCCCCTGTAACCGGGATCGGCGATTCGTCACTCCATTCGACAAACCGGAGAATTAAACCCCGGCTGTCTCAAGAACCGCCTCTCTGGCAGGCACGGCAGCATTCCCGGTGTCCGGAAAAACCAGCCGAATGCTCAGATCTTCAAGCCGCCGGGGAACCCTAATGCTTTCTCGTCCCTTGCTTTTCAAGTTCCGGTAGATTGTCTCGACTCGACTTGCCGCTGGTTTATTGGAAAGCGGATTCGCGGTGGATTGTGCCATGATGGGAGTAATGTGCAGGATTGGGGCCAATAGCAAGCTCTTGAATCAGTAAAAGTACTTTGTCAGGTCCGGGCTCTCCATGCAAGCGTCAGTTCTGTTTGAAAAACTTCGCGGATCTCAGTGGCGAGTTGGCATAGCTCTTTTTTGGAAACATCGGCCAGCGGGTCAAGAAAATCCATGCAAATCACCCCGAAAGGCTGGCGGATGCCGCCGCCATTTTTGCGCGACGCCGCGTCATGCGATTCCAGTAGAATCGGAAAGGCAAAGCACAGGAACGCCCGCGCATGGCGGCTGAATTTTTGCAGGGTTTCAAGCCGGATGCCATGGGCTTGCATGGCTTCATAATATTTTTGCAAGGCCTTGCCGGAGTCCTTCGCCGAGCGGACCGGCGGCAGTCCGTGAATGATCACCACCTCTTCACCCGAACAGAAGGCCCTGCCTGCGGGAGGCTCCCCCTCGTTCACAATATGATACGTGGTCCGGCTGGGAGGCTGGCCATTGTCTTCCCGCTTTGGCCAGCGGAATTCGGTGGCGGTGAGTTCGTCGCGCCTCTCTGGATTCGGGGCCCAAAGCGCGACTCTGAGTCCCTGCTTTGCCGCCTTGATGCCGTGCTTGTCTTCCACCAACTCCATCACGCTCTTGCCGATGTATTCGATCAACTGGCTGAGCCAGTTCGAGGCAATATCCCGAACCTCCAGCTCCATGGGAACACGATCGTCCCCCTCCTTGAGCAACCTGATGCAGCCATCCTTCAAGCGCCAGGGATATACTTGGATGGGATTGTCGGCCGTGGTGGGAAAAATATTCTGCTGCAAGGGGTGATCCCGCTCTCTTTCGAGCCACTTCTGGCAGAAGCTTTCCGACATCACAATGTGCTTGTGGTCGCCAATCTGGCAGATGCGGCGGCAGTCATTCAGCGCGTTGCCAAAATAATGAGCCTGTTTTGACTTGCCGACCGAATAAGATCCAATGTGCAGGCCGGTCCGGATGATGACTCCGGGATTTCCATTCTCCATGTGATGGATCAACTTGCGTGCGGTCTCGCATGCCTCGACAAAAGTATTCTGATTCTTCCAAATGATCGCGATCCCGTCCAGCATCGGCATGATGATCCGTGCGTCCTCGGATTCAGGTGCGAAAGTGCTGTCTGTGAACGCCATCATCCTTTCCATGATTCTTTCCTGATCGGCCCAGGGAATCATGGTGAAATTCACGACATCAGCCATCAAGATGATGCCATGCTGGGTGTCGGCAAAGCTGCTCTCCATTTGAGCGCGTTCCCTGCACTGTCCGGCAATGGCATCTTGAACCTCTTTATCCAAAGCAGCCAGGTCCGCCTCGAAATGATCATCCCGCCGGAAATCGAGATGCTCCATGCCGCGCGACCCGCAGAAATCCGGCACCGAGTCTCCGGCATCTCCGCTCCTTAGCAGCGGGATGACACCGTGGTTCTGGCCGCGCCTGCTCCAGCGGGCTTCAATGACCAGCGCCTCGTCCCAAAGATACCCCTTTTTGGAGAGGATTTTGGCTTTGTATTCCGGTGTGCATATCAGCAGCACTGCGTCCGCCTGATCGGCGCGCTCCCGGCACCATTCCGGGACGGAAGAACCACTCTTGCTCTCCGTGTCCACCCGAACGTCATAACCCTTCTTCCTGAGTTTCCCGGCAAGCTTTTCCACCCATGCCTTCACCGCCGGAGGCTGCTGACAGTAGGAAATGAAGATTTGAGGAGAGTTTCGGGGTTCCTTTGTCATAACGAAGTGTTTCCTGCCTGCCTGGGATGCTTCCGGGGATGTGATAGCGGGCCATGCTCAAGGAATCACGCCGGAATTGTAGGTGAACTTGAAACACGATCCCAGTCTATCATAACCCCTGCCATCCAAGTCTGGACAAGCGAGTTTTGATGACAAGGAAAAAATGCCACCGCACCTCCCTGCGCAGCGACCCGCCACCGGTCCTCCAACGTGGATGCCGGCGCTTGCATCATGTGTCCGCAAGGTGCAAAACAACCTGCCTCCCCCCACCCAGCCCACGCCCCACCGCTCATGCCCACGCCCGACCTCCCCCGCGCCATTGTCTTCGGAGCCGGAAGCTGGGGCACCGCCCTGGCGGCCATGCTGGGCATGCGCGGTGTCCGCACCCAGTTCTGGGGGCGTGATGCCGGGCTCATGCGGGAAATGCGCGAGACACGGCGCAACGCGCGCTACCTGCCCGCGCTCGAATTGCCGGAGAGCGTCAGCGTCGCCACCTCCCTGGCCGGCCTGGAGTCTGCGGAGATGCTCGTCTTTGTCACCCCGTCCAAAGGCGTGCGGGAGACGGCGCGGCTCGTGGCGGAGAGCGGCCTGGCGGCGGAGGCGCGCGTCATTCTCTCCTGCGCCAAAGGCATCGAGCTGGACAGCGGCAAACGCATGAGCCAGATCCTCGCCGAGCATTTCCCCGGCAAGGCGCTGGCCGTTCTCACGGGGCCGAACCACGCCGAGGAGGTGGCCCAGCAGCTCGCCACCGCCGCCGTCGTCGCCTGCGAGGACGAGGCCGTGGCGCGCGCCGTGCAGAGCTGCCTGACGCTGCCGTTTTTCCGCACTTACACCAGTGATGACGTGACCGGCGTGGAGTGGGCCGGCGCCATGAAGAACCCCTACGCCATCGCCGCCGGAGTCGCCCTCGGCCTGCGGCTGGGGGACAATGCCATCGCCGCGCTCGTCACCCGCGCGCTGGCCGAGATGGTGCGCCTCGGCACCGCCATGGGCGGCAGAGTCGAGTCCTTCTACGGCCTCGCCGGCGTGGGGGATCTCATGGGCACCTGCTACTCCGAGCACAGCCGCAACCACCGCCTCGGCCGCCAGCTCGGGGAGGGGCGCCCGCTGGCGGAAATCCTCGGCAGCTCGCGCATGGTCACCGAAGGAGTGCCGAACACCGCCAGCCTGCACCAGGCCGCCAAGGCCGCCGGCGTGCGCACCCCCCTGCTCGACGAGGTCCACGCCATGCTTTACGAACACAAACCCGCGCCCGAGGCCCTGCGCGCCCTGCTCTCCCGCGACCCGCGCGCCGAAACCGAGTGACCCCCGCCATGCCCGCGCACGCCGAAAGCTTCAGCCTCGCCACCCGCGGCAAGGGCACCTACGAGATCACCGGCGCGTGCGAGCGCATCGTGCGCGCCTCCGGCATCCGCACCGGCACCGCCACCGTCTTCGTGCAGCACACCAGTTGCAGCCTGGTCATTTATGAAAACGCGGACCCCTCCGCGCGCACGGACCTGCACGGCTTCTTCGACCGCCTCGTGCCCGAGGACACGCCCTGGTTCGTCCACACCCACGAGGGACCCGACGACATGCCCAGCCACCTGCGCATGGCCCTCACCCGCACCAGCGAGGTCATCCCCGTCATGGACGGCCGGCTCGCGCTCGGCACCTGGCAGGGCATCTTCCTCTTCGAGCACCGCCGCGCCCCGCACACCCGGCGCGTCGTCGTCAGCGTCGTGGGAGAGTGAGGTTGGAGTGAAGTGTTGGAGTTGAAGCATTCAGGCGACACGGCAGCGCGCGCCCTGGAGGCAATCCGCGCTTGCCCCTGCGGCATCACGCTTCATAGAAAAACACGATGAAGCTCCTCCACCGCCTGCTCCTGCCCCTGCTCGCCGCCGCCCCGCTCCTTCAAGGCGCGCAGACCCGGCCCAACATCGTCTTCATTTTCTCCGACGACCACTCCCCCACCGCCATCGGCGCCTACGAGCGCTGGCTCAAATCGGTGAACCCCACGCCGAACATTGACCGCCTGGCCGCGCAGGGCATGCTTTTCCGCCGCAGCTACTGCACCAACTCCATCTGCGGCCCCGTGCGCGCCGTCATCGAGACCGGCAAGCACAGCCACCTCAACGGCTTCCGCCAGAACGGCGACAAATTCAACTGGGACCAGCAGACCTTTCCCAAACTGCTGCAAAAGGCCGGCTACCAGACCGTGCTCTACGGCAAGTATCACCTGGAAGGCAAACCCCAGGGCTACGACGACTGGGCCGTGCTGCCCGGCCAGGGCCTGTATTACAACCCCGACTTCATGACCGCCGCGGGGAAGATCACCAAAGAAGGCTACTGCACCGACCTCGTCACCGGCATGGCCGTGGAGTGGCTCAAGACCAAGCGCGATCCCTCCCGCCCCTTCCTCCTGCGCGTGCAGCACAAAGCCCCGCACCGGAACTGGATGCCCGCCCTGCGCCACCTCGGCGCGTATGACGACGCGCTCATCCCCGAGCCGCCCACCCTGTTCATGGACCACCGCCACCAGGCCTCCCCCTCCCGCCACCAGGAGCTGGAGGTGGACCGCCACATGGACCTGAACTACGACCTCTTCGTGGACCTCACGCCGGACTTCGACCAGCCGCCCAGCCAGCAGCGCCAGGACCGCTCCGCCTGGATGAACATGAAGCGCATGACCCCCGCCCAGCTCTCCGCCTGGCGCGCCCACTACGGCCCGAAGGACGCCGAATTCCACAAGGCCAACCTCAGCGGCGAGGCGCTCGTGCGCTGGAAGCACCAGCGCTACATGCGCAACTACCTCGCCTGCGTCAAAGGCGTGGACGAAAGCGTGGCCGCCCTCATGAAAACCCTGGAGGAGCTGGACCTCGCGGAAAACACCATCGTCGTCTATTCCTCCGACCAGGGCTTTTACCTCGGAGACCGCGGCTGGTATGACAAACGCTGGATGTACGAGCCCTCCCTGGAGATGCCGCTCATCATCAAATGGCCCGGCGTCACCACCCCCGGAGCGCGCAATGACGCCCTCGTGCAAAACCTCGACTACGCCCCCACCTTCATCGAAGCCGCCGGCGCGCCCGTGCCCGCCGACATGCAGGGCCGCTCCCTCGTCCCCCTTCTAAAAGGTCAGCGCCCTGCGGACTGGCGCGATGCCATCTACTACCACTATTACGAATACCCCAGCGTCCACATGGTCGCCCGGCAGCGCGGTGTGCGCTCGGAGCGCTTCAAGCTCATCCATTTCTACCAGTTCGGGGAATGGGAGTTCTACGATCTCGACGCCGACCCGCAGGAGCTGCGCAGCCAGTATGACAACCCCGTCTATGCGCGCGAGGTGGCGGCCATGAAAAAGCGTCTCGACGAGCTTTCCACCCAGTATGCCGATGACAGCGACATCCGCGAAATGCCGGCCGAGTGGAAGGTGAAAGCGCGCCAGCCCGCCGCGCCGTGAGGGCTTGCTGGAAGCCCATACCGAGGCATAAAACGGCAAGAAACTGCCCGCATTGGAGACTCCTCCCAGCCTTCGTTTGCCCGATCAACGGGATCACTCCCGCTCCACCTCGTCCCGCGGGTTGGGAGGCGGGGTGAGAGGCAGGCGCCCCGGTGTGTTGGCTGACACGGACACAGGCTTCGCCGGTTGCGGCGCGCCGGGTTGAAAACCGCCGCCGCTGTCCGTGGCATGCAGAAGATTTTTTTCGCGGTCCCAGAGCAGGCGGAAGGACTTGGAGGCGTTTGCAAAAACCTCACAGCCTTCCTTTGAAGCGGGAAACCACTCCGGCGGCTCTTGCGGTGGCAAAATGTCGCCCTCCTCCAGTTTGGCTAGCATGAAGGCGTTCTCCTTGATCAAATGCCCCACCAAGTCGTGGCCGGGCCGCACGCTGATGAACCACTGCCATTTCGAGACGCCTTCCTCCGTTTTCCACTCGCGCCGCTCGGCATGAAGGATGGTGTCATCAGCGGCGGGACGCTTCCAGAAAGCTTTCTGAAAAACCTCGGCGGGGTCCGCCACAGTGACAAGCCGCTCCGGCGCGGAGCCTGACTCTGGCGGGCTTGTTTGATCTGCCGGCACGGCGCGCCCGCCTGTGGGCGCGCCAAGATACCAGCCCCCCAGGGCCACAAGACAAAGCCCCGCCGCCAGAATCCAGGACAAGCGTGTTGTCATGTCAGTTCCCCGAGTGCGAGTAGGTGCGCAGGAAGAGCTGGATGTCCTTCACCGAACGCACGAAGCGGTTCAGGCCCTCCTGCTCATTGCTCAGCAAAGTGTAGGCGGGGATGACGATCTTCCACTGGCTGTTCCAGACGCTGCGGCCGATGAGGCGGCGGTTGGTGAACTCGGCGGGCATGGTGCTGTAGAAGAAGGCGGGGTCGCTCACCGGACGGAAGGCCTGGTGCTTGCGCAGGATCCAGGGCTGCTCGCTAAGGGTGCCGTTGGCGCTGAAGAACTGGGTGGCGTTGAAGTCGTTGGCACCCAGGTTGTAGGGCAGCGGCAGGGCCTGGTCATGCACGGCCCAGGCGCGCACGGTGTTCGTGTCACCCAGGGGCGGGGCCAGCATGTAGTCGTAGCCACAGGGGATGAAGTAAACATACGGGGTGGCGCGCAGGGCGTCCGGGTGGCTGGTGTTCGGGCCGCCGGCGTTCGGGGTGCCGAAGGCGTAGGGGTCCATGCCGATGTAGCCTTTGAAGACGATGCCGGAGCTGCTGACCTTGGTGGCGTAGCTGCTGGGGGAGTAGGCGTGGTCCCCCGCCGCGCCGGGCAGGCCGAAGAAGTTGTCGGTGTGGTTGATGACGGTGCTGAAGGGGATGAGGATGCCGGGGGTGGCGCCGGCGCCTGGCAGTTTGATGTTGTTGCAATACTTCGCCACATGCGGGTCGGCCATGAGGTCGGGCATGATGTGCTGCTCCAGGGTCTGCTGCCAGGCGGCGTCATCGTCGGTCTCGTCGGGATCATCCACGATGCGGAACATCTCGTGGCGCAGGCTGAAGAGGGTGCCGTAGGGGTCGGGGTTGTTGATGCCGAGGCGGCCCTCGGCCACGGCGAAGTCGGCGTTCATCTGCGCCAGTGTGCCGGCGAGGCCGGCATCCCCGAGGGTGCTGGTGGTGGCCTGGGGCACGCCGCCGGTGAGGTCGCCAAGGGAGCGGGAGGCGACGAGGCGGTTGATGACGGCCTGGCCCTGGGTGGTGCCGAGCAGGCCGGTCTCGTAATCGTAGCTCTTGGCCGCCAGGTAGGAATAGCGCGCGGCCAGGTCATAAAGCGTGCGGTATTGCTCCAGAGCCTCATTGCGGAAGGTGCGGAAGGTGAGGTCCTTCGTGCGGTAGCCGGTGAGCACGGCGGCGGCGCGCTTGCGCAGAGTCTCGCGGCGCAGGAGGATGGTGTCTCCGGCGACGCGCAGGTTTTCCACCTTCTGGTTGGCGGTCTGCAAGGCCGCCATCAGGCCGACGAACTGGTGATGCTGGCTGAGCATCTCCCGATAGGTCTGCTCGAACTCATAGACCGCCTGCAGCTCGTCCTGGTCGAAGCCCAGCTCCTCAAGGTCAATCTCCAGATCGGCCTCCAAGGCGGCGCCGATGCCCTCCAGCGCGCTGCTTCCCGCATATGAGGCAATGGCACCCACCATGAATCCACTGCCGACACCAAAGCCCGCGAACTTGACCGCGCCGCGCGCGGGCGCTGTCATGTCAGTTGCAAGACCCACCGACTTTGGCAGGGCCTCCTGCACCGCCTCAGCCGCGTCGCGGGCGGCCTCGGCGGCCCATTGGAGGGAGATGCCCAGGTTGTTGAGCGCGGATGCGGCCATGGTGTTCAGGCTGCTGGCAATCCCGTATTTAAAGCGCGTGTCCAGGTTGTCTTTGTGGCTTTGGACAAGAGCGCGGAACACCTCGCCCTCGCGCAGGAAGTTCTCCACCGCGAATTGCAGCCCGTGGTTGGCCTCCAGCAGGGCCACCTGCGCCAGGTGGGCCTCGAGCAAAGCCTCCTGCAGCGCTCCGGTGTAGGGGCGCTTGCCAAGCGCGGTGCCCGGCCCCACCACATCGGCGAACTGGACCACCTGATTGGGAGTCACTTTGAAAGTCTTCACCACGGTGTCCTTGGTGTTCCAGCTCTCGGCGATGTCATTGTAAGCATCGCCGGTGAACCTGCGGATGTTGGTAGGGACACGGACGGTGACGGTGACAGGCTTGGTGGTGTCCACAAGGTCCACCGGACGGTCAATGATGAACCAGTTTTCCGTGTCAGGGCCCTCATATCCCTGCTGGTAAGTTTTGCCCGGGCCGATGTCGCCGGGGTAGGCCATGCCGTAGATGTCGTAGAGTTCGTTGAGGAAGGCGTACTCCTGGTCCTCAATGGCCGTCTGCTGGTCGGCGATCTGGTTCTCCTGGTTGCGCAGCAGGCGGGTCATTTTCGCCGCCTGGTCGAAGGAGCCTTTGGCGTTCAGGAGCGTTCCCAGGGCGCGCTCATAGACCTGCTCGTAATGCGACTTGCCGGCCTGGTGCTCGGCGGGGGAGATGTCGAAGGCGATGGCGCCAGGGCTGAGACCGAGCGGGTTGAGGTGCGCGTTGGCCAGGTCCATCGTCGTCTGGAAGCTCTCGGCGTAACCCGTCAGCTCGTCGAGTTCCGGCACCGTGGTGCGGTCAATGATCTGCACGCCGGTGTGGCTGGGGTTCGTGTCCTCGTCAGGAAGGAGGGCATTGCCCACCACCCAGTTGAAAAACGCGCCCTGCGCCGAGCGGCTGGCGGTCTCATCCAATCCCAAATGCCGAACCACTTCGGTGCGGGTGTTCTCCTTGCCGTCACGGAAATGCGCCCAGCCCGCCCCTGGATCATCCCGGTAATTTTGCCGGTGAACCAAGGCCAGCACCTGCTGCGTGGTGCGCGCCACGTTCGAGGCGGCGGCGGCAAACTTGCGCTCGTCCTGGTAGTCAATGAGCACCGGCTGCCCAAGGATGTTCACGGCCTCCGCTCGGGGAGTCCAGGTGAACTGCGGGTGGGTGAGCAGCTTGTAGTAGCCTTTGAGGGCGGTGAGGTAGTGGCCGTAGGCGTCGCCGTGCCCCTGGGGGAACATGTGCTGCGCGTCGGCGGCGTCCACGATGCCATTGGCCGCGGAACCGCCCTCTTTCTCGCGGATGTTGTAGTTCACCGCGTAAAGCACCTCGCCGCTGTCTATGCCGCGCGTGTAGTTCCACCACAGGCGGTTGTATGCCGGGGCGATGCCCACCTCCGGCAGGCCGAAGTCGTCCCGCCCACGGAGCAGCGCCAGCTCCTCCTCCAGCGAGCTGGCCACCTGCGCCTCGAAGGAGTAGCGGCTGGTGTTGACCTCGGTGATGGTGTCCTGGTCGTCTATGGAGATGGTCGGATTCGCGGCGTCGGCGAAAGCTTCGTTGCCGAGGATGGTGTAGAGGTCGTGCAGGTAGCCGGCGGCCAGGATGAGCGCGTCGTTGGACGGGCCGAAATCAATGCCCGAGCCGATGGTGAAATCCTTGGCCCGGTTGAGCACGGTCTCGTAAATCTCGATCAAACCGGCCTCGTTCACATTGTTCAAGTTCAGCGCGATGTTCCCCTCCCAGCGCGTGCCCGCCTGGGTGAGCAGGCTGACATCGGTGTTGAGCGAGTTGTTAAAGAGGTCGTCCATGCGCTGGTTGAAAGGGGTGATTTTGGCCAGCACGCGCTTCACCCAGCCCTCGACCAGCGCGGGGGACATCCAGTCCGAGTAGGCTCCCCCGGTTTTCTTGTAGCGCATGGTGAACCAGACATCCCCCATGATCACCGCCGGCGTGCTGAGCACGGCGGTGGGGCTGCCGCCAATGAGAATGGAACTGCCCAGCGTGCCGCCGGGGTTGATCCAGTCGGGATCCGTGGCGGGATCACCTGCTGGAGGCAGGCCGTTTTCCGCAAAACCGTAGCGCCACTCGAACTCGAAGTTCTCCGGCTCGCCGCCGTAGTCGCCGCTGTGGCGGAGGGCGACTTGCTCATCAAGGGGATTGCTGGAGAGCAGGATCTTCAAATCACCCTTGTACAGCACGTTGCTGACTTTGATGATCTCCATCGCCACCGGGTCGCCCTCATCCGTGAATGCCTCGCCATTGCCGAAAACAAGCGTCACATAGCCCGTGCCCTTGCCCGTGGAGCTGAGCGCGTAGCTGTCCACGGCGGTGTCGGGATCGGTGACATCCGAGCGCTGGCCGACCGTTACCTGTTTGTCGAGGCCGGGAACGCGAACGTATGTGCCAGGCACCTCCGTGCTCTCGCGGAAGGTTTCCAAGGTGGTGCTCAGAGCGGCGATGGCATTGTCCCACTTCGTTTTGTTGGCGCTGTCGCCATCAGGGCAAAGCGCCTTGAGGTCGGCGATGTCCTGGACGCTGAGCTTGTTCAGGTGGAAGTAATCCTCGCTGGCGATCTCATCAATGAACTCGCCCACCAGCACCAGGCCGCCCTTGGCTCCCAGACCGGCATTGAAATGGAAACGGTTTTGCAGGTTCGGAGGCAGCCTTTGAAAGTAGGTCTTGCCCGCGTAATCCGAGGTGAGAATGGAAGCGGGCAGCTTGTCCAGTCCGTGCGCCTCCAGCAGGGCGATCTTCTGGCGCGTGGGGTCATGCAAGGCCACGGCAGGATTGGCGGCGCCCGTGTTGGCGATGGACTGCTGGTAGATGACCTGCGCGCTGCTCTGGCCGCGCACCTGCGGCCGGGTGCCTTTTTGCAGGGCCATGGTTTCCGCCATGAACAGAACATCAAGAACCTTCTGGTCCGCAGGCGGCAGCGTGGGGTCGTCCGGCCACTTGGGCAGATAGGTCAAAGTCACCGCCTCGCCACTGCCGGTGTCGGCGATGTAAGGCTGGATGCTGCCCACCGCGGGCTGGGTGCCCAAAGAGGGGAAATGAAAGCCCTCCCGCAGGTAATAATAAAACTTCATGCCGAAGCTGGGCGCGCCGCCGGCGTGCGGGCCGCGGTAGATCCAGTGGAAGCCTTTGCGGTCCTCGAAGGTGAAGCTGTCATAGGCATCGGGAGCGCCCGAGCCTGCGGCGGCGTCCGGCGTGATTTCCTCCTCTGTGTTGCGCACCTTGCCATCCGTTTTCAAGGGCAGCGGCAGCGCGGTCAAAGGCATCGGCGGCTGCACGGGCGTGCCGGCGATCTTGTTGTAAACCAGCGGATAGGTGCCATTGGAGCGGACGACTTTCAGCACACGCATGGCCGGGCGGGCGGGCACGGTCTCGGTGGCGGGCTCGTTGTATTGGATGAGCACAAACGGCTCGGAGCTGGAGGCGGTGTTCAAGTCATCGCGCAGCGCATAGGCATTGCCCGCCAGCATGAGGCCGTGCTCCTCGTTCGGGTTGTAGCCGATCTTCGAGGGATCGTTCTGCACATAGATGCTACCTTCGGACTGAACCGAGGTCAGGCCGGGGTTTTCCACCCCTTTGCCGGAGGCCATGACCAGCTCCTGCGGACTTGCGGGGTAGCTGACAGTATAGCGCGCCGCCACGGCGGGCACATGGAAGGCCTCATACTTGTTGCTCGGTGGCACGATCTTTTTCAGCCACCAGACCCAGAGCACCCGGTCCGTGTTCAGCGCATTCACCGGAATGATGCCGCCCGCGTCAGCCGCCTCCACGCCGGCGCTGTCGAGCGGATTGATGTAGGCCGCCTCGGAGTAGCATGTGCCTTTGGAGATATAGCCTCCCAGCGCGTAGGACGGGTGCGGCGGCTCCAGCCTGTCACCGACGTTCGCGGTCAGGTTAAGGTCAGGCGCGCCGTCAGCATTGAGATCGTTGAGCGTGTATCTCGCGGGCGTGCCTGTGAGCGGACCGGAGCCGTCCGGATCGGGGATTTCCGGCGCGCCAAGCGCCTCCTCGGACTGAATGTAGATCCGCACATACCAGGGGCTGACCGAGGATGAGAACTTCAGGAGCGAGCGGTTGGTTTTGTCGCCGCTGTCGCTGAAATCCACGACCAGGCGCTGGGTGGCCGCGTCCAGCTGGGCTTCCAATTCGTTCGGGTCGTCCTGAAAGATCACCTGCGGCAGGCTGGATGCCACGAAGCGCGGGCCGACGGCCGGCCCGGCCCCGGTTTGCAGCACATTCACCGGCTCAAAGGCCGCGATGCTGTCCGGCCACCGCTGGATGTAGTTGCGCTTGTATTTCGGCCATTTGACGGAGATGCCGGGAGCGGATGGCGGCTCCTGGAAATGGATGGATGCGTCACTGGGCTCCATCCAGTAAATCGTGACCCGGTCCGCGTCCAGGCTCTCGCGCTCCGCGAAGTAATCCGTGACGCCATCCGGGCGGATGAAGCTGCCATAGGGCAGCTTGCCTCCCACGATGAGGTTGAAAAGCATGACCGGGTCCAGCTGGTCATCGCCGTTTTCCGGCGCGCCCTGGCGCGGGCGCAGCTTTTCTCCCAGATGGGTGGTGATGGTCTCCACTTCCGCCACGCGCCGGATGTCCACGATGTCAGCGCCGATGAACTGATGCACACCCGTGGTGCCCTGGTTCTCACTGCCGAGGTATTCGATGAAAAGCCGCCCCTCGATGTTGTAGGCATGCAGTGATGGAGGTCCGTTTTCGTTGTCGAACCAGAAGGTGCGATTTTCGGACGCTGAGCCGATCGAGCCCGGATTGCTGCCCACGGGCACATACTCGTCCGTCATGCCGGTCACGAAGCTGTTGAAGACCGGGTTCACCCGCACGATGCGCCCGGGAGGGATGTTGACAATGGGGCCGTCAAAGCCCTTCTCCGTCCAGTAAATGACACGCGCGGGAGACTGCGAAGCCGAGGACACAGCGAAGGTCTCCTGACGGAATTTGTAGGTGGGCGTGCTTTCACCGGGCTTGGTCGTGTCCGGCACATTGGAAACCCAGGTGATCGTCACCCGGCCCGCCTGGCTGGCGAAGACTTTGTTCGCGTGCGGGCTGAAGTAAAAGGGCTGGTAGGGGGCGAAGGGGCGGCTGGTGCTGGAACTGATGTTTTCGCTGGCATTGCCGGCCAGGGTGACGGTCAGCCCGTTGATCATGTTCACACGCTGCCCCAGCAAGGTGGCGCCGGCCGTGAGCCCCGCAGTCACGCTGCTGACGGTGACCATGCTGCTGCTGGTGGAGCTTTGCGTCACGGTGACATTGCCTGTGGGAACCAAAGGCTGTGTCTGTCCCGTCACCGTTCCTTCAATGAGCGCGGGGTCGAAGGATTCCCCTGGCTGCACCGGCTTGGACCTCCAGTAGGTCTGCGCCACCGGCTGTCCATCCCAGCGCAAGTTCGGGCGCGTGATCTCATCCCCCATGAAGTAGCGCGGCACGCCGGAAGCAAAGCTGTGGCCAAAACTGGCCCGCGCCAGCACGATGGTCACCACCGGGCTGGCGGGAACCGTCACATCCTGCGCGCGCGGGTAGCGCCCCGCCGTGACTCCCGCCGTGGAGATGGCGCCCGCCGTGGCGGAGGTCGTCGCGCGTCCGGCAAACTGGGGCGTCGTTGTGGCGCCACCACCCGGCGTCACCGGCGGCGCGATGAAAATAGCGGGCGGAGTCGTGTAGCCGGTGCCACCCGTGTTCACCGTGATCGAAGTCACCACTCCCCCGGAGATGTTCGCCGTGGCCGTGGCCGTGGTGCCGCTGGGCGGCGCGGCGATCGTGACCGCCGGAGCCACTGTGTAGCCGCCGCCGCCGCCGCGCACCGTGATGGCATTGACCGCGCCTCCTGAGACCGTGGCTGATGCGCCCGCGCGGCGCTGGTCAAGAAGGTTGGTGGCGCCGCCTTTGATCTCAAACTGAGCATGCGCCGCGCCGGCGAGCAGGAGCAATAGAAAGTGGAAAAGAAAACGGTTCATGGGAAGAGGAAATCAGAATGAAGAATGATGAAGACCGTAGGGCGAGCGTGGCGAAAGCCCGCTCGTCTCCGCAGAGGTGGAGCAAACGGAGATGGTGTAAATCAGCGGAAGTGGGTGTTCGCAGCCTCTCCGTGGGGGCGAACCGCCAAGAGCCGGGCGGGCTGACGCCACACCCGGCCTACGGCGATTCGTGCGCGGCACCCTGGACTGCGGCAGCCTGCTGCCGCTTTTCCGAGGCAGCCCTGCTGCCGTCGAAGTCTCCACGCGTGCCTTTCGAGAAAATCCCCCCGCACTCAGGCCGAATGCCGAAGCATGAGAGGAACATCTCTCTGCCACCGACGCCAGCAAGGCTGGCTCCAGAAAGCGGCAGCTGGCTGCCGCAGTCCACGGGGACTGGGCCTCTCCAGATGCCGGGTGCGTTTTCATGGACGGAAAAAGTGAAGACTCACTCGGCATCATTGGCCGCCTTCTTCAGGCTCACAGGCTGCGCGGCGGGTTGGCCATTTTCCAGCAGCAGTTTCTCGATGGCGGCCAGCTTGGCCTCGCGCGCTTTGTCCCTGGCTTCAAGAAGGGCCAATCGCTCAAGAAGTTCCGCGTTGGAAAGACCTGCGGAAGCGGAATCCGAATTTGATGACTCCAGTTTTTTCAGGCGCGCCTGAAGCTCTTTGTTGGCTTCCTCCAGCTTGCTGATCTGGGCGTTCTTTTCCTGCCGCAGTTCGCGGAATGCCTGAACAGCCAGCGACTCAAATCCGTTGATCGTCAGCCGCTTCATCCCATCCATGCCATCCGAAACCCAGTCCGGATACACTGTCTCGACCTCCTGGGCAATGAAGCCATTGTATTTGCCCTCCCCGTGCTTGGCGGGATCCTTGTATTCAAAGGACACGCTCCTCAGTTTGAGCAGTTTCTCCAGCGCTCCGGTAATCTCGACGACATTCTCCTTCACCCGCCGGTCGGAGAGGGCCGTCCAGGCGGTGCCGCCGATCTTTTCCGCGGCGCCATTGTTCCAGAAATAAAAGGCGTCGGATCCAGATGGATTGCGAAACATTGCCACCAAATCGTCTCCGGACCTGCCCCTGACCTGGAAAGTCACATTGTTATAGATCACGTTTGGACCAATGGCCACTTGCCCATTGGAACTGATAAAGAGATCTGTCGTTCCAGGGTCGCCTGAAAGGTGGAGGTCATTAAATCCAACAAGTGCATTGAGACCCGTAATGTTGTTGTCGTTGGCCACCTGGATGGCTCCGTTCACATGCAGTCTTGCCGTTGGATTCGACTCGCCTATGCCGACATTGCCCGCGCTGTTGATGGTCAGGCGGGGGGTGTCATTGTCATCAATGACAAAGCCATTGCTGCCGTTCATGCCGATGTCGTAGAACTGGCCGTCTGACGTCCGGTTGAACCGCATCTGCGGCTCGTTGACGCCAACTCCAGCAACGAACAATGAAAGAGTAGTGGTCCCGGAAGGCGGAAAAAACGGCGTGCTGAAGGAGCCGTTGGTGCCGGTCACGCTCAGGTTTCCTGTCGCGCTGATGTTGCCATTCACGTCCAGTTTTGCGCCTGGATTCGTTTGTCCGATGCCGACATTGCCCGTGTTGGTGACCCGCACCCGCTCCGTGTTGTTGGTTCCCAAAGCCAGGTGCGCATTGGACTGGTTCCAGATGGATATGTCATGCGATGACGCGCTGGAGGAACCCACATACCAAAGCCGCCCTGTGGATCCGGTGTCCGTCGCTATGTTGTTGCCCCAGCCTGAAACATTCACAAAGGAGGCGGTCGAGGCGGATGAGTTGGCTGAATCCACCAGCACCAACTGTGCCTTGCTGCCCGAGCCGGTGCCGCGGACATCCAAAGTGGCGGCGGGCGTGGTGGTGCCGATGCCGACACGGCCGCCGCCGGGGTTGAGCAGGAGGTTTTGCGCGCCGGTGCCTTCCTTGAAGGACTGGATGTAACCCGTGCCGGTTCCCGTGCTGTCCACGCCGATGCGCAGGCGCTCGGTGGTGTCATCCGCCGTGACGATCATCTGCGGACTGCCGGTGCCGGTGCCGGCGGCGGTGACCATGAACCGGGCGGTTGGATTCGTGTTGCCCACCCCCACATTGCCGCTGTCCACCGTGGTCAAGGCCGTGCTGGCGCTGGTGCCGAGGTTTTCCGCAAACTTGGAACGGAAGCTGAACGCGGAGGAGACGATCTGCTGGCGCGGGGTGATCTCATTGTCCACAGCGGCGGTGCCGTCATCCACGGTGACGCCAAGATAGCGCGTGCTGCCCCCGAACGCAGTGGCGATGTCGGCCAGTTTTTTCGCCGTTTCGCTGTAGCCAAACTGGCTGCCCGTGGTGGCCACACCCTGGCCGACAAGCACGCTGAACTCGCCGTCGGCGATGGTGACGGTCTGCTGCTCGGAGTAGATGAGGTTTCCTGTGAGCGTGTTCGAAGGGTGGTCCCAGACGCGGAAGATGACGGTGCGGTTCACCGGCGTGGGCGAGCCGACGAGGCCGCCGGTGTTGTTGAGCACTTTGCCCTGGTAGCTGATGAAGCCCGGCACACCGGTGGTGATGGTCTGGGCAGCGAGGAGTCCAGGCAGCGCGCAAAACGCGGCGAGGATGAGGTGGATGCGGTGTGTTTTCATGTTTTCTGAATCGGAGCGGTGAGTTGTGGAACCACTAATGGACACTCATGGGCACTAATGGTCTGATTGGAGGGGATGCTGAGAGCTTGGGCAGTGAGGGCGGCGGTTGGGTTTTCGAATTTCGGATTTCGATTTTTTTCACGGAGTGACGCTGATGGCCCCCAGCTCGGAGACGCGGCGCAGCTCAAAGACGCCGGTGAGATGCAGGCCGTCCCCGGTGCCGACACCGGCGCTGTCCTTGTGCAGGCCGTGGATGACCTCGGCATAAGTGCCGCCAATGACGGCGCTGCCCCAGCCTCCGGTGGCCGTGCTGCCCTCCGGCGGGGCGGTGGTGAAGGTGAAGGTCACCTCCCGCGTGACGGCGTGGCTTTCCTTCCCGGCGATGAGCGCGGCCCCGGTCGGGCTCTTGTTGTCATGGTCAGGGTGGTATTGATGGACGAAGGGATTGACGGGATCGTCAAAAGGCACCGTGATGGTCCGCGTCAGCGTGCCGGGGATGGCCACGCTGCCTGTGCCCGTCGTCAGCACGCGGTCCAGCGGCATGTGGGTGGCCACGATGCGGGCGGCCTTGTCCTTGGCGTCGGCCTTGAGGCCGGCCTCCTTGGTGCAGATGCCGAAGTCATGCGGCGCCGCTGCGAGCTGGCCGAGGAAGACCTGGGAGAGCACGCGCGCGGTGCCGTTGTCCGCCACATGCAGCAGGTAGCGCAGCGGGAAGGGGCGGCTGGCGGGCGTGATGGCGTCCGCCTGCGCCTTGCTTTCCACCGCCGTCACCCGCGCCTCGCCGATCCACAGGCCGGCCAGGGAGGTCTTGCGCGCGGTGGCGGGGATGAGGATGTCGAAAAGGTTGGCCGCGTCCGTGAGGCGCAGCATGGAGGCGAAGAGGGCGTCCGCCGTGCCGCCCATGGCCACGCGGTCAATGCCGAAACTTAGCTCCACCGCCGATTGCGGGGCGATGACCTCGTTGTAAGCCGTGGCGATCGGCGTCTCCTCCCAGGCTGCCGTGCCGGTGTTGAAAGTGCGCCGTGTCAGCGGCACCGGACCGGTGATGGCCTCCTGCCCCGCAGGCGCGGCATTGGAGGCCACGGGGGCGATGGTGAGCGTCATCACCGAGGCGGTGCGGTTCAGCACGCGCGCGGTGACGATGGAGCCGTTGCGGCCAAAATCCAGCCCGCCCGTCAGCGAGAGCGTGACATGCACAGGCGCATAAAAATTGCCCACCACCTCGGACTCGAACCAGTAGGCCTGGTTGCGGTCCAGGCGCTCCGCGGAGGGTGAGAAAACCTGGATGGGATTGGAGGCGCTGAGGTCTCCGCCGACATACTTGTAAATTTTCGAGTTCGTGGCGATGGCCGCCGGGAAGGTGGCGAAATAGGTGGAGAAGAAGGGGTAGTTGCCATTCAGCCTGGAGGGAAAGCCGAGAAAGTTCGCGCCATTGCGAACCCAGGTGCTGCTGGGCGGCGCGGGCTTGTGTACGATGGGCACGTTGTAGGTGTTCGAGGACGTGCCCGCGCATTTCACCAGGTAGGCCGCCGGGCCGGTGAGGTTTGGCAGCGTGTTGGCGCCGCCGCCGCGCACCCAGACACTCCACTCCGGCGTGCCCTGCGTGGGCAGCAGCGGCGTGGTGGTGAACTGCACCTGCGTGGGGTTTGGATTCCAGCGCCAGACCTCCTGCACATTGGCCGTGTCACCGCTGTTGGGGAAAAGCTGCTCCATCGTGGCATGGGTGGCCGCGCCGTGCAGGTAGATGGAGTTGTAGCCGCCTTTCAGCGCGTAGGTGGTGCTCTGCCACTGCGCCTGGGCCGTGGCGCCAATGATGAAAAACAGAAAGAACCACTGATGCACACTCATGGGCGCTAATGACGAACGCCGAAGGCGTGAAACAGCCCCCTGTGACAAGCTTAAACATGAACTCATCGGCTTGAAAAAATTAGTGCTCATTAGTGTCCATTAGTGGTTCAAAGTTCCGTCACCTCACCGTCAGCCGGTAAAACTCCCGCGCGCCGCCCGGCGTCGGAATCGTGAAGGCAGGCAGGATGCCCACGTCCTCGGCAACGAAGACCTGCTGGGGCGTGCCTTCCGCCGTGAAGGAGAAGGGCACCGTCTCCCAGCCCTGCATGTTCAGGCTGCGCTCGATGGTGTAAACCTTGCCGGTGATGGCGAAGAACTCCAGCCGCACGAAGCTGGCGGTCTTTTCCTTGATCTGCATGTCAATCCGCTCGGTGGCGTCACCGGCGAAGGTGCCCGCCACATACTCGAACCAGTTGCTCATACCATCGCCGTCGAAGTCGCCGTCGCGGTCTATGAGATGGATCGGCCACACGCCGTTGCCATCAGGGTAATGCCCGGCTTGATAAAGCTGCCATTGCTCCCAGATGTCCGGCAGCCCGTCGCCATCGCTGTCCTCGCCGAGGTTGAGATCCAGCCGCACGCGCTCGCCGCCCTTGCCCGCCGTCAGGGTGCCCGCCACCTCGATGGGGTAAAACCGCTCCCCGTTCATCTCCACCGCCAGGCTGTAAGGCGTGTTGGCCTGGATGGCGGCGCTGGTGTAGAGCGCGGTGCCTGGCCTGCCAGTGTCTATGCGCAGGCTGATCTCGTAGTTTTGATCCAGTTGCAGCCCGGTGACCACCGGCGCGCGCCCCACCTCGGTCTGTCCTTTGAGCAAAATGATCTGCGCCCCCTCCACTGCCAGCGTCTGGCCGACTTGATCGCGAACGATGCCGTAGATCGTGTAATACGGCGCGGGTGGAAAGGCCATCAAGCCGCCCGTTGCAATGCAGGAAACACAGAAAAAACGGACGGCGGTATTCATGACAGCGAGAATGGTTCAAACCTTATCTTCGAAATTTTCCCGCCGATGTTACCCGGAAAGTTCAAAAAAAGCTCTTTTTTTATTTCACCCTGGTTTGCCGGCCTTAAAATTCGCAAAACTCATCGTGCCATTTCACCGGAAAACCCCCCCGCCTGGATGAAAAAAAAGAACCCCCCCCCGCCGGAAGCCTCCGCTTTTCCCACCACGCACTGGACACTCGTGCGCACCGTGCAGGGAAAAGACGCCGCCGCCGCCGCGCGCGCGATGGAGGAGCTGTGCAAGGGCTACTGGTACCCCATTTACGCCTACCTGCGCCGCAGCGGCCACAACCCCGAGGACGCGGAGGACCTCACCCAGTCCTTCTTTGAAAAGCTCATCACCGAAGACGCCATCCAGACCGCGCGCGAGGAGGCCGGGAAGCTCCGCTCCTTCCTGCTCGGCATCCTCAGGCATGCGCTCAGCGACCATCTGCGCAACACCGGCGCCCAGAAGCGCGGCAGTCACTCACCCCACGTCTCCTTTGACGAGATGAACGCCGAGCAGCGCTACGCCAGCGAGCCGCAGGACATCCGCGACCCCGAGTGGATCTTCACCCGCGCCTGGGCGCACGAGCTGCTGGCCGGCGTGCGGGAAAAAATGCGCGCCGCCTTCAAGTCCGCCGGGCGCGGCGAAACCTTCGACCTCCTGCTGCCCTACCTGCTCTGGGACGACGAGCCGCCCTCGCACAGGGAGCTGGCCGAAAAACTCGGCTCCAGCGAGGCCGCCACCCGCATCCTCATCCACCGCCTGCGCACCAAGTTCCGCGAGCTGCTGCGCACGGAGGTCGCCCGCACCGTGCTCACGCCCGAGGAGATTCCAGGCGAGCTGGCCTGGCTCCAGGGCGTGCTGGCTGAAAAGTGACGCCCGGCTTATTTCCCTGTAACACCCGCGCCAGTTTTCCGAAAGCAGGGTTGCAGCCCCTTTCTTTTTCGTGACCCCCGCCTCCTCCAGCTCCAAACCCGCCGGCCCCTGGCAGCCCCCCTCTCTGGAGGAAATGCAGGCCATGCTGCCGCAATACCACTTCCTCTCCCTGCTCGGACGCGGCGGCATGGGCGCCGTTTACAAGGCGGTGCAGACCTCACTCGACCGCGTGGTGGCCCTCAAGGTCCTGCCCGGCGCCCTTTCCGCCGGCGATGACGCCGGCACCGAGTTCGCCGGGCGCTTCAAAAACGAGGCGCGCACCATGGCCAGAATGAGGCACCCCGGCATCGTCAATGTCTGGGACTTCGGCCAGACCGGCACCGGCATGTTTTACATCGTCATGGAGTTCATGGACGGCACCGACGCCGCCCAGCTCATCCGCTCCCAGGGCAGGCTGCCGGAGGCCCACGCCCTCTCCATCACCGCCCACGTCTGCGACGCCCTCGCCTACGCCCACGCCCAGGGCGTCATCCACCGCGACATCAAACCGGCCAACATCCTCATCAAACAAACCGGCGAGGTCAAAGTGGCCGACTTCGGCCTCGCCAAGCACAGCGATCCCGCGCTCAGCGGCCTCACCAAGACCAACATGGCCATGGGCACCCCCGACTTCCTCGCCCCGGAGGCCCTCATCCCCGGCATCCCCCTCGACGGGCGCGCCGACCTCTACGCCGTCGGCGTCATGCTCTACGAGGC
>DDQZ01000058.1:0-496 GCA_002343505.1 Verrucomicrobiaceae bacterium UBA2429 | reverse complement strand
TACGCCGTCGGCGTCATGCTCTACCAAATGCTCACCGGCGAGCTGCCACGCGGCATGTGGGAGATGCCCGGCGCCCGCCTCGGCACCGACCCGCGCTTTGACGAGATCATCACCCGCGCCATGCAGGCCGACCGCGAAGCCCGCTACCAGAGCGCCGCCGAAATCCGCCAGGCGCTCGACACCATCCTCACCCGGCCAAAGCCCGCCCCAGGCCCGCGCCCCGCCCCCGAGCAACGGCACGCCGCGCAAAAGCCCGCCGCACCCCCGCCGCGCAGCCCCACCGGCGCGCGGCGCACCCGCATCACCACCGCAGGAGGCCAGCCCGCGCCGAAGACGGGGAACTCCGCCCTCAAGCCCCTGCTCGCCGCCGCCGCCCTCGTCACCGCCGGCATCATGCTCATCCCCTTCCTCATGCCCGGCGGCAAAGACCCGCCAGTGGTCGAAACCGCCGCCGCCCCCGAAACACCACACCCTCTCCCCAGCCCCGCCCCGGCCA
>DDQZ01000020.1:4165-9652 GCA_002343505.1 Verrucomicrobiaceae bacterium UBA2429 | reverse complement strand
GAACTTGAAGAAGTCACTGTCACTGTTGACCTCAAGCCTTCCTGGAGTCGAGGAGGGGATGGAGACTGGCGTCGCCGTTGCGAGGGTGTTGCCGTGGTCGTCCTGGCCGCTGGCGGGAGGATTGGAGCCGCCGCCTTCAACCAGCAAGGTATAAGCGCCACTGCCGGCGCGGTTGAAGCTGCGCACCTCGACATAGAAGGTGCCGACGGAGAATTCGCCGCTGATGCGGAAGTTGCCATCCGAGGCGCCGGGCACATCGTCATTGTCGGCAATTTGTGTGCCAGCATTGTTGTAAAGGATGCCGACGGTGTCCACGCCGCCAGTGGTGCGTAGGGTCAGGGTGGCGGGAGCGGCAAGAGTGAACTTGAAGAAGTCACTGTCACTATTGATTTCCAGCCTGGCGGAAGTGGAGGAAGGAGCGGCAATCTGGGTGGCAGTGGCGATGGTGTTGCCATGGTCATCCTGGCCGCTGGCGGGCGGGTTGGAGCCGCCGCCAAGTGCGTGGTAGGCATTGAGCAGGCCGTGGCCGTGCTCCTCATCCGGTCCTTGCGGTCCCATGTCCATGCATCCTGCCACCATGCGATTGTAAATTTCAACGGGGCCAAGATTTGGCGAAACCGAAAGAATCAACGCGGCAACGCCAGCGGCGTAGGGGGAGGCGAAGGATGTGCCGGGAATGAAGACATAGTCACCACTGCTCAAGCCGCTTGCACCAAGACGGTCCGTTGTCCAGATGCCATCACCCGGAGCCAGGAATGAAACACCCTTGTTGTGGATGGCCCGGCCCCACTGGGAGAAGTCAGTGCGTCTGCCGTTCGGAGAAGCCGCGCCAACTGCCACAACGGATGGCAGAGATGAAGGCCAGCCGACAGTACGCGAGGGAGGAATGCCCAGATGGGGAACACCAAGAGCGTTGTTGCCAGACGAAACGAAGTGAAGCATTCCAGCCTGAAACGAGCGCAGAAACACGTCATCAATTATCGGATCTCCGTAGCTGCCGTCACCAGTACCCCAACTGCTGTTGGTGATGCGCGCGCCGTTGTTGTATCCCCACTCCAGCGCGGCAACGACAGCACTAGGGTTGAGGTTGAAGTTCCCGTTGCTGTTCAACGTGATCGAAATTTTGGCTGAGGCGACACGAACACCGGGAGCGATGCCGCATGTGCCCAATCCGTTTTGCTTTGCTGAAACGCAGCCGGCAACCATCGTGCCGTGACCTTCAAAGCTGTTGACGTGGCGTCCGCCCTGCCCCGTTCCGGTGAAGTCGGCGACGGCGGCGAGATTCAAGTCCGGGTGGTTTGGGTCAACACCATCATCCATCACTAGCACGATCACATTGGATGAGCCTTTGGTGATGTCCCAAGCGTTCTCAGCCTGCATGTCAAACCCAGGCGTGCCAGTCACCGTGGCCGTGCCGCGACCGTCGCGAAGAACCGTCTGCCCCGTGTTTCTCAGGCCCCAAGACCTCGGATAATCCGGGTCTGATGGGCGAAAATGGGATTGCATGGTCAGAATGGCATCGTTGGAAGCCAGCAGCATGTCGGGATGCAGGGCTAGCTGGTTCGCCAAATCCAGCACAGCATAGCCATCGCGCAGATTGGTCACCAGTTTCCAGATGCCGCTTTGGCCGATTTGCTCCTGCGAAACCAGCGCCGGATGATTCAGCTTAGCAAAAACTACGCCGGGATCACGCCCGTCGCGGTAGCGAACAAGAATGTTTTGGGTGGGAGACATCGTTGAACCGTCCGGCTTGCGGAGAACGGGTGAAACGAACGAAACTCCCGGCACCGCCGCCATGGCCGCTGCCCGGGTTTTGACCAGAGTAGAGGCTCCCTGACTGGCGGCGGGGAGTTTGACTCTGGCCCAGCCTGGCATGGATTGGAGACTCACATCGGACTCGCGGATTTTCAGTTTGGCGGCAAGCCTGCTTGCAGCGGCGGTTTTTTCATCTTCTGCGGAACCGGCGTGAACTTGTGCGCTGGCAGAGGAGAGAACTTCCTGCTCCCGTACCAGCACGGTATCAGGATCAGCGGTCAGCGGCACTTTCTGGCCGTTGTAATAATAGAACAGCTCCTGCGCGCCGGCGGGAAGGGCCAATGCCAGGAAGATGCTGGTGATGACGGATTGGATTTTCATGACGGTGGTGTGTTTGTGGTGTTTGTGGTTTGGCCGGGAGGGGCGCGCTTCCCTCGGTGGCTGGCGGGGATTGCCACGGCGGGGGGCGGCTCTTATGCGGGGGCGCAAATTTTTTTCCCGGCGCTTGCAAGCCGCGCGCGGACGCGGCTGTTTCCGTCACCGCACGCATGAGCCTCTCCACCCATCTCAGCCTGGTCGGCCGCCTGAAGGCGGGCGGCAGCGCGGCTGACTGGGAGTTGTTCTACCAGAAGTATGGCGGGGCCATCACCGCCTTCGCGCGCCGCATGGGCTGCGACGACCATGAGGCGATGGATGTGCTCCAGGAGACGGTCATGGTGGTGATGCGCAAGCTGCCGAACTTCGATTATGACCCGGAGCGCGGGCGCTTCCGCAACTGGCTGCTGACCATTGTCTCCAACAAGGCGCGGGAGGCGCGCCGGCGCGCGCATGTGGACAGGCTCGTCTCGCTCGACGCGGAGTCCTCCGAAAGCGGGGCGCTGCATGAGAAGCTGCCCGGCGTGGAGACCGCGGCGCCCGGCGAGCTGGAGCGCAACTGGCGCCAGGCGCTCATTGAATCGGCGCTGCGCCGGATGCTGGAGGACCCGCGCACGAACAACGAGACCATCGAGGTCTTCCGCGCGGTGGCTTTGGAGGGCAGGCCGGTGGCCGAGGTGGCGCTCCAGCACGGCATCAAGGAGAACGCCATCTACCAGATCAAAAACCGCATGATGAACCGCCTGCAGGCGCTTTTGAGCGACATGGAGCAGGGCGGCATCGAAATGGAGGCCTGAATGTCATGAACCCGAACTACCAGCACGAGGATGCCAGCGAGGCCGAAGTGGCGGCGCTCAGCGGCACCGTCACCATCGCCAGTGTGGACACCCGCGCGGTGCGCGAGCGCCTTGCCTGCGCGGCGGCGCTGCTTTCCTGCCTGACGGAGCAACCCTCCGAACCCTCGCTGGTTCACCAGCCACAGGATGAATCCCCGCCGCGTGTGCTGCCCGTCGGCGGCGAGCTGCGCGTGGGCCGCATGGCCGGGGGGATCGGCTGCCTGCCGGACTGCGCCGAGCTGAGCCGGATGCACTTCCGCGTCCATGTGGACAAGGGCTGCTTCATCCTTGAGGACCTCGGCTCCAGAAACGGCACTCGTGTTGACGGCGTGAAGGAGCCGGTGACACGCCGCGCGCTGCGGGATGGCGACTTCATTCTTGCCGGCGGGCAGGTGTTTCTCTTCGTCAATCCGGTGGATGAATGAGCGGGGGCGCTCTCATTCGCCGGCGGACGCCATCGCGGGCCCGGGGGTCCGCTTTTTGACCGGGGGCTCGTTTTTGATCCAGCGCCAGGCTTTGCCCAGGTCCTCGATGGCGAGGTAGCAGGCGGGGACGAGCAGGAGGGTGATGAGGGTGGCGAAGATGCAGCCGTAGCCGATGGCGATGGACACGGGTTTGAGGAACTGGCTGCTGGTGGACTGGGCGGCGCTGTTGTCGCCAAAGACGAGCACGAGCAGGTGGCTGACGCCTGGCGGCATGGCGGAGATGAGGCCGCTGAAATCGTACATCAGCGGCATGAGGCCGACATAGGTGGTCAGGGAGGTGAGCAGGATGGCGCGGAAGCGCGAGGCGGCGCCGCGAACCACGGCGTCAAAGGCTGCCATGCCGTCCTCCCGCAGGCGGTTGACGCGGTCCACCATGATGATGCTGTCATTGACCACGACGCCGGTGACGGCCAGCATGCCGCAGACGCTCATGCTGCTCACGGCCATGTCGTGCAGCAGGTGGCCGAGCACGGAGCCGACGATGCCGAAGGGGATGACGATCATGACCATGAGCGGCTGCGCGTAGCTTTTGAAGGGGATGGCGATCAATGTGTAGATGCCCATGAGGATGAAAAGCAGCGCCCATTTGCCCGCCTCGGCACCCTCGGCCTGGCGCTCGGCCTCGCCTTTGAAGCTCCACTGCACATGCGGGTGCCCGGCCATCAGCTCGGCGATGAAGACGCCGGCGCCGGCGAGCACCTTGGCGGGGTCGGTGGTGTCCTTGTTGACGTCGGCGGTGATGTTCAGGGCGCGCCGGCGGTCCACGCGGCGGATGCTGGTGAAGCTCTTGCCCACGCTGGCCTCGGCCACGCGCGCGAAGGGGATCTCCAGCCCGCCGGCGGCGCGCACGCGCATGGTCTCCAGAGTGGCGAGGTTCCGGCGGTCGTCCCTGGGGTAGCGGAGCATGACGCGCACCTCGTTGCGCCCGCGCTGGATGCGCTGCACCTCGTCGCCAAAAAAAGCCTGCCGCACCTGCCGGGCCAGCTCGCCCACGGTGACGCCGAGCTGCTCGGCCTCGGGCTTGAGGCGGAGCTGGATCTCGGCGCGGCCGCTGTCGAGCGAGTCGCCGATGTCGAACACGCCCGAATAGGTGCCCAGGTGCGCCTTGATCTTTTCGGAAAGGGCCAGCAGCTCGGCGGGGTCGGTGCCGGTGAGCTGGATGTCCACCGGGTCGCTGCCGCGCATGATCTCGGCGCGGAAGGTCAGCTCCTCGGCGCCGACGATGGAGCCGATGCGCCGCCGCCAGTCGTCGGCCATCTCGACGGTGTTGACCTTCATGCTGCGCTCCTCGGGGCCGTGGGTCTCGATGGTCACCTCCCCCAGGTGGGAGCTGCCGCCGCCGGAGGAGGAGCCGTAGGTGACGCGGGTGGAGCCGACGGCGGCGAGGATGTTGCGGATCACGGGCCGGCCGTCGGGGCCGGTGTAGTCTTTGCGCATCTGCTCGGCGATCTCGCAGATGCGCTGGATGTGCGCCTCGGTCACCTCGAAGGGCGTGCCCTCCAGCATGGCGAGGCGGGCCTCGATGCGCTCGCTCTGCACGCGGGGGAAGAAGACCCAGAGGATGCGGCCGCTGAAGAAGAAGGCGCACAGCACCACCAGGCCGCCGACGAAGCCGCAGATGGCCGTGTAGCGGTGGCGCGCGCAGGCGCGCAGGGCGGGGCGGTAAAAGCGCTCCACAAACCGGTGCAGCGCGGCGTCTGAAAAACGGTGCACGGGGTCGAGGATGTCGGCCAGGCGGCTGACCAGCGGCGTGCGGTGGGCCAGGTGGGAGGGCAGGATGATCTTGGTCTCCACCAGGGCGATGAGCAGCACGAGGATGAAGATGATGGCGATGGGCTTGAACATCATCAGGTAGTCACTCGCGCCCCAGGCCATGGGCAGGAAGGCGACGACGGTGGTCAGCACGCCGAAGACGATGGGCACGGCCACCTCCCGCGTGCCGCGGATGGCGGCCTCCATCATGCCCAGGCCGCGCTGGCGCAGCGTGTCCACATGCTCGGAGACGACGATGGCGTCATCCACCACGATGCCGATGG
>DDQZ01000020.1:0-4053 GCA_002343505.1 Verrucomicrobiaceae bacterium UBA2429 | reverse complement strand
GATGGCGTCATCCACCACGATGCCCAGCACGAGGATGAAGCCGAAGAGGGAGGAGAGGTTGATGGTGACATCAAAGAACGGCATGAGCGCCAGCGCGCCCATGAAGCTGGCGGCCATGCCCAGCGCCATCCAGAAGACGGTGTCCAGCCGCAGGAAAAGGCCCACGAAGAGCAGGACGAGGATGAGGCTGCTCTGCGCGTTCTGCATGAGCAGGGCGATGCGGCCTTTGACGATCTTCGAGCGGTCGTTCCAAAACTCGATCTCCACGCCCGCGGGCAGCCGCCCTCGCGCCTCGCCCACGTAGATCTTCACCGCGTCGGCGATGTGGATGGCGTTCTGCCCCGCCTCCCGCTGCACGGTGACGATGACGGCGCGCCTGCCGTTGAGCCGCGCGATGAGCGGGTTCTCGTTGAAGCCGTCCTGGATCACCGCCACCTCCCCCAGTGTCAGCTTGCTGCCGTCCGGACGGGTGTGGATGACCACGCGCTCGTAGTCCGCGCCGGTGTAGGCGCGCCCGCGCGTGCGGATGGACACATCCCCCGCGTCCGTGCGCACCACGCCCGCGGGCAGGTCCACGGCGGAGGCGCGGATGGCGTCCCGCACCTGGCTGAGGGTCAGCCCGTGCTTGCGCAGCGTCTCCTCCGGGATCTCGATGCCGATCTCATACGGGCGCACCCCGGCCAGCGAGCAGTGGGTGATGGCCGGCAGCGCGGCGATCTCGTCGCGCACCTGCTCGCCCAGCCGGCGCAGGTCGCGCTCGGCCATGTCCGCGGCGATGACCACATTGATCACGGAGTGAAAGCCGTCGTCCACCTGCACCACCGGCCGCTCGGCCAGTTCCGGAAAGTTCGGGATGGTGTCCAGCCTGCCGCGCACCTCCTCCATCACCTCCCGCGTGTCCCGCCCCTCCTCGACCTCGATGAAGACCGACCCGCCGCTGGACCCCGCCGTGGAGTTGATCTGCTTGATGCCGCCCACCTGCTCGATGGCCTCCTCAATCGGCAGCACGATGCTCTCCTCCACCTCCTCCGGCGTGCCCCCGGGATAGGGCACCGTCACCGAGACAATGCGCGAGGGCATGTCCGGGAACACCTCCAGCGGGATGCGCCCGGAGAGCAGGCTCCAAAGCCCGGCCACGGTCATGCCGGTCATCAGCAGGTTGGAGGCGACGTGATTGCGGGCGAACCAGGAGATCATGGGCGGGAGGTGTGAGGGAAAACGCCTGGCGGCGGCAAAAGTAGCCGCGCCTTTGCCGTGCCGCCCGCGGATTTCCAAATGCCACCGCCCCGCGCCCCCGGCAAGGCGCGCTTTCAGGGCGCGGCCGGGCGCCGCAGCCGCCCGCCCGCCAGGCTTCGGAGGGGGCAAAGCGGGCCTTTCCCGGTGGCTGCCGGGGCTGGCAACGGGGGTGGGGAACCCGCCAGCGGGGGCGCCCACCCTGGCAAGGTGGGCGGGGACTTTGGGAAGGTGGGCGGCGACCCTGACGAGGTGGGCGGGGCTGCCGGGGGGCTGCCAGCGGGACTTCACGGCTTGATGCGGGCGCAGCCGGAACAGGGGCGCGGATTCTCAGCCATCGTCGCGCAATAGACGCTTATGCAAAGGTTCTGAGGAAAGCGATGGCTTCTGCGCGGTTGGGGAAGGTGGCTTCGATGCGGGCTTGGTTGCTGAAACGTACCTGCAACTCGAAGGCGGTGCGCTCCAGGGCGTCCTCCCGCAAGGTGGCGGACGCGGCCTCGTTGACAAGATATTCGATGGCTGAGGGAATGTCCGCGCACTCCACCGCGTGGCCGCGCAGGACGGCGAGCCGCACGGAGAGCACGCGGCGGGTGAGTGACTCATCGAGACGCCGGATGAAACGCGCGATGTCAGAGGCGTGAATCCGATTCCACTCCGCGAGCAGTGTTTCAGAGGCTTGAGGCTGCCGCTGCTTTTGCCAGGCGTTGATTTTTTCCCTGAACTGCCGCTCCGTGGTGCCGCCGGCGCCATCCTCGGAGGCGGCGTCTATGCCAAGCAAATCGAAGGCGGTGAGAATGGAGGCGTAGGGCAGGTGGAGCAAGGCGAAGCCCTTGCTTTCGAGCTGCTGGAGGGCGGAATGGGTGAACTCGCCCGCGAGCACCGCGCCGCGAAAGGGCTGGTGGCGGCTGAAGGTGTCGGCGACGGGGCTGACGGCCGCCTCAATTTCCTGGACTTTGTTCTTGGAGTGCTTGGTGTAGCGTCGCCAGGCGGATTCGATGAAGGCCGCGGGCGTGCCCAGGGTGGACGCGGAGCCGCCGCGCTCCAGCACATAATCCAGGTCGTGCTTGTTGCCGTAACCGTCGTGCCAGGTGACTTTTTTCCCGGGCCTTGCCGGGCGTCTGCCTTTCTTGTCAAGATAGAGGCCGTGTTTCGCGGCAGCGTCGGCAAGGACGCGCTCGACAAAAAGCTCGAACACGTCGCCAATGATCTGCCCCCAACGATGTGCCAGTGATTGTGCCATGACGCGGATTCAGATTCAGCCGCGCACCCAGAGACGACCCTCGCAGAGGGGCACCCGGTGTTTGCGGTTCTTCCATTTGTGGTTCCTGTCGCGCAGTTTTTCGAACGTCCAGTCCTTAAAGCCCGCCGCCACAGCCAGTCTGCCCAGCCAGTCGGCGACCGGCACATAGACACCGTAGGGCGCCGAGTCGCCAATGACGAAGCAGACTTCCGCCCCGTCGGCGCAGGCCCGGCGCAGGGCCCGCCACACCCGCGCCATGTCGTGGAAATAGCAGGCGATCATGTTGTTGTAGGTTTTCTTGCCGCCGCGCTCCATGCGCAGCACGGACAACTGCCCGCACACCCGCGCCAGTTCCTCCCGGATGGGCGCGAGGACTGGCTCGGAAATGATGGCTTCCATGTCCACAGCTCCAGGAGGCACATGCTGGGAGCAGGCGCGCACGAGATGACGGCGCACGGCTGACTGGAGATCACCCCAGCCTGTGACCTCCCGCAGGAAGGTCATCTCGAGCCGGGTGGCATCCGCGTAATCGTAGTTGTTGGCATAGGGCGGGGAAGTGATGACCAGAGTGGCCCAGCCTTCGGGCACGGTGCGGCATTCACGGGCGTCGTCCTGCTCGATGCGCGCCAGCGGGGTCGCGCGCTGCGAGACGACATTCATGTCCGCAGCAAAAGTGGCGATGGTGCGCCGAAAAAGAAGGAAGGGATCCTGTGGGATGGTCTTGCGGCGTCCTGGCAGGACATACTGCCACGGCGCTGTGCCAGCTTCGGAGGCGGGCCGCAGGGTGGCGACGAGGGCGAGCCAGAGCAGGGAGGTCTCCGCGGAACTGTCGTCAGCTTTTTCAATGGCGAGCCGGAGGGCGTCGAGGGAGCGGAATGACTCCTCACTGAAGCACTTGGTCATCAGCGCCGGGATGGCGGACGTGCCCGTCGGGGCTTGCTGAGCATCCAGAATGACTTGCTCCGCAAGCTGCGAGAAACGGGCGGAGTCCGCCGAATAGCCGAGTTTGGCGCGGGCAACGCGGATGACAAAAGGATGCGCTTCCAGTCCGATGGAGGGCACGCCCGTTTCATCGCAGGCCAGACAGGTCGTTCCTGAGCCGACGAAGGGGTCGAGCACACGCTGGGGCGCGCGGGTCCTTTCTGCGAGCACGGACTTCACCCATTCGGCGGAAAACCCGGCGGAATAACGGAACCACCTGTGAACAGGCAGCCTCATGTTGTCCACAAAGTTGGAGGTCTCGCCCTTGATGTCCAGGATCGCGCCAGTGGTAGAAGGCGGGTTGTTTTCAAAAAGCTCCAACTGCGACATGGCAGGCGGGGTGCGCTTGGTCCGGCTCGGAGGAGCGGGGGAGTCCAGGAGTTTCGCGGCGGGCATGGCGCTGACAGTGAGTGCCGCCCATGCTTGTGCAAGACCCGATTCACCGCAGTGCCATGTTTTTCACGGCTCGATGCGGGCGCGGCCGGACCAGGGGGGGAGGGTTTTTTCTCCCGGGGCGGGGGCTTGGGGGTGGGGGAAGTGGGCGTGGCCGGGGGCGCCGGGGGGGGGGCCCCCGGGGGGGGGGCCGGCGGGCGCCGCGC
>DDQZ01000092.1 GCA_002343505.1 Verrucomicrobiaceae bacterium UBA2429 | reverse complement strand
GTTGAACGAAGCCGCTGAGCGGCGGGGTGGGTTGTGGGCGTCTTGGGCAGGCGGAGCGTCATGACTTCAGCGGGCTGATTTCAAGGGGTTTTCTAGCAGGTTGCGGCCCCATGAACAACTCAAAACACACTGCCTCACCCTTGTCTCCAGCCACCCATTCGGCCCAGCCGCCGCAGCGACCTGCGCACTCCACCCAGGGGCGCAATGTCGGGCGCTTCCATCCCGGCGTGCGCGTGGATGCGGGGCGGCCCTGTCCCGATCCGACCACCTACACCCACCTCTGGCCCTCCATGGCGGACTTCGCGCGCCGTCTGGCGCTCGGCACGCTGGCTCCACGCTCGCGGCATTCGTATTACCGTGACATGCGCCTGCTGCACGAGCACTTCGGTTGTGATCCGGCGATGCTGACCCAGGCTCAAGTCACCGATTACCTCATACATGTGAAGATGGTCAAAGGCTGGCGGCCCAAGACGGTGCGCCAGACCGCTGCTTCCGCCCGGCTGTTCTTTGTGGACATGCTCGGTCACTCCGACTGGACGGTGTTCGCCAACGTGCGCGCCAGGGACCACGATGAGCTGCCGCTGGTGCTCACCCGCGAGCAGGTCCACGCGCTGCTCGGGCGCGTCCGCCTGCGCCGCTACCGCATCCCTTTGAAGCTCATCTACTGCTGCGGGCTGCGCTTGTCCGAATGCCTCAGCCTGACGATCCATGACATCATCGGCAGCGAGCAAAAGCTGCGCGTGCGGCATGGCAAAGGCGGCAAAGACAGGGTGGTGCCGCTGGCCGCGGAGATGCTCGCGGACCTGCGCCGCTACTGGGCTTTCCACAAGCACCCGCTGCTGCTCTTCCCCAATGTGGGCCGTGGGGACAATGCTCCTGAGCAACTGCGCGCCCGCATGCACAGCGCCACTGAGCCGATGCCCGTCTCTTCGCTGCAGCGGCTGATGCTTGTGGCACGCAAAGAACTCAACCTGCCGGACGCCACCGTGCATACGCTGCGCCACTCCTTTGCCACGCACCTCATCGAAAGCGGCGCGAGCCTGCACACCGTCCAGGCGCTGCTGGGGCACGCGCACATCAACACGACCCAGGTCTATCTCCACCTCACGCACCGCAGCGAGCAGAACGCGCTGCGCCTCATTGAGGATCTTTGCTCCGGCCTGCCACGCTGAGCGCCGCCGATGTCCCGCGCGCCGTCGGTCATCGCGGCCTTGCGCGCGTTTTTGCCCGGGTTTCTGAGCACCCGACCGGTGCTCAGCCCGCCGCAACGCCGCGCCATCTGGGCCATCCAAGCCTGCCGCACACCCGTGCTCGGCGGGCATGTCCACGCCTGTGCGGATTGCGCCCGACGGCACTTCGCGTATCACTCATGCAACCACAAAGCCTGCCCGCAGTGCGGCAAAGAGGCCACCGCGCAGTGGGTCGCGCGCGAGCAGGGCAAGCTCATCGGCGCGCCCTACTTTATGGTCACCTTCACCTTGCCCGAAGAACTGCGCGGCTTGTTCTTCGGGCGCGATGCCAAGGCTGCGTATGACGCCTTCTTTGCCGCCGCATCAGAAGCGCTGCGTGACAAGCTCGCCTCGCCCAAGTGGCTCGGTGCCGTGAACAACGGGTTCACGGCAGTCCTGCACACCTGGAACCAGCAGATGGGCTTTCATCCGCATTTGCACTGCATCGTGCCCGGCGGCGGGCTCAATGCGCGGGGCGGGTTTGTGCGCGTCAAAAGCGCCCAGTTCCTGCTGCCCGTGCCGGTGCTTTCACGCGCCTTCCGGCATCACTTCAAAGCGCAGATGCGGCAGCGCGGCTGGCAGTGCGATCCCGCCGTCTGGCGCGTGGACTGGGGCGTCCACATCCAGCCCTTCGGCAGCGGAGAGAACGCCGTCAAATACCTCGGCGCTTACGTCGCGCGCAGCGTCATCGCCGACTCGCGCCTCCTCTCCATCACCGACACCCACGTCACCTTTCGTTACAAAGACCGGGCGCAAGGCAACGCCACACGCACGCTCACGCTCGAGGGCACGGAGTTCTGCAAACGCTACCTGCGTCATGTGCTGCCGCGCCGCCTGCGCTCCATCCGCCACTATGGCTTTTGCCATCCTGCGGCGAAGAAGACGCGGCTCAAAATCATCGTCTTGAGCGGCAAAACCCTCCACCTCGGCGCGGCACCCCCCAGCGCCGCTGCCGCCCCGCAGACACGCGCCTTCCCCTGCCCGTGCTGCCAGCGGGCCATGCTGCGCATTGGCAAAATCCCCGCCCACTGGCAGCAACCGGCGCCGGTCTGCGCGCGCGCCCCTCCCGCCGCCACCGCCGCCGCATGAAGCGCCCAGCCGCACACCTCCGCCACCCCGCCGTCAGCGACGCTGCCAAAGCCGCCGTCGCCCAGAGTCCACGCGCCAGAGTCGGCGGCAAAGCGCCCCACAGGCCGAAAAACATGGCGCACAGGTTCCATCGCCCCCCGTCCCAACACCACAACGCCACGAAAAACACCGCGCGCCACACGGGAGCGCTCACCGCGAGACACCCAACCCCTCGTCACATCTCCCGCGCCCAAACACAAAGCGCATAAGCCCACTTGCTATCGTCGGGCTTGTTCAACCAAGGGTGTAGTTGCTGGCTCGCTTAGGCTCGCAGCAATACACCCTTTATTGTTAGGCTCATTCTTCATTTCTCTGTTATCCTCATGCAGCCCCAGCCGTCAGGCTCTCCGCCGACACTCTGGGCTCGAGCCGCAAGATCCGTCTCTATCGCGGAAATCGCACCGTGGCTAGGAATCATGTGCTTTTTGATAATCACCTGCCACATGTCGCGCTCTTGGTAAAAGGATATGCAGGCCTCATATTCGGGTTCGGGAACTAAGGCCGCGAATTCGATGGCTTGGCTTCGCGCTGGGAACGCAAAGCAGTAGTCGATGATTCGCGGTTTGGTAAGCGCATCACCGCCGTCATGCATGCGACGCAGGACTGCTCCGTTATCATCGTCGGGGAATTGCATGGTCTTCTTCTGCCTAACGTTGTTCAGCCACACGAATGTATCATCGAACGGGACTCGACGAGAGTTTGGTGTGAATGAGGGGGGAGATTCGTCCGCGCCAGGGCCGGAGGTGAGGAATCTTTTTTCATGATGGGAACGAGCCAAGCGAAAACCGTGCCCGGCGTCAAGACCTTGGGGAAGAAAATCCCAGCGGTTCCGCCGCGCCAGGGATGTTGCGGCGCGCCGCGTGTTTGACGCGCATTCCGGGGGCACTAGACGCTGATGACAAGGCACCCCGCAGGCGCGCTTGCCATGCAGGCAGAGCGGCTTTCCGTTTTTCCCGCCATGTCAGGCGGTCAAACTGCGGCGGCGATGATCAATGGCAGGGGCTGCACGCTGGATTCGGGGGTCTGGAAGAAATCCACCTTGCCCGTGCCGACATCGTAAAGGGCGCCGACGATGGCGATTTTGCCCTCGTTGACGAGCTTGTCGAGCGTGGCGCTGCGCTGGCGGATGACCTTGATGGTGCGGACCACGTTGAGGCGGGCCATTTCGTTGGCGAAGGCGGCCTTTTCGGCGGGAGAGGCCCACTCGCCGGCTTTCTTGAGCCTGCTGGTGTCCACGGCCTGCTGGATCTCGGTGACGAGGCCGTCGAGGTTGCCGCAGGGGGTGGCCTCGCTGGCTTTTTTGGCGGCGGCGAGCAGGTCCACGGCGGCGTTGACGGCGCCGCAGGAGGTGTGGCCGAGGACGACGACGAGTTTGGAGCCGACGACGGCGCAGGCGTATTCGAGGCTGCCGAGCAGCTCGGGGGTGGCGATGTTGCCGGCGACGCGGGCGCTGAAGACATCGCCCAGCCCGAGGTCGAAGACGACCTCCGCCGGAGCGCGGGAGTCAATGCAGCCGAGCACGGCGGCCATGGGGAACTGGCCGGCGGAGGTGGCGTTGACGACGCGGCTGTGGTCGCGGATGAGGGTTTGTTTGTTGAGGAAGCGCTCGTTGCCTTCCTTGAGTATCTGCAGCACGCGGTCTGGCGTGAGGGTGCTCTGCACTTCGCGGGTTGAGTAGTCCACGAACTGGATGCGGTCCTCGAGATGGTAGCGGTCCTTGAAGCCGACGAGGCTCACCTGGACGCCGTGCGCCGAGGCGGTGTCCTTGCGGAAGTCGGCGATGAGGTCGAGCACGTCGGGGTCAATGTAGTCGGTGTCGCGCGCGTCGAGGAGGACGTGGCCGCCGCGCGGCACCTCGAAGAGGGTTTTCTCCAGCGCGGGGCGGCTGAGGAAGCTGACCTGGTTGGCCAGTTCGATGCGCAGCACCTCGCCGCCGACATGGTTTTCACGGATGCGGCGCAGCGGCCGGCGCAGGTTGCTGTGCAGGAGGAAGAGAACGCTGACGCCGAGGCCGATGAGGATGCCGCGCAGGGGGTCGGTCAGCACGATGGCGATGACGGTGATGATGAAGGGGGCGAACTGGTTGCGGCCCTCGCTCCACATCTGCCGCAGAAGCGCGGGGGAGGCCAGGCGCAGGCCGGTCATGAACAGCAGCGCGGCGACGGCGGCGAGCGGTATTTCATTGAGCAGGCCGGGCAGGAACATGACGCACAGCAGCAGCAGGAATCCCTGCGTGATGGCGCTGAGCTTGGTGCGCGCGCCGGCGTTGATGTTCACGGAGCTGCGCACGATGACGCTGGTCACGGGAAGGCCGCCCAGGAGTCCGCAGGCGATGTTGCCCGCGCCCTGGGCGACGAGCTCGCGGTTCGGCGGGGCGCGGCGCTGGTCGGGGTCAATTTTGTCCACCGCGTCGAGATTGAGCAGTGTCTCCAGACTGGCGACCGCGGCGATGAGCAGCGCGGTGGTGTAGATGGCGGGATTGGAAAGCTGGGAAAAATCCGGCGAGCGGAACATGCTGAAAAAATCCCCGATGCTGCCGGCGACCGGGACCTGCACCAGGTGGGAGGGCTCGATGACCAGGCTGCCGCCGATGGAGCGGAAGAGCGCGTTGGCAAGGACCGCCAGCACGATCACGACCACCGCCGAGGGCACGGGGAACTTTTTGAGCGAGGCGACACGGTCCCACACAAGGACGAGGACGATGGAAAACAGGCCGACGAGCGCCGCGCCTGGATGAATGTCAATCAAGGAGAGGAACAGCTCGGAGAAGGTGTTCTCATTGTCCGGCTGGAAGAAGGACTTGTCGCCCATCGGGTCGGCGTCGTGGCCGAGAAGGTGCGGGATTTGCTTCAAAATCAAAATCACGCCGATGCCGGCGAGCAGGCCCTTCACCACGCTGCCCGGGAAGAAGACCGCCACAAAGCCGGCGCGCAGGACGCCGAGCAGCACCTGGATGACACCGGCCACGAGCACCGCGAGCAGGAATGACTCGAAACTGCCGAGGACAGCCATGCTGGAGATGGTGATGGAGATGAGGCCGGCCGCCGGGCCGCTGACACTTTTGTGCGAGCCGCTCAGAGCGCCGACGACGATGCCGCCGATGATGCCCGCCAGGATTCCCGAGATGGGCGGTGATCCCGACGCGACAGCCACGCCCATGCACAGGGGCAGGGCGACGAGAAAGAGGACGACGCTCGCGGCGAGGTCCTTGGGCAGGGTGGCTTGGAGCGGGGCTTTGTTGTGGGGCATGGCGTGAATCAACCTGGAGGTTCAATGCGGCTTGAGCAACAAAAGAGCCGCCGTGGACGTTTGAAGGAATCAATGAATCAGATCAACACTTAGATTTGCTCAAATCTATCATGCAATCCGCCGAGCTGAACTACCACCACCTGCGCCTTTTCTGGGAGGCCGCCCGCAGCGGCGGGCTCAGGGAGGCGGCGGAGAGGCTCGACCTGTCCCAGCCCACCCTCAGCGCGCAGATCAAGACTCTGGAGGAGTCGCTTGGCGAAAAGCTCTTCGAGCGCTCCGGGCGCGGCTTGAAGCTCACGGCCAAGGGGCGCCAGGTCATGGACCATGCGGGGCGGATATTCGCGCTTGGCGGCGAGATGATTCGCTCCTTGTCCGAGGGCGGCCCGGCCATGTCACCGCGCTTGAACCTGGGCGTCACCCAGTCGCTGCCGAAACTGGTGTCCTGGCGTCTGATCAGCAAGGCGGTCCATGAAATGCCCGGCCTGCATTTCACCTGCCATGAGGGCCAGGCGGCGGACCTCGTCGGCCAGTTGGTCTCCGGCAGGCTGGACGTGGTGCTGGCGGACGAATCCGCGCCCGCCTCGCTGCGGGTGCGGGCTTTTGACCGCGTGGTGGACAGGTCCCGGGTGGTCTTCTGCGCCGCGAACCCGCTGGCCAGGCGGTGGAAGGCGGATTTTCCGAAGTCGCTGAATCAGGCCCCGGTCGTGCTGCCCTCCATGCACAGCGCATGGAGGCGGGAGCTGGACCGCTGGTTCGAGTCGAAAAAAATCACGCCCCGCATCGCGGCTGAGTTTGACGACTCGGCTTTGATGAAGACCGCGGCCGCGGACGGCCTGGGCATTGTTCCCATCGCCTCGTCCGTGCTTGAGGAGGCGGTGGACCGATATGACCTGACGCCTTTCGGGCCGCCGGTTCAGTGCCGCTTTGAAAGCCATCTCATCACCCTTGAGAAGACCCTGCGTCATCCAGCGCTCGCAGCCCTCACCGCCGCCAGTCATAAAGAGTCTGCATGATTGACTCGCCGCCAATCCAACCTTAACCCCAGCTCAAACCCATGAACCTCCGCCGCGATCTTCCCGCCTCCCTT
>DDQZ01000090.1:39533-39696 GCA_002343505.1 Verrucomicrobiaceae bacterium UBA2429 | reverse complement strand
CAGCCGCAAAGGCGCGAACAACGACCACGTTTTTCGCAACCGCGCACCGATCTTCATCGCCGAGGTCGATCCAGAGAAGCTGCACATCATTCGTGCCACCGAACTTATCCTGATGCCCGAAACCGGAGTCGATCTCACCGGCGGCTTTGCGCCTGTGGATGTG
>DDQZ01000090.1:0-39394 GCA_002343505.1 Verrucomicrobiaceae bacterium UBA2429 | reverse complement strand
GGCGGCTTTGCGCCTGTGGATGTGAATGCGAATGAAACCTGGGTCATCAGCAGCGAAATGGCCTTCCCCGAAGCCCGCAAAGACGAAAACAACCGCGTGCTGCTCGCCAAAATCCTCTGGAACCAACCTGCCAAGCCATGAAACGCATCATTCTCTTCTTCCTCACTGCTGCCGCGAGCCTCATCGCCGCGGATGATTACAAGGGCGATGTCAAAGACGTGCGCGTCGTGCGTCACATGGACCAGCATCCGGGCGCTTCGCTCGTCTGGGAGCCCTACATTGCGCAATGGAAGCCGAAGCACCTTGTCGTGGCCTATGGCGCGGGCATTCCCGGCAAGACGGACATGGGCAGCATCTACGCAAGCGTTTCGACCAACGACGGCGACACCTGGAGCGAGGCGGTGCCTGTTTTCGATCACAATCACTGGCAGGGCGCGATTCATTTTGCCTACGCGAACGCGATTCTGTTCAAGCCTTCCGATCAGGAGGTCATGTGGTGCTATGCCATGCGCTGCCCGATGAATTATCGCCACAGCGAGGACTCGCAGCTTGTCGCTGCCTACAGCGCGGATGGAGGGCGCTCATGGACGCCTGTCGAACTGGCGATGCACTACAGCGGACCGTTGATCGTCGTCGCCGGACCGATCGAGACGAAGGTTAAAGGCAAGACGCGTTACCTTTTCCCCGCGCATCGCAACACACTGCGCAATGACCCGCTCGGTTCGCGCGATCAATTCGTGCTCAGCAGCACCAGCCTGCTGGAATGGAAGTTCGAGGGTTACATTCCGCAGCCTGAAACGGGTGACAAAGTCTTCCTCCACGAAGGCGGCATCGCCGAGGGAGATTCACCGGATGAACTCAAAATCGTCATGCGCACCGCGAACTGGGAGGAAAAGGGCGCGCTCGACCCTCCGCGTGCGTTTTCCAGCATCAGCAAGGATGGCGGCACTACCTGGACAGCGGCGAAGCAGGAGCCGGAACTCTGGAATGCGCGTTCCAAAGGCTACTTCTCGCGCAATGCGGACGGCAGCCACCTTTACGTTTACAACGACGGTCCGGCGATGCCTGCCAAGGCCGGACGCACATCATTGCGTTACAAGGTGCAGCCAATGGGCGGCGCATGGAGCGCGGAGAAGACCTTTTACGATGCCGGCATCAAGAATTCATATCCCACGCTCGTCGAAGTCGCTCCCGGCGACTTCCGCGCCGTGTGGGACAGCGGCACGCCGGACAAGGCGCGCACGCACATCCACTTCGGCAAAATCAAGATCAAGAACTAGCGGTGGTTTGGTGTTCCTCGATTCTTGAGCGGTCCTCATCTTTCGGGAACGACCTCCCAAGCTTACCAAAAGCTTGCCAACCGCGGGCTATTTTGCGCCGTCGGGGGCGATCCGTGTGATGCGGGTTGCATTTTCACCTCGGGCTCCCAGCATGAGCGCAGATTCGACATGCCATGCTGATCCTATTGATCGAAGACGACCTTGATCTCGGTGCCGCGATAGTGCGGGAACTGAAGGCAGAGGGTTTTGCCGTGGAGTGGGAGCGCACTGGCAGCGACGGTCTTTTCCGTGCGATCGAATGGGATCATGACCTGGTCATTCTGGACCGGCTGCTGCCGGGCATGGATGGAACCGAGGTGTTGCGAAGCCTGCGGGAGAAGAAACAGGTTCCGGTGCTGATGCTGACGGCGCTCAACCGTTTGACGGATCGTGTGAAGGGGCTGGACCTCGGCGCGGATGATTATTTGGGGAAACCATTCGAGCTGGCGGAGTTGCTGGCGCGGATCCGGGCGCTGCTGCGACGGTCCTCGGCATGGAGCGACGAGGCTCTGACGCATGGTGATCTGGAGTTCCATTTTGGCGCCAAACGGGTGTTCAAGGGCGGCAAGGAGGTGGTGCTCCGCGCCAGTGAGTTCGCCACCGTGGAGCTGCTGCTTTCACGGAAAGGCCGCCCGGTGTCGAAGCAGGTGCTGGAGGAGCGGCTGCATGAGGACTTCGGAAAATTTCAGTCGAACTCGCTGGAGGTGCACATCCACCGCATCCGCTCGAAGCTGGGTCATGACTTCATTCAGACCAAACGTGGGCTCGGCTATCTCGTGCCGCGACTGGGAGGAGACACATGATGTGGAGGACGGGCGGACATTCGATCACGTCGGGGCGGCAGCCTTCGCCGGCTCTGCAGAAGTTCCTCCGCCGCTACTTCGTGTGGGGTTTTGGAATTCGTGCGCTGATCTGCGCGTCGTTGGCGTGGGGCGGGCACGCTTTCGCCGCCGGGATGTTCGGCGTCAGCACGGCTGCCTTTGCCATTGGCCTGCCGCTGTTGCGCGTGAAGCGCTGGAACTGGCTGATCCTGATCCTGGGCGCGGAGTGGACGCATCTCTCCTCGGGGCTCACGGCGGCCTACGGATGGGGTGGCGGCTTTCATTTTCACCTGCTGCTTCTCACCGTGGTGACGCTGATCTTTGACCACATCCCCATCCGCCTCCGCGTGCTGATGGCCTTGTTTCCGATGGCGTTTTTCCTTGGGTGGTTTCCACCTTTGATGACAAGGCCGCCGGTCATTCAGCTCTCCGCGGTCCAAGCCAACTGGCTCTATGTGATCAACGCCCTGGTGTTCATCGCCGCCGCGATGGTGTTGGTGCTGCACTTCATCCAGTCGGCCCTGGTTCAAAAAGCGAGAGCGGAAGCGCTGGCGGAGTCGCGGGCCGAATTGATCGCCAATCTCAGCCACGAGCTCAAAACGCCGCTGGCCGCGATGCTCACCACCGCACAGTCCACCCTCAAACGAGCGCAAGCCGAAGCTGACTACCGCGAGGCCATCCTGCTGTGGGAGCGCAACACGCGTGAGATGAGCCATCTCGTCGTCCGCATGCTGGACCTCGTCTCCGCCGACGTGCATGAGCTCAAGCCGCAGGTGCGAAAGGTGGATCTCGTGGGTTTGCTCGGCGAGGTGCTGCTGTCTTTCCAAGACGTGGCACGGGCAAAGGGCGCGAGGATTGAAATGGACGCCACAGGGGCGCTTCCAGCCAGCACCGATCCTGAGCTGCTCAAGATCGTCTTGAACAACCTCCTCTCCAACGCCCTGCGCTACTGCAAGGAAGGGGGCGCGGTGCGGATCGAAGTCAGGACGGAGCCTGGAGACTGCCGCATCTCCGTCATTGACGACGGGCCGGGCATCGCGCCGAAGGACCTCCCGCACATCTTCGATGCCTTTTACCGTGCGGATCGTGCCCGCTCACGGTCCGAGGGCGCGAAGGGATTGGGGCTGGCGATTGCCCAGCGCTTTGCGGAGGCCTTGGGCGCGAAAATCTCCGTGCAGTCCGAGCCGGGCAAAGGCGCGACGTTCACGCTCCATTGTCATCGGTAAAAAAGCCGGAGAAATCCGGCTCGTGGTAAGGTTTCGGTAAGCTTCATGGGAAAGAAAGGAGCGATGCCCCTTCTTCCCGCCATGAAACTCCATTCGCTCGCTGTTTTCGTCATCGCGCTCATTGCGTGCATGGTTCCTGATGCCCGCGCCCAGGCCGCCAGCCATGAACCGGCTGCTCCGTCTGCTGGCAAGACGCCCGCAGGCCTTAACACGTCCGACTGGCAGAGCATTCGAGCGGCCTACGAGGCGGGGCGTCATGCGTTCATGCCGGTCGAGGGCCAGGACGGTCACTGGCAGGCGCGCAATCCGGGCCAGCAGTGGACCACGCGGTTTGACGGACGCGGCTTCATCGCCACGCCGCGCGAGGGCGGCTGGACCTGGGGCCTGGAACTGCGCAGCTACGGCGTCGGGGACAAGCAGACGCCCGTGGGTGCCAGCCCGCCGCAGGTGAAGGCCGAGGACCAGCGCCTGACCTACGATTGGGATGCGACGGTGCAAGAGTGGTGGGTGAATGACCAGCGCGGCCTGGAGCATGGCTACGTCATTGCCACGCGCCCCTCTGCCTTGCCGCCATCCAGCCTTTCGCTGGTTCTCGCCACGCGGGGCAATCTCTCACCGAAGATCGCCGCTGATGCCCTCGGCGTGCTCTTCCAGGATTCCGCCGGGGCCACGGTGCTGAACTACACCGGGCTGAAGGTATGGGACGCGGATGGGAAGACGCTTCCCTCCCGCTTCGAGGCGGCGGGGGAAGGGCAGGTGCGCCTCGTCGTGGAGGACGCGGATGCGCGCTACCCCGTCACCATCGACCCCATCGCCCAGCAGGCGTATATGAAGAGGTCCGATCCGCGGGACACCGCCGGGCCGGGGGACGGCTTTGGCGAATCGGTTGCCGTGAGCGGAAACACGGTGGTCGTTGGTGCTCGATTTGAAGACAGCGGCTCCACGGGCGTCAACAGCACGCCTGATGAGGCCGCCAATAACGCGGGAGCCGCTTATGTGTTTGTGCGCAACGGCGCCACCTGGACCCAGCAGGCGTACTTGAAGGCCCATCAGGTCACAGCGGGTGATTTCTTTGGCGGATCGGTGGCCGTGAGCGGAGACACCGTCGTAGTCGGGGGTTATCTTGAGGACAGCAATACCACCGGGGTCAACAGCACGCCCAATGAGGGCCTCGGCAATACCGGCGCGGCCTATGTGTTTGTGCGCAGCGGATCCACCTGGACGCAACAGGCCTACCTGAAGGCCCATCAGGTCTCTGTGGGAGACAATTTCGGTGTATCGGTGGCGGTGAGTGGAGACACGCTGGTCGTCGGGGCGAATTTTGAGGACAGCGGCACCTCCGGCGTCAACAGCACGCCCGATGAAAGCGCCACCAGTGCCGGAGCGGCCTATGTGTTTGTGCGCAGCGGAGCCACCTGGACCCAGCAGGCCTACCTGAAGGCTCACCAGGTCTCGGAGTTTGACCAGTTTGGCTTTTCGGTGGCGGTGAGCGGGGACACTGCGGCCATCTCAGGAGTCGCTGAGCGCAGCGGCAGCACGGGAGTCAACAGCACGCCTGATGAGAGCGCCGTCAATGCCGGCGCGGCCTATGTGTTCGTGCGCAGCGGCGTGACCTGGACGCAAGAGGCCTATCTCAAGCCTCACCAAGTGAACGCGAACGACAACTTCGGCAACTCGGTGGCGGTGGATGGGGATACCGTGGTCGTCGGCTCACGTTTTGAGGACAGCAGCACCACGGGCATCGACAGCACCCCCAATGAGAGCGCCATCAGTGCCGGGGCGGCCTATGTGTTTGCACGCAGCGGCACGACTTGGACCCAGCAGGCCTATTTGAAGGCCCATCAGGTCACTGCTGGCGACAACTTCGGCACCTCCGTGGCGGTGAGCGGGGACACGGTGGTCGTCGGGGCTTACTTTGAGGACAGCAGCACCACCGGCATCAACAGCACCCCCAATGAAACCGCCACCAGCGCCGGGGCGGCCTATGTGTTTGTGCGCAGCGGCACGGCATGGAGCCAGCAGGCCTATCTGAAAGCCGGCAATGCGGGGCAGGAGGACCGCTTCGGCGCCTCCGTGGCGGTCAGCGGGGACACCGTGGTCGTCGGGGCCAATCTCGAGGACAGCAGCCTCACGGGCATCAACCGCACGCCCAATGAGGCGGCGCCCGACTCCGGTGCGGCCTATGTGTTTGTGCGCGGCGGCGCGGACTGGAGCCAGCAGGCCTACGTGAAACCCACCCCCATTCCGCCCAGCGGCGCAGGCCCTGCCGCCTTTGACCAGTTCGGCGCGTCCGTGGCGGTGAGCGGGGACACCGTGGTCATTGGCGCACCCTTAGAGGACAGCAGCACCACGGGCGTCAACAGCATTCCCAACGAGAGCGCTGAAGATGCCGGAGCGGCCTACGTGTTTGTGCGGGATGGCGGCGGAGCCTGGAGCCAGCAGGCCTACTTGAAGGCCCACCAAGTGACGGCGGAAGACTACTTCGGCGGCTCGGTGTCGGTGAGCGGGGACACCGTGGTCGTCGGGGCGCGAAATGAGGACAGCAGCACCTCGGGCATCAACAGCACGCCCAATGAAAGCGCTGGCAATGCCGGCGCGGCCTATGTGTTTGTGCGCGATGGTGGAGGGGTGTGGAGCCAGCAGGCCTACCTGAAGGCCCATCAGATGACGGCAGATGACCAGTTTGGCATTTCCGTGGCGGTCAGTGGGGATACCGTGGTCATTGGCGCGCCTTGGGAGGACAGCAGCACGCCGGGTGTGAACAGCACGCCCAATGAGAGCATGGAAGCTTCCGGGGCGGCCTATGTGTTTGTGCGCAGCGGCACGGACTGGACCCAGCAGGCCTATTTGAAGGCGAGCCACCCCGGCTCAGAAGACGAGTTTGGTACCTCGGTGTCGGTGAGCGGGGACACCGCAGTAATCGGGGCCTATTCGGAGGACAGCTTCATCTCAGGCATCAACAGCACGCCCAAAAAGGGCAGCAGCGGTTCCGCTTCCGGAGCGGCTTACGTGTTTGTCCGCAACGGCACGACCTGGAGCCAGCAGGCGTATTTGAAGGCCCATCAAGTGACGGATGGGGACGCCTTCGGCCTCTATGTGGCGGTGGATGGAGACACGGTCGTCGTCGGTGCGCCTTACGAGGACAGCGGCACCACGGGCGTCAACAGCACGCCTGACGAGAGTGTCGCGGATGCCGGGGCGGCCTACGTGTTTGTGCGCAGTGGCACGATCTGGAGCCAGCAGGCCTATCTGAAGGCCCAACAAGTGACGACTGACGACCGGTTTGGCGCCGTAGTGGCCGTGAGCGGGGACACAATCGTTGTCGGCGCACTCTTTGAGGACAGCGCCACCACGGGTATTAACAGCACACCCGATGAGGGTGCTGCGAATGCTGGGGCGGCGTATGTCTTTGTGCGGAACGGCACGGTCTGGAGCCAGCAGGCCTACCTCAAGGCCAGCCAGGTCACGGCGGGAGACTGGTTCGGCTGCTCGGTGGCGGTGAGCGGGGAAACGGTGGTCGTCGGAGCAGCTAATGAGGACAGCGCCAGCACGGGCGTCAACAGCACACCCGACGAGAACGCCGGCAATACCGGGGCGGCCTACCTTTTCACCGGGCTGGGTCCGCCCCCGGAAATCGCTCTCAGCGGCAACGGCGTGGACATCGCCAGCGGCGACACCACGCCTGCCGTGGCGGATCATACCGACCTGGGCGGCGATCTGGCCGGTGGTAGCCCGGTGACGCGCACCTTCACCATCACCAACACGGGCTCCTTTGATCTCATCCTCACTGGCGTGCCGTTCGTGACCCTCAGCGGCAGCTCCGCCTTCAGCGTGACCCAGCAGCCCGCCAGCGCCATCGTGCCAGCCCATGGCGGCACGCGGACCTTTGCCGTGACGTTCAATCCGGCCACACTCGGCACCCGCACCGCCACCGTGAGCATCGCCAGCACGGACGCGGATGAAAACCCCTTCGCCTTCGATGTCCGCGCCACGGCCTTCTCCACCACCGCGGACACCGACAGTGACGGGTTGAACGACTGGGCGGAGTTCAGTTGGTCCGCGCTGGGCTTTGACTGGGAGGTGAGCCAGCCTGCGCTGGTGTCCGCGCTCTTTTCCAAGCTGGGAAACGCTCCGGCGCATGTGAACGCGGCGGGCTTTTTCTCCACCGCGCAGGTTCAGGCGCTGAATGTCGGCGTGCCGTTGATCCAGCGTGATCCACAAACGGGAACCTTCACCCTCACCATCGGCGTGGCGAAGAGCGCGACGCTGCTGCCAGGCAGCTTCGATCCCTTTCCCATGACCGCTCCGCAGACGATCATCAACGGCGCGGGCAATCTGGAGTTCCAGTTCACCGTGCCGGACGACGCTGCGTTCTTCCAGATCCGCGCGGAGTAGGCGCGGGGATGTCCAGTCGTTGGTCAATTCCACGAACCAGCAAGGCCGCTTGCGTGTGAGGAGTTCAAGAGCACCACCTCCATGGACGCCCGCACACTCTCACAGCACCTCAAAGAAGGCCGGAACGTCTTCGGCACGCTCATCGTCTCGCCCTCGCCGCGCTGGCCGGAGTTGGTGCGCGGCTGTGGACTCGACTTTGTCTTCATCGACACCGAGCACATCGCGCTGGATCGCGCCGAACTGAGCTGGATGTGCCAGACCTACGCCGCGCTCGGTTTGCCAGCGCTCGTTCGCATTCCTTCGCCTGATCCGTATGCGGCGACGATGGTGCTGGATGGCGGTGCGGCGGGCGTGATCGCGCCTTACGTCGAATCGGTCGCACAAGTGCAGGCCCTGCGCGGTGCGGTGAAACTGCGTCCCATCAAAGGCAAACGATTGCAGCAGATGCTCGAAGGCGCAAAGCCCGAGCCGGAACTCGACGCCTACATTCAAGAAGGCGCTGCAAAGCGGTTGTTGATCGTGAACATTGAGAGTGTTCCGGCGATTGAAGCGCTGGATGACATTCTCGCCGTGCCGGGCATCGACGCTGTGCTCATCGGCCCGCATGATTTGTCATGCAGCCTCGGCATTCCCGAGCAGTGGGATCATCCGCGCTTTCTCGACGCCTGCGAAACCATTTTCCGCAAAGCTCGCGCGGCAGGTGTCGGCGCGGGCATTCATTTCTGGGGCAGTGTGGAGCAGCAGACGCGCTTTTTGATGCTGGGAGCGAACATGCTCGTCCACAGCGCGGACATTTCGCTGTTTCAAAAGCATCTGCGCCTCGAACTCGACGCCGTTCGCGCCGCTGCGGGTATCTTATCGGCCAAAACGTCGGCAGACACCGAACTGATCTGACCGCACTCATGGGCTGACCTTTTCATCCACACGCGCTGCCGGAAACGCGGCCATGCCCAGGATGAAGCCGACGTAAAACTCAGGACTCGGCCCGGCGGGCCACCAGCGGTGTCCACCGTGCAGCAGAGCGGATAATAGACGCTCCACCGGTCGCAACAGCATGGCACAATTCCGGCTCATGTGTGGACCCTGCTGCTACCTATCACCCTGTCTGGGCGATGACCTGCGCGGCGATGATGCGCAGCAGCATGGTCAGCGGATAGACCGCCGCGTAGGCCACCGCGGGGAAATCGTTCCGTGCCATCTGGCTGGCGAAGGCGAGCGCGGGAGGGTCGGTCATGCCGCCGGAGATGAGGCCGCAGAGCGTCATGTAGTTCATGCGGTGCAGCCGCCGGGCGGCGATGCCGACGAGCAGCAGCGGCAGCAGTGTGACCGCCACGCCCAGCGGATAGGTGGCGGCGTAGGCCAGCGCTGGCAGCGCGACCGCTGCAGGGTCAGCCTGCGCGGCCTGCAGCGCCTGCTGGGCCGCGCCCAGTGCGGGGGTGTTGGTGGTGGCGCCGGCAAAGAGCCCCGCTGCCGCCGGCAGAGGAAGATCCAGCAGCCACGCTCCCAGCACGGCCACCGCCGCCCCGCCTGCCACCAGCGCCGCTGCCCAGCCGTTCAGCCGCAGTCCGTCCTTTTTCAGCGAGCCGAAAAACGACGGCCCCATCTGCAGCCCCAGCGCAAAGACAAACAGCACCAGCCCGAAATCCTTCAAAAAATGCGCCACTTTGCCATCCGGCTCCAGTCCGCAATGGCTGGCCAGCAGCCCGCTGAACAGCACGCCGGCCACCCCCAGGCGGACGCCGCCGAACGGCACGCGCCCAAGGCCGATCCCCGCCAGGATGACGATGCTGAAAAGCAGGATGTCATGCGCCACCGGGGCGCTGGCTTGCAGGGACTGGAGGTAAGACACGTTGATAGCAGGGCATAAATAATGCCAGCGAGACGCTAATCTTTTGCCACAAACGGCCAACATCGGACGGAAAGTGAGTTTGAGGCGGGATCTCGGCAGCCTTTGGTCAAAACTTCATTCCATGCCACCGCCGTCGCTCCCATATCGGATGCCATGATTGTCTGGCGCGGCATCATCAAGCCAGGGAGGGAGAGCATTGCGGACACTTTGGCTTAGCACCTCATGCTCATGGAGATCGGGGCGGTTTGCCAGCCAGTTTCACGAAATGGCCATCCTGATTTCTCGTTTGAGGCACATGGCATTCCGTTCCGCTCTCATCATTCTTTGCGCGATCACAATATCGCTTCCGCTCTTTTCAGCACCTCTGAATGTCCTCTTCATCGCGGTGGATGATCTGCGGCCCGAAATCGGCTGCTACGGCGCGGCTCACATGCAGACGCCTCATCTCGACCGACTCGCCGCGCAGGGGATGCTGTTTGAGCGGGCGTATTGCCAGGTGGCGGTGTGCAATCCCTCGCGCAACAGCGTGCTCAGCGGCTGCCGGCCGGACACGACGGGCATTTTTGACAACCAGCACTTTCTGCGCGGCGAGATGCCGCAGGTGCTGACACTGCCGCAGCACTTCAAAAACCACGGCTACACCACGCTCTCCCTCGGAAAGGTGTTCCATCACAGCGACCGGGAGCCGGGCGACGATCCGCTGTCATGGAGCGAGCCCGCCTGGTATCATGGCCAGCCTTACAGGCACTGGTTCACGAAGGCATCGCTCGATTATGTGAAGCAGCTCAAAGCGCTGCCGAAGGACAAGCAGCCGAAACAACTGCGCGCCGCGCCCTTTGAGGCCGCTGACGAGACGGACGAAGTCTATCCCGACGGGCAGACCGCCGTGAAAGCCATCGAAACCCTTCAGCGCCTCAAAACCGAAGCGAAGCCGTTCTTCCTCGCCGTGGGTTTTGTGAAGCCGCACCTTCCCTTCACCTGCCCGCGGAAGTATTGGGACCTGTATCCGGCGGACTCGATTCACATGCCTGCAAATGCCGCGCGGCCCGAAAACGCACCCGAGCCTGCGTTTCACAACAACTACGAGCTGCGCAGCTACGGCACCGTGCCGGAAAACGGCAAAATTCCCGATGCGATGGCTCCCCATCTCATCCGCGGCTATCGCGCCTGCGTGAGCTTCATGGACGCGCAGCTCGGCAAGGTGCTGGATGAACTGGACCGCCTCGGTTTGCGCGAAAACACCCTCATCGTGCTCTGGGGCGACCACGGCTACCACCTCGGCGAAAACGGCCTCTGGACGAAGATGACCAACTTCGAGCTGGGCACGCGCTCCCCGCTCATCCTCAGCGCCCCTGGCATGAAAACAGCCGGTCAGCGCACCAAGGCGCTCGTTGAGTTTGTGGACATTTATCCCACTCTCGCCGAGCTGTGCTCGCTGCCGCTGCCAAAGCAGCTCGAAGGCGCCAGCTTTGCCCCATTGCTCGAAAAGCCGGACCGCGAATGGAAAAAAGCCGCCTTCAGCCAATACCTCCGCCCCGGCAAGCCGCCGGTCATGGGCCGCAGCATCCGCACCCGCGACTGGCGCTACACCGAGTGGCATGATCCGAAGCAGAACCTTGTCGGCACCGAGCTTTACGATGCTGCCGAGTCAAAGAACCTCGCAGCCGATCCCGAGCAGGCAAAGCGTGTGAAGCAGATGGCCGAACATCTGAAAGCAGGATGGAAGGCGGCGGTGCCCTGAGCTTTACCGGGCGCCGCAAAGAATTTTCACATTTCTGTCCTCGCCCGGGAATGTCGTTCGTCGATTCTGTGACGGGCGGTCTTCCGGCACGCCTGGTCTGTTTCATAACCAAAACTCATCGCTCCTATGATCAAACACGCGCTCCTTCTCTCGCTCGCCGCCTGTGCGGTGCTCACCTCCTGCCAGACTGGCCAGGACAAACACGCCGCCTGCGCCGACATGCCGCCTTACAAAGGCTCCGCGGCCTTTGAGCGGATGAAGTCGCTGGTGGGCAAATGGTCGGGCTAATCGCCCGAGATGGGCACGATGAACACGGAGTTCCGCCTCATCGCAGGGGATTCGGTCATTCAGGAAACCTTCGCCGGAGGCACGCCGATGGAAATGCTGAGCGTGTATCATGACGTGAACGGCAAACTAACGATGACGCACTATTGCATGCTGCGAAACCAGCCGCGCATGAAGCTGGTGAAGCAAACCGCCGACTCGCTGACCTTTGACCTGGCGCCGACGCCCGGCCTGAACGTGAACAAAGACATGCACATGCACGGCGCGACCTACACCTTCATCGACGCGAACCACTTCAAGCTCGAAGGCATCTCCTGGAAAGACGGCAAAAGCTCTCCCTGCGGCCCGCCAGTGATCTTCACGCGGCAGTAATCGCCAGCAAAATTTGGAGTCCAGGCTTTAGCCGATCAATGACCTCCCACACATCCCAAACCGTCGGCTAAAGCCTATACTCCAACTCACCACCCAACCACACCACTACCATGCTCAAGAAAATCCTCAGCGGCCTCGCCGTGCTCGTCATCGGCGTCATCGCCGCCGCGTTGCTCAAATCGCCCGACTTTCGCGTCGAGCGCAGCATCACCATCGCCGCGCCACCGGAGGCGGTGTTCGTCTGGTTCAACAGCCACAAGAAGTTCAACGAGTTCAATCCCTGGCTCAAAATGGACCCCGAGGCCAAGGTCGAATACGCCGGGCCGGAGACCGGCGTCGGTGCCATCTCGACCTGGGAAGGCAAAATGACCGGCAAAGGCAAGGCGACCATCACCGAGAGCAAGCCGAACGAACTCATCCGCCTGCGCATGGACTGGCTGGAGCCGATGGAAGGCGTCAGCACCGTGGATTACCTCTTCAAAACCGAAGGCAGCAAAACCACCGTCACCTGGGCCATGTATGGCAAAAACGAAGGCCTGATGCCGAAGGTGATCAGTTTGTTCATGGACTGCGAATCAATGTGCGGAACCGAATTTGAAAAAGGCCTCGCAGCCGTCGCAAAACTCGTCGCCACGCCCGCAGCGACACCTCCCGCACCATGAGCACGCCCGCCTCATCCGAGTATCTGCTGCTCTCACGCGGCCAGTGGGACAAGGCGTCCTCCAAGGCCGACATCGAAGCGGCGATCGTCCAATTCTATACTTGGTATGAGGCGAACATTGCCAAAGGCATCTTCAAGCCCGGTTCGCGTCTCACGATGGATGCGGCGCTCGTGACTCGCGAAGGCATTCGCACTGATGGCCCCTTCGCCGAGGGCAAGGAAGTCATCGGCGGCTACTGGATCATCGTCGCGGAGAGTCTCGCGGCCGCGGCGGCCATCGCGGCGCAGAATCCAGTGCTGCCGCATGGTCTGAAATTCGAAATCCGTCCGCTCGAGTCCGAGCGCGGCTCCGCCTACCGCCACACGAACGAAACGCCCGACGCATCGAATGCATGAGTTGGAGTCCAGGCATTAGCCGACCTCTTCGACCTCACGAACCATCCCAAACCGTCGGCTAAAGCCTAGACTCCAACTTCCATGAACGACGCCACCAACACTCAAGCGCCCACCGGCGAGCATCTGCTCCTCATCCGCGGCACGCAGTGGAACAGCAGCCTCTCGCCCGCCGAGCTGCAACGCGTCATGACCGACTTCTACGGCTGGGTGGAAGGTCTGCGCAGCAAGGGCATCCTCTGCGGAGCCCAGCCGCTGATGGAAGAGGGCAAAATCATCTCCGGAGCGCAAAGTCTCGTCACCGATGGTGTGTTTGCCGAGTCCAAGGAAGCCGTCGCCGGCTATTTCCTGCTCTCCGTTCCTTCCACCGATGAAGCGGTGAAGCTCGCGAAAGCCTGTCCCATCCTCGCCTACGGTGCGCAAGTCGAGGTGCGTCCGATTGCCGATCTCTGCCGTCCCATGGCGGACGTGAAAGCGGCCACGGCTTCGAAGTAGCCACTCTCTTCTCATCACTCCAACATTCCACCACTCCGTCCCCGACATGAATCCCAAACGCAATCCCGTTGGCTGGTTTGAAATCTACGTCTCCGACCTGGCCCGTGCCAAAGCCTTTTACGAAACCGTGCTGAACATCCAGATGCAGCCCATGCCCGTGCCCGACGACATGAAGGACGGCTTCGAGATGCTGATGTTCCCCTGCGACATGGAAAACCCGGCTCCAGGCTGCGGCGGCACGCTTTGCCGCATGGATGGCTTCAAGCCCGGCGCGGGCGGCACGTTGATCTACTTCTCGTGCGAGGATTGCGGCGTGGAGGCCTCGCGCGTCGCGGCGGCGGGCGGACAGGTGTTTCGCGAAAAGTTCTCCATCGCGCCTTATGGCTTCATTTCGCTCATCCTCGACACCGAGGGCAACATGATCGGCCTGCATTCGATGAAGTGACCGATGAGTACGGCTAGCAGTGTCGCGGATGATATCTTCCGCCGCGAAGGTGCGCGGCTGGTTGCATCGTTGGCGGCACATTTTGGCACGCATCGGCTGCAACTCGCCGAGGACGTTGTGCAAGAGGCGCTCGTGCGAGCCTTGCAAACCTGGCCTTATCGCGGCATTCCGGACAATCCTGCAGCCTGGCTCACGCAGGCCGCGAAGAACCTCGCGCTTGATGCTTTGCGTCGAGAACAGAACTGGCAGCGCAAAGAAGCCCAAATCACCGTCGAGCAGGAACGCTGGCTCACGCGCGATGAAACAGCCGATGAGCCCGAAATCAGCGATGAAACGCTGCGCATGCTCTTTGTGTGCTTTCATCCGCAGCTTTCCACCGAGGCGCAACTCGCGCTCGCCTTGCGCACGGTGTGCGGCTTGAGCCCGGCGGAGATTGGTGCCGCTTTTCTCACCAGCGAGGCCGCTATCGCTAAACGTCTCGTCCGGGCGCGACAGCTCATCCGCGACCTGCGACTGCCCTTTGTGGTCCCGGATGCCAGCGAACTGCCGCAGCGGCTCGATGGCGTGCTCGCTGCGCTCTATCTGCTCTTCAATGAAGGCTACAAAGCCTCCTCCGGCGACCGACTCATCCGCGAGGAGCTTTGTCACGAAGCCATGCGCCTCACACGCCTGCTCGCCGCGCATCCCGCGACCGCGCAACCAGCCACCAAAGCCCTGCTCGCGCTCATGTGCCTGAATGCGGCCCGTTTGCGTGCGCGGGTCAATCTCGCGGGCGAAATCGTGCGACTGCATCATCAAGACCGCAGCCAGTGGGATGCGAGACTCATCGAGGAAGGCATCCTCGCCCTCGGCGCGGCCTCCACGGGCGATCTCATCAGCTCGTATCACATCGAGGCCGGCATCGCCGCCTGTCACTGCCTCGCGCTCGATGAAGCGAGCACCGACTGGACGCGCATTTTGAGTCTTTACGATCAACTCCTGATCCTCAAGCCCACGCCCATCGTCGCCATGAATCGGAGCGTTGCTCTCGCTCGAGTGCGCGGTCCGCGGGAGGCCTTGGAAGCCCTCGAAAACATCCCGAACCGCCATTCGCTCGAAGCGCAGTACTTGTATCACGCCATCCGCGCCAGCTTCATCGCCAAACTCGGCCACCCCGCCGAAGCACGCGCCGCCTGGCAACGCGCCGCCGACCTCGCGCAATGCGATGCCGAGCGCGAGTTCCTGCAAAGCCAGGCCCAATGACGCGTTGCATGGCTCGCCAAAATGAAGCGCCGCCATTTCATCCACACTCTCGCCGCCACGCCGCTGCTGGCGGCGGAAGGGCCGCGCAAAGCGCCGTTCCGCGTGCTGTACAGCAACGACCTCACGAACATCACCTCTTGCGTAAGTCCGTTTCATGCGGCGCGGGAACCGTTTCGGTCCGAGATGCTCGATGCGTCGATTGATGAGGTCGCGGGGCTGGTGGACGCGCACTTTTTGCAGCCGGGACTCGGCGTGGTGCCGCTGTGGCCGAGCAAGGTGATCGATTTGAAGGAACACTTTGCATGGATCAAACAGCGCTACGGCCAGAAGCCGGACTCGTTCAGCCAGTTCGTGCTCAATGGTGGCGACATCGTGCGGCGCTTCATCGACCACTGCCGCGCGAAAGGCCAGGCAGCCTTCATCTCGCTGCGCATGAACGACGCGCATCACAAAGAGTTCGTCGATCCGAAGCCTGGCGACAAACCGGGCAGCAGCATCGGCATGAGCGTGACGCGCTGGTATGCCGAGCATCCCGATCATCGCATCAAACCGGGCTCTCTGCGCGGTGCGGACCTCGTTTTGAACTGGGCGGAGCCCGAGGTGCGTGCGCAGAAGCTCGCCATGCTCCGCGAGCTGTGTGCGAACTACGACCTCGACGGCCTCGAACTCGATTTCCTGCGCTTCTACAGCTACTTCCGCCCCGAAACACCGCTTGAGCAACGACGCGTCATCATGACCGCCTTCGTCAAAGAAGTGCGCCGGATGCTCGGGCCGCAAAAATGGCTCTGCGCGCGTGTGCCATGCTATTTGACCGCTCTCGATGAGCTGGGCCTCGATTTGAAAGCGCTCGTCGCCGCCGGTCTCGACATGGTGAATGCCTCAGCGCATTACTTCACCACCCAGCAGCACGATCTGGCCGCCATTCGCAAAATGACGACCGGTGCCACGCTCTACTTCGAGCTTTGCCACACGATCTGGAAGGGCGACAAGGTGCAGGCGGGCTACGACGTGTTTCCGTATCGCCGCGCCACGCGCGAGCATCTCCACACGAGCGCGCATCTCGCCTATGCACGCGGCGCGGACGGCATCAGCCTCTTCAACTTCGCCTACTACCGCCAGCATGGGCAGGGCGAAGGACGCGGTGTGTTTGGCGAGCCGCCGTTTGAGGCGCTCAAAGCCCTGCGCGAGCCGCAAACGCTCGCCAAACAGCCGCAGCACTGGTTCATTGCGAGCGGGTGGCGTTCACCGGGGGCGAAGCCGCTGCCCGTGCCGCGCAAGCTGGCGCAGGGCAAGACAGAGAAGTTCAACTTCGACCTCGCAAGCCCTCGTGGTGATGCGCGGGTGCGGATTCAGACTGATCGGACCGATGCGACCGATCTGGCGGCTCATTTCAACGGGGAGCCGCTGACAGCCACGAATGATGTCTCAGAGCCTTTTGCGGTGCCGTTTCCATCCATGCTGGGCAAGCCTGAGGAACTGCGCGCGTGGCTGATTCCGGCCAGGATGCTGCGCGAGGGTGTGAACTCGCTGCAGCTTGTATGCCACGGACCGGGCGCAGCGAATATCCTTTTCCTCGATCTTGCCGTGGCATGACTGGATTTGCGCGGTGGTTTTTGTCGTGTTTGGAGATTGAAAAAATCGGTTGCCCGCACCTGCATAGGCGGTAACTAATCGGCCCTTGATGGAACATCGCGCGATTAGCTCAGTGGTAGAGCATCACCTTGACATGGTGGGGGTCGCAGGTTCGAACCCTGCATCGCGCACCATCCCCAGCGACGGAGGGGATTTTCACAGGAGTGAGCCGTGCAAGCCAAGACAGCCTTGCCACCACGGCATCGCGCTTTAGCATCCGGCCAGTGATCGCCATTGCCACAGCAAGTCAAAAAGGCGGCGTGGGCAAGACCACGCTGTGCATCAATCTCGCCTACTCCCTAGCCAGGCGCGGGTGGAACGTTCTCCTCGCGGACACCGACCCGCAGGGTGGCGTGGGCCTATCCTTGGCGCGCTCCACCCGCTCCAAGCAGGGCTTCTACGACTACCTTTGCGGCGGCGGGGATTTCGACAAGCTCGTGCTGGCCACCCGCCTGCCCGAACTGCAAATCCTGCCCGCCGGCCAGTATGACGCCTGCTCCCGCCGGGGCTGGCCCGCGCATGAGGTGCCGGCCCGTCTGGCTGACATCCTGCGCTCCGCCGAACTGCGCGGCGTGGACTGCCTCATCATGGACACCGCCGCGGGCCTCAACGGCATGTCCGAGAGCGTCGTCAAGGCATGCGACTACGTCATCATTCCCCAGCAGGCCGAGCCTCTGGCGGTGCGCAGTGTGCCGCACATGCTGGAGACGCTCTCCCGCTACCGCAGCGAGGGGGCGCCGGTGAAGGTGGCGGGCATCCTTTTGACGATGGTCATGGCCGGCAACAGCATCAGCCAGAAAGTCGTCAACGAACTGCGGGCCATGCTGCCCGCCAGCCTCATGTTCGAGCAGAATGTGCCCCGTTTGGAATCCTTTCTCGAAGCCAGCGCCATGGGGGTGCCGGTGGCGCTGATGAAACGCAACCCGCCGCCCGAGGCGCTCATCTTCGACCAGATCGCGGCGGAGATCGAGCAGCGCACAGGCTTGCCGGAGGATCGTGAAGCTGCTCAAAGCCATGCAAGTCTCCTGGATTGATCCGAATGAGGTCTCCGGGTTGCTCGCCGGACTGGAGCCTGGGCGGCCTGTCGTGCCGCATGATGCTCCCGCGCCCGCGCTTCCGGTAATTTCGGAGGCGGAAGCTCCGGGGTGGAGCGCCTGGATTTCCGAACTTACGGACCCTCCCGCTCGTGCTCCGGTGCCAGAAACACCGGACATCATTCCTTCCGGACATGAGTCGGCCGAGGACGGGGAGCCGGCACTCGCCGAGACTGCCTCCGAAAAGGAGATTGACTCCATCCGCGAGCGACTGCGCCACATTCGCGAGCAGGCCGTCATCGCCGGACTCCTGCAAGGGCGCGGGACTCCGGTTGAAAACGCCACGACTGTTCAGGAGCGGGGACATGCCGCGAGGGAGCGGGACGCATTCAGCACCGCCGATCTTTGTTTTGACGCGGAGGGGGAGTTCGGAGCCAGGCTGGAGACATTCGCGGAATGGGCGCGCGGCCGCTTCAAAGGCGCGGACATCCTTGTGGTGGATGAGCATGGCGACCTGCTCTGGGGACCGCCAAACGCCGCCGGATTGGTGCTCTCGACACTCATGGCATTGAACTCGGCGCGGCGTGAAAGCGCGGGGGCGTTCAGCAGCATCTCGGGTCTCATGACCCGCGAAATAGCCCCCGGCCGCAATCTCACGCTCATCGCCTGCTCCAGCAGCCTAGGCCTTCTCCAGGCGGCTGTTGTCGGCAGCGGTATTGTCTCCGAGGAAGATGCCGCTGTTCTTCGGGAAGGGCTGGCCCGGGTTGCCGGGACGGAGGATTGAGATGGCGGCAGACTCCCGCCTTGATCCAGGACAGCATCGGGCTTTTTAGCCTGGCATGGCTGACGGTGGAGAAAGACGTTTGGAAAACGGGCCGGCCATGCTGTAGCCTGCGCGTCTCATGCGAGATGCCTTGCGACCTTTGATCCTCTGCCTTTTGCCCGCCGTGTTACCACTGCGCGGGGCGCCGGATTTGGAGGAAGACGCGGATTTTCAGTCCGCCCTTGCCGCGCTGCGCGGCGGACAGGCTTTAGTGGCGGCGGCGAAGAGCGAGCTGCTGCTGGAAAGGCCGTCCTGGTCCGCGGGCGAGCGGGCCGGTCTGGCGGCGCTGGCGGTGGAGGCGCGGGTGCGCGCGGGCGACGGGGCCGCCGCTCTTGCCTTGCTGGAGCGTGAACCGGTGCAGGGCGCGGATTATTGGAGGGCGCAGGCGCTGGCCTTGGAGGGAAGGCATGGCGAGGCGGAGGCTTTGCTGACGCGGCGTCTGGAGAGGGGCGATGCGGGGGAGCGGGAAAAACTACTGCTTGCCCAGTTGTTCCTGCGCGGCGCCAATGAAGTCCAGGCGCGCGGGATGGCCCTGCAGTTGCTGAACTCCGCCTCCGAAGAGGTGAGGCCCAAGGCGCTGCTGATCCTGGCGGAGGCTTCGCTGGCGATCGGCGAGGCGCAGGCGGCTCTGGAGGCGCTGCCGGACTCCGGAGAGACCGAAGCGGCCCATCTGCGGGCGCGCGCCCTGCTGGATCTGGGACGCGGGGAGGAGGCGGAGGCGGTTTTGCGCGGAATCATCACCGCGCGCCGGGGCGGGGAGTCCCTGGTCCACTCCGCCAGTCTGATGCGGGTTGAGGCGGGGCTGGAGTCAGGCCGCGCTGCGGAGGCTTTGGAGGCACTGACGGCCTTCCTGGAAAACACTCCGCGCAGCACCTTGTGGCCGCATGCCTTTGATCTGCTGGCGCGGGTGCTGGAGGAGCTGGACACGCCGCCGCCGGACGTCATCATGCGCTGGATGGTGGAGGGCGGCGCCGCGCTGCGCCAGTCCGGCGCGGCTGAGGCTGAAGTCGCCCTGTTTCGCGGCCATGCGATGCTGGCGCTGTCCCGCTGGCTGCTTCATGAGGGCCGGAAACAGGAGGCGCTGGGTCTGTTGGAGAGCATGGCTGTGGCGCATCCTGAGCATCCCCAGGCGGTGGACGCGATGCGCCTGGCCCTTCAGACCCACGGGGCGCTCGGCAACGACACGGCGGTGGCCGCGCTTGCCTCCTTGTGGCGTGGACACTTCGAGGAGGGCGGCGCGTCATTCCTCGACTTCATCACAGGCGGCAGCGCCTTCGTGCGCGGGGATTATGAGGATGCGGCGGATGATTTCTTCGCCGCCGCGAACACGGCCGCCACGCTCTCCGCGCGGCGAGCGGCGCTTTTCAATGCCTGTGTGGCAGCGCTGCGGGCGGGCGAGCTTTTGCTCTACCAGACTCTGCTGGGACAGTTGCAAATCGTCGGTTCGGGGTCGGAGGTCGCTGTGAAAAGCGGGGACAGCGCCGCTGACCTGGAGCTGGACCGGGCGCTGGAGCTCGCCTCCGTTGGCGGCCAGGGCGCGGTGTCGGCGCTCAACGCTTTTCTCGAAAATCACGCCTCCCATCCCCGCGCCCTGGAGGCATGCCTGGCGCTGGCCGAGCTGGCCATGCTGTCAAAGCCGCCAAATTTCTCGATGTCTGAAAAAGCGCTGAGCCAGGCGGATGTGCTCACGGGACTTGATGACGGGCAGCGCCAGCGTGTGGCGGTGACGCGCCTCTGGCTGCTGGAGCGCCAGGGAAAGCTGGAGGAGGCGGCGGCTCTGGGCGGGGAGTTTTTGAAAAACTGGCCCGGTGCTGACCAGGAGGACGAGGTGCGCATGAAGGTGGCCGAGGTGTATTTCCGGCTGGAGGATTTTGCCGCGGCGCGCACGGGTTTCGAACTGCTGGCGCAGGAGCACCCTGAGTCGCCTTATGCGGAGAGTGCTCTATATTTCGCCGCCCTCTCCGCCATGTCCATGCTCACCGAGGAGGGGCGCGAGAGGGCACTGCAACTCTGGCAGGAGATCGCTGAGCGCGCGGGTCCGCTCGCCCAGCCGGCGCTTCACCAGCTCGCTCAGGCGCGTCGTCTGGCGGGCGAGGAGGCCGAGGCTTTGAGGCTGACGGAAATGCTGCTGGCCGGGCCGGATCTGGCGGTGGACATGCGCCGCCAGTTGGTTTGTGAGAAGGCGGAGATGCTCATGCTGCTCGGCAGGGTGAAGCCCGCGCATTTCGATGACGCCGCCGCCGTTCTGCGCGCGATGCTGGAGGGGGATGGCCTGCCCTACGCCTGGCGCGCCCGCGCCGGTCACACCCTAGCCACCGTGCTCCATGCCGCAGGCCAGTCCGCCGAGGCGCTGGCAGCTTGTCATGACGTGGTGGAAGGCGCGCCCTTCGGCGGTCCCGCCAATCCCGCCGAGTTCCGCTGGTATTACCGCGCGGGTTTCCTGGGTATTGAGCTGCTTGAGGCGGCCAGGCAGTGGGAATCCGCCGCGCGCCTGGCTGAAAAACTCGGCTCCAGCCGGGGGGAGCGCGCGCAGGAGGCCGCCGCGCGCGCCACCAAGATCCGGCTCGACCATTTCATCTGGGATGAGAAAAAGTGAGCCGCATAGTTTTACGCGCCGCCGGCCAGCGCCTCACGCGGCTGGCGGGCCGGGAGGAGCTTGGAAGCGTCCACCTCGACCACATTTTCCCCGCCGAGGATTTCCATGAGGATGCGCACACGGCGCGCTCCGTCATGGACGTGGTTGACGATGCCTTTGATGCCGCGCATCGGCCCCTCGGCCACCTCCACCTCGTCTCCAGGGCGCACTTCGAGATGGATTTCCCTGACCTCCCGCCCCTCCATCTCCGCGCGGATGCCCATGATCACCGAGTCCGGCACCGGTGACATCATGCCGCCGAACTCCACGATGCGGATGACATTTTGCGAGTGTCGCACAGCGCGCGCGGATTTGGCGGGGGCGAAACGGGCGAAGAAGTAGCCGGGGAAAAGCGCCTCGACAAACCACACCCTGCCGCGCCGGGTGCTTTTTTGGTAGCGGATGCGCGGGCAGTAGGTCTCCACTTCAGGCAATTCCGCCATCACGGCGGCGGCCAGATGCTCGCACTTCGGCCTGCCATGAATGACATGCCAGGCCGCTTGGTCGGAGAAAATCACCCGTCATCATGGAGCGCCACCCGCGACTGGGCAAGGCGGCTTATCTGGCTGGCACGGCTTTTTGCAGCTCCTGGAAAGGGGAGGTGACGCCAAGAGTGCTTGGGATGAATTCATCCGTGCGGAAGCTGCTGGCGGGCAGGCCCTCGGCGTTGACGAGGTTGGCGCCCTCCGGCCAGGCTGCCCAGGCGTAGCGCACGCCGGCGGGCGCCGGCACCTGCGGGCTGCTGACGTGGACTTCGTCTCCGGAGACAACCGCCTCGGCCCAGTGCCATTTTTGGTCGGCACCGGCGATCTGGAAGTGCTTCAAAGGCCCGCCGTCGCGGGTTTTGAGACCGCCGCCGACATGGTCGAACTGCAGGCGCACCTTGCCGCCCTCAATCATGGAGTTTTTGAAAAGCGGTCCGCTGTGCACGGTGTCCGCGCGGCCATAGTCCTTCGCCAGCGCCCAGAGGGCGAGGCGGCGGCCCACCTCCTGTTTGTTTTTCGGATGGATGTCGTCCTTTTCGCCGATGTCGTTGGTGACGGCGAGGCCGCAGCCGGGGAGGGTGATGGCTGTCAAATACTGCGCCTCCTGGAGTTCCGCCCAGGTGTCGTCCACTCCGGGGTCTGAGGTTGCGGGTTTGCGGTTTCCGTAGCCGGCGAGCTGGACGATGTAAAAGCTGAACTCGCTGTTCCAGCGCGTGCGCCAGTCGTTGATGAGCGTGGGCAGCAGCTCCTGGTATTGCACGGCGCGGTTTTGATTGCTCTCACCCTGATACCAGATGGCGCCCTGGATGGCATACGGGATCAAGGGCGAGACCATGGTGTTGAAGAGCGCGGCGGGGAAGTGCGGTGTTTTGCCAGGATCATCCGGCGCGCGCGGCGCGGAGGGCAGGGGCTTTTTCTGGCCGGCGGGAAGTTTTTCGTTTTCAGCCTTGAGCTTGTCCACCTGCTCCTTCCAGGCGGCGCGCGCCACTTCGAACCTGGCCGTCTCAGCGGCTCCGTCCCAGCTTTGCAGGATGCCGTCCCAGTCGCTCAGGAGTTGCGCGGCGCAGGGGCGGTCCTCCAGGGCCTCGCGGCTGGTCCATGCCTCGACACGGGTGCCGCCCCAGGAGGTGTTGACGAGGCCGACGGGGACTTTGAGGGCGTTGTGCAGATGCCTGCCGAAGTAGTAGGCCACGGCGGAAAACTGCGCGGCGTTTTCCGGCGTGGCGGTCTTCCATGCGCCGGCCACGTCCCGGGCGGGTGTCATGGCGGTGGCGCGCTCGACACTGAACATGCGGATCTGCGGATACTTGGCGGCGGCGGTTTCCTGCTCCGGGTTGGCGGACTGCGCCACGGTCCACTGCATGTTCGACTGGCCGGAGCAGAGCCACACCTCGCCGACGAGGATGTCTTTGACGACCACAGTTCCGTTGCCGGAGACGGTCAGCTCGGCGGGCTGCGCGCTGACGAGCAGCGGATCGAGTGTCACGCGCCATCTGCCGTCGAGGTCGGCGCGTGTGACCTGGGTCTGGCCGGCGAAAACCACGGTCACATCCTCATCGGGACCGGCGCTGCCCCAGACGGGGACGGGCCGCCCTTGCTGGAACACCATGCCATCGCTGAAAAGCGCTGGCAGCTTGATCTCGGCCCTGGCTGCCAGGGTGGTCAGGGCGAGGAGAAAGACGGGGAGCAGTCTGTGGTTCATGGCGGGGAAAAGGGGAAAGAAACGCGGCGGCTGGCCGGCTTTGCAGAAAAAATCAAACCACGACGGCCCATATCACTTTCAGATAACGGCTCTCCGGGCAGTTCGACATGACCGGGTGGTCCATGCCGGGGCCTGTGCGGTCGAGGATTTGCAGCTTCTTCCCCTGCCGGTGCGCGCTGCCGATGACAAGCTGCTCGAAGTCGTCCGTGCAGAGCAGCCCCGAGCATGAGCAGGTGACGAACAAGCCGCCGCGGCGCACGAGCTGGAGCGCCAGGCCGTTGAGATCGCGGTATTTGAAAATGCCCTCCTCCTGTTTGTCCCGGTGGTGGATGAGCTTCGGCGGGTCGAGCACCACGGTGTCCCAAAGCTCGCCGTTTTTGATCATCTGGCGCGCCCAGCCAAAGGCGTCCGCATGCACCCACTGCACACGCGTCTGGTTGAGGTTGGCGTTTTGCCGCGCTTGGGCGATGGCCTTTTCATCCAGGTCCACTCCGGTCACGTCCTCGCAGCCTCCTGGAAGGCGCGCCGCCAGGGCGAAGCCGCCCGTGTAGGTGCAGAGGTCGAGCACACGCCCGCGCGCCAGCCTGCCGAGGCGGGCGCGGTTGTCCCGCTGGTCGCAGAAAAAGCCGGTCTTGTGCCCTTCCTCGAAGTTCACCAGATAGCGAACACCATGCTCGCGGATTTTCACCGAGCGCGGCCCCGGCTCGTCCGCCTCGGGCACATCCGCGCGGCGCATGGACTCGATGAGCGCAATGTCCGAATCCGTGTGGATGACGTGCCGCGTGGTGCCCAGCTCCTCGTGCAGCAGGGGCAGCCATCGGCGCAGACGCCGCCATGCGCCGAGGGTTGTCACCTCGATGGAGAGCGTGTCCGCGTAACGGTCCACGACCAGGCCGGGCAGACCGTCCGCGTCCGAATGCACCGCGCGGAAGGCGTCTGTCTCAGCGCCCGGCTTCAGCACCTGCGTGCGCAGCCGCGCCGCCTGGCGGACGCGCGCGTCGAGGTCATCCTCGCCAAAGGAATCCGCGCCATGATGCAGCACGCGCAGCGGCACGCGCGCCTTTGGATTGAGCCAGCCCGAGCCGAAAGGCTTGCCCTCCTTGTCGTAAACCCGCACCAAATCACCGGCGCCAGCATCCGCCGAAACGGTGGCAACCATGTTCGGGTAAATGGCCGGGTGAAAAGTGTAATATTTGATCTGCGCCCAGGGCCGCTCCCAATCCTCGCTGCCAGGGGGCGGCGGTTTTGGAGCCGCGGGCGGACGCTGAAATGAACGGGCGGGTTGTCTGGCGGGAGGGCGGGGCATGGAGGGAATGCGAGTTTATACCGGCTTGTGTGTAATGCGGGGACTTTTTGCCGTGACTCCGGCAGCTTGCCGGCAAAAGAACAACCCCGTCCGGCGTGCCGGGCGGGGTTGCGAAAGTCGGAAACGGGCGGGATTACTCCTCGGCGGTGATGGTCAGCACCTGACGGCCGCGGTAGTAGCCGCAGGAGGGGCAGGCGACATGGCCGGGGACGGTGGTGCCGCATTCAGGGCAGGTCTTCAGGACGGGGGCGCGCCAGCGGTTGGCGCCCTGGCGGAGGCGTTGGCGGCTCTTGGATTGTCTGCGTTTGGGATTGGCCATGTCTGTGGGGTGGTTATTTCAATTGATCGAGGGCGTTCCAAATTCCGCGCTCCGCTCCGGGCAGTCCGTCTGCATCAGGTGTGTCGTCACGTTCGAATTTGCCCTCCGCAGGGCATTCGCGCTGCTCGACGTTGCCGTCTTCGCAGCGCGGATAGCTCGGAAGGGCCAGGAGGATGTCTTCCCTGACGAGTTCTGTCAAGTCCGTCGTGGACTCGTTTTCCAGCGGTGCCTCCTCCTCGAAATTCTCCAGGCGCACGCGGTGGGGGAAGCGCTCCAGGCAGCGTCCGCATTGCAGGCTGAACCCGGCCTCCAGGCTGCCTGAGACATGCAGGCTGTCTCCTTCCCGCAGGATGCGCAGGTCGTAGGCCAGCGGCGAGGCGGCCTGCACACTGTCACCGGGAGCGAGGTCAAAAAACGCGGGAGGCAGGGTGCCGGCGACATGGCGGCCCTCGGCGGGGAGGGTGCGCAGTTCGATGTGAAAAGGGTTCATGGCAGGTCGAGCTTGGTTTTCAGGGCGGCGGTGACATTCGGCGGCACGAACTGGTTCACATTGCCGCCCAGGCGGGCGATTTCCTTGACGAGGCGGCTGCTGATGTAGGTCAGCTCCTCGCGCGGCATGAGGAAGAGAGTCTCCAGGTTTGGCTCCAGCTTGCGGTTCATGAGCGCGAGCTGGAACTCGAATTCGAAATCGCTCACCGCGCGCAGGCCGCGCACCAGCGCCACGGCGGACTGCTGCCGGGCGAAATCCACCAGCAACCCTTTGAACGGCAGCACACGCAGGTTGGGGATGTGCGCGGTGGCGCCGGAGAGCAGGGCCACCCGCTCGTCGAGGGTGAAGAGGCTCTGTTTGGCGTTGTCATGAGCCACGGCGACGACGAGCTCGTCAAAAAGCCCCGCCGCGCGGTGGAGCACGTCGAGGTGTCCGTTGGTGATCGGGTCGAAACTGCCTGGATAAATGGCGCGGCGCATGAAGGCAGTTTAGCGGGGCATTCAGTGGCGGCAAGGGCGCAAGGTGCGGCGCTATTGGTGTGATGCGCCCCATGCCGCGGGTCGTTGCCGCCCTGCTCGGAGATGATTGCAGGCAGGGCGTTGCAAACACAATCCGTCATCGCTTTATTCCGGCCCATGATTGACCCCGCCCAACTGCTCAGCGCCTATTGCGAAGGCGCGTTCCCCATGGGCAATGAGGACGGCTCCCTGCACTGGTTCCGCCCGCGCTGGCGCGGAATCCTGCCTGTGCGGGAGTTTCATGTGCCGAGGCGCTTTTTGCGGGACTTGAAAAAAAGCCCCTTCGAGGTGCGCTGGAACACCGCGTTTGGCGAGGTCATGCGCGGCTGCGCGGAACGGGAGGAGACCTGGATCACCGATGTCATCCTGGACAGCTATCAGGAGCTGCACCGGATCGGCATGGCTCACAGCGCCGAGGTCTGGCGTGATGGCGAGCTGCGCGGCGGCGTTTATGGCGTGGCCATCGGCGGGGCGTTTTTCGGCGAAAGCATGTTCAGCCGCGAGCCGCAGGCGTCGAAGACCGCGCTCACGCATCTGCAATGGCGGCTCAAGGAGCGCGGCTTCATCCTCCATGACACGCAGTGGACCACGCCGCATCTGGCGCAGTTCGGCGGTTATGAGATCCCGTGCGCGGAGTATCTGGAACTGCTGCACCGCGCCATCCGGCTGCCGGTCACTTTTGACGATCGGTCCGCGCCTTTTCTGGTGGCGGCGCGCTGAGCCTGAAAAGCATCACAACCCGATGAGTTCCGAGTAAGCCGCCCGCACCGCCAGCGTCACAGGTCCGGGCGCGGCCAGCGCGCGTCCGTTCACCTCCGCGATGGGATGCACATGGCGCGTCGAGGAGGTCAGGAAAGCCTCGTCGCAAGTGTCGAGCACGGCGGCCGGCATGGCCTGCTCCGCGCAGGGGATGCCCGCGCGCCCGCAGGCGCGCAGGACCAGCAGGCGCGTGATGCCCGCCAGGCAGCCGGAGGAAAGCGGCGGCGTCATCAGAGCGCCGCCCGCCACCACAAAGATGTTCGACCCGGTGCCCTCGCACAGTTCGCCGCGAGTACTGGCCAGCAGCGCCTCGCCGCAGCCATGCTTTTTTGCCTCGGCCAGGGCCAGCACGTTCTCGGCGTAGGAGATGCTTTTCACTCCGGCCAGCGCTCCGTTTTCATTTCGCGTCCAGGGCACGAGGCGGACCTTTTCCACCGGCGGCCAGGTGTTCAGCGGTGTGGCGGCGGCCAGCCGGGTGCCGCGGCCGGCTCCGCGGTCCGAGCCGAGCGGGCCGTCTCCACTGGTGAGCGTGACGCGCACGCGGGCGTCGGCCAGGCCGTTGGCGCGCGCCACTTCCTCGATCGCGCTTAGAAACTCCGCCTCCGTCATGCAGGGCAGCCCCATGCGCGCGCAGGAGCGCTCCAGCCTCTGCCAGTGCTCATGCCCGCCGATGACACGCCCGCGCAGCATGACCAGTGTCTCGAAGACTCCGTCACCCACAAGCAATCCATGCTCGAATGGCGAAATGCGCGCTTCCGCCGCCGGGAGGATGACGCCGTTGAGCCAGATGTGCGGTGTTTTATTCATGGCGGTTTATTCATGGACCGGGCGCGTTTCTTTTGCATCCGGGTTTTTGCGCGGGGCGGCAAAGACTGCCCGTTTTGAAATTCGAACCTCGAATTTCGCAAGACATCGGATGGCTGTGATGGCAAAGCAGCGCCATGCTCCGCTTCGAATCCTTTCACGGCTCCGCGCTGGCTCCGCATCTCGACGCCCTCGGCGCGCTGCGCATCTCCGTTTTTCGCGACTACCCTTATCTTTATGACGGTTCTGTGGACTATGAGCGCGAGTATTTGAAATGCTACCTGGACTGCCCGGAAAGCCTCGTCGTGCTCGTCTTCGACGGAGGGCAGGCCGTCGGCGCCACCACAGCCATGCCGCTGGCATTTGAAGGTCCGGAGTTCCAGGCGCCTTTCCTCAAGGCCGGAATGGATGTGGCGGAGATCTGTTATTTTGGCGAAAGCATCCTGCTGCGCGAATGGCGCGGGCGCGGCATTGGCAGGACCTTCTTTCAAATGCGCGAGGCCCACGCCCGCGCCCTGGGGCTGCGCCGCGCCGCATTTTGCGCCGTGGACCGCCCGCCGGAACATCCCTTGCGTCCGGCGGACTATCGTCCATTGGACGGATTCTGGACAAGCCAGGGTTACACGAAGCATCCGGAACTGCGCGCCACCTTTGTGTGGAAGGAAAGCGGTGAGCAGGCCGAGTCGCCAAAAACGCTGACCTTCTGGCTCAAGGAGCTGCGTTGACATGCCGGCGCTCCATGCGCCGGCCTTCTGCTGGATGCGCTCATGCCGGAGCATTGTGCCGCGCAAGTCCAGGCGGCATCCTGGCTCAGGCAGGCGGTAGGAGGATCGTTTTCCCCGAATCTGCGGAGTTGTGTGAAAACCGCTTGTCATTTCCCCGCCAGGATCACACTCCAGTCCGCATGGAACGCATTGCCCATCGTGACGGCCCGCGCGCTGGATTCCGCATTCTGCCGGCGGCGGCCTCCGCGGCGCGGAAAGGCCTTGCCGTGCTTGTGGTGTGCGTGTCGGGTTACGCGCTGCTGCCGCGGACGGAGCTTTACCCGCCTGAGTTCCGGTTTTCACGCGCATTGGAGGACAGGGACGGCCGGCTCCTGCATCTGGCGCTGACGCCGGATGGCAAGTACAGGCGCTGCACGCCTTTGGCGGAGATCAGCCCGGCATTGATCGAAGCCACGCTGACACTGGAGGACCGGCACTTTTACGGGCATCCGGGAGTCAACCCGCTCTCACTGCTGCGCGCGGCCTGGGGGGCGGTGTCAGGCTCGGCAAAGGGCGGCGGCTCGACGATCACGATGCAGCTCGCGCGGCTGCGGCACGGTCTGCGCACCCGCACGCCCTGGGGCAAGGCCTGGCAGATCGTGCGCGCGGTGCAGATGGAGCGCCATCATTCCAAGGATGAAATCCTGGAAGCCTACCTGAACCAGGCTCCCTACGGCGGCAATGTGGAGGGCGCGGGAGCGGCCGCCCTGCTTTGGTGCGGCAAGACCGCGCGCGAGCTGACTCTGCGCGAGGCCGTGACCCTGGCCGTGCTGCCGCAGAGTCCCACCACGCGCCGCCCGCGCATGTCGGGTGAAAATGCCAGCCTCGCGGCCGCGCAGCACCGGCTCTGGGAGCGCCTGCGCGTGGAGCGCGGACTGCCCGCCGACCCGCTCGACGCGGTCTTCACTCTCTGGCAGGCACGGCCCGCGCCGCGGGAGGCGCCGCATCTGGCTCGGCGGCTTTTCACCCTGCACGAGGCGCATGACCGCGCGGCTTCCGGCGCGCCGGTGCGCTGCACTTTGAGCGTGGAGAAGCAGCGCGGCGTGGAGAGGGCGCTCCAGGATTATGTGGAGCGCAAGCGCGAGGTGGGCATCACCAATGCCTGCGCGCTGCTGGTCCACGCGCCCTCGCGCGAGGTGCTCGCCTACGCGGGTTCCAGCCGCTTTCTCGACCCCTCCATCCAGGGCCAGGTGGATGGAGTGACGGCGCGGCGCTCGCCGGGCTCCGCGTTGAAGCCGTTCATTTACGCGCTGGCTTTGCAGGAGGGCTTGATCCACCCGCGCACGCTCCTGCGGGACGGGCGCACGGCCTTCGGAGCTTACAACCCGGAGAACTTCGACCGCAACTTCGCCGGCCCCATCTCCGCCCGGGACGCGCTCTTCCACAGCCGGAACATACCCGCCGTGGCGCTGGCGCAAAAGCTGGCTCCTCCGGGATTGTACGGCTTTCTCAAAGCGGCTGGTGTGGCCCTGCCGCGGCCGGCTGGACACTACGGCCTCGCTTTGCCGCTGGGAGGGGGCGAGGTCTCGATGGAGGAGCTGGCGGAGCTGTATTCACTGCTGGCGGATGACGGCCGCGCGCGCCGCCTGAGCCTGCAGCCCGGCGGAGATCTGGAGCATCAAAGCCGCCCGCTCATCACCGCGGAAGCGCGCCACCTGACGCGCATGATGCTCAGCGCGCGCGAGGCGGACCCGGCCATGGACGACCCCTCCGTGATGTGGAAGACGGGCACCTCCCACGGCTTCAGGGATGCCTGGGCGGCGGGCATTCGCGGCGATTATGTGCTGGTGGTGTGGATCGGGAATTTCAACGGCAAGGCCAACCCGGCATTCATCGCGCGGGAATGCGCCGCGCCCCTGCTCTTCGAGGTCTTCCGCCATCTGCGCCTGCCCGCGCGCGCCGATCCGCCCCCGCCGGGTGTCGCCCGTGTGGAGCTCTGCGCCGTCTCCGGTCAACTGCCCGTGCCGCACTGCCGCCACCGCGCGCGCGGAGGCTTCATCCCCGGAGTCTCGCCCATCACGCCTTGCGCCATCCACCGCGAGGTCCTGGTGGACGCGGCATCTGGCCTGCGCGTGGCGCGTGATGACGGCAGCCGCGGGCTGCGGCGGGAGGTCTTTGAATTCTGGCCGCCAGATCTTTTGGAAATGTTCAGGCAGGCCGGCGTGCCGCGCCGGACACCGCCGCCGCTTGAGTTCGACTCGGACTCCCTGGCCGCCGCCGACATCGCCGCGCCGCCGAAAATTTTGTCCCCGCGCGCGGCGCTGGTTTACACTCTGCGTGCATCGGACCCGGCCCGGCAGACGATCCCGCTGCGCGCGGACACCGCGCCCGGGGTGGCCCGCGTCTTTTGGTTCGCAGGGCCGCGCTTTCTGGGCGCCAGCGATCCCGCCACACCCCTGCTCTGGAGCGCCTCCCCGGGCAGATGGCAGGTGCATGTGCTCGACGATCACGGGCGCGGCGCGGCGGTGGAGGCGCGGGTGGAGATGGTGCCATGAGGCGGCATGGGGCTGCATGGGAAAAGGGGTGTTCCGCCTGAGCCCAAGAAGGCCGGCATTCTGCTTCCATGATTTGCCTTGCAGACATCCCGCGCCGCTCAAAAGCCCTCGCCCCTTGCCAAAGCGGTCATCCGCTTCATTGTCCCCTCCCTTTCCGCCCGGGTGGCGGATTTTTTTCGTCCCTTCCCCCTCCGTCATGTTCAACTGGATCATCAAAAAAATCATCGGCACCAAAAACCAGCGCACCGTCAAGCGCCTGCAGCCGGTCGTGGCCGAGATCAACCGCCTCGAAGCCGAACTCCAGAACCTGCCTGATGAGGCCCTGCGGGAAAAATGCGCCGCCTGGAAAGAGCAGTTCCGCGCTTTCCACACCCCGCGATTTCTCGGCGGCGTCTCCCTGCGCATCGCCTCGGAGGAGGAGGTGGACGCCTGCCTCAGGCATGTGGCCGGCTACTTCGCCGCGCTGCAAAAACACTTCCCCTCACTCGCCGGCGACTACCTCGCCGAATCCTCCTGGAGCGGCGCGGACCTCGACGACAAAAAGGCCCGCATTGACCGCGCCCGCGAGGCCTGGAATGAAATCCAGCCGCGCTTCGGCGCCATTGAGGCGAAGATGCTCGATGACATCCTGCCAGAAGTCTATGCCGTGGTGAAAAACGCCGCCCGCCGTCTCTGCGGCCAGGAGCACAGCGTGTGCGACACGCCGCTGAAGTGGAACATGGTCCACTTCGACGTGCAGCTCATCGGCGGCGCCGCCCTGCACCGCGGCATGATCGCTGAAATGGCCACCGGCGAGGGCAAGACGCTCGTCGGCACCCTGCCCGTCACCCTCAACGCCCTCACCGGTCGCGGCGTCCACGTCATCACTGTCAACGACTACCTGGCACGCCGCGACTCCGAGTGGATGGGCTATTTGTACAAGTTCCTCGGCCTCAGCGTCGGCTGCATCCAGAACGACCAGCCCTCGCATGTCCGCCGCGAGCAGTATGCCTGCGACATCACTTATGGAACCAACAGCGAGTTCGGCTTTGATTATCTGCGCGACAACGGCATGGCCTCCAGCCGCGAGCAGCAGGTGCAGCGCGGGCATTACTTCGCCATCGTGGACGAGGTGGACTCCGTGCTCATTGACGAGGCGCGCACGCCCCTCATCATCAGCGGCCCTGTCGCCGGAGCGGACAGCACGCATCAGTACGAGCGCTACAAACCCCTCGTGGAGCAGCTCGTGCGCCGCCAGCAGACCCTCTGCAACAGCCTCGTCACCGAGGCCAAGGAACTCGCCGCCGCTGGCAACCTCGAAGAAGCCGGGCGCAAAATGTACCAAGTCCACGTCGGCCAGCCGAAAAACCGCGCCCTCATGCGCTGCATGGAGGACCCCGAGCTGCGCCGCGCCATGGAGAAGGCCGAGCTGAAAATGTACGAGGACACGCAGAAGAAGGAGCTCTTTGCCCTCAAGGAAGATATGTTTTTCTCCATGGACCCGAAGTCCCACGACGCCGACCTCAGCGAGAAGGGCCGCAATTTCCTCAATCCAAACGAGCCGGACGCCTTCGTGCTGCCTGACCTCGCCACACTTTACTCCGAGATAGACGGCGACACCTCGCTCACCGACGCGCAGAAGCTAGCCAAGAAAAACGAGCTCCAGGACCGCCTCTCCCACCAGGGCCAGCGCATCCACCAGATCAGCCAGCTCCTGCGCGCCTACTGCATCTATGAGAAAGACGTCGAGTACGTCGTCGAGGAAAACAAAGTCATCATCGTGGACAGCCAGACCGGCCGCAAAATGCCCGGCCGCCGCTGGAGTGACGGCCTGCACCAGGCCGTGGAGGCCAAGGAGGGCGTGCAGATTGACGCCGAGACCCAGACCCTGGCCACCATCACCATCCAAAACTACTTCCGCCTCTATCAAAAGCTCGGCGGCATGACCGGCACCGCCGAGACCGACGCCGCCGAGTTCCACGACATCTACGGCCTCGACGTGCTCACCATCCCCACGAACCGCCCGGTGAAGCGCCTGGACCAGAACGACAGCATCTACAAAACCCGCCGCGAGAAATACGCCGCCGTCATCGCCATGATCCACGAGCGCCATGCGAAGGGCCAGCCCATGCTCGTCGGCACCGCCAGCGTCGAGGCCTCCGAGACGGTCAGCCGCATGTTGAAGCTGCAAAAAATCCCCCACTCCGTCCTCAACGCCAAATACCACCGCCAGGAGGCCGAGATCGTCGCCCGCGCCGGCCAGAAGGGCGCCGTCACCATCTCCACCAACATGGCAGGCCGCGGCACCGACATCAAACTCGGCGAGGGTGTGGCCGACCTCGGCGGCCTCTTCGTGCTCGCCACCGAGCGCCACGAGTCCCGCCGCGTGGACCGCCAGTTGCGCGGACGCTGCGCGCGCCAGGGCGACCCTGGCGAGAGCAAATTCTTCCTCAGCTTCGAGGACGACCTCATGCGCAACTTCGGCGCCGCCGACCGCATGACCAAGATCATGGAGCGCTTCGGCATGAAGGAGGGCGAGGAGCTCCAGCACCCCTGGCTGAACCGCAGCGTCGAGACCGCGCAAAAGCGCGTCGAGCAGCGGAACTACACCTGGCGCAAGCGCGTGCTCGAATACGACGACGTGATGAACCAGCAGCGCGAGGTCATCTACGAGCGCCGCAACGACGTGCTCAACAGCAACGACCCGCGCCTTTTGATCAACGACGCCGTCAAAGAAGGCATCGAGGAGCGCCTGGAGGAGTTCCTGCCCAAGGACGCAGGCACCGACATGGAGCCCGACCACGCCGGCCTCCTGCACTGGGTGAACACCACCTTCCCCATCGGCCTGCGCGAGGTGGACGACGCCTTCAAAGCGCTCGACTACCAGGCCCAGTGCGACTGGATCCGCGAAAAAGTCCTCCACGCCTACGACGCCAAAGTCGCCGGCGCCAACCCCCAGGCGCTCCAGGAGATCGAGAAAATGATCCTGCTCAACGCCATTGACCGCCTCTGGCAGGAGCACCTCTACGCGCTCGACGCCCTCAAGGAGGGCATCTCCCTGCGCAGCTACGGCCAGAAAGACCCGCTCATCGAGTTCAAGCAGGAGGCCTTCTCCATCTTCTCCGACCTCATGCGCAGCATCAACGGCGAGGTCCTCGGCAACCTCTTCAAAAGCACCCAGCAGCTCGCCGCCTTCGAGCAGTTCCTGGCCCAGCTCGCCATGCAGCAGCAGCAAGGCGGCGCCGCAGCCGGCCAGCCGCCCCAGCAGCGCAAGCCCGCCGGAGAACCCCGCCCGCATGATCCCGCGAAGGAAGGCCCCAAACTCATCCTTCCCAGCGCCGCGCCCGCCCCCCAGAAGCCCAAATACAGCGCCGGCCGCAACGACCCATGCCCCTGCGGCAGCGGCAAAAAATTCAAGCAATGCTGCGGGCGCGTCGCCTGAGCCTGGATGCGGCCCCCTCCGCGGCAGGCACAGGCATGCCCACCGTCCAAATGAGCCGCCATCCGCCGCCGGGATTACCCAGCGCGGAAAAAGCGCGCATCCCCTCCCCGGCCCACCAGGCACGCCGCCACTGAGGGCGTGACTGGCTGGAAATGAGGCGCCCCCGACTCCGGCGCAGCACCGCCGAAGCGGCAACACACTGCACCGTTTTGCCAGAACCTTGCAAGGTTTTGCCAGGAAAGGGTGCCATCGCGGGAAAACGGTGCGCTTTTTTTCTGTTCAAGCGTGCCTCGTTTGCGTGCAGGCGCGCTTTTTTTCCTGGGTGGACGCCGGTTTGCGGCTGCGGTTGTAGAAGGTCTCGATGTAGTCGATCGGTGTGAAATTTAGCGATAGGTTGATCTTCAGTGAGTTGTGATTTTGGCATCTCATCATTCGATTATTCACAATCCCTTGAAAGAATAGCTTGCTGACAAAACTCGGCTCACCTGCTACAAAGCCGCTGTTATTTGGATAATTCAAAAAAGAATTTCATTCGGAAAGGAAACACTTAACGCGAATCTCTCATGAACACTCGAATCAGTCCGTCTGGAACCTTTTTGCGGGACTTCTCAAGCTGGTTGAACCGTTACCGAATTTTAACCGCAGGCATTTTGATCATGTCAGCGCCTGCCGCGCTCTCGGAGATCACATTGGGCAGCACGTCGTGCAGCTACCTGCCTGCCAAGTCCTTGAAGACGACAACCCAGTTGAGCAGTGTCCTCGCCTCGTCTCCACGCATCAGGTTCGTTGGCAAGGTGGGTGGAGTGGCTTTTGACGCGGTGGCTGTTCCTGATTCCGGTCTCGTGATCAAAAGCCTGTCTCTTGACTTGGACACTGCGAGACCGGATGGCTCAAGGCTGGTTCTGACCGTAAACGGTCGTCCGGTCAAAACGCGGATTCATGATTGGGAACTCCTGCCCACCATCCGTTACGCTGACAGTGACTCGACAAGCTGCTTCACTCTCTTTGGCGAACTTCAAGATGAGGAGGAGGGACGAAGGCTGCGGGGTGACGGCGCCCGTATCTTGAATTATGACGACGCATTCCAAGACTCTCTCATGGGACTGAGAATGTTCCAACTCGACATCCTCCTGCTCGGTGACGACTTTGCCACCGACCTGCCGAAGGAGGACGGCGAATACATCCTGGGTGCGGGTGAAAAGTCCCCCGACCTTTCAACGGCCAAGTCTTTGCATGAAAAATATGAGGAAGCACGCCTCGAACTGGATTTGAAAGGCATCCGGGAGGACTTCGACACGGAGTTTCAATCTTACGTCATCACCGATCAGTCGGTGGACATCCGGTTTGTCATCAAGGACGGGCAGCTTGAGATCACGGGCGAGCCTTTTTATTATTTTTGGAAGGATGACGAGGACGATTTAAATGGCCGTTACCAGGCGGCCCAGGCCGAAGAGGCTGTCAAGGCGGGTGTGCTCAAGCCAGGGGATGGGTTTGATGAACTGCGTGCCATGATCATCAAGGAGCGCAAGGCTGATCAGGAGCGAAAAGACTCCGTCAAACTCAAAGTCGCGAGAGAATTGAAAGTAATCTCAGACACCGGCACTCTGGAGGACTTGGAACAGATGGAGACTGAGGCGGACGAAAAGTATGAAGCGGCCCTGAACAAGGCTGTTTATGAAATCGCCAAAGCGGAAGGCAAAGTGCGCGAGGGGGAGACTCCCGAATCTTTTGCGGAACGCATCTTCGAAGAGTACATGGAAGCGGACGCCTCAGTGGAAAACGCCATCCTGGAGCGGAACCAGAATTGGAGGAACAAAGCGGCTGAGAACATTCCGGAGAAGAAAGCCGAGCACGCGGCTTTCAAAAAGCAGATGGACGACATCAATGTCCAAGTCGCTGGGATCAATGCCGGGCCTGATGCGGCGTATGCGGCTTTGGAGGACAAACTGGATGAGATCAGGGACAAGGCCAGGCAGACAGTCTCGGAGTTCCAGGACTCGGACGAGGCGACCGGCAAGTATTTGAAGGAATTCAGCGCCGCTCATGCGCAATTCGTGGATACTCTGGCTGCGATGAATCCCGCCGTTTGGAACGCCGGGCGCACGGTCATGCGTTACGGTGCCTTCTTCCGCTACTGCAGGGCGCATCATTCTGATGCCTGGTCCGCTTTCATGCAGAAGTTGGGGGGGAATGAAGGCAAACTGGAGACCAAGCCTGCGGTCAAGACACCGACGGTGATGAAATTCAGCCCTCCGGCGGGTCAATAATCACGCCAAGAGCCTCAACCCGCTAACGCCATGAGTGCTGAGAGTCGCACGGAGCCTCTCGTGTTTGTCAGTTTCGCATCCGGCGATGACGAAGCGCGCGAGGAGTTGGGACGTGAACTGCACAGGCAGGGTATCAAGGCCTACGACTACAGCATCCCTCACGAAGGCGACCAAGTGGGATTGGAGATCGTGTCCCAGCTTAGCGAGAAAATCGAACAAGCGCCGTTTTTCATCGCGCTGGTCTCATCGGCCAGCACCAATCCTGTGAAGCACATTGTGCATGGAGAGGTGCGGCACGCTTTTCGCCGCACATCTCTGCCGGAAAAAAACAGATGCGTTTGCGTGGTACTGCGCGGTCGGCGAGGGGACGGTTCTTCCTATGACCCGCCGAATTATTGGAAGCTGGCGCTTGCCGCCCTTAACAACTACAACGCCAGCTTCCCCGATTTTGCCATCAAGGTTCGCGGGCTGAACAAAACCGACCCGAATTGTCATGGCGTGGTCTGTTTTCGCTCGCGGGGAACAGTGGCCGATTTCGATTTTTCCGGAACACTGGAAGACAAAGAGGCATGGCCGGCGGTTTGCCATGAGGCGGAACTTTACTTTGAGGATGGGACATGGAATTCGCTTCTGGCCGCGCTGCCGCCCACTTCATCTTTTGCCCTGGGTTCCCTGGCCAGAAAGAACGCTTGGATGGGCATTTACAGCCACGTTCAAGGCCGCGCGTGGCCTCATGTGGACAATGTCGCGCCAGGCTGCTTCAACCGTGTGGTGATGACAGTCTGCAACCGGCTGGGAGTTTCCTACACAAGACCCGTTTCGCCGGACTCAAGGCTGCCTTTCTACGACCAACTCAAGAAGGAGGTGGCGGCCATGCCGCTGAATCAGAGCATCAGCGTGCTGGGACAGCTCGACTACTTCGAGTCGCGGATCATGGTCGGCTCCTGGCACGACGCGCTGGTTCACATACGATCCCTGCTCGCGCTGTTGCGTCAAAACAACGCGCGCAGCCGTTTCGCCGAGATTATTGAAGGAGTCTGCCTTCTGCGCCTGGGGCGCTCGAAGGACGCGCTGAGCATCTACGAGGGGCTGATGGACAGACCGGATGAAAACATCTGCATCATGCGAGCGAAGGCGCTGACCGCCGAGGGCCGCCATGCCGAGGCGCTCGCCGCCGCCAGGCGTGCCGTCGAGATCTGCGATGCCAAGCACGATCCCGCCGCCCTGACTCATCAGGAATGGCTCACGCTCGCAGTGGGCAGCCAAAACCGCGCGGGCGCGGAAAGTTTCCTTGCCGATGACGCCGCCTGGCTTCGGGAGGTGAGTCTGGCCAATGCCAGGGCACCCCATATTTTCCGAAGCGCGCCTGAAAATCTTAAAACCGAGGACCGTCTGAAACTGCGTTGTCTCGAAGCACACTGGTTGAAGCTCGCGGGAAGACGCTCCGAGGCGTTGACGAAACTCGAAAATCTGCTTGCAGAACCCGTCGTTTCAGAAGTCGTGAGGCTGGCTGCGGGAGATCTTGAAGGGCTGCCGGACCATCTGACCAACCGCTTTTATGCCAGGCTGGCGGATGCCGGCATTTACCTGGACAGCCCGCTGGAGGAACGGATTGGAGAGGACGGCATGACACGCATCACCGCCAACGGCAACCGGGAGGAATTCTGGCTGCGCGAGCAGGACCGGGTATATTTTTTCAAGCAGCAACAGCCCTGGCACTACACCATCCGTTACCTCGACAAGGGGACCGCCATGCTGCGCTATGAATTGCGTCTACTTCCGCGCCGCGAGGATGACATGGCACTCTGGCACGCCGCGTTGCTGGAATTGGAAGACACGCTGGAATGCCTGCAGGACCTGCACCTTTGCCGCCATGTCATCAGAGAGTGGGCGGAGTTTGGCGGCCTCCACGCCGCGTGGCGTGTTTTCCTTCGCTCCCGGCTCTGGTTCCCCGACGATCCCTATCTGCTCAATGATGGCGCCGCGATCGCGGCGGCAGCGGAGGATGGGGAGGCATTGGAGCATCTGGCGTCCGAGGCGGGGCGCGCGGCCCGTGCTCGGTTCGCGAGATGCCAGCCTGCCGGGACTGAGTGGACTCCGGCGGAGCTTTTGCAGGCTTGGGCGGAATCTCAGAATCTCCTGGGCCGGGACGCTTTGTCCGCTGCGGTTCACCGCTTCCTGAATGACGCATGATCCAGCCTTGATTCTTGCCTGCTTGTTCCAAAACCAACCAGAAGCCCAATCTTATGATTCGTACAGAAGTTCATTCCCGCTCTCGCACTTCTTCGCCACCAGCTCGCCCTCCTTCACCGGCAGCTTCGGCAGGCGAACCGTCTCCGGCAGGTGTTCCTCGAACACGAGGCCGAACTTCTTGTTCTTCTTCAGTTCCCGCACTTCGGCCCCTATGGCCTACTTCAGCCGTTCGTCCGGGATTTGAGCGATGAAATCTTCGATCTTCGCCATGTCAGCGCGCCCATCCCGGCTGAAGATTTTTTCCGGTGGAGGAATATTTTTCTCGACGCTGGAGGCGGGATTCCTTTATTTTTTTCGGTAAATTCCAGCCATGAACAGGAGTTTGCCTTCGGGCTGCCAGACGGCTTTCAGCCGCCAGCCCCGGCTTATGGCTCAACGGCCAGCGGCCAGCGGCCAAGAGAGGCGCTAAGCGCGGTCAGGGGATTTTCTCGGGGAGGCATGGC
>DDQZ01000021.1 GCA_002343505.1 Verrucomicrobiaceae bacterium UBA2429 | reverse complement strand
GCGCCAGCTGCGAACCGCCCCGCCGCCCCCCCCCCCCGCCCCCGGAGGTCGCGGAGGCCGCCCCCTTCGCCCTGGCACCCGCTGTGCAGAGGCGTCTGGAGCGGGCACGCAAGCATCTGGCCAAACGTCTCCTTCCCAACGGTCCTGCGTTGAAAAGGCGAGCTCGCTCCAAGGGTCAATTGTTAGGCCGGGAAAACATCATGGCCATCAGCACCGGCTTTAAGCAAGTCAAAGGGGAGGTGAAGCCGGTGCCCTGTGTGGTCGTGCATGTGGAGGTCAAGGTGAAAGACCCCAAGGCTGTCAGCGCGGCCGCCCGCCTGCCGGCAGGAGAGCTCAAAGGCTTTCCCGGCATCTACACCGACGTGGTGGTCACGGGTGCCAACTACTCTCACCGCCGGCCCGCGATCGGCGGTGAGACACTGGTCCGCCCCGGCACCTTCAATGGCACCTTCACCTGCCTGGTCAAACGCCCCGTCTCTCCGACCCAGAGCGGACTCTTTGTCCTTGGCTGCAACCACACCCTGGCAGGCTTGAATGCCGGCCAGCGCAACGTGGACCCCGTCATTCAGCCTGCTGTCCCAGGCTTCACCACGGATGTCATCGGCCGCCTCACCGACTACATCGACCTTCATTTCAACAACACCATCAATGAAGTGGACTGTGCCATCGCCTTCACGCTGCCCGAACTGGTGGATCCAAGAATCGCCCTGATTGGCGCCTACAACCATGAGCCGCGCCTCGCTGAAGTTGGGATGGGCGTCATTGCCGTCGGAGCCGCCACCCGCAGAATTGTTTATGGCGTCGTTGAGGCCGTGCACCACGCAGGCAACGTGGACTATTCCACGAATCCGCTGAGGGTCTCGCGCTTCTTTCCGTTGATCAAGATCCGGCCCACGTCCCAGAATAACGGCCTTTTCTCCAATCCTGGCGACTCAGGAGCCCTGGTGTTGGGCAGCATCGGCGGCCAGTTCCACCCCGTCGGAATGATCATCTCCGGTGACGACACCTTCAGCTACGCCTGTCACTACGCCACCGTGCTGGCACGCCTCGGTGCCTTCCCCCTCACCCCGGCTGACCAGGCGCAAGCCTGAGCCAAACCATCACCGCCCGTCGTTTCACAGGAAAGGGTCAGACCCCCTCACACCCCGTCCCCGCTCCACGTCCAGGCTCAACTCGGCCCGCACCCCTCAAAAGCAATTTCCTAGCAGCTGGCGGCAATGGGAGCGGGCTCGGTATCGCGGATGTCATTGAGCAAGTGCGCGCCGATCTGGATGTGCTAGAGGAGGGCGGGGCCGCCGAGAAGCGCCGCGCACTCATGTTCCTCCAGGAGGTTCACATGCCCTTGTTGGCGCGGACCGTGCAACATCAACTCAACTTAAAATCATGAAAATCGAAATCGTTGGACGCATGACATGGATCGGTGTGATCGGGTTTTGGAGTTGCCTGGCCCTTGGCCTGTGGCTGCTCTCTCAGGGTGGGGAGCTGGATGTCGCTGGCGGCGTCGCCCTGCTGCTGCTGGCTGGAGCCTGCTGGGTGTGGGCGCGCAAGGGTGATGAGCGCGCGCGGGTTCCGGGCGTGCTGGTGGTTGTCCTGAGCCTGGTCGCTGCGGTGATGTTCCTTGTGGGCTTCTGGAAGTGGGATCAGGAGCGAAAGGAGCGTGAGCTGACGGACATGAGGGCGCTCATTGACCGCAAAATCAACGCGCGCGAATGAGGACCCCCTCCTGGATCAAAGGCAACGTGCTGGCTGGCGCGGTCAGACCCCCTCACACCCCGTCCCCGCTCCACGTCCAGGCTCAACTCGGCCCGCACCCCTCAAAAGCAATTTCCTAGCAGCCAGCCAGCTAAAAGCGCTTGCCGTCACCGTGCTGGGCCGCATAATGGCGCGTGTTGATCCACAACCTGGATCACAAAGGGGCCATAGCTCAGTTGGTAGAGCGTCTCGTTCGCAATGAGAAGGTCAGGGGTTCGAATCCCCTTGGCTCCACCACCACAGGGTGAGGCGGACACAGCGTCCGAACCGCGGAATCCGCGCGCATCAGAGGCGCGCGCGCCCGTGCCGGTCCCGCTCAGATCACCACTTGAGGCTCCACTTTCCGGATCATGCCTTTCGCCGCCTCAAGGTCCGGCGCCGCGCCGCAGTCCACCAGCCAGTGCGCGGCGATCATGGCGGAGCGCTGCAGGCCGAGCTGGCAGTGGACCAGCACCCGCCGGCCGGCGGCGCGCTGCGCGCGGATGTGGTCGAGCGCGGCCTGGATGTGCTCCGGCTTCAGCGGCACCAGATCCAGCAGCGGCAGGTTGTGGTAGTGCGCCTGCTCGCGAAAGACGGCGGGCGCGTTCGTCTCGGCGGTGAGGTCGAGCACGGCCAGCCCGCCGCCGGCGGCCAGGGCGGCGGCCTCCCTCCTTGTGACCTTGCGGCTGAAGACCACCCCTGGCGAGGCCTCATGCCAGCCGGGGTTTCTTTTCAGCCAGCGCCGCTGCATCCATGCCGCGCCCAGCAGCACCGGCAGCAGGCACCACTCCGCCGAGGGTGAGAGCGTGCCGTTTTCCTTCCCCAGCAGGCGGGACAGTCCCGTGGCATAGGCCAGCGCCATGATGCCGCAGGCCACGGCAGGCCAGACGAAGACGACCGAGACAAAAGCCAGCCCGGCACACGCCAGCGCGCCCGTGCCGTAACGCCGCGCGTGTTTCAGCGAGGGGTTCCGCGTGCCCGGCTGGCGCGGGTCCGGGATCAGCGCGGCCACGGCCCAGCCCATGACGAACCCGCCCGCCACATCCACCAGGTGATGCTGCCACACCAGCAGCGTGGACGCGCCGATGAGGATGAACCAGATCTTCACCGCCACCCGCGCGCGGCCGCGCAGATGCGCGCCGTAAAACACCCACACCAGCGAGCGCAGGCTGATGTGCAGCGAGGGCGCGAGGTTGTAGGGCATGTCATTGGCGTAGAGCGCGTGAAAGAGCGGCGCCGTCCAGCCCTCCGGCTCCGGGCGTGGCAGGCCCAGCTGCAGCGGGAACAGCAGGAAAAACGCGCCGCTGCCCAGAGTCACGGCCACGAGCCTGCGCGTCAGCAGGTTCAGCTCCAGCCGGCTGCGGCAGAGGAAGAACGCGCCGCAGAAAAACACATCCAGCGACCAGTAGGGCACCACCATCTCCTTGATGAAAGGCATGTTCCGCTCCCACTCGAACATCATCACCGGCACGTCCCCGCGCGTGGCGGTGAAGTGGTTGCAGCCGCCATAGACGCCCACAAACACCGCCCCGGCCAGCGCCAGCCGCCAGAGCGCCGGCCAGAGCAGCCTGGGTTCGCGCGCGGGTCGGAGGGGCTCGGTCGTGTGCATCGCGCTTTGTCAGCCCGAAAGGCAAAAGTGCAACCCGCGAGTGGCGGGCGGGCCTCCGGCGGCGCGCTTCGCCCGCGGATCACGCGCCGCCTGTGAGAATGCGCGTCCGCGCCGCGTAGATACGGGCGCTCATGCCCGCCTTCCAGCTTTGCTCACGTCGTCACTTCCTCCATGCCAGCGGCCTCGGTCCCGGCACGGTGGCGCTCGCCTCGCTTCTGCACCGGGAGGGGCTGCTGGCCGCGCCGGTGAAGCCGGCCACGTTCGGCGAGGAAAGGCATGACCTGACCTCGAAAAAGCCGCACTTCGAGCCGAGGGCGAAGGCCATGATCTCGCTCTTCATGATGGGCGGCCCCTCCCAGATGGACCTCTTCGATCCGAAGCCGATGCTGACGAAGTATCACGGAAAGAAATTCCCCGGCGAGGTGAAGTATGACAACCTCGCCCAGGCCTCCTCCAAGTGCTTTGGCTCCCCCTGGAAGTTCCAAAAGCATGGCCAGTGCGGCATGGAGATCAGCGAGCTGCTCCCGCACCTCTCCAAGGTCGTGGACGACATCACCCTCATCCGCTCCATGACCTCCGGCGTCAGCAACCACGCCCAGGGCCTCTACGCCATGAACGCCGGGCGCATCACCGCCGGCAGGCCCGCCCTCGGCTCCTGGCTCACCTACGGCCTCGGCAGCGAGACTGACGACCTGCCCGCCTACATGGTGCTCTCCCACCCCGGCGGCCTGCCCACCTTCCAGCAGGAGCACTTCACCAACGGCTGGCTGCCCGCCCTCTACCAGGGCACCCTCGTCCGCGCCGCCGAGCCGCGCATCCTCAATCTCGATCCTCCCCCCGCCCTCGCCGGCGCCCCGCAGCAGAGGCAGCTCGACCTGCTCAGGGCCTTCAACGAAGAGCACCTCGCCGCCCGCCCCGGCGAGCTGGACCTCCAGGCCCGCATCGCCAGCTACGAGCTCGCCGCCAACATGCAGACCGCCGCCAAGGAGGCCCTCGACATCTCCGGCGAGCCCGCCCACATCCTCAAGCTCTACGGCGCGGACAACCCCGTCACCAAGGACTACGCCACCCGCTGCATCATCGCCCGCCGCCTCGTCGAGCGCGGCGTGCGTTACGTCCAGGTGCTCAATGCCGGCCAGTCCTGGGACCAGCACAGCGCCCTCGTCACCTCCCTGCCCAAGAACTGCGCCGCCACCGACCAGCCCAGCGCCGCCCTGCTCATTGACCTCAAGCAGCGCGGCCTGCTCGACAGCACCGTCGTCCACTGGGGCGGCGAGATGGGCCGCCTGCCCGTCCTCCAGAATGACGCCGGGCCGGAGAAATGGGGGCGCGACCACAACACCTACGGCTTCAGCATGTGGGTCGCCGGCGGCGGCTTCAAGAAAGGCCATGTCCACGGCCAGACCGACGACTTCGGCCACAAGGCCGTCCTCGACGAGGTGCGCCACTTCGACTACCACGCCACCCTCCTCCACCTCTTCGGCCTCGACCACACCCGCCTCACCTACAAGCGCAACGGCCTCGCCGCCTCCCTCACCGACAACCAGGGCGCCAAAGTCATCACACCCCTCCTGGCCTGACCCCTCATGCCGTCCGCGACGCGTCTCCTCCCCGCACTCCTCCTCGCCGCCCTGCCCCTCAGCGCGGCGGACGAGGCCAAAGTGGAGTTCAACCGCGACGTGCGCCCCCTCCTCGCCGCCAAATGCTACGCCTGCCACGGGCCCGACGAGGACAAGCGCGAGGCCGGCCTCCGCCTCGACATCCGCGAGGAGGCTGTCAAGGAAGCCATCCGCCCCGGCAAACCCGAGGCCAGCGAGTTCTGGCACCGCATCAGCACGGACGACCCCGATGACGTCATGCCGCCGCCATCCTCTCCCAAGCCCCTCACCGGCGCCGAGCGCGCCCTCCTCCGCCGCTGGATCGCCCAGGGAGCCGAATACCAGCAGCACTGGTCC
>DDQZ01000001.1:19528-19752 GCA_002343505.1 Verrucomicrobiaceae bacterium UBA2429 | reverse complement strand
TCTGGGAGGCCCATCCCATGAGCCTGCCAGAATCCCAGCTCGAAGCGGTGCTCAAAGCCGGAGTCGAATAAGCCGCGCGCGGTCCTGCCCCCTCCGCTGCCCCCCGGACCGCCCCCTCATTCATGACGGCCCTCCGCCTCAGTATCCTGCTGCTCTGCCTCGGCGGCGGCGGCTGGCATTTGGAGCGCGAGCGCCAGGCGGGCCGCCTGCGCCAGGTGGACGAG
>DDQZ01000001.1:18838-19392 GCA_002343505.1 Verrucomicrobiaceae bacterium UBA2429 | reverse complement strand
GGTTCCTCGACTTCCTCACCGCCAACGCGCGCGAGCGGCTGGAGACCCCCGACCCCGCCGCCGCGCCGGAAGTGGCGCTGGTGACCCTGCGCGAGCGGGACCGCGCGGAATATGCCGCCTGGCCGCCGCCGCCGCTGGACTGGCGGACAATCCTCCAGGGGCTGGCACCTTTTGAGCCGGATGTGCTCGTGGTGGCCGCGCCCCTGAACTGGGGGCAGCCCGCGCCTGACTTCCTGCCCGCGCTCGCCGAGGCACTGCTCGCCTTCCCCAGCGTGGTGCTGGGCATGGAGGCGCAGTGGCAGGACGTGCCGCCGCCGCACGCGCCCTTTCTCGGCGGGCTGGAGGATCAACTGCCGCGCCTCTCGAATGTGAGCGGGGACGCGGAGCTGGCTCCCAGCCTCAAGGCGCTGGTCACCGCGCCAGACCCCGCCCTGCTCGGCCAAAGCGAACTCGGCGTGCTGGCGGTCCGCGCCGAGGGCGGCGGGTGGCGCTTGCCCTACGCGCTGCGCGCCGGGGACGCGCTCGTCCCCGCGCTCGCCGCGCAGGCGCTGGCG
>DDQZ01000001.1:18410-18734 GCA_002343505.1 Verrucomicrobiaceae bacterium UBA2429 | reverse complement strand
GCGCTCGCCGCGCAGGCGCTGGCGCGGCGCGTCCGCACACCCTACGCTCTGCACCGGCTGCGGCTGGGGCCGGGCGCTGGCGCGTTTCTGGAGCAGGGGCGCTTTGTTCCGCTGGCGGTTAATGGGGAGATGAGGGTGAGCGCGCCAGCGGAGGGCGTGCCGGAGGTCAGCGCGCTGGGACTGATGACGGGCACCCTGGCGGAAGGCCTGCCGGCGGTGGAAAAACAGGCTCTCAGCGGCGGCAGGATCGTCGTCATCGGCATCGAGGCCGCCGATGGCTCATGCGAGGCGCGGCTCCTGGCCCGCGCGCTGGCCGGGGCGCTG
>DDQZ01000001.1:17947-18261 GCA_002343505.1 Verrucomicrobiaceae bacterium UBA2429 | reverse complement strand
GGGCCGCGTCCGGCCTGGCGGCGGCGTGGCTGGTGCTGCGCGTGCGGCGCGGACGCGCCTTGAGCACGGGCGCGGGGCTGATGTTTGCAGCGCTGGTAGCCGTCTTTCTCGTGTTTCAGTCCGCCCTGGTCTGGTGCCCGCCGACGATGCCGGTCTTCGCGCTGGCGTCAGGGGCGCTCATCGCGCGGATCTTCGGCCGCGCCGGAGCCGGGAATGCCGCGCCGCAGCCGGAAAAGGCCCCCTGAGCGCGGTCCGGCGCGGCCCCTGTTTCTGGCATTCTCCTTGCTTGCCAATCAGGTGCAACGCTCCAAAAT
>DDQZ01000001.1:17029-17804 GCA_002343505.1 Verrucomicrobiaceae bacterium UBA2429 | reverse complement strand
CCCGCCCCTCCGACCGGACGGCAGTCGTCCGCGGAGGGGCTTCTTGCCCCATGAAACATCCCCATTACGACCTGGACATCCCCAATGAAGGCAGCCTCCATCTCATTGAAAACGAGAAGGATGCCTGCGGCGTCGGCTTTGTGGCGAACATTCATGGCAAACGCAGCCGCGACATTTTGGACATGGCCATCTGCGGCGTGTGCAGCGTCCAGCACCGCGGCGCGGTGGATGCCGACCGCGTGACCGGGGACGGCTCAGGTGTGCTCACCCAGATTCCCTATGACGTGCTGCTGCCCGAGGTGGAAAAACTCGGCCATGCCCTGGATCATCCGATGGACCTCGCCGTTGGCGTTTTCTTCCTCCCGAACGAGCCGATGGAGGTCATGCGCATCCACCTGCTCACCGAGAGCATCCTGCGCTACCGCGGCATCAAGGCGCTCGGCTGGCGGGACGTGCCGGTCAATCCCAACGAGCTGGGTGAAAAGGCGCGCCGCACCATGCCGCTGATCCAGCAGCTCTTCCTGGAGCGTCCCGAGGAAATGGGGGACCACGAATTCGAGCGCCAGCTCTACCTCGTGCGCCGCGAGCTGGCCATCAAGACCCGCGAGCAGAAGCTGACAAACTTCTACGTCGCCTCCCTCTCGCACCGGACCATTGTTTACAAGGCGCTGCTGCTGCCCTCCTCGCTGCAAAAATTCTACACCGACCTCCAGCAGGACGAGTATGAGACCTCGCTGGCGCTTTTCCACCAGCGCTTCTCGACGAACACCTTCCC
>DDQZ01000001.1:14829-16881 GCA_002343505.1 Verrucomicrobiaceae bacterium UBA2429 | reverse complement strand
CAACACCTTCCCCGAGTGGCCGCTGGCCCACCCCTATCGCTACGTGGCGCACAACGGCGAAATCAACACCGTGCGCGGCAACCGCAACTGGCTCGCCAGCCGCACCAGCGATTTCGAAAGCGAGCTTTGGGCGGGTGACGAGCACCTGCTCAAAAAGCTCGTGGACGCAAACAGCTCAGACTCCGCCAGCCTGGACCAGGCGCTGGAACTCCTTGTCCTGAGCGGCCGCAGTCCCACTCATGCCCTCGCCATGCTGGTGCCCAGCGCCTATGGCATTGACCCCGGCACCTCCCCCGAGCTGAAGGCCTTCTACGAGTTCCACTCCTGCTTCAGCGAGCCCTGGGACGGCCCCGCCGCCCTGGTCATGACCGACGGCACCCGCGTCGCCGCCGGCCTCGATCGCAACGGCCTGCGCCCCAGCCGCTGGAAGCTCACCGAGGACGGCATCTTCGCCCTCGGCTCCGAGGTCGGCATCATCCACCTCGACGACTCGAAGGTCATCCGCAAAGGCCGCCTGGCCCCCGGCGAGATCCTGGAGGTGGACACCAGCAAGGGCCGTGTGCGCTTCAATGAGGAGATCAAGGCCGAACTCGCCGCCCGCCAGCCCTACGGCGAGTGGCTCAAAAACCGCACCCAGCTCACCGCCCTGGCGCCCAACCCGCCCAAGGACGATCTCGACATCCTCACCCTCTCCCAGAAGCAGGCCGCCTTTGGCTGGACCAAGGAGGAGCTGGATTTCTCACTCATCCCCATGCTCCAGAAGGGCGAGGAAAGCGTCTACTCCATGGGGGATGACGTGGCCCTCTCCATCCTTTCCACACGTCCGCGCCTCCTGCCCAGCTATTTCAAGCAGACCTTCGCCCAGGTCACCAACCCGCCCATTGACCCCATCCGCGAGCGCGCCGTCATGAGCCTGGATGTCGTGCTCGGCTGGCAGCGGAACTTGCTCGATGAGTCACCGGACCACGCCAAAGTCGTCCACCTCACCAGCCCCTTCCTCTTCGAGAACGAGCTCGAAAAACTCAAGAGCCTGCCGGATTACAGCTGCCGCACGCTCGACATGACCTGGCCTGTCTCCGAAGGCCCCGCCGGGCTGAAGGCCGCCATCGTCCGCCTTTGCCACGAGGCAGGCCGCGCCGTGCAGGATGACGTGAGCATCCTCATCCTCAGCGACCGCGCCGTGGATCACGACCGCGTCGCCGTGCCGGTGTTGCTCGCCGTCGGTGCCGTGCATCAGCACCTGAACCGCAAGCAGGTGCGCATGCGCCTGAGCATCGTCGCCGACACCGCCGAGGCGCGCGACACGCACCAGATGGCCACCCTTTTCGGCTTCGGCGCCTCCGCCGTCTGCCCCTATCTGGCCTTTGACACTATTCACGAGGCGCTGGAGGCGGACAAAACCGCCCGCAAGCCGCAGCTTGAGGGCATCGAGTACACCAAGGCGCTCACGAACTTCCGCAAAGCCCTCGAAAAAGGCGTGCTCAAGATCATGAGCAAGATGGGCATCTCCGTACTCAGCAGCTACACCGGCGCGCAGATTTTCGAGGCAGTCGGCATTGGCAAAGAAGTCATTGATTTCTGCTTCACCGGCACCCCCTCCCAGATCGGAGGCATCGGCTTCGCCGACATCGCCGAGGAGTCCCTGGCCCGGCACGCCCTCGGTTTCTCCCAGCCCGTCCCGGAAGGCGCGGGCGCCGAGGAGGCAAAACCCGGCCCTGTGGACCTGGGCGACCCCGGCTTCTACCGTCCGCGCCAGAAAGGCGAGATGCACGCCATCACCGGCCCGGTCATCAAAAACTTCCACACCTTCGTCAAGACCGGCGCGCCAGAGGACTACCAAAAGTACGTCTCCTCGCAGCTTGAGAACACACCCGTGGCCTTGAAGGACCTGCTGGAGTTCGTCCCCAGCCCTGACGGCCCCATTCCCATCGAGGAAGTGGAGCCCATCGAGGACATCCGTGTGCGCTTCACCACCGCCGCCATGTCCCTCGGCGCCATCTCCCCCGAGGCGCACGAGGCGCTCGCCATCGCCATGAACCGCATCGGCGGCAA
>DDQZ01000001.1:0-14524 GCA_002343505.1 Verrucomicrobiaceae bacterium UBA2429 | reverse complement strand
AAGCCCGGCGAGGGCGGCCAGCTCCCAGCCATGAAGGTGAACCACCTCATCGCCCGCCTGCGCAACACCACCCCCGGCGTCATGCTCATCAGCCCGCCGCCGCACCATGACATCTACTCCATCGAGGATCTGGCCCAGCTCATCCACGACCTCAAAGAGGTCAACTCCCGCGCCCGCGTCTGCGTGAAGCTCGTCGCCGAATCCGGCGTCGGCACCATCGCCGCCGGTGTGGCCAAGGCCAACGCCGACATCATCCTCATCTCCGGCCACGACGGCGGCACGGGCGCCAGCCCGCTCTCCTCCATCAAATACGCCGGCCTGCCCTGGGAGCTCGGCCTCGCCGAGACCCAGCAGGTGCTCATGCTCAACAGCCTGCGCGAGCGCGTCACACTGCGCACCGACGGCGGCCTGCGCAACGGGCGCGACATCGCCATCGCCGCCATGCTGGGCGCCGAGGAGTTCAACTTCGGCACCATCGCCCTCATCGCCCTCGGCTGCGTCTATGTGCGCCAGTGCCACCTCAACAACTGCCCCGTCGGTGTCGCCACCACCGACCCCAAATTCCGCTCCAAATTCAAGGGCAAGCCCGAGCACGTCGTCAACTTCTTCAACGGCGTCGCCCACGAGGTGCGCGGGATCATGGCCAGCCTCGGCGTCGCCAAAATGGACGACCTCATCGGCCGCCCCGAGTTCCTGCGCCAGCGCCAGGTGCCCGGCCACAAAAAAGCCAGCAAGATTGATCTCAGCCGCGTGCTCAAGGACGTGGGCAAGGACCTCGGGCAGGACGCCCCACGCATCTGCCTCATGAACCAGAATGACGGCCTCGACGCCCACCCGCTCGACGACCGCATCATCCAGAACGCCCAGTTCGCCATCCGCGACAAGGCGAAGGTCATGCCCGTGCGCTACAAGATCAAAAACACCTTCCGCAACATCGGCACCAAGCTCAGCGGCGAGATCGCCTTCCACCACGGCAACCACGGCCTGCCCCCCGGCAGCGTGGACGTCACCTGCGAGGGCAGCGCCGGCCAGAGCTTCGGCACCTTCCTCTGCGGCGGCATCAAGCTCACCCTCATCGGCGAGGCCAACGACTACGTCGGCAAGGGCCTCTGCGGCGGCGAGATCATCATCAAGCCCAGCCCCAAGGCCCACCCCAGCTTCAAATCCTGGGAAAACAGCATCCTCGGCAACACCGTCATGTACGGCGCCACCAGCGGCCGCCTGCACGCCGCCGGATGCGCCGGCGAGCGCTTCTGCGTGCGCAACTCCGGCGCCACCGCCGTCGTCGAAGGCATCGGCGACCACGGTTGCGAATACATGACCGGCGGCATGGCCGTCGTGCTCGGCAGCTTCGGCAAAAACTTCGGCGCAGGCATGAGCGGCGGCGTGGCTTACCTGCTGGATGAGGACGGCGCCTTCCACCAGCTCCACAACCCGGAGATGATCAAAGGCGAGCCCGTCTCCGACCCCGAGGATGCCAACCAGCTCCGCAAGCTCGTCACCGACCACCTCGAATTCACCGAAAGCCAGCGCGCCAAAGACATCCTCGATGCCTGGGACACCTGGCTGCCGAAGTTCGTCAAAGTCACCAGCAAAGCCGAGCCCGTGCAGGTGCCGCCGGAGGAGCCCGTCGCCGCCGAGCCCGAAGTCGTGAAAGCCTGACGCCCCGCCCGCGCGCGGCAGGACCAAAAACGGAAGTTTTGGTGTTGCCACGCCCGTGGGAGGGCCAAAAAGCGAGCGTTTGGTGTCGCCACGCCCGTGGGAGGGCCAAAAAGCGAGCGTTTGGTGTCGCCACGCCCGTGGGAGGGCCAAAAAACGGGCGTTTTGGTGTCGGCGAGGAATGCGCAGGCTCAAAACGTCCAGCGCACCCCGGCCACGAGGCCGATGCCGGGCAGGGGAGCCACGTCTTTGCGGAATGAGGTGTGCTGGCGTGCGTCTTGGTTCAGCATGTTCGTCACTTGCAAGGTAAGCAGCACATCATGCCGACTTTTCGAGAGCCTCCATGAGGCGTCCGCATTGACCAGTGTGTAGCCCTCTGTGGGCAGCTCGCCGCGCGGCTCGGGTTTGAGCCGGTCTTGCGCAAAGCTGTGGCGCGCCTCCAGGCCCAGGGTGAGGCGGCTGGTGGTGAATTCGATGCGGCCGCCGATGCGTAACGGTGGGATGCGGGGCAGGGGCTCGTCATCGGTGTCGTTGTGACCATTGACGTAGTCGCCCATGAGCGTGAGCTGGAGCGCGCGGCTGCCGCTTTGCCAGAGACGCAGATCCAGCTCCGCCTCGAAGCCCTGGAGGGTGGCCTCCCGCTCGATGTACTCCACGGCACGCTGGATGAAGACGGGGATTTCCTGGAGGAAAATGAAGTTCTCGTAGTCGTAGTGAAAGCCGTTCAGCCGCAGGGTGGCGCGCTCCCACTCGGCGGCGAGGCCAAGCTCGAAGCCGGTGGATTTTTCCAGTCCGAGCGGCGTGCCATCCAGATCACCACCGACGAGGAAGCGGCCGAGGCCGGCGTTGTTCCAAAAAGCGTAGCGCTCCGTGGCGGTGGGGATGCGCTCGGTCTTCGAGGCGATGCCGGTGAGGCTGAGCTTTTTCAGGAAGGGCGGGTTTTCCTTGCTCCAGGTCAGGCCCAGGGAGTGGCTGAGGCTGTCCTCGGCGAGGGCGCGGGCTTTGACAATGCCGGCCAGGGAGTCGTCCACGATGCGCTGCCGCTCCCAGCGCGCGCCGAGCTGGAGCTGCCAGTTTTCAAAGAGGCGCAGCTTTTCCAGGAGATAGGCCCCGAGGTTTTCGGTCTGGAAATACGAGGGCACGCGGAACTCGGCGGGCGGCGGCACGACGAGGCGGCTGGCATCGAAGTCCTCGTCAAAGCCATGCACGCCGAGGATGCCGTCCAGCCGGTCGCCGAAGCCGCCGTGCAGGAGGTCGAGCCGGCCTTCGACGGTGTTTTTCGACATGGCGGTCTCGATGAACTCCATGCCCCGGTCGCGCCCGCGGCCTTCGAAAAGCTCGTCGTGCTCGTAATCGCTCTGAGCCAGGCGGAGCTGGATTTTTTTCAGCGGTCCGGAGTCGAGATCGAGGCCGAGTTCGAGATCGAAGCGGCTCTGCGCCAGGTCAATGAACGAGTCGCCAAAGAAGTCGGTGGCGTCGCCGGAGAAGATGTAGGGCAGGCCGTAAAAGCTGTCGAAATAGGACCAGGAGACGCCGGCCCAGAAGGGGCCGTCCGGGAGGAAGGAAAGGCCGGCGGAAAAGCTGCGGGAGCGGTGAGCGGTGTTGGGCAGGCCGCCGTCCGGGTTCGGGATGGGGCTCACGGTGCCCGCGCCGGGGTTCGAGACGCGCGGGCGCTCGGCTTTTTCATACGCCTCCGTGCGCGCGCGACCGGGGATGCGCACATCGTCGGACTCGCGCGCGCTGCCGGTGAGCTGGAGCACCCAGGGCGCGTGGGCCAGCGTCAGGTAACCGGTCTGCGCCCAGCCGGTGGAGACGCTCTCGAAGCGGGAGTCGAGCCCGCCCGTGAGCGCGGAAAGCGGCAGCTCCCGCGCCAGGGTGCGGCTGCGGGTGTTCACCGCGCCGCCGATGGCGGAGTTCCCATACAGCAGCGCGGACGGGCCGCGATGCACCTCCAGGGACTCCGCCAGCAGCGGCTCCAGGCCGATGCCGTGGTCCGGACTGGTGTCGGAGAGGTCCATCGTGCTGAGATCGTCGCGCAGCATTTTCACCCGGAAGCCGTCGAAGCCGCGGATGATGGGCCGGCTGGAGCCGGGGCCGAAATAAGCGGAGGTGACGCCCGGCTCCCACGCGAGCGTCTCCCCCAGCGTGCCCTGCGCGCGGCGGGCCAGCTTTTCCCCGCTCATCTCCGTGACCGGCTGCAGCGCGATGCCCGCCACACGCATGGCCCGCCCGACGGTGAGCCCCGAGGCCGCGCTGACCCGCTCCGCCTCCACCACGACTTCCTGCAACAGCTCAGGCTCGCCCGGCATGACGGCGGCGGCGGCATCCAGGGGCGCGCCGGTTTCCATGTCGAGCTCGATGAGGCCCGGCGGCAGGTCCAAAGGCTCCGTCTGCGCCTGCGCAAAAGAAGCATGACACGCGAGAAACGCGGTCAGCAAAAGGCGGGCCGTGCGGGATGACGGCTCCAGCAAAGCAAAGAGAGGGCGTGCGCGTGAAAACAAGGCTTGAGCTTTGCAATATATTTGCATTTATCAAGGATGCTCTCCTTGCGGATGTCCAGTTTCATTCTCGGTTTCGGAGTGGCCCTGCCAGCAGCAGAGGCCACGCCGCTGATGGACATCCTCTACGGGCATTTCGAGATCCATGCCGACTATGTGCTGACTCCGGGAAATCCGGACGCGGGCTGGCAATTGAATGTCTCCTACAACAAGAACGACAACTTCAACGACCGCACCCAGATCGTGCGGCTGGACCCGGAGACGACCACCATCATCGCCTCGCCGCGCACGGGGATGTTTGACAATGGCAATCCCATCTTGATCACCAGCGCGGTGTCCCGCCTCGGTCCCGTGGGCGCGCCGCTGTGGTTCATGCCGCAAAACAATGTCCTCGGCACGCCCTTCATGGGCGCGCGCGCCATCATGGACCCCGGTATTTTTCAGACCTTCTTCAATGGCAACTACTCCCCCTCCGCCACGGGCAGCATCTCCCTGCGCCTGGTGAGCGTGACCGGCACAGGACCCGATGCTGGCGGCCAGTTTGGACTCTGGGAGAGTGACGGTCAGACGCTGCTGTTTTACTTTGGCCCGCAGACGAACAATCTCATCCCCACTCTGCCGCCGAACGCGCACAGCCACTTCAACTGGGGCTTTACCAAGCCGGGCAGCTATTTCCTCACCATTGAGGCGCTGGGCAGGCTGAACCCGCAGCATGGCGGGCAGCTCACCTCGACACAGAAGGTCTTCCGTTTTGCCGTGCCTTTCTCCAGTCGGCTGCAAGGGCAGGCCACGGTGCGCGCGGGGTTTGATCCGGCGGAAAAAAACTTCCATCTGCTGCTGGAGGACGCGGCTGATAACGTCGCCTACACACCCCCCCAGGGATTTCTCGAAGCCTCCTCCGCCGCTTCGGGAGAAGCGCAGACCACGCTCCCGGGTGCCGCGCGCCAGATGCCGCTGACTTTTTCCACTGCAGGCAGCCAGGTCGCGAGCGTCGTCGGTTTGGCACCCGCACTCACCGGGCTTGGGGTGCCCGCCGGTGCGCTGGCGGGTGACTCGGTGGAGCTGCGACTGCTCTCCGTGTCGGGGCCGGGCCAATTCGCCCTGCTTAGCGCGGACGGCACAGGCTTGCTCATGAGCTCGGCAGATGGTGTGGACGCGGCGGACGAGATCATGCTCGCCAGCGGTGCGGATTTGCAGACACTGGCTGTCTTCGAGGCGGACGGGCTTTACCGCGTGACTGTGGAGCTGGCCGGAACGCAAGGCGGTGAGCCGGTGAAAAGCGGCCCCATCGTGCTGGCCTTCGGCGCCAACCTCACCGCCGCGCACACTTATGCGCAGTGGCGCGACAGCTTCGAGCGCACGCACGGCCTGCCGGCGAACGCGCTGGCCGACACGCGCGCGGATTTCGACAAAGACGGCCTGAGCAACGGCGCGGAGTTTCAGCTTTTCTGGCACGGCTGCGACCCGGTGAAAGGCGATGCCGGTCTGCTGCCCAAAGGTCGACCTGAAGGCGGCGCCGCAGTCATGGACTTCCTGCGCGACACCTACAAGGACACGCTCAACGAAAAAACCTTTCAGCAAAGCCCCAGCACCAGCCCGGACATGCAGAACTGGGCCACTCGCAATGCGCGTGTGACGGGCCGCGCGCTGGAGACCTGCGAGACCGGCGCGGAGCAGGGCAACGCCTACGGGCGCGTCATGCTGCGGAGGTTGCGCGTGCTCGACGCGCCGGGAGAGAAGCGTTTTTTCCGTTTCGTCTTCAAGCCCGACTGACCCCGGGCGGGCGGGACTAAAACGCAAAATATTTGCGTTTTAGTTGTTGCAAAAGGTTTGCATCTAAATTCATGTGCGCCCCGCCATGATATTACCACGCACTCTCGCCGCCATCGGCCTGCTGCTCTCCGCGCAGGCGCTCCCCGCTGATGAAGAACACTCGCATGCTCTGGCCGCCTACACCGCCGGTCACGGTGACATCGGTGTCGGCTGGCATGACGGGGAGCTTGAGCTTCATCTCCATCTTCATGAAGGTGCGGTTCTGAATGGCGTCGCCCTCACCGAGGACGCCGAGCCGCATGCGGACGAAACGCTCATCATCGTCTCCGACGCCGCCAGGCAGACTGCCACGGCAGCCATTAGCGCGGGCACAGGCGTGGCGGAGGGCGCGCCGCTCTGGATCCTGCCCACGGCGGAAAATCCGCTCTTGCCCTTCCTCGGAGTTGCCACCGAGGAACTGGAGCCGGCGGATTGGACCGGCGACATTCATTTCAAAGTCAAAGATGTCCACTCACCCAGCGGCAGCGGGCATTTCTCGGTCTATCAGTCCGATGGCCTCGGCGGCTTCGACTTCCATGTCTCCACCGTTCTCGGCGGGCTGACGGAGGATGACAAGTTCAGTCTTCAGCCGGGCGCGCATGACCACTTTTTCATCGCCTTCAGCGAGCCGGGTCTCTGGGAAGTCACGATCCAAACCGAAGGCGAGCATTCCACGGAAGGCGTTGTGGAGTCAGCGGAAGTGACCTTCCTATTCCATGTCGGCCCCTTCCGCTGGACGGCGGGCCATGGGGACATCGGCCTGGCTTATGAAGGCGGGGAACTGGAGTTGCATCTGCACCTGCATGAGGACGCGGTGGTGAACGACGCGGCCCAGGAGGCGGACAGCGAGCCGCCAGCGGATCAAACCGTCATCGTCGTCTCCGAGGCGGCGCAGCAGGTGGCCACCGCGGCCATCGCCAGCGGAGCAGGTGTCAGCGAGGGTGGCACGGTGTGGATTCTGCCCACCGCGCCCAATGCCGAGCTGCCCTTCCTGGGCTTCGGCACCGAGGAGCTGGAGCCCGCTGAATGGGAAAGCAATCTGACGTTCTCCCTGGTCAGCGTCAGCTCGCCGAGCGGGACCGGGCACTTCTCCGTGTATCAATCTGACGGCCTTGGCGGCTTCGACTTCGTCATGTCCACCGCGCTCGGCGGCATCACCGAGGACGATCATTTCGAAATGCCAGCCGGCACGCACGATCACTCTTTCGTGGCCTTCAGCGAGCCCGGTCTGTGGGCTGTGACGTTGAAAGCTTCGGGCGAGCATCACGACGACGGCGAAGTGGAGTCGGACGAAGTCACCTTCTACTTCGAAGTGGCGGAGGAAACCGCCGGTTGCATCGCCCTGAGTCAGGCGGCTTACACCTACAATCAAGGATCCACGCTCGCCACCGTCACGCTGAACCGCACCGGTGCCGTCACAGCCACCTCGGTGACTGTGAATACCAGCAACGGCACCGCCCAGACGACCAACCCGCCCTTCGCCGCCGGTGTCGCCGGCACGGACTTCACCGCGCTGACCGCTCCCGCCACCACGGTGGACTTCGCCGAGGGAGAGACGAGTAAGACGGTGGACATCGCCCTCCTGCCGCGCACCGGCAATGTGCCGAACACCCGCTTCAACGTCACGCTGAGCAATCCCACCAACGATGTCAGCCTCGGACTCGCCAGCGCCGAAGTGCGCGTGCTCGCGAACGACTCCATGAACCCCACCGTGCGCATCGCTGCGCCGGCGGCCAACGCCAGCCTGAGCCTGACCGCGCCGGTTGAAACGCGCGGCACGGCGGGAGACAAAAACGGCATCTTGCGCGTCGAGGTCGTGCTCAACGGCGGCGCGCCGGTCGAGGCGGAGCTGGACGAGGATTCACGTCCGAACGCAGTCTATTGGCATGCTGACATCATCCCTGCCGAAGGCGCGAACACGCTCGAAGTGACCTCCTTCGACATGAGCGGCAACGCCAGCACCGCCGCCACGCGCAGCTTCACCTTCAGCCGCCGCTGGCTGCTGGCGGTGGGGCGTTTTGAGCTTCACCACGATGATGACGACCACGCCCATGATGGCGATGATGGCCACGGTCATGGTGACGGAAGTGGCCACCTTGATCCTGGTGATGAAGCCGGCACCCTCATGCTCGCCACCCTTCCCCGCACTGCCTCCACTGCGCTGACTCCGCGTGACAGTCATCTGCAAAGCTCCCAGGTGCTTCCGGGCACGATGGTCGCTCTGGCGGCCAAAGCCAAGTCTGGCTATCTTTTCAGCCACTGGGAGGGTGTGCCTGCGGGAGCCAATATCCAAGGCGCGACCATCGCCTTTGTCATGCCCGCCGCCAATGTCCCGCGCATCCGGGCCGTGTTCGCGGAAAACCCCTTCTTCGGACTCGGCACGCGCGCCAGCTTCCTCGGCCTGCTGCATCCCGAGCATGAGGAGGATGACACCACAATCAACAGCGTCGGCCAGGTCACCGGCACCGTCGTCACCAACACCGGCGCATTCTCCGGCAAGGTATTCATCGGCGGCGAGACCCGCTCTTTCGTGGCGGTGGTTTATGCCAGCGGCGCGGTGATGTTCAATCATGACGGCGAACTCGAACCAGAGTTCGAATTCGACGGACGCCACATGACGATGGACTTCCATGACGGTGAATTCCACGTCCACATCGGCGGCGACCATGATGATCATCATCATGGCGACATCGCCAGTGATCCTGAAGACGAGGAAATCCACGTCGCGGGCACCCTGCTGCCCGCCGCGTTCAGCAAGACCAGCCCCGCTCCCGCGGAACTGCCGGGCCTTTTCACCCTCTCCCTGCCCTCGAAAGACCAGTCCCTGCCGGAGAGTGATTATCCCCGGGGTGACGGCTTCGCCAATCTCACACTGTCCTCTGATGGCAAGCTGCGCACCGTGGCGACCCTGGCCGACGGCACCAAGTTCACCGCCAGCACCGAGCTGGTGGTCGAGCATCATCACGATGATCATGGCGACCCCCTGCCCGCCGATCCAGGCGAGCATGAGGACGAGGACCACATCATCGCCCCGCTCTTCGCCCAACTGCGCACCCCCGGCGGCGGACCGAAAGACCTCGGCGGAACCTTCGCGGGCGAGCTGGCCTTCGACACCCATGAAGAGGACAGCGACGTGCATGGCGAGGACCTCGTCTGGATCAGGCCCGCAGTCACCGAGCTGGCAGGCACCACCGCCGCCGCCCGCGCCACCCAGCTCTACACCGGGGGCTGGCCGCAAGGCATCACCGTGGACGTCGTCGGCGCGCACTACGACGCCACGATCCCCGTGCAGGACACGCTCGGCCTCGGTTCCGCCTCGCCGACTGGCAACGGCCAGCTCCACTTTGCGGGTGGCAAGCTCGCCTCCGATGTCCTCGTCACCGACTTCAACATCACCGGCAACACCGCGGCCAAGCTGCCGCCGACGAATCGAAGCTTCACGCTGAGCTTCACTCCGGCGACCGGCGCGTTCAAAGGCACTTTCACGCCGAATTGGGAGGACAAAGCCCGCGCGCTGCCCGTCTTCCAGGGCATCCTGATCCAGAAGGGTGCCAGCCAGGGCGGCTACGGCTGGTTCCAAAGCAACCGCGTCGGCGATCTCGACCCCGAAGCCGGCGGCGTCACCCTCGGCGCGCAGGAGTGATTCACAAAAAACAAAGCCCCGGCAGTCCGCTGCCGGGGCTTTTTTTCTTGGATGCCACAGACTCGCTCCGCCCTCCTGAATCCCGCGCGCCTCCGTTGATAGCTTGGCACGCCCGGCGCTGTTTGATAAGAACCCGTCATGTCCTTCCCCGCCGAACCCGCCGCCTCCCTTCCTGAAACAGCCACCGAAGCCGAGGTCGCCGGATTGCTGGGCGGAGCGCGGGAGCGCATCTTCAAGGAGGTGGGCAAGGTCATCGTCGGCCAGCACGAGGTGGTGGACCAGATGCTCGTCACGCTGCTGGCGGGCGGCCACTGCCTGATCACCGGCGCGCCCGGCCTGGCCAAGACGCTGCTGGTGAAGACCGTGGCCGACGTTTTTGACCTCAGCTTCCACCGCATCCAGTTCACGCCCGATCTCATGCCCTCCGACATCACCGGCACCGAGATCCTGGAGGACACCGCCGAGGGCCGCCAGCTCGTCTTCAACAAAGGCCCTGTCTTTGCCAGCATGATCCTGGCCGATGAGATCAACCGCACGCCGCCCAAAACCCAGGCCGCGCTGCTTGAGGCCATGCAGGAGCACCAGGTCACCGTGGCCGGGAACACCCTGCGCCTGCCCGAGCCCTTCTTCGTGCTCGCCACGCAGAACCCCATCGAGATGGAGGGCACCTACCCGTTGCCCGAGGCCCAGCTCGACCGCTTCATGCTCAACATCGTCATAGACTACCTGGGTGAGGACGAGGAGGTGGCCGTGGTCACGCGCACCACCGGCGTGAAAGGCGAGCCGGTGCAGCGACTCTTCACCGGCGCGCAACTCCAGGCCTTCCAGCAGCTCGTGAAAAAAGTCCCCGTCGCCGAGGATGTGGCGCGCTATGCCGTGCGCCTCGCCGCCGCTTCGCGCCCGAAGCGTCCCGGCGCGCCGGATTTCGTCAACGAATGGGTGAGCTGGGGAGCCGGCACGCGCGCCAGCCAGAACCTCGTGCTTGGCGGCAAAACCCGCGCGCTCATCCAGGGCCGCGCCCACGTCACCTTCGATGACATCCGCGCCCTGGCCCAGCCCGTGCTGCGGCACCGCATCCTCGTCAATTACCGCGCCGAGGCCGAGGGCGTCACGGTCGAGAAAGTCATCGCCCGGCTGCTGGAGACGGTGAAGCAGTGAAGCGCGCCGCTTTCCCCGCGTAAAGTGATGGCACTCCGGAAGCTGAGGATCGCTTCTGGCGGCACAGGCACTGGAGGGTTGGATGAGACTTACCGCGCGGCGGCGCTTTGCCGGCGTTTGCCGAGGCAGATGAGGTTTTTTTCACCTCGGATGAAGATCTGGCCTTCGCTCAGGGCGGGGGAGGCCATGACTTTCTCGCCCGCCTCGCTCTCGGCCAGCAGCTCGTAGCTTTTGCCGGGGCGGACGGCGCGCAGGGTGCCGAAGTCGTTGAGGAAATACACGCGGCCCTCGGCGCTGACGAGGGAGGCGTGGTGCTCGCGCATTCTTTCCTCCCAGACGATCTCGCCGGTGGCGGCGTCGAAGCAGTGGCCGATGCCGGAGTCGGAGACGACGAGGAACCAGCCGCTCTCGCAAATCGGGGAGGGCACATAGGCGACGCCTTTGTTCGTGCGCCATTGGATGTGGCTGCGGGTCACATCGCCGGTGCCGTCCGGCTTGATGGCCAGGATGTGATGCTCGGGGAAGCCGCCAGTCATGAGCAGGAGGCCGGATTTGTCATCATGGACGAGGGAGGCGACGAACTGCTCGGTGGGGCCGTCCATCATCCAGATCAGGGTGCCTGTGCGCGGGTCGTAGCTGGTGACGCACATGCTGCCGCTGAGAACCATCTGGGTGCGCCCGGCCATCTCGCGGATGAGGGGCACGCAGTAGCTGCGCGTCTGGTTGGGGCGCTGGATGCGCCAGAGTTCGCGCCCGTCGGCGCGGGCGAGCGCGACGATGTAGCCCGGGCCGTCGTGGTCGCAGTTCACGATGACTTTGTCCTCAAAGAGGATGGGGGAGGAGCAGAAGCCGTGCTTGCTGGCGAAGACGCCGGGGCGGACCTGCCAGACGGGCTTGCCGGAGAAATCGTGCGCGCTGACCACGGACTCGGAGCCGTCGAGAAAGGCGGTGTAAACGCGCTCGCCATCGGTGGCGGGCGTGCTGGAGGCGTGGCTGTTGAGGCGGTGCTTGCCCTCCATGGGAGAGGTGAGCACCACGGACTGCCAGAGCAGCCTGCCATCCGCGCGGTCATGGCAGAGAAGCATTCGCTGCTGGCTTTCGGCCACCGCGGTGACGGTGAAGACGCGGTCCCCCCAGATGATGGGCGAGGCGTGACCCGCGCCAGGGAGACTGACTTTCCAGGCTAGGCTCTGGGAATCCGCGGCGACGGGGAAACCCTGGTCATGCGAGGTGCCGTCCATGCGCGGGCCGCGCCACTGCGGCCAGTTTTCCGCGGCTAAAGGCAGGCTGGAAAGCAGAAGGACAGCGGTGAGGACAATGCGCATGGCGCGGAGCCTACCTGGGCGCGCCGCGCCTGCAAGAGTCTTGCGCGCGGGCGGGCTGCTTTGCCGTTGCGCCAGCGGGACGGCTTTGATACAGGCGCTCGCGTGACACGACTCACCCCGCTTTTTCTCTGCCTGCTCCTGACTGCCTGCGCGGTGACGCACAGTCATGGCCCGGTGCCCGCCAGAGTGAGCCGGGCGCTGGAGAAAACGGCGATGACGCGGGCGGAGTTTGAGGCCGCGCGGAGCACCCGGTCCGCTCCCCGCGGGGGCTCTGTGGTGGTTCCCTTCAAGCTGGAGGACTCCACGCCTGTGTTCACGGCGCGGGTCAATGGCATGGAGGTGCCTGTAATCCTGGACACGGGTGCGGCGTCCACGATGCTGCACGCGGCCACGGCCCTGCGTTCGGGTGTGCGCATCCTGGAGTTAAAGGCGGGCGTGGTGGCCATGCAGGGGGTCATCGGCCAGGAGCAGGCGCGCATCGGCCTGATGCGGCAGCTTGAGATCGGCGGCTGGAAGCTGGAGGGGCAGCCCTGCCTGGTGCGGATGCACGAGAACCGTGTTCCCCAGGAGGACGGGGAGCCGCACAACCTGCTCGGCTTTGATCTGCTGGCCCGGCATTGCTCCCATGTGACGCTGGACTACCCGAAGCAGCAGGCCGTGTTTGCCTTTGGCGGGCTATACCAGCCGCAAAGGGGAGTTCATACGGCGAGGGCCACTTTCGAGACGCGGCTGGGGGCGCCTTTCATCACGGCCGCATCCGGCGGCAAGACCTGGCAGGCGGTGGTGGACACGGGCAGCTTCAACGGGGTGGAGATCAGCCAGGAGGTGGCGGAGATGCTGGGGGTGGAAAAGCAGGGCCGGCCGGTGGAGGGCATCGTGCTGGTGTCAGTTGGCGGCACGGTGACCTCGGAGAAGGCGGGGCTGCGCACGGTGCGCCTGGAGGAGGCGCGTCTCTTCGGGGAGACATGGCGCGGCGCGCAGGTGGACATCTCTCCCGGCCCGCCGCGCGTGGGCGGCTTTTTCCTCAAGGACTACAGGGTGACTTTTGACTTCCGCCGCCGTTGCGTGTGGCTGGAGTGGTGAGCGCCCCGTCTCAGTCGAGACTCCAGTCCACGGCTACTTTTTGCTCGCGGTTGTTGCGGTCGAGGTATCTCACAAAGCCGTGGGCGGCCCCGTATTCGTGGACGCATTTGGTGACCTTCACATCGTAGGCGCAGTATTCGGCGATGTCGGCCAGCCTGCCCTCGCGCCACCACTTGAGGGCGTCGAGCCCGTCGGCGGTCTTGCCGGTGCCGAGGCTGGCGGAGGCCACGGCCTCGAGCTTGAGGCGGTGGCCGAGTTTTTTCTCCAGGTCCACGAGCAGGTCGAGATCGCGCACCTGGTCGCGGAAGTCGAAGATGGTGTGTCCCATGAGCACCTCGTAGTCGAAGCTGACATGGTTGAAGCCGACGACGAGGTCGGCGCGCACGAGCTGGTGGATGAGGTCGGCGGTTTCCTCCTCCTCGAAGATGCGGTACTGGCCGAGCCGTGTGCTGTAGGTGACGGCGATGGAGATGCCCATCTTGTGCTTGTTGCCCCAGCCGCCGACATCATTGGCGGTGCGCCGGGTCTCAAGATCGAAATACACGATGTCCCTGGCCATGCCGGTCACAGTCGGTAAACGATGCGCGCCTTGTCCATGTCGTAGGGGGACATTTCGATCTTCACCTCGTCGCCGATGACGAGCCGGATGAAACGTTTGCGCATTTTGCCGGAGATGTGGGCCAGGACTTCGTGGCCGTTTTTGAGCTTCACCCGGAACATGGTGCCGGCGAGCACGGCGGAGATCACGCCCTCAAGCTCGATGGCCTCCTCCTTCTGCTTCAGCTCCACCTCCTCCTTCGGCGCGGCGGGGCGCGGCGGAGGAGGAGGTGGTGGAGGAGCGGGGCGCGATGTCACAATGCCGCGCGGCGGCCCGCTCGACTTGCGCGCGGGAGGTCGGTTGCGGTTGCCTTGGTTGGAGGGGCGTTGATGGGACATGCGGTGTCGGGAGGGAAACGGAAAAAAGAACGAGGAGCCAAGAGTGTCCCCATCATCGTCTTTGACAACCGCTTATTTTCCTTCTGCGGCTTCGCCGTGACATGACGGAAAATTTGCCGCGATAATGCGCGAAGGCTGCGGGAGTTAGGCGCGGCATGTGGATTTCCGTCTGGGTGTCGCCTGGCCTTATGAGGGAAGCATGAGCAAGGCCCCAACCCAAATCCCCCCAAAAATCACTCTTGCCACAAGCGCCGAGATCGGATGAAATCAGCGCCGTCAGGAATAAACCGCAAAATTCAACCACCGCCTCCGGCCGCATGAATTCCACTTCGCATCCCCCCCCCCCCCGGGATTTCTGGGAAGGATTGACCAGCGGCCCGGGGCGCTGCGCTGCGCACTTTTCTTGTGTG
>DDQZ01000006.1 GCA_002343505.1 Verrucomicrobiaceae bacterium UBA2429 | reverse complement strand
CTCCGAGGTGCCCTCGTAGATCGTGGTGATGCGGACGTCGCGCTTGACCTTCTCGACCACGTACTCGCGGGTGTAGCCGTAGCCGCCATGCGCCTGGATGGCCGCGTCGGCGGCGGCGTTGCCGGCCTCGGTGGCCATGAACTTGGCGATCGCGCCTTCGGTGTTCATCGCGCCGTTGGCGCCCAGCCCGCGGTCGATCTGGTCGGCCGTGTGCTCGATGTAGCTGCGCGCCGCTTCCAGCCGCACTGCGTGCGGCACGATCAACTTGTGCGTGTAGCCCTGCTTCTGGCTGAGCGGTTCGCCGCCCTGAATCCGCTCCAGCGAGTAGGCGATGGCGCGGTCGAGCGCCTCCTGGTGGGCGGCGTAGATGTTGACGGTGCCGTCGTCGTTGATGTTGATATCGGCACCGGTCTCGGCCTGGATGCCCTTGATGTTCTTGCCGCCGGGGCCGATGAGCTCGCCGATCTTGTCGGGGTTGATCTTGATGATCTCGATGCGCGGGGCGTGCGGGCTGAGGGGCTTCACCTCGCTGATGCCCTGGGCCATGGCGGCGAGGACTTCAGTGCGGCCGTTTTTGGCCTTGGTGACGGCCTCCTCCAGGATGCTGAGCGGGATGCCGGGGAGCTTGAGGTCGAGCTGGTAGCCGGTGACGCCTTCGCTGGTGCCGCAGAGTTTGAAGTCCATGTCGCCGAAGTGGTCCTCGGAGCCGAGGATGTCGAGCATGGTGAGATAGCGCTTCATTTGCTCGCCCTCGAACTCGGTGACGAGGCCGACGGAAATGCCGGCGACGGGGCGTTTCAGGGGCACTCCTGCGTCCATGAGGGCCATGACGCCGGAGCAGACGGAAGCCATAGAGGTGGAGCCGTTGGATTCCATGACTTCGCTGCTGACGCGGATGGCGTAGGGGAAGGTTTCCTTCGGCGGGATAACGGGCTCGATGGAGCGCTCGGCGAGCGCGCCGTGGCCGATCTCGCGGCGGTTCTGCCCGCCGAAGCGTCCGCATTCACCGACGGAGAAGGGCGGGAAGTTGTAATGCAGGATGAAGCGCTTGCTGTCCGGGCCGCCGGCGTAAGTGTCCATCTCCTGGGCCTCGTCAGCCGGGGCCAGGGTGGCGATGGCGAGCGCCTGGGTCTCGCCGCGGGCGAAGATGGCGGACCCGTGCGTGCGCGGCAGCACGGCGACCTCGCCGGAGAGCGGGCGGATTTGGTCAATGGCGCGGCCGTCGCAGCGGCTGAGCTTGTCGAGGATGGAGATGCGAAAGGCTTTCTTCTGAAGGTAGTCAAATGCCTGGCTGATCTCGAAGGCGGTGGCTTCGGGGTATTTGGCTTTGATGGCAGCCTCGACCTCGTCTTTCAAGGCGCCGACGGCTTTGCCGCGAGCGACCTTGGAGGGCTGGTAGAGGGCGCCTTCGATGCGGTCTCCAGCGACGGCGTAGGCGACTTCCAGGAGGTCCTCCTTGGCGAGCATGAGCGGGACGACGCGTTTTTCCTTGCCAGCGGCGGCGGCGAGCGCCTCCTGGGCCTGGATGATGGGCTGGATGCTCTCCTGGGCAAAGCGGAGCGCGGCGACGAAGTCTGCCTCGGGCAGCTCGTTGGCGGCGCCTTCGATCATGATGACGTCGGTCTTGCTGCCGACATAAACGAGGTCAAGATCGCTCTCCTCACGCTGGCTGTGGGTGGGGTTGATGACGAACTGGCCGCCCACGCGTCCGACACGCACGGCACCGATGGGGCCGGCGAAGGGAATGTCGGAGACGCAGAGAGCGGCGGAGGCGCCGTTCATCGCGAGGATGTCGGAGTCGTTTTCACCGTCCGCGCTGAGCAGGATGGCGACGACCTGGGTCTCGTAGAAGTAACCTTTCGGGAAGAGCGGGCGCAGGGGCCGGTCCGTCATGCGGCAGGTGAGGATTTCCTTTTCCGTGGGGCGGCCTTCGCGCTTGAAGTAACCGCCGGGGAATTTGCCGGCGGCGGAGGCCTTTTCCTTGTACTCCACGGAGAGGGGGAAGAAGTCGAGACCTTCCTTGATCTTGGTGGCGGAGACGGCGGTGACGATGACAATGGTTTCGCCGAGCCGCACGGTGACGGCTCCGTCGGCGAGCTTGGCGAGCTTGCCGGTTTCGATTTCGAGGGTTCCAGCACCGAGCTGGACGGTTTGTTTGTGGATGGCCATATGGCTGCTTTGTGTGTTTTTGGTTTGGGAAAATGAGCCGCGCGGATTGGGAGCGCGCGTCAAATGCGGTTTGTAAGAATTCTCAGGACGATCATGCGTCCTGGAGTGGAATGCCCGTGCTGCGCGTCAAAACTCGAAGGGCGATGCCAGCGGCATCACCCTCCGGAAAACGCATTCTGTCAGCGGCGCAGGCTGAGGCTCTTGAGGAGCTTCTGATACCGCTCGTTGGCGGTCAGCTTGAGGTAGTCCAGCAGCTTGCGGCGGCGCGCGACCAGCTTGAGCAGGCCGCGGCGGGAGGAATGATCCTTCGAATGGCTCGCGAGGTGCTCGGTGAGGTGGTTGATGCGCTCCGTCAAGATCGCGACCTGCACGTCGGAACTTCCGGTGTCCTTTTCATGCAGTTGGAAAGTGCTGGGGCTGATGGTGGCTTCGCTCATGGTCTGGTGTCGGTGCCCGCGTCCTGCGGGCATTGGGTTAGTGTCTTTGGTTTAGGAGGGGCGGAAAGAATCACGAAGACGACTTTGTGCAAGGAGATTTTCCGGGTTGTTCGAGGTCAGGGACGGCCTTGCCGGGATGCCTTGCCACCAGTGATTCGAAAACAAACCACTGGTCCCAGTGCTGCCGCACATGCGCGTGCAGCACAGGCAGCCACCGCCGCCCCACCTCGTCCGCGCGCACTTTTTCACCCGCCTCGCTGAAGGCTTTGCCCACCAGGATGCGGTACCTCATGCGGCCCAGACGCTGCAAAAAAATCGGCCATGCGGGCGCGCGGGAAATTTCCGCCAGCACGAGCGGCCCGCGCGGGATGAGGAAACACAGCCCGCCGTGCCGCATCTCCACCGGGGAGACCCCGGTGACCACGCGGTCTCCCTGCACCGCCACCGCCTCGCCCTCCATGAGCGCCCGGCACAGTTCCAGGCCGAGGTGGCTGTCCGCCTCGTTGTAATGCACGCGCAGGTGCGGGTGCTCGCGCTCCACACCGCGCAGTTCCGCTTCTCTGAGCTTCTGCAGTTCGGCGGTCTGCTCGGGCACGCGCACCATGTGCAGGGTGCGTCCGAATTTTTCCGCGAACAGGGACGCGCCCACGTCGTAATTGCCGCTGTGAATGGTGAAAATGAGCACGCCGCCTGGATGCCCCCGCATTTCGTCGAAATGGGGCTTGTCTGGAATGTCCCAGGCCACCTCCTGCCGGAAGTGCATGTGCCAGAGACGGTCGAGGTAGGCCAGAGCGAACTGCAAAAACACCTGGTAACCCGCCCACCACAGCCTGAGCTGTCCGAAGCCGGGCTGCAAAGCGCCGACGTTCGCCATCACCGCGCGCCGTTGCGGCCCGGCCAGCAGATAGACGAGAAATGCAGCGGGCCGCGCCAGTCCCAGACACAGCCAGGCGGGCAGCAAGCGCATCCAGAAAAGCATGATTTTCGTCCAAAACGCCCCGTGCAGCCCCGCGTTCCCCTGGTTGGAGGCTTGCGGCGGATTCAATTTGGCGGTTTGTTTGGCGGTCATCAGCGTCATGGTCAGGCCCGCCGCCCGTCCCCCGTGGTCCCGGTCTGGCGCGCCCTCCCTGTTTTTTAAAACTTTGCGCATCCCCGCCTGCGAGTCAAAACATGAACACCGCCGCCCCCGCCTCCGCCCCCATCCCCAGCGAGCACGATGTCATCATCATCGGAGGCGGCATCAGCGGGGCGGCCTGCGGGCTGCTGCTGAAGCGCGCCTTGCCCGGGCTGCGTGTGCTGATCGTGGAGCGCACGCGCGAGTTCAGCCGCAAGGTGGGTGAGAGCACGTCCGAGGTCGGGGCCTGCTTTCTCACGCGCGTGCTGCATCTGGGCGCGCACCTCAGCTCACGGCATTATCAAAAGCACGGCCTGCGCATGTGGTTCTGCAGGACGCCGCATGACCGGGTGGAGGACTGCACGGAGATCGGTCCCGGATTTCAAAGCCGCCTGCCCACCTTCCAGATTGACCGCGGCATTCTCGACCAGCATGTGCTCGACGAGGCTGAGCGCGCCGGCTGCGCTCTGCTGCGCCCGGCCACCCTGCGCGGCATCCAGCTCGCTGATGATGAGAAAATGCACACCGTCAGAGTGACCACCGCCCCCGGCGTGGAGACCGAGCATTCCTGCCGCTGGCTCGTGGACGCCTCCGGCAAGGCGGCGCTGCTCGCCAAGCAGCTCGGCCTGCACCGCCCGCTGGGGGATGAGCATCCCACCTCGTCTCTTTGGTGCCGTTTCCGCAACGTCAACGACCTCGACAGCGCCCGCAGCCGCATGGCGCACCCGGACTTGATGAAACGTGTGAAGGGCCTGCGAGCCACAGCCACCAACCACCTCACCGGGCGCGGCTGGTGGGTCTGGCTCATCCCTTTGTCGAATGGCGACTACAGCGCGGGCATTGTGTGGGACCGCTCCATTTTCACCCTGCCTCCCGGCCCCTCGCTGACGCAAAGGTTGAAGGACCACCTCCTGACGCATCCCATCGGACGGCTCATGTTTGCCGAGGCCGAGGCCGTGGAGGACGACACCTTTTACTACAAGGGCCTGCCTTACCACACCGAGCAGATGGTTGGCCACCGCTGGGCCATGGTGGGGGACGCCGCGGGCTTCATAGACCCGCTTTACAGCCAGGGTCTTGACTATTGCGGGCACACGGTCTGCGCCGTGACCGATCTGATCCGCCGCGAGGTCCAGGGCGAAGATGTGAGCGCCTCAGTGGAATACCTCAAGGGCGCTTACAAACGCAGCTACCGGCTGTGGTTCGAGTCGCTCTACAAAGGCAAATATGAGTATCTGGGGGATGCGGAATTGATGCGCATCGCCTTCATCATGGACCTGGCCACTTACTTCATCGGACCCGTGCGCCTGGTCTATGACAGCCCGGACTATGAGTGGACGCGCCTGCCTTATGACGGGCCTGCCGGGACCTTTTTCGCCAAATTCATGAGCCTCTACAACCGCCGCCTCAACAAGCTGGCGAAGACGCGCCTCGCCAAGGGAACCTACGGCGCATGGAACAACGGCATGGACTTCACACTCAAAGTGAGCTTTTCCCCGAACTTCAGCACACTGCGTTTTTTGCGCTGGGGCATCCGCCTCTGGCTCATGGCCGAGCTGCGCACCCTTTTTGGCAAAGCCCCTTCATGCGCGGAGCCTGCCGCCATGCCCGCGCCGGCAGCCTCCCCCGCGGCTTGACTGCCTGCGCGCGGCGGTCGCGGCTCCGCCTGGAAGCAATGCCGGTTGAAGGCCGGGAGCTTCGGGAGTAAACAACGCGCCCCATGTTCCGCGCCGTCCTCACCGACCGACTTCAAGCCGCCTTCACCGCCGCCGGCATCGCCGCGCCGGAGGGCTTTTCCCCCGCCGTCGTGATCGCCTCGGACACACGCTACGGCGACTACCAAAGCAACGCCGCCATGGTGCTGGCGAAGCAGATGAAGACGAACCCGCGCGCCCTGGCGGAGCAGATCAAGGCCGCACTCGAAACCGTGTGCGCGGACCTTTGTGAAAAGATCACCGTGGACGGCCCGGGCTTCCTGAATTTCACCCTCGGAGCCCCGGCCCTGGCGCAAAGGCTGGCATTCATCATCCGGGACGCGCACGCAGGCGTGCCGCAGGCGGCCCGGCCGAAGCGCGTCGTCGTGGACTTCTCCGCGCCGAACATCGCCAAGCCCATGCATGTGGGCCACATCCGCAGCACCTTCATCGGCGACTCGCTCGCCCGCGTGGCGCGCTTCCTCGGGCACGAGGTCATCACCGACAACCATGTCGGCGACTGGGGCACGCAGTTCGGCATGATCATCCACGGCTGGAAGACGCGGCTGGACCAGGAGGCGCTGAAAAAAGACGCCATCCACGAGCTGGTGCGCGTCTATAAAACCGTCAACGCCGAGGCCAAGGCCGACGATGCCGTGCTCGAAGTCTGCAAAGCCGAGCTCGTGAAACTGCAGCAGGGCGACGCGGAAAACCTCGGCATCTGGAAGGAGTGCGTGCGGCTGACCTTGGAGCAGTTGGAGAAGGTTTACACCGCGCTCGACATCCGCTTTGACCACTACCTCGGCGAGAGTTTTTACAACGACGCGCTCGCGCCGCTGGTCGAGGACATGCTCGCCAGGGGCATCGCCACCGAGAGCGAGGGCGCGGTCTGCGTTTTCAGCGACGGCTCGTTGAAGCCTGAGGACGATCCTTTTCTCATCAAGGAAAAGGACTCCTGGAAGGCCGCGCCCTGCATCATCCGCAAGAGCGACGGCGGCTTTCTTTACGCCACCACGGATCTGGCAACGATAGACTACCGCGTACGCGAGTGGCGGGCGGACGAGATTTGGTACGTCGTCGGCGCGCCGCAGCAGCTCCACTTCCGCCAGGTCTTCGCGGCGGCCCAGCGGCGCGGCGTGGGCACGGAGATGACGCACATCGCCTTCGGCAGCATCCTGGGTCCGGACGGCAAAATGTTCAAAACCCGCAGCGGCGAGACCGTGGGTCTGCTCGAAGTCATCGAGGAATCCATCGAACGCGCGCGCGAAGCCGTGGACAGCCGCGACCAGGGCCACAGCGCGGAGGAGAAAGAGGAAATCGCCCGCATCATCGGCACAGCCGCGGTCAAATACGCCGAGTTGAGCCAGAACCGGCTCACCGACTACAAATTCAGTTGGGACAAAATGCTCTCCCTCCAGGGGAACACCGCCCCCTACCTGCTCAACGCCTATGTGCGCACGCGCAGCATCTTCCGCAAATTGGAGGGCGGCACAGTGGACCTTGCCGGCGCGAAATTGACGATCACCGAGCCCGCCGAGCGCGCGCTGGCGCTGAAGCTCTCCCAGTTCGCCGAGACCGTGCATGACATCCTGGCAGACCACCGCCCGAACCTGCTGGCGAACTATTTGTTCGAACTGGCGAACACCTACCACAGCTTCTACGAGGCCTGCCCCGTCCTCAAAGCGGAGGGCGCGGCGCGCGCCACGCGGCTGGCATTGTGCGAGGGCGCCAGCCGCGTGCTCAAGGCCGGCCTCGGCCTGCTCGGCATCCAGACCACCGAAAGAATGTGAACACAAAGGCGGCGGCGGGCGTCCATCTCGCTCCTTGCAAGCTCACCCGCCGCGCCTAGAATCCGCTCACTCATGCCCCGAAAACTCCTCTCCGCCCTTGTTCTGCCGGCGATTCTTTGTTTCTGGTCAGGCGCCGGACTCCAAGCCCAGAACGCCGCGCCCGCGTCTGGAGAAACGGTCACGCTGGCCGCTCCGGCGGCGGCGGTGGATGAGGAAAACCCCTTCGCGGGCGCGCTGACACTGGACGGCTTCATCGAGCGCACCGGCGCCATGGCCTACCCGCTGATCATCCTCTCCATCATCACCGCGTTCTTGATCGTGCTCTTCGCCCTCACCGTGCGCCAGGGCACCGTGGTCAGCGACGCCTTCATGAACTCCGCCGACGCCCTCATCCGCAAGCAGGACTACCTGGGCCTGCTGGCCGTGTGCAACCGGCGCAACGAATGCATCGCCCGCATCACCGCCAAGACGCTCGACTTTGCCACGCGCAACCCCACCGCCAGCTTCGAGGAGGTCAAAGAAGTCACCGAAGCCGAGGGCAACCGCCAGTCCAGCCTGCTGCTCGCGCGCATCGCCTACCTCGGCGACGTGGGCGCCGTGGCCCCCATGCTCGGCCTGCTCGGCACCACCCTGGGCATGATCACCACCTTCCACGCCATCTCCGCCAAGGACTACGGCGGCTCCAGCCAGCTCGGCTTGGCCCAGGGTGTCTCCGAGGCGCTGCTCTGCACCGCCTCCGGTCTCGCCATCGGCATCCCCGCCCTCATTTTCTACGCCATCTTCCGCGGCAAGGTGAACCGCCTTATTTCCGAAATGGAGGCCGCCACCACCCACCTCATGGCCCTGCTGGCTGTCCAATACAAGCGCGCCGCCCGCGCCGTCGCCAGCGGACGCGGCCCGGACGGCCAGCCGATGTGATTTTTTCTCTGACCGGCCATGAACTTCCGCAAGCAGCACTCCATCGAACCCACGCCCATGCAGCTCGCCCCGCTGGTGGATGTGCTTTTGCTGCTGGTCATCTTTTTCGCCGTCACCAGCCACTACGCCAGCGTCGAGCAGATCATGGACGTCAGCGTGCCCGCGGCTGACACCGGCAAGGACGACCGCGCGCGCAACGTCGGGGAAATCATCGTCAACATCAAACAGGACGGTGTCATCATCGTCAACGGCCAGGAAGTCACCGCCTCCCAGCTTCTGCGCAATCTGGCCAACATCGTCGCCGTCAACAAAGACCAGGCCGTCATCCTGCGCGGCGATGAGCAGGTGCCTTATCAAAATGTCGTCAGCGTGCTGGACACCTGCCAGAAGGCCGGCATCTGGAACATCGCCTTCGCCACCCGCAAGCCCGATGCGGAAGCCCCGCAGAATTGAGATGACACGCCGCGCCGACATGCTCCGCATTCTTGCCGTTCTCACCGCGCTCGCCTGTCACGGCGCGCGCGGCCAGCAGGTGCCGCGCGCCATTCCCGTCGAGGAGGGGGAGCGGCCCATCCCAAAGGCCATCCCTGTGGGACCTCCGCCCTCGACGCCCTCCTCTCCCGCGCGGAGAAAAGGCCCTGACACCGACCTCTTTGACTACGCCACCATGATTTACGAGCGCGGAGAGCACACGCTCGCCGCGCAATCCTTCGGCCAGTATCTTCAAACCTACCCCTCCGGCTCCGATGTGCCCATGGCCATGTTCCGGCTCGGCGAGTGCTACTTGAAGATGAACAACCTCAAGGTGGCCGAGACTTACTACCGCGAAGTGGTGGACCGCTTTCCGAACAGCGATGGAGCTCCCTCCGCCGCCTACCGGCTAGGAGCCCTCACCTTCAACGCGCGCAACTTCGCCGAGTCCGCCCGCCATTTCGCCTTCTGCGAGACCAAAAGCCCGCTGCCGCAAGTACGGCTCGCCGCCTCCTTCAACAAAGCCCGCTCCTACCAGCAGCTGGGGGACACCCGCCGCCAGGTCACCGCCCTCCAGGCCGTGCTCGCCGTCAAAGGGGACAACCCCTACCGCGAGAACGCCCTTCTCAGCCTTGGCACCGTGCATCTCGCGGAGGACAAAAAGGAACTCGCCCTGCCGCTTTTCCTGGACCTCGTCAAAGAGAGCAAGGACAACCCCGTCATCTCCGAAGCCTGTGTCAAAGCCGGCGTCCTGCTCGCCGGGACCGGCAAGCCCGACGAGGCTGTCCCCCTCTTTGAGCGCGCCCTGCTCATCGCCGAGACGACGCCCGCCAATCGCGGCATCGCCCTCGTCGGCATCGTTCAGGCGCTCTTTGCCAAAGGCGACTACGACGGCGTCATCAACAACTACACCCGCAACTCCACCGTCCTGCCGGAGGGCGAGACCCGGCCCAGGATGCTCCTGCTTGTGGGCAACGCCTACCGGATGAAGAAAAGCTACTCCCGCGCGGTCGAGGTCTATCTCATGGTCGAGCAGGATTTCCCCGCCTCCTTGCAGGCCTTCGAAGCCGGTTACTGGAAGCTCTACTGCTTTTACCTCCTGGATGACAAGGACCTCGGCGACTTCGCCACCGCCTTCATCCAGCGTCATTCCGCGGCGCATGGCGATCACGAGTTCATGAACCTCGCGCGCCTCATCCGCGCCGACTTTTATTTCAACCAAGCCGACTACGCCAAGGCCGCCGTTAGCTTCGGAGAGGTGCTCAACGAGGCCCTGCCCGAGAAGCTCCGCGCCGGGGCCCTCTTCAACAAAGGCTGGTCCTACGCCGAGTCCGGACGCCACCAGGACGCCGCGGCCGCATTCTCCCAATTCCTCGCCGAGCACCCCGCCCACACCCTCACCGCCAAGGCGCTCGCCCGCCGCGGCCTCGCCTACCGCGACGCGCGCGATGTCACCAAGGCTGTCGGAGACTTCCAGCGCGTGGTCAAAGAGTTCACCAACTCCGACGCCGCCGAAGTCTCATATCTCCAGCTCGGCCTCATTGCCGGCGAGCAGCGCGACTTCAAAGCCATGATCTCCGCCTTCGAGATGCTGGTCAAAAAATACCCGAACAGCCCCGCCGCCGCCCAGGCCTGGTTCGGCATCGGCCGGGCGCACTTCGACCAGAAGGAGTTCGACAAGGCGGTGCCCGCTTTGGAAAAGGCCGTCGAAAAAGACCGCCAGACCTATCTCGACCGCGCCAGCCAGATGATCATCCTGGCCCTCTACGCGCAGCAGAATGTGGACGCCCTCGCCAAGGCCGTGGACGCCTACTTGCAGGCCAGCCCAGGCGCCGTCGTGCCTCTCAACACACTCACCTGGCTCGGGCTCAAGCTCTATGACATGCGCGAGTTCACCCGCTCCGCCAGATACCTCGTCCTGGCCACCACACCCGACGAGCCGCAAAACACCGACCCGCGCGTCTGGAACTATCTTGGCATGGCGCTGCTTGAAACAGGCGACTTTGAAAAAAGCATCGCCGCCAGCGACCACTATCTGGCCGTCACCCCGGACAGCGCCGTCAAAGCCCGCGCCCTCGTCACCAAGGGCCGCGCCCTGCTCGCCCTTGGCCGGCTGGAGGACGCGCAAAAGATCGCGCAGGACGGGCTCGCCTTTGCCAAAGACGGCAAGCCCCAGGCCATGCTGCTCATTTTGGAGGCCGACATCGCCATGTCTGCCGGCGACAAATACGCCGCCGACGGAGCGGACGCCGAGGCGCGCAACAAATACAGCGCCGCCGCCAGCAAGCTCATGATCCCCGCCCAGTTTCTCGTGGACGAGGAACTCACTCCGGAAGCCCTCGACAAAGCCGCCCGCGCCCTCGACAAAGCCGGCCAGCCCGAAAAAGCCGCCGAATTCCGCAAACTGCTGCAGGAGCAGTATCCCAAATGGCAGCCAAAGCGCTAGGCCGTGTTTGAAAACCCTCCAAAGCCATATCGGAGCCAATGGATGATGGAGGCGAAGTGGATGAGGGAGAGGAAATGGCGGGCGAGCTGGCACGACGTGTGCCGGCGCAGGCCCAGAATTTGAGGCGGCGAAAGAAGTTCTCCACCCCCGGCAGCGCTGACGGCAGAGCTTCTTGTCGAGCTTGCTGTTGGATTTGCTCGGAACCGGGCAGGTCTCGCCAAGGATCCGCATTCCGCAGACGGTAGAACAAGGCATCAAGCACCCTGTCCAATCCTGCCCTGGGTCTGCCTCCCGGCTTCAAGGCGGCATTTTTTGAGCCGCTGCTTGAGCGGCCCCACCATGCGAAGCGTTGTGTTTCCATCGGTGTCTCCTCCTGCATCTACTCTCCAATTCCGCCAAACGAAAGGTTTTCAAACACGGCCTGGCTAGTGAAGCAACGCGCGCCTCACACGCGAGCACGAGAAGAACCCGCGCCATTACAAGGCGTTTGTCCACATCGCCTTCATAGGCCTCATGCCCCAGAGACTCGCCTCTTTACAACCCGTCGAACCTATTGCCGGATAGACTCTGAACCACGCAGCTATCCAATCAGCGCATCAAACCTCTCCATATACGGGTTATGCTTGAAGATGCCCGCGATCTATTTGAGCAGCGTGTTCTCACAGGAGTTGGTCAAGAAGCGGGCGGACATTTCCCAGATTTAAGCAGGCGGTCAACATGGTGACGACCACCATGGAAAAATAAAACCTCCCGGACTCGCGCCACGAGAGGTTGGTTGAGTGAACGGGGCACCTGCGTGCTGCTGGATCAGCCAAGCGCTGCTGCAACAGCCTCGGCGGTGATGCCGAGTTCTTTGAAGACTTGGTTGCCGGGGGCGCTCATGCCGAAGCGGTCAATGGCGATGATCCGGCCCTGAGTGCCGACGTATTTCCACCAGAGGCCGGAGACGCCGGCCTCGATGGCGATGCGCTTGGTGCAGCTCGCGGGCAGCACGCTTTCGCGATACTCGGCGCTCTGGCGGTCGAAGCGCTCGAAGCACGGCAGGCTGACGACTCGGACGCCTGGCTTGCCTTTGGCGCCTTCGACGGCCCACTGCACTTCGCTGCCGGTGGCGATGACGATGGCTTCCAGCGGGGCGGTTTCCTTCACGAGCACATAACCGCCTTTGAGCGTGCCCTCGCGGCGCGCGGTGGCGCTGGCGTGAGATTGATGCGGCAGGTCCTGGCGGCTGAGGGCGAGGAGCGTGGGGCCGTCGGTGCGGGTGAAGGCGGCGGCGAAGGCTGCGGCGGCTTCCTCGCTGTCGGCGGGGCGGATGACGTCGAGGTTCGGGATGACGCGCAAGCCGCTGACGGTTTCGACCGGCTGGTGGGTGGGGCCGTCCTCACCGACGCCGACGCTGTCGTGGGTGAAGATGTAGGTGACGGGCAGCTTGGCCAGGGCGGCGAGGCGGATGCTGGGGCGGCAGTAGTCGGCGAAGACGAGGAAGGTCGCGCCGCTGGCGAGGAAGAGGCCGTCGTAGGCGATGCCGTTGCAGATGGCGCCCATGGCGTGCTCGCGAATGCCGAACCAGATGTTGCGTCCGGTTGGATTGGCGGCGGAGAAGTCGCCGCCGTCCTTGATGTAGTTTTTCGTGGAGCCGAAGAGGTCGGCGCTGCCGGTGATGAGATGCGGAACGGCCTTTGCGATGTGGTTCAGGATCTCGCCGCCGCTGTTGCGGGTGGCGGCCTTGCCTTCGCCGGAGGTTTCAGGGATGAGCTTCAGCAGGTCTTCGGCCTTCAGGCTGCCTTCGCGGGCGGCTTTAAGCTCGGCGGCTTTCTCAGGATTGGCGGCGGCCCAGGCTTCGAGGCTCTTGTTCCACTCGGCGTGGGCGGCGGCGCGTTTGGCTTTGAGGTCGGCGAAGTAGGCTTTCACTGCATCGCTGACGTAGAAATGCGTGCCTTCGGGCAGACCGATGCCTTTTTTGGCGGCGTCAATGAACTTGGCCCCCCCTTCCCCGTGACCCTTCGCGGTGCCGGCGACTTCGGGAATGCCTTTGGCGATGACGGTCTTGGCGATGATGATCTTGGGCTTGCCGTTGTCGGCGGCCTTGGCGGTGTCAATGGCGGCCTTGATGGCGTCGAGATCGTGGCCGTCAATAGTGACGGCGTCCCAGCCGAGGGCGGTGTAGAGCGCCTGGGTGTCCTCACTCTGGGTGACCTTGGCCATGGCGTCGAGGGTGACATCGTTGGAGTCAAAGATGACGATGAGGTTGTCGAGGCCGTTGTGGGCGGCGAAGGCCACAGCTTCGCGGGCCACGCCTTCCTGGAGGCAGCCGTCACCGGCGAGGGCGATGATGTGATTATCAATAATCTTGTGGTCGGCGGTGTTGAACTTCGCCGCGGCCATTTTGCCGCTGAGGGCATAACCGACAGCGTTGCCGATGCCCTGGCCGAGCGGGCCGGTGGTGCATTCGACGCCGGGGGTTTCATGGAACTCGGGGTGGCCGGGGGTGATGCTGTGCAGCACGCGGAACTTGGAGACGTCATCAATGCTCACGTCATAGCCGCTGAGGTGCAGCCAGCCGTAGATGAACATGCTGCCGTGGCCGGCGGAAAGGATGAAGCGGTCGCGGTTCAGCCATTTCGGGTCGGCGGGATCGCACTGGAGGCTTTCGCCAAAAAGCACCGCGCCGATGTCCGCCGCGCCGAGGGGCAGGCCGAGGTGGCCGGAGGAGCATTTGTGGACGGCGTCCATGGCGAGGCCACGGGCTTCATTGGCGGCTTGGGCGAGGAGGACTTTGTTCATGAGGGGTATCTGGGAGCTTGGGGCGGGGTTTTGGGTTCAAACGCCAGAGGCAGCCAGGCGCGGGAGGGCGTTCTTTACCGCCCGGAGGGTGGGTTTCAAGAGCGAAAAAAACGCCCCTGCCCCGCGCTGGAGCCTCCATCATTCCCCCGGTAGCGCCAGCCTTCCGCCTTGATGCGCGCGCGTCACCAGGCATGGTGCGCCCCGATGGAAACCGACACCGCCCCGCCTCCGCTGACCGCCGTCGAAGCCCGCATCCTGGGCTGCCTGATCGAAAAAGAGCTGACCCTGCCTGACCACTATCCTTTGACGCTTAACGCGCTGGTCAGCGCCTGCAACCAGTCCACCAACCGCGAGCCCGTCATGCGCCTGGACGAGAGCGAGGTGCAGCGGGCGCTGGAGAACATGAAATCCCGAGGCTGGGTTTTCCAAGTCACCGTGGTCGGCGCGCGCGTCCAGAAATACCGGCACAATCTCAAAGGCAAACTGCCCCGTCTGGAGAAGCCTGCGGCCGCCCTGCTGGCCGTGCTGCTGCTGCGCGGGTCGCAGACGGTGGGAGAGCTGCGCCTGCGCAGCGAGCGCCTTCAGGCCTTCCCGGATCTGAAAAGTGTCGAGGCCGAGCTTTCGGGTCTCATCGCCTACCCCGAAGGCCCGGTCGCGGCCTGCCTGCCAGCCGGACCGGGACGGCGGGTGGCGCAGTATGCGCAACTGCTCACCGGCGAGCCTGGGGGCATCGCGCCGCAGGAGGAGATCATCTCCCCTTCGAGCGCGGCGCAGCCTGACAATGCCGGAGACCAGGCTTGGAAACAGCGCATGGAACTGGAGATCGAGCTGCTGAAATCCCAGATCAACCGCCTCAAAGTGCGGCTGGGCGTGGAGGACTGAGCGCGGCCTTGTTTCCGCCCACTGGCGCCGCCGTGCGAAACACGGGTTGCCTCCCGCGCGTTGCCCTGGCATTTTCACACCGCCATGAACACGCCCAACCGCCGCACCTTCCTCCGTCAGAGCGCTTTTGCCGCCACCGCCCTTTCCGCCTCGCGCGTGCTGGGGGCGAATGAAAAAATCCGCCTTGGTTTCATCGGCCTGGGCGGCCGCGGCATGGGATCCGCCGCCTGGTTCGCCAAGATCCCCGGTGTCGAGATCGCGTATCTTTGCGACGCCGACACGGAGGTCATCGAGCGCGCGAAAAAGAAATATCCTCAGGCCAAAACGGCGCAGGACCTGCGCAAAGTGATCGAGGATCCGGAAACAGACGCCGTGGTCGTCTCCACGGGCAACCACTGGCATGTGCTGGCCTCCATCTGGGCCTGCCAGGCGGGCAAGGATGTGTATGTGGAAAAACCCGTCTCCCACAATGTCTGGGAAGGCCGCAAACTCGTCGAGGCCGCACGCAAATACGACCGCATCGTCCAGGGGGGCACCCAGCAGCGCAGCGACCCCTTTCATCTCGAGCTCAAGGCCTATCTCGACTCCGGCGCCCTCGGCGAAATCAAATACGTCCGCCTCAACCACTACGGCATGAGGCAGAGCATCGGCAAAGAGGAAAAGCCCATCACACCGCCCGCGACGGTGGACTACAACCTCTGGCTCGGCCCGGCGCAGGACGAGCCCATTTACCGGCCCAAGTTCCACTACGACTGGCACTGGGTCTGGAACACCGGCAACGGCGAGCTGGGCAACTGGGGGCCTCACATCATTGACGACCTGCGCAACATCGTCTTCCGCGACAAGATCAGCCTGCCAAAGCGGGTGCTGGCCGGAGGCGGACGCTACGGCTGGGATGACGCGGGCGAGACGCCCAACACCCACTTTCTTTACATAGACACGGGCACCATCCCCGTGGTCATGGACATCCACAACATGCCCCGCCAGAAAGGCATGAAGGCCGGGGATGTCTATCTGCGCCGCCGCACCAGCGCCTTCCTCGTCATCGAATGCGAGGGCGGCTACTATGCCGGCGGACGCGGCGGCGGCTCCGCTCATGATCCGGAGGGCAAGGTCATCCAGCGCTTCAAAGGCGACGGTGGCGGGCAGCACGCGGAGAATTTCATCAAAGCCATGCGCAGCCGCAACAAGACAGACCTCAACGCTGAGATCGAGCAGATCCACTATTCCAGCGCCTGGTGCCACCTGGGCAATCTCTCCTGGCGTCTCGGCAAAGACGGCGACCTCGACATGGCGAAGGCACAGCTCGCGGATTTCGAACCCTGGCAGCACGTCATCGAGGACCTGCCCGCCCATCTCGCCGCCAACGAGGTCACCCTCAAGCCGGGGGACCTGCGCGTCGGCAAGCTGCTGGAGATTGACGCCGCCAACGAGACCTTCACCGGCGACTCCGCCACGCCGGAGGCGCTCGCCATGCTGAAACGCGAATACCGCAAGGGCTTCGAAGTTCCGGACAAGGTCTGAGCATGACTCCCCTGCCCCGCCCTCCGAGATGAAAACCGCGCTTTTCCTCCCCCTCATCATCTGCGCCAGCCTCTCCGCCCAGGAAGTGCGCATTGAGCATGATGTGGACTACCTCGGCGGCGAACGCGCTGAAAAGGCGGACCTCTATCTGCCGGCGAATCCCAAGCCGGGAGAGAAGCATTCCGCCGTGCTCATCATTCACGGCGGCGGCTGGTCCGGCGGCGACAAGCGCGCGGCGCGGGAGATCAACATCGGCACCACGCTGGCGCAAAACGGCTATGCCGGCATGAGCATCAACTACGCGCTGGCCAACGCCTCGCATCCCGGCCCGACGTGGCCGCAAAATCTGCACGACTGCAAGACGGCGGTGCGCTGGCTGCGCGCCAACGCGGAGCGGCTGGGCATTGACCCGGAGCGCATCGGCGTCATCGGCGGCTCGGCGGGCGGGCATCTCGCCGCCATGGTCGCGCTCACCGGCCCGGAGCTTGACCCGCCAGGTGAAGGCTCCACGCGCGTCCAATGCGCGGTGGATCTATACGGGCCTGTGCTCTGCTTTGAGCGGCGGGACATCGCCATGTTCCGCAAGACCCGCGCCGAGGCCCCGGAACTCTACAAGCAGGCCGACCCGCGCACTCACATCAGCAAGGGCGTCCCGCCCATCCTCATCCTGCATGGCACAGCGGACAAAACCGTGCCCGTGGCCGACTCCGAGGCGCTGGCCGCCGCCTTGAAAGCAGCCGGCGTGGAGCATCAACTCGAAATCATCCCGGACGCGCCGCACACCTTCCACCTCCAGCCGAAGCAGAGGGACTTGCGCCCTTTGGTTCTTGGCTTTTTCGACAAGCATTTGAAGCGGCAGGGCAAGGGCGGTTGACGGCTTTCCAGCCGCGGGCCTATTGAGCCGTGCCCCGCCTGCCAGACGAACGCCGCCGTCCTCCGCCCTCCATCATGCCCGCCGCCTTGATGGCGCTCATCCTCGCCTCATGCGGCAATGAGCTTCCGGGCGGCGGCGCTAAAGAACCCCTCGTGGAGTTTTCCGGCGTAACCATGGGCACGACCTGGCGCCTGCGCGCCGTTAAAACGGATGAAAAGCACAGGCTCATGGTGCAGACCCACCTCAATGCGCGCGAGGCGGTCTTTTCCCACTGGCGTGAGGACTCCGCGCTTTCCAAATTCAACAGCCATTCCAGCACGGACTGGTTTCCTGTGCCTGCGGAACTGGTCCGCATCGTCAGCGAGGCTCGCGAGATCGCGCGGATAACCGGCGATGTGCTCGACATCACCTGCGCGCCTCTCGTGGACGCCTGGGGGTTTGGCCGCACCCGAGAGGCGGAGCCTCCGGATGAAAACAAGCTGGCCAAGGCCATGGCGCGCTGCGGCTGGCGGCATTTGTCATGGCGCCTTGAACCGCCCGCATTGAAAAAGGCCCTTCCCGGACTTCAAATCAATGTCGCCAGCGTGGCGGAGGGCTTCGTCATGGATGAACTGATCATGCAATTGAATGCGGCGGGCCTGCGCCACTTCCTGCTTGAGGTGGGAGGCGAGGTTGCCGGCATCGGCCTGGCGCCGGATGGAGACCCTTGGAAGATCGGCGTGCAAAGTCCTGCCTCTAGGGAGGGTGATGTCATTCAAACCCTGCCGCTTCTCAACCAATGCGCGGCCACCAGCGGCATCTACAGGCACTTCAAAAAGGGGATGCCTTCCGTTCACCATCTGCTCGACCCGCGCACCGGCCGCCCCGTGAGCCAAGGACTCGCCTCTGTCACCGTGATTCATGAAAGCGCCTGCCAGGCTGACGGATTTGCCACTGCTTTGATGATCCTAGGACCGGTGGAAGGTAGACGGGCGGCCGCAAGACTGGGTTTGAACGCGGTCTGGATCGAGACTGAATGAAAAAGGGCATCCCCTTTCAGGGATGCCCGTGGGATTTCAATGACAGCCGGTGTCAGGCGCGCCTGCGGCGGAAGAGCAGTCCCGTGAGGCCGAAGAACAGCAGCATCATGCGCCCGGGTTCGGGCACCACGAAGATCACTCCGTAGTCGGCGAACAGGTCCGTGTGCCAGGTGAGCTGGAAGGCCGTCAGGTCAGGCAGGTTCAGGTCGTAACCCAGCTCCCCGCCGCTGCGCGGTGTCGGTCCCGCGTCAAAACTGCCCACGCTCACGCTCGTCCAGTCCAGCAGGTTGAACACGTCCCCATACTGCGGCTGGTAGCCGTTGATGAGTGTCACGCCGATGCCGCCGTGCTCGTTGAGCGTCAACTCCCCGCCCACGTTCACATAGTCGTGCCCGCTGAGGTCGCCCGCCAAGCCGTTGAGCACATCCGGGGAGCTGTTTTCCAGCCAGTCGGCCACGTTGCTGCCGTCCCAGCCCAGCGCCGCCAGCGTGGAGGTCGGCGCGGACAGTTCCAGCGTCAGGCGCTCGGTCTTCGTGCTCGTGCCCCAGAGACCGCCGCCCAGTGTGAGATCACCGCTCACATACAGGTGCCCAGCCGAGTTCCCGGGGCTGATGCTGCCCTGCCGTGCGATGGTGCCCACGTTGTCGGTGACGGTGATGTTGCCGAGGATTTGCGCGCGGGTGGCGTTGTCCGCCCTCAACGCGCCCACGCCGCCGCCGCTGATCCGGCCGTCGTAGCTGTACATGCCGCCGGTCACGCCGCTGACATCGAAGACCTTGCCCGCGCCGATCTGGATGCCGCGCGCCTCGTTGACCGAGCCCGCGCCGGTGAGAATGACGCTGCCGTTGCTGATGACGAGGTCGCCCCTCATGCCGTTGACGCTGGTCAGCGTCAGGCTGCCGGTGTTGTCCTTCACCACGCTGACGTTGCCGTTGATCTGGCCGCCGTAGGTGGTGCTGGCGCTCTGGTTGAGGGTGAGGGTGTTCAAGTCAAAGGCGCCGTTGTTGACGCTGCCGTGGTCGCCGGAGAGCGAGGCCACCGTCTGATTGTAGCCGTTGAGGTCGAACATGCCGCTGCTGGTTTCCGTGCTCAGGTCGGTGCCCACCGGCAGAGCGTTGTTCCGGCCGATTTGCAGGATGCCGTTTTCAACGATCGTCGCCCCCTCATAGGTATTGGCGCCATTGAGCACGATCATGTCCTGTCCCAGCTTGGTCAGGCCGCCCGGGCCTGTGATGACACCGTCAATCTGCAGGTAGCTGCCACGCAGGCCCTGATCGAGCGGGTTGTTGAGATTGGTCTGATTGAATTTGCCGAGGTCATAAATGCGCGCCGTGTCCCAAAAGGAGTTGTTGGAGGCAACGTAGGGCTGGCCGAGATAGGAGTCGGAAGCCAGGTTGATCGTGACACCGGATCCCAGGCGGTGAATGACAGACACATGGTCCCAATCACGCGGCAGGTAGCCCATGATGGAGCCTCCGTCCATGGTCACAGTCTGAGTGCCGGTCTGGTTGTGCATGATTTGGAGATGCACTCCCGGAGCCATCGTGACATCACCAGCACGCGCGCCATTAACAGCCCAGCGCTCGGCTGATCCAGGCTGTTGCACAAGAGTGGCGGCGGGGGACCAGCCGGCGACGGCGATTTCCAACGCGCCGCCCTGCTCGATGTTGCCCGTATTGCCTGCTCCACCGAAGGCGCCGCCATGCAGCACGCGCACCGCGCCCTCGCCGATGATGATGCTGCGGTTGCCGGTGAAGCTGGCGCTGTTGTCACCAAGGATCAGCACACCGTCACCCACTTTGCGCAGGTCAAACAGGCCGCCATTATTCAAACCGCCCGCTCCTGTGCCGGAACCAAACTGCACACCCGCAGTAGAACCAGTGCTATATGTGCCGGACTCCACATGAATCTGATAGTGGTCAAAGAGGGTGACGACTCCGGTGCGCACGGTTGTGCGCGCCCCGTCCACTTGATAATACAACAAACCGGCCTGGCCCGTGCCGGCCACCGCGTTGGTGGTGCGCAGGTCCATGGCGGGGAGCTGCTGCAGGCGGTCGCTGGCGGTGTTGGCAAAGACGCGGTTATGGTCATAGGCAGTGATCTTGCCGCCGTTCCAGTCGAAGAGATCGGGGCTGCCGCTGTTGAAGCCGTAGAGCACCTCTGTGATGTTGTAGGTGCTGTCGCGGTCGTTCATTCGGCTGCCGTTAAGGATGACCTCGCCGCCGCCCTGGGCACCGGGTGTCAGGAAGCGGATGCGACCGCCATTGACCACCCAATCGCCAGTGAACTGCGGCTGGGCGCTGCGGATGTAGAGCTCGGAGGTGCCGGATTTGATGACATTGGTGGCATGGATTTTGCCGTTGATCTGGAGGACGTTGTTGGAGGCCCAGATCAGCGCGTCACCCGTGTTGGTGCCGTCCGCGAGGGCGTCGGGACCGAAGAACAGACTGGCATTGATGGTGGGCGTGTTGGCCACCTGGATGAGACCGCCGCTGCGGATGAAGATGTTGTTGGCCGTGCCGTTGGCCGCCACATTGATATCGCGCGCCAAACGCATCGCATAGAGGTTCAGGTCGGTGGCCAGGGTGTAGTTGGAGGTGCCGGTTGCGCTGAGGATTTCCGTGCCGTCATTCAGCGGGATATTGCCACCCGCTGTCAGGGTGGTGGCAGCCGCGTTGACGATGTCCAGGTAGTTTGCCGGAGATCCGCCAAGCGTGATAGGCGCGAAGCCGTCATCTGTGTATTTGAGGAATTGATTGCCCACACGATCGGTGATCCAGGGATCCACCATATTGTTGTTCATCAATGAAGCGCCGTTGGCCACTTTGAAACGCATGGCTGTCGTAGCGGCGTTTGATCCCAGTCCCGTCACCGTGTTGGTGTTGGTGTCCATGCCGGTCAGCATCAGGGTGCCTGTGCCCACTCGGGTCAGATTGCCGGAGGCGATGATCTCTGCGAGGAAGGCTCCGCGACGGCGCACGACGACCTCGGAGCCGCCCTCCACCGAGATGGCCCCGACAGTTTCGGTGTTGTATGGGTGGGTGGCTCCATCGCCGTACATCTCCAGAACAGTCGCGTTCAGCGCGATGGCGACATTGTCCGCCCAGCGTCCTTCGGTGCCTGCGGTGGAGAAAGGCGCGTCATTGTCAAAACGGATGCGGCTGCCGGGATGGAAAACCCAGGTGTTGGCGTTGGCATCTGCGGCGTTGCGCGCGGTGCCGTTGGCTTGCTCGATGCGGATTTCACCGAACACATCCACCGTTCCACTGCCCAGCGGCGTGCGGAAGGTGGTGTCCGTGGCTCTGCCGGCCTGGATGCTGACCGACATGGCGCGGTAACCGCCGTCCATGTTGCGGCTGCGAGTAACCAAAGTGCCTCCCTCATAGGTGTTGTTGCTGTTGGATCCAAAGGTGACGGTGCCATGCCCGAACACCGTGTCAGCAGCGCCGATGATCATCTGATTGCTAGTTTCAACCTCAACTGTGGCGGCAAACTGCGCTCCAGCGGTCGCAGGGTTCAGCGTGATGGTGCCGCTACCGCCGCCGATGAGGAACTTGTTCCCTCCAGGCCCCCAGGGAGCGACAGAGTTCGCGCTCAGAGTGCCGCTCCCGGTGGCACCACCAAAGAACCAATTGCCGTTCTGGAAATTGGCCATGTCGGGGTCCACTGCAACTGTGATGCTGCCATCGAGTGCCAGAACCCCGTTGCGTGTGCCTATTGCAGTCAAGCCATCGTAGTGTGCGCGGACGGAGGCGAAGTTCGCCGCCAGTCCGATGCCGAGCACCGGCATGCTGGTGATGCTGGTGGTGCGCAGTTCGCTGATGCCATTACCAGTACCCAGGTTTGCCACGGACCGCACGCTGAGTTGGGCGGCAGGATTGAGAATGATGGAGCTGCCGACTCCTCCAAGGGTCGCCGCGTCCTGAAGGACACGCACGGTGCCGGCCTGCAGGTCCAGGGTTCCGGTCCAGTCCACGTTGGCGGCAGGATTGTTGAAGTACATGTGCCAGATGCCCGTGCGGGTCAGGCGGCCACCACCCGCAAGCTGGTCGTTCAGGAAAATCTCGTTGTTGTCCTGGTAGATGCTGGCGCTGTCGTTGACGATCAGCCTGCTTTCCAGGATAAAGTCGTCACCGAAGGACGCGGCACTGAAACGCAGATGCGCGCCGTTGGCGGTAACGAGGGTGTTGCCGCCATTGTTGAGGCCGATGGTGTAGTTGGCCGCGGCGCTGCCGCCGTTACGGTTGGAGTTGATGCTCACCGCTCCGTTGACAAAGATGTCCTGGCCGGTCGAGTTGAAATAGGAGCCAGCGCCGTCATGCAGGATCTCAATCGTGCCGAAGTTCAGGGTGTAATCCCCCGTGCCGAAGAAGTTGTTGGCGTTGTTGCCCTGGCCGCGGATAATGCCGCGGTTCAATGTGACCGGGCTGCCCAATGTGGCTCCGTTGCTGGCCTGGAGCACAAGGTAGCCGTCACCTGATTTGACGATGGGAGCGGTGCCGGTCACGGCTCCCGCAAGCGTCATGAAACCACCACCACCCTGAACGTTGGTGCCGCCACGCTCAATGCGGAAGCCGATAGGGGCTGTGCCGCCCAGCGTGGTCGCCCCGCTGACAATGAGGCTGTAGTTGTTGGCGTTGTTCGAGTTGCTGGTCGTGCCAAAGATGAAGGTCGTGCCTTGCAGCGTGCTTGTGCCCTCGACCATCAAACTAGGAATGGTCTGGTTACGGACGGTGGTCAGGGAAGTGCCGTCCAGGGACTGACCCAGCACACGCACATAAGGAACATTCTCCGCCACGACGATGCCGTTGGTCCAGGTGGCCGTGGCATTGAGCGTGCGCAGGTACAGTTCCGGCATCTGGTTGCCGTCGTTGTTCTGAAGGTAGTTGCCGCTGAGGGTGATGGTTGTGTTCGTTCCGGCCGTGCCCACGCCGTCAAGGAACAGGCGTCCACCGTTCATCTGGATGTTGCCGGTGATGACATTGGCCGTGTTGGTGAGCTGGAGGTTGCCCGCGCCATGCATGGTCAGGTCATCCGCAGTGACCACTCCGCCCATGCGGGTGGTGATGTTGTTCTGGTCGGAGTAGATGATGCCTTCCCCCGGTGTCACGCCGTCGCCGAAATAGACTGCGGTGGTGTCGAAGTTCACCCGCGCATTGTCACGGTTGTCCACGATGAGCCCGCCGCTATGGATGTTGATCTGACCACCGGTCAGGACCGTGTCGTTGCTGGCCGCCTCGTGACTTATGCGAAGCGCATGGACATCAATTGTGCCGGTCAGAGTGGCATCACCAACGCCCACACCGTAGCTGGCCACCGAGGCGCTGGTGAGCCCGCCAAGGAAGGTAGCTCCAGTGCCCGCGGCTGTGGTGCTGCTGGTAAAAGCGGCGTTTTGCACCCCAAGATCATCGTTGTAAGTGAGGAAGGTGTTACGGGTCGGGTTGATCATCCACACAGGCAGCAGCCCCTGGGCGTCCTCCATGCCGCTGCCGTTGTTGATGAAGAACTTCTGGCTTTGCAGGTCCACACGACCCAGTTCGTCGGCATTTTCACGCACGTCGAATGTGGCCTGTCCGGTGCGGGTGATACTGGGAGTCTCCAGAATGATCTGGCCATTGGTGGTGTTGCGTTCAAGAAGTAGCGCAGCCCCGCCCCTGACCTCGAGAACACCGATAACTTCACGATTCACACGCCCGCTGGAGGAAACCAGATTGAGTGTAGCTCCATTCAGCAGCATTTCCTCGGTATCACCCCATTTGTTTTCGTGAATCGCCAAGCCCAGGTTGGAATTGGCCAGGCGGTTGATGGTCTGATGGTCCGCGACATCCATGCTGTAGTCCAGGCGCAGAATGGATCCCGGATAAAGGTTGACGGTGTTTTTCTGGGTTCCGTCAGGATTGGTGAAACGACCGGCTCCACGGGCCATGAGGCGCCCATAAACATCAAACACTGGCGACTGGCTGGAGCCGGAGATGTCCAGGAAATTCTGGACTGAGCCACCTTCGCGGTTGCGGCGAATGATGGTGTTGCCTGTATAGCTTTGATCTCCATACAGGCGGAGCTGCCCGTTGCCATTTGTGATGGCGAATCCATTCGGCAGCATGTCCGCGCCAACTTCAAGGCTGAACGGTCCTGAAAGAGATCCCGAAGTGGTGACAGAGAAGACGCCATTGGCTCCGCCAAAACGGAAAGCATTGTCAACACCGGCTTGAAGTGTCTCGGGTGTGTACCACGTCGTTTCCCACGCGCCCAGCAGCCACTTGCCGTTCCCAATCAGGGAAAGATCCAGCGCCTGGCTGTACATGCCGTCCCTCATGCCGATGGTCAGGGCACCGTTGCCGGTGGAACGCAGAGAGTAGTCGGTCAAAGGCGCGTCCACGCTGATGTCCACGCGCGGCAACGTGTTGCGCGCGTCGCCGAAGAGCAGAACCCGCTGCCCGTCATCCTTGAGGATGTTGGAAGGCGCGTTGATGCGAATGAGAGTCCCGCGATTGACGGTAATGTCCCCCGTTCCGAGGTTTGCCGTGGCGCTGTAGGAGAAGAGGTTGGTGCCGGCCATGTAGCGCTCGGCCACCTCGGGAGTACGGGTGCCGAAAAGCAGCACGCCATCGTGTAGGGTCGTGCCGCCGTTCCAGGCACTGTTGTCGCCACCGATTTCCAAATTGCTGCCGCCCGTCTTTGTAAGCGTGTAATGGCCGGTGATTGTGCCGTTAAGCATGACCGGCGCGTCAACCTGGAGACGTGCGTTCGCAGTCATGGTGAAAGTGCCGTCAAAACGCGGATAGATGGCATTGCCGCCGGTGATGGTGAGGATGTTCTTGTCAACCGTCAGGTTGTTGAAGCCGATGATCTTGTTGGCCGCGCCTCCCTGCCAGCGGTTGGTGTCAAGGACCGAGTTGCCGTCACGCGCCGTGAAGCTATGGCCCATCGGGATGAACTGGAAGTTGCTGACGTTGTCGCCGTTCACATAGGCCTCAAACTCACCGCCGCGCAGGAGGATTTCGGTCGAGCTGGGGATGGAGTTGGCGAACCCGATGGGCTGCGCCCAGGAGTTGTCGTTGAGGCGGGACTGGACGACGCCCTGGAGAATCTCCAGCGTGCCGAGGGAGTTCGGCATGGCAGGGTCCCAATTGTCTAGGGTGAGGCGGCCGCCACCGATTTTGACCAGCTTCGAACTGGCATCACCGATGATCTGGCCTGAGAACAAAGCATTACTGCCCTGGCGGCCCACGGTGAGCGTGGCGGAATCGAGATTGAGCACGCCCGCTGTGTTGAGCACCGGGCTGACCACCACGGAGCCAGTCAGGTTGCCAAATTCCTGGTCGTTGCCATTGAGAGCCACGGTGGCGCCGGGACGGATGGTGACGATGGAGGCTGTTTGGGCGCTCAGGTTGGTGAAGCTGGGGATGACATTCGGAGCCGTGAGGCTGAGAGTGCCCTGGTTGACCTGGACATTGCCCTGGAAGGTGTTCGCGCCGGAAAGCTCCAAAGTGCCGGGGCCGAATTTGATGAGCGCGGCAGCGGAGGGAGCGACAGGATCTCCCGAACCCAGGGTGTTGTTAAGATTGTCGCGGAAGTTGCTGATCGCCGAACTGATGCTGGAAACTGCGGCATTGTCTGTGTAAATGCTGAGCGCATTGGTGCCGAGGGCGATGGAACCCCCGGAGATGTCCGCTCCGTTATTAAGGATGATGCCAGCCTGGCCGCCATTTCCGAGGCTCAAGGTGTTGGTGCCCAGGGCGACATTCGCCGCAGTACGAAAGGCGTAACCGCTGCGGTTCGCAGTCAACGTGCTGGCCGTGGCGCCCGCGTCCCAAACGTCGCTGGAGCCAGTGAGTCCGTCCAGGTCTCCAGTGCCGGAATAAGTGGCGGTGACGACATTGCCACCCGAGAAGCCCGCGTAATGAGCGGAGTTGTCACCCGTGCCAGGGCCGCCAATCACCGCCCATGCGCCGATGATGCCATTGGTGAGCGCGGGCCCGGAGGTGAAAGAGATGATCTCGCTGGTTGGCGCGCCGATATTGGTGCTGCCGCCTTTGAAGATAAGAGTGCTGTTGCCGGAGCGCGTCAGCGAGCCAAGGGTGAACTGCGTGTTACCCGCCGGCGCGTTGACGGCGACTGTGGCGTTGCCGCCATTGACTGTCAGTGCGCCCGTGGTCGTGGTGTTGGTCGCGCCCGCAATGCCCTGGACGATCAAATTGCCATCCGTGACGGTGAACGCACCCGCGCCAAACGGACTGCCGGAGCTCTGGGCGATGCCGGCAAGGGTACCGTTGCTGACGGTGGTGCCACCCGCGTAGGTGTTGGCATTTGAAAGAACCACGAGTCCAGTGCCAACTTTGTTGACACCACCCGCCGCGCTAAGCACACCGCTGAAGGTGACATCGCCGCCGGTCGAAGACACGTTAACGCCCCTGGTCAGTGTCATGGCTCCGCTGAAGGTCTTGGCTCCAGCGTCCAGACCGCCGATGGTCTGGGTGCTGCCGGTGGCGCTGTTGGTGAAATCCCGGCTGATGGTGCGGGTGCCCGAGGCGAGCACCTGGGCGAAGCTGCCACCGTTGAATGTGATCGCGCTCACGGCTCCGCCAAAAGCGTTGTCATGAGCGGCGACGACGTAGCCGTTGTAGATGTTGGTGGCGCCGGTATAGGTGTTGTTGTTGGAAAGGACGAGCGTGCCCTGCTCAAGTTTGTGCAAGGCCCCGGCTCCGTCGACGACGCCCTCAAGCGTCAGCAACGCGCCGCGGGTGCGGAAGTCGGTCAGAGTGCGGGTCAAAGTGGTGGCGCCCGTGATGGTGGTGCGGTAACCGCCGAAACCGTCGAACCAGAGACCCGAGGCGGTATTACCGGTCGTGGCAGCCCCCCCCGCATTGCTGACGAGGCTGGTGATGCGAACTTCCTTGTCCACGCTGCTGCCATCGTAAGATCCGACAGTGATGACTTTTGTTGAGTTGTCGTTGCCCCCAGTGGTTCTGATGGTGTTGTTGATGGTGAAAGGGCCGGCACCGTCGAGGCGGATCTCGACATCCGCCCGGCGGTCGCTATTGTTCTGCATCACAATCTGGGAGCCGGCGTTGCCTGCGGCGCCTTCATGACCGAGCACGAGACGGCCCTGGTTGATCCGGGTTTCGCCGTTGTAGGTATTGTCGGCATTGAGGATCAGCGGACCGCCAAGCTGTTTGAGAATATGGACAGCGCCCGTGCCCGTCTGACTGATCACATTATTGAAAACGAGGAGACCGACACCGGACTGGTAGCTGTTGTCGGCTCCGACGTTTAGGATCGCCTGGCGGGCGGTTGTTCCGTTTTGAAGCTCCGCCGTGCCGTCAAAGTGCGTGGCGGTATAGTGGGTGCCGATGGTCAGGGCCTGGAAGGTGCGGTCGGCGTCATCCATGCGCATGGTGAAGTTGTTCAGTTTCAGGACGCTGTTGCTGCCGCCGGAGATAGGGATCGTGCGCAGGGTGGTCGTGCCGCTGCGCACATCAATATTGCGTGCCGCATACTGCGTGTCCACGCCGCCAAGGAAAGAGTTCTCCGTGCTGATGTTGAGCCGCAGTTCCGCAGACCGGATCAGGATGGTGTTGTTGGCGGTGTTGAGCGCGCCGTTTTGGCCCACAATCAAGACACCGCCGGAGCCGATGTGGGTGCCGTAGGTGACGGCGGTGCCGATGGTGGCGGTCAATGTGCCGCTGTAATTCTGCGCCTTGGGCAAGTAAACCTGGCCGCCAATGTTGACGCGTCCGGTTTGGTCCTCGGCGCCGACGATCAGGGGAAACGCGCCACTCAAAACATTTTCGTTGGCGATGGTAAGCACGCCGCCCCCCGTGCCGAGGCGGAAAGCCTGATTGCCGCCAGTCTTGGTGCGCCCGGTGGCGGTGAGGGTTGTGCCGGTGTAGGTGCCGTTGGCGGTGTCCGCGCCCAGCCATGCCTCGACATCGGGGGCCACCGTCTTGATCTGGCCGAGGACATCCGTGGAGAAGTCGTGATTACCGCTGATCTGCACCGCCACGCGGTTGCGGCGGTCATTGCCCGTCTGCTGGTTGGCAAGAAAAATGTCATACGCTCCGGTCTGTGGCACGCTGGCGCTATTGGCTCCAACACGGCTGTGGAAGGCAATTTTGGAGCCGTCACCGTATCCCGGACCGAAGGCGATGGCGGAGGCGTTGTTGTCATCCTGATTTTGCATGACAATCCACTGCCGGGAGCCGATGGAGGCGGGATCGTCAATCTTCAGGCGGGAAGCGGCACCGATCATGATGTCGTTGCCGCTGACGTTGGCTCCGGCGGTGCCGGTGCCATTGCGCAGCCAAAGCTCGCCTTCCTGGATGACAGTGCCGCCGGTGTAACTCTTGGCGTCATCAAAGAAAAGCACGCCACCACCACGCCGGACGATGCCGCCATTGGTGACGTCTCCGCTGATGGTCCCAAGCACCTGGCGGTTGCCGCCGGAGGCGCTGCCGTCCAGGCGTATGACACGCTGCTCTCCACCGAGGTTGAGGTCATTGACGAGGGTGACGACATGGGTGCCGTTGCCGCCGTTGAGAGTGAAAATGCCGGGATTGAAGTGGGTGCTCCCCCAGGTGATCTCGTCTCCAGCACCGCCAAAGTTGACATTGATAGGCGCGCCATAGGCTGAAAAACCGACGCTGCCGCCGCCAAAGCCGCCGCCGCCCGTGAACTGCACCTCGCCGACACCCGCGCCGAGAGCGCGGGTGAAATGACGGTCGGTCTCGTAGGTTCCCTGGGAGTCGGCATCGCCCACCATGTTGAGGTTGCCACCACCCAGCGCGGTGATGTTGCGCGCGCCAATGATGTCACGGAACATGCCCTCGACGAGGATGGTGCTGCCTGTGTAGGTGTTGTTGGAGAGGAAGGAGGTGGTGTTGCCGCCTGCCTTGACGAGGGAGACGGGATTGCCTCCATTGTCCACAATGGAGGAACGAATGGTGTTCGAGTTCCAAGTGATGAGATTCAGGTGATAATTGTCACCCGCGCCGGCAGTGAGATTTGGCACACTGATGGTGTGGGTCACGCCCCCTCCCGTGATGATGCCGCCCGACTCAATGACAAGAGTGGAGCCAGCGGCGCCGGAAAGCGTGCGCGCGGTGGTGGAGGGGATGTTGAGGGATTGAACCGTGGTGGTGCCGAGCGGGAGGGCACGGTTGCCGCTCGTGATGCGGATGTTCTGACCCGATGCCCAGGTGCCCTCAGCGGTGTCCACGGCCTGATCGGCGGCTTCCAACTGACGGTAGCCGTGGCCGGCGCTGGCGACCGGAACGTATTTAAGGAACTCCGCGCCGTAATAAGCCCAGCCGCCGACGAATGGCACCGCCGTGGGGCCTGCCTCCAGGGCCGAGTTGATGATTCGATGCTTGGCGGACGCGCCCCAGTTGGCTGTCGCACCGCCGACGAGATTGTCTATCTGCAACTCCAGCATGGTGCCTGGATTGGAACGAACAAGGTCGGCAAAGGTGAGGGTGATGGTGCCGGCATCCGCGGAGCGAACGGTGAATTTGTTGCCGCCGCTCTCAAGTGTGGTGGTGCCGAATGCCTGAGCGACGGCATAGTCGAAGAATGTGGTGGAGGTGCCGCTGAAGGAGGCGTTGTCCAGATAGATGTAGCTGGCACGCATGGAGATGGGGGCGGTGGTGGAGAAGCGGCTGTTCGGCCCGTCATTGGCGGTTCCCGCAGTATTGCCGAAATTCATGCGAAGGGCGGAATTGCGAAGATTCAAAGCGGTGATGTCCGCATACGGATTCAATGCCGCGTCAGCCACTCCGGTATTCGAACGTAATTCCCCCAGATTGACATTGATTGTACCCGAGTAGGTCTGGCCCGCAGTGATATTGGACAATTGCATGCCGCCAATGCCAGTTTTGTTGATGGCGTTGGCGCCTGTCATGGCACCGGTGATATTGACAAAACCCGCGCCGTTGACCGAGAGATCGAAGGCAACATTTAAAGCTCCCGACAAGGCCAGTGTACCGTAGTCAGCATGCACGCGGGCGGCGCTGCCCATGGTGATGGCGCCGCCAAGGGTATCCTGCTCGCGACCGGTCATCTTGCGCAAAGCGCCCATGCCAAGGTGGCCGTTGCCATTGATGGTGAAGGGTTCGCTGACCGTGCCCCAGCCGCCGGTGGTCTGAAGTCCTGCGGTGGCATTGTCGAGATCATTGGTTGTGGCGAAGGTGCCGCCGGCATTGATGACGGTGTGCTGGCCTGCGGCTGTGGCACCGAGAATATTGAGCGTGTTTCCCTGCGGCAGGGCAAGGGTGATGCCGGCATTGAGTGTCGTCACACCCGTGTAAGTGTTGGACGCAGAAGGGCTCAGAACGAGGGTTCCGTTGCCGGTTTTAATGAGTTCATTACTACCGCTGATGACGCCGGTGACAACGACGCGTCCATCCGTGATGTTGAAGGTGTTGCCACCATCGTCAGCCAGGACGACGGCCGAGGTGATAAGGTTGGTGGCGATGCCGCTGCTGCTTATTACCGAGCCGAGACCGTTGTTGTCGAGGATCAACTGGCTGCCGGAAATCATGAAGTCACGCGAGCTATTGGAAAATGACAAGAGACCGAGCGTGCGGTTGGCATCGAGAGTGATGGTCTGGCTCTGATGAATCGTGCCAAAGGAAACCGACTCACCCGCGCCGGACGGGACCAAGCCGGTGCTCCAATTGGCGGTGTCCGCCCAAGAATAAACTCCTCCTGAAAATGGAAGCCACAGCGACTGGGCGCTGGCGGCGGCTGGGAGCAGTGAAATGAGCCCCATCGCTCGGAGAATCTTTAGACTGCGGCTGGCTTTCTGGCGTGCTTTCATGGTTGGAATGGCAGGTTGTAGTTAGAAAATGCTTTGGAAAATGGTGTGTCGTTAAAAGCGAATCGTCATCGGTTGGCTCCTCCTATTCCGATTGAATTGGCGGACTCAGGCTTTGCGGGTCGGATTGATATTTTCGCGATTTAATCGTCATTTTTTCATTTCAATCACAAAGGATGAGGCGCGAAAAGATAATTTTTTTCGTTTTGTGACATGAAATCTACTTGGACTCGGATTCCGTCTTCTTTGCTGTTCAATTTGTCACTTCTTTAGTTCATTGGTTCGAAATCTTTAGAACCGGCATTTTTCAGCTCGAATTAAAGCGCGGCCCTCAGGCGAGGGACTCAACCGGCAGGGGAGTCAAATCCTCCACGCCTTTCGGAAACATGCGTTTGCGCATGGTGAGCACCTCGGGATCTTTTTCCGTGATAAGAACGACATGCTCGTAGTGGGCGCTGGGCTTGCGGTCGAGGGTGATGACGGTCCATTTGTCCGACAGGACACGCGTTTTTTCCGTGCCGAAGTTGATCATCGGCTCGATGGCCAGAGTCATGCCCGACTTCAACCTGGGGCGCGCTCCTTTGACCCCATAATTCGGAACCTGCGGCTCCTCGTGAAGCTTCCGTCCAACTCCGTGGCCGACGAACTCGCGGACGACGGTGTAGCCATAGCGGGTGACGTGGTCCTCGACGGAGTGGCAAAGGTCGCCAAGCATCCATCCGTCACGCGCGTGTTTGATGGCGACATGAAGAGCCTCCTCGGTGGCGGCGAGCAGATGCAGGGTTTCTCTGGCGACATTGCCGACAGGCACGGTGAGGGCGTTGTCGCCGATCCAGCCCTGGTATTCGATGCCGACATCAATTTTGACCACGTCGCCATCCTGGATGACGCGCGGACCTCCAATGCCATGAACGACCTCCTCATTGACTGAGATGCAGATGTGGCCCGGGAATTTGCGGTAGCCGAGAAAGGCGCTCTTGCAGCCGTACGCCCTCATCTCAGCGGCGGCGAAGCGGTCCACCTCGCCAGTGGTGATGCCGGGCCGGACTTGCGCGGCGGTTTTCAGCAAAATATCACGCGCCATCTGGCACGCCGTGCGGATTCCCTGCTGCTGGGCGCCATGACGAACCGGAATTTTGCTGGAAAGGAGACCCATGCGCGGTCCTCACTTGCTCACAAACCAAGCCACACCGACGAGGGTGATGATGGCGATAATGATCCAGAGCCTGACGAGAGTGGCCGGGTCAGCCACCTTGCCGGTCTGCTGAATGCGGTCGAAGCGTCCACGGATGCGGCCCTTCTTCAGGAATCCGTCGTAATGGCTCTGGAGCAGATGGGTTTCCACCTGGCGCATGACATCAAGCACCACACCGACCAGGATGAGCAGGCTGGTTCCGCCAAAGAACTGCGCAGTCTGCGGGGCGATGCCCATGGCGGCCTGGACAATGCCCGGCAGTATGAAAAGCATTGTCAGGAAGATGGCGCCCGCGAAGGTGAGCCGGCTCATGGTGAAATCGAGGAAATCTGCAGTGGGCTTGCCTGGTCTGATGCCCGGAATGTAGCCGCCGCTTTTTTTGAGATCCTCGGATATCTGGGTGGGCTGGAACATGGTTGCGACCCAGAAATAGCTGAAGAAGAAGATCAGCGCCCCAGAGATGGCGTAATTCACCCAGCCGGAGGCGATGGTCTGGGAGAAACGCTGGATCCAGCCCACATCAGGGAACATCGAGGAGATGATTGATGATGGGAAAAGCAGGATGGCCTGGGCGAAGATGATCGGCATGACGCCTGAATAGTTGATCTTGAGCGGCAGATACTGTGTCTGTCCGCCATAGACCTTGCGACCGATAACTCGCTTGGCGTACTGGATGACGATCCTCCGAGTCGCCTGGGTGAGGGCGATGACACCCGCGATGACGATGACCATGAAACCGAGCAGGAGCACGAGCATGGCGGGCTTGGTCATGTCACCGCCCACATTGCCGACATAGGTCTGCCAGACCTGGACGAGCGCGCCAGGGAGGTCGGAAACGATATTGACGCAAATGAGCAGGGAAATGCCGTTGCCGATGCCGCGTTCTGTGATCATCTCACCCAGCCACATCATGAGCATGGTGCCCGCTGTGATGGTGATGACGGTGGGCAGCACAAACTCGAAGAATCCGAAGTTGGGCACCAGGGGGCGCTGCAGGCGGTCAATGACCTCCTGCAGGCCGCCGAGGAAAATGTTCTGGCCGGGGCTTTGCAGCGAGCGCGCAAGCAGATAGCCCTGGAAAAGACAAAGCACGATGGTGGCAATGCGGGTGTATTGGGTGATCTTCTGCCGGCCTCCATCCTCGCGCGCCAGCTTGCTGAGGCGGGGCACCACGGCGGTAAGGAGCTGCATCATGATGGAGGCGCTGATGTAGGGCATGATGCCAAGCGCGAAGATGGCGCAGTTTTGGAGTCCGCCGCCGCTGAAAACATTGAGCAAAGCGGCAACCTGGGCGGCACCGGAACTGGCGTCGGCAGTGCGTGTGCTGATCCATTCGTCGAGCACTGTGGCGTCCACGCCCGGCAGTGTGATGGTGGCGCCGACGCGGACGATGACGATCATCGCCAGAGTGAAAAGAATGCGCGCCCTCAATTCGGGGACTTTGAATACGTTGGCAAAGGCGGAGATCATGGGAGGGGTGTGAAAGAGAAAACGGGCCTGAGCCTCTGGCAACCTGGAAGGTCGCGTCCTGGCCGGCCCGCTGTCTTGACAGGATTCGGTCCGTGGACTCAGGCGGCGATGCTGCCGCCGGCTTTTTCGATTTTTTCGCGGGCGGACGCGCTGACTTTGTCCACCTGAACGGTCAGGCTGCGTGCCAGCTCCCCGCCGCCGAGGATTTTCACGGCATCGCACGCGCGGTTGACGAGGCCTTTCTCACGCAGCGCCTGCTCCGTCACAGTGGCTCCATCCTCGAAGGCATTCAGGGCGCCCACATTCACGACTTCGAACGCCGTTTTGAACATGGCGTTGCTGAAGCCTTTCTTGGGCAGACGGCGGTGGAGGGGCATCTGGCCGCCTTCAAAGCCGGGCCGGATGCCTTTGCCGGCGCGGGCCTTTTGTCCTTTATGGCCTTTGCAGCTCGTCTTGCCGTGGCCGGAGCTTTCGCCGCAGCCAATGCGCTTGCGGCGCTTGGTGGCGCCGGGGCGGGGTTGAAGATCGTGGAGTCTCATGGAAATCGGTATCTGTGAAGTTGGGTGACGGGCGCGTCTCAGAGCGCCTGGCGCTCTCGCGGAGTTTTGCCGCGCGAGCGAAGAATCTCATCCTTGGGCCGGAGGGCGGCGAGCGCGGCCAGGGTGGCCTTGACCACGTTGGCGTGGTTGCTTGAGCCGAGGGACTTTCCGATGACATCCTTGACGCCGGCAGCCTCAAGGACGGCGCGCGCTCCGCCTCCGGCGATGATGCCGGTTCCGGGCGCGGCTGGCTTCAGCATGATGTGCCCGCCGCCGTGCTCGCCAACCACCTCGTGCGGAATGGTGGCGTTGTCGAGGTGGACGGAGTTCATTTTCTTGCGCGAGGCTTCCGTGGCCTTCTTGATGGCGTCGGCGACTTCGTTGGCCTTGCCAAAACCCCAGCCGACCCTGCCCTGCTGGTCGCCTGAGACGACAAGGGCGGAAAAGCTGAAGCGGCGGCCGCCTTTGACGACTTTGGCGCAGCGGTTGATGTGGACCACCTTTTCGATGGTGTCCGGACGGGAGTCGCCGGAGGATTCGGCGAAAGCGGAGCTGTGGGCGGGTTCTGCCATAATGTGAAAAAGGGGCGGGATTAGAATTTCAGGCCCTTTTCGCGGGCGGCATCAGCGAGGGCTTTGACCTTGCCGTGATAGATGAAACCGCCGCGGTCGAAGACGACTTCGGTGATGTTTTGGGCGAGCGCGCGCTCGGCGACGGCCTGGCCGACTTTGACAGCGGTGGCGATGTTCGCTTTTGACGCCCCATCGAAGCCCTTCTCCTTGGTGGAGGCTGAGACGAGGGTGCGGCCCGCGACGTCGTCTATGACCTGCGCATAGACATTTGTGTTGGAGAAATAAACAGCGAGGCGCGGCCTTCCGGGCGTGCCGCTGAGGTTCTTGCGGATGCGTTTGTGGACGCGGTCGCGAATGAGTTTCCGGTTGATGACAGCCATGACAGTGGGTTCTCCAAAAAAGGTTATTTGACGCTCTTGCCGGCCTTGCGGCGGATTTGCTCGCCGACGTAACGCACGCCTTTGGCCTTGTAGGGCTCCGGCGGATAATAGGCGCGAATGTCGGCTGCGAGCTGGCCAACGGCCTGTTTGTCTATGCCTTCGATGGCGATCTTGGTATTGTCCGTGACCGTGACCTTGATTCCTGCGGGAATGGGGTGCAGGCGGTCATGGGACTGGCCAAGGCTCAGGTCAATGACGCTTCCTTTGACAGCGGCACGGAATCCGACGCCGTGGATTTCGAGATCTTTGCGGAAGCCCTTGCTGACCCCCTCAACCATGTTTCCAATGAGGCGCTGTGTGGTTCCGTGCATGGCGCGCACGACGCGTTCCTCGCTCAGACGGGTGACTTTCAAAGACGCACCCTCAGGCTCGACTTTGACGCCTGGGGGCAGGGTCCAGGAAAGCTTCCCTTTGGGGCCCTCCACAAGAACGCTGCGGTCGTCGCCAATTTTGACGCTGACCTTCTCAGGCAGGGAGATGGGTTGTTTGCCGACTCTAGACATGATGGTGGTTCGTTGGTGGGTTACCAGATCTGGGCGAGCAGTTCGCCGCCGACCTTGGCCTTGCGGGCTCGGGCACCAGTCATGATGCCGCGCGAGGTGGAAAGAATGGAAATGCCTAGGCCGCCAAGAACGCGGGGGATTTCATCGGTGGAGACATATTTGCGGAGTCCGGGCCTGCTGACGCGGGCGAGATGGCGGATGACCGGCGTCTTGCCCTGATACTTGAGCTTGAGCTTGAGCCTGGGGTGGGAGTCGCTGGTGTCCACCTCGTAACTCCAGATGTAGCCTTCCTCCTGAAGCACGCGGGAAAGCTCGGACTTCATCTTGGAGAAGGGCACAAAGACCTCCTGATGGCCTGCCGCCGCCGCGTTGCGGATGCGGGTGAGATAGTCGGAAATGGGATCGGTCATGATTCGCTGCTGTGTCGTGGTGTTTCGGATCAGGCTGCGGCTGTCTGCTCGCCGGCTTTGGGCGCGGAGGTCTTGCCGCGGAATGGCATGCCGAGGGCGCGCAGAAGCTCGCGGGCATGGTCGTCATTGTCGGTGGAGGTGACAAAGGTGATGTCAAATCCGAGCGTGCGCTTGACCTTGTCGAGCTCGACTTCGGGGAAAATGGACTGGTCGGTGATGCCAAGGGTGTAATTGCCGCGGCCGTCGAACGCCTTCGGGGCGACACCGCGGAAGTCGCGGATGCGCGGGATGGCGGTCTTCAGCAGGCGCATGAGGAAATCATACATCCGCCGGCCGCGCAGGGTGACTTTCACGCCGACAGCCTCACCGGCACGGAGTTTGAAATTCGCGATCGCCTTTTTGCTGAGTGTGACGACGGGCTTTTGTCCTGTGATGAGCTGGACTTCGTTCACAGCGTCCTCAACGGCCTGCTTGCGCTCGCCCTGGGAGCCGACGGCGCAGTTGACGACGATTTTTTCGAGGCGCGGCACCTCGTGGATGTTTTTCAAGGAAAGCTGCTTCTTGAGAAGATCGCGGAGCTTTTCCGAATAGAGGGTTTTGAGCTGGGGTTCCATGGATCAGTTTTGTGCTGCGCCGCCTGTCCACCGGAGATCCGGCGAAGCCGGACGGGAACGGAGGGGGAGGCAAATTGGGGAGTCAGGAGGATTTGGCAACTTTCTTCTTGGCCGATTTCCTGGCCGCCTTCGGTTTCGGCGCCTCGGCGAGTTTGACGTTGGAAATGTGTACGGGGCCCTCTTTTTCAATGATGCCACCCTGCGGGCGCTCCTGAGTGGGGCGGACCGCCTTCTTGATCATGCGCACGCCTTCGATGAGCACCCGGCCCTTGCCGGGCTGCACTTCGATGATGACGCCCTGCGCGCCTTTGTGCGCGCCGGAGATGACGACGACGTTGTCGCCCTTTTTGACGTGGGTTTTAATGCGGCTCATAGGACTTCCGGGGCAAGGGAGACGATCTTCATGAAATTTTTGTCGCGCAGCTCGCGGGCCACGGGACCAAAGATGCGGGTTCCTTTGGGGTTGTTGTCTTTGTCAATGATGACGATGGCGTTGCGGTCGAAGCGCAGGGTGGAGCCGTCCGAGCGGCGGATCGGATGCGCGGTGCGCACGACGACGGCGCGCACGACCTCCCCCTTTTTGACGCTGGCGGTCGGCGTGGAGACGCGGACGTGGGCGGTGATGATGTCGCCGACGAAAGCGTGGCGCGTGTTCTTTTTGCCGAGCACGCCGATCATCTTGGCGACTCGGGCTCCGGTGTTGTCGGCCACCGGGATTGATGATTCCATCTGAAGCATGGCGGGTTCCTCCGTTTGTTCTGGGTTAAGGGCTTAGTGCTTGAGGACTTCCTGCAGGTTCCAGCGCTTGAGCTTGCTCAGCGGGCGCGTTTCCACGATGAGAACGCGGTCGCCCACCTTGGCCTGCCCCTGCTCGTCATGGGCGTAAAACTTGGAGGTCTTGCGGATGATCTTTTTGAAGCGCGGATGGGGCACGCGGCGCTCGACCTCGACCACGATGGTCTTGGACATTTTGTCGGAGACAACCACGCCAACGCGCTCCTTGCGCACCGGTGCTCTGACGGGTTGGGATTCTACTGTTGCAGCCTCGCTCATGATGGGTGTGAAAATAATCGGTGGGACTCGCGGTTTCAGGCCGCCTTGGCGGCGGTCGAACGCTGGGTGATAAGGGTTTCGATGCGGGCCACCTCGCGGCGGAGCAGGCGCAGGCGCGCGGGGTTCTCAAGCTGGCCGATCTGCTGCTGCACGCGCAGGTTCAGCATTTCCTGGCGCAGCTCGCGGCGGCGGGCGCCGAGCTCCTCAATGGAGAGTTCGCGGAGTTCTTTGGTCTTCATAAATGCGCGTCGGTCTGGAGTTTAGTGGGAGATGGCGCGGGTGACGAAACGGGTGCGCAAACCGAGCTTGTTGGCGGCCAGGCGGCATGCCTCGCGCGCGGTGGCCTCGTTGACGCCGGATATTTCAAAAAGCATGTGGCCGGGGAGCACGACCGCCACCCAGAACTCCGGCGATCCCTTGCCCTTGCCCATTCGGGTTTCAGGCGGGCGCGCGGTCACCGGCTTGTGGGGGAAAATGCGGATGAAAACCTTGCCTTTGCGCTTGAGGAAGCGGTTGATGGCGACACGGCAAGCCTCGATCTGGTTGTTCTTGAGCCAGCCGCGGTCGAGAGTCTGAAGACCAAACTCGCCGAAGTCCAGCTTGTTGCCACGGGAGGCTGTGCCGGCGCGGCTGCCGCGCTGGGTTTTGCGATGTTTTACTCGGCTGGGAAGAAGGGCCATGAGAATTTAGGAATTAAAAGTTCGGTTTGAAAAACGCGGCGGAAGAATGCCCGCCTTATTCTGCGGCAGCCTCGACAACAGCCTCGGCCGCCTGAGAAGCCTGCGCGGCGGGCGCGCGGTCGCCTGCTCCGCGGCGTCCCTGGCCTCCACGATCTCCGCCCCTGTCGGAGCGCTCGCGGCGGCGGTCATTGCCGCGAGGCTGGCTGTTTTCCGGCGCGTTGCCGCGGTTGAGCCAGACTTTGACTCCGATGATGCCATAGACAGTGCGCGCCTCGGCGAAACCGTAGTCAATCGGGATGCGCAGGGTTTGAAGCGGGACCTTGCCCTGGCGGTACTGCTCGGCGCGGGCGATGTCGGCGCCGCCAAGCCGTCCGGCGACACGGATACGAATGCCGTCGGCTCCCATGTCCATGGCGGTCTGGACTGAGCGCTTCATGGCCCGGCGAAATGAAATGCGGCGCTCAAGCTGGACGGCGACGCTTTCGGCGACGAGTTGCGCGTCGAGTTCGGGCTGTTTGATTTCGAAGATGTCAATCTTGACCTGGCGTCCACCGCAGAGCTCGGAGACCTTCTGGCTCATGACCTCGATCCCCTCCCCCTTGCGTCCGATGACGAGTCCGGGGCGGGCGGTGTGCAGGGTGACGCGGACCTGGTTCCAGGCGCGCTCGATGACGATTTTGGAAATGGCCGCCTGCATGGGCTGCGCCTGCTTGTCCTTGACAGCACGCTCCTCAAAGTAGGTCTCTTTGAGGTATTTGCGGATGGCGAGGTCGCTGTGAAGCGCGTCCGCGTACTCCTTCTCCGGAGCATACCATTTGGAGCGCCAGTCTTTGGAGACTGCGAGGCGGAAACCGATCGGATTGACTTTCTGTCCCATAAATCTGTGGTGTGTGCGGATTATTCAGCGGCGGCGGCCTTGCGTTTTTTGGAGGTCTTCGGCTCGTCCTTCTGCTCATCTTCCTCCCTGGCTCCAATGACGACGGTGATGTGGCTCATGCGCTTGAGGATGGGGGCCGCCGAGCCGCGGGCGCGGGGCATGATGCGCTTGAGCGTGGGGCCGGGGGTGGCGACGGCGCTGAGCACGACAAGTTCGTCGGCTGCCAGCTCGTGGTTGTTTTCAGCGTTGGCGATCGCCGAGCGCAGAACCTTGCCAACCAGGAAGGCGGCTTTTTTGGGGGTGAAGTCCAGAACACTCAGCGCCTGTGAGACAGGCAGGCCGGTGATGGCCCGCGTGACTTGGCGTGCCTTCTGCGAGGAGATTCTGGCGTGTTTGTAGATCGAACGCACTTCCATAACTTAGAATGATCGGTTGATGTCCACTTTTCCCTTGTCTCCGACTTTGACAGGATCGGCTTTGCTGGCCAGTTCCTGCACGACCGCCCCGCAGACGGAGCGGCGGACGTCGGTGACTAAAATTTTGGCGATGGGTTTGTCTTCGCGAAAGACTTCAAAGGGCATGCCGGGCTTGACCCCATCCTTCGAGCCGATGGACAGGACGGCTATGCCGAGTTCGGGTTTGAGGCTGACAACCCGGGCGTCCTGCAGGTTGGCAGGCTCAGCCTCCAGCGGCGCGGATGATGCCGCCACCAGCACTTCCTCCGCGCGGGCGAGGGTTTTGGAAAGGCGGTCGGAGGCTTCGGATTCGACGCCTTTCGACTGGCGGGCGAACTCGATGGACACCTCGGCCAGTTCCATCAAAGTGTCCGCGAGATCGCGCCTTGAAGCTTCGGAGACTCGAAGGTCGCCAAGCGCGGTCAGAAGGCGCTCCTGGAGCTGGTCCTGGTTGTTCTCCAGAGCCGCAATGCCCAGGCCTTCGAGCAAGCCGCGCAGGCGGTCATGCCGCTCTTTGAGTTCTCCAGCCTCCTGGTTGGCGGCCGCCGCACTCTGCGCGAGGGCTTCATTGCGGCTTTCGGCGGCGGCGAGGCGCGCTTCCAGCGCCTGGATTTTCTGGGCGGCGACCTGGAGCGTGGTGTGGAGCTCCTGGATTTCGAAAGACTGCTGCCCATGCGCGCGCGGCAGTGCCAGCCAAGCCGAGAGAATCGGCAGGGCGGACAGAATGGCGCGCTGGACTTGGCGGTGCATGAAATTCGTGGAAAGTCGGATTACTTGGCGGCCTTGACGGTGTGCGCGCCGTGGCTCTTGAAGACGCGGGTGGGGGAGAATTCGCCAAGACGGTGGCCCACCATGTTTTCAGTGACATAGACGGACACGAAATCCTTGCCGTTGTGGACCAGGAAGGTGTGGCCGACGAGGTCGGGAGTGATCATGGAGCCGCGCGACCATGTCTTGACCGGGCGCTTCTGTCCGGCGTCGTTGAGCTTGTCCACCTTTTCAAGGAGGGCCTGCTGGACGTAGGGGCCTTTTTTGAGGGATCGTGCCATGGAGATAAAATCAGGTTTCAGGGGTCGGGTTCACTTCTTGGCGCGGCGGTCCTGGACGATCAGCTTGCCGGTGGCCTTTTTCGGATTGCGGGTCTTCTGTCCCTTGGCGTGTCCCCAGGGGCTGAGCAGGTGCTGGCGGCCGCCGCCGGATTTGGAGCGGCCCTCGCCACCGCCGTTCGGGTGGTCAATCGGGTTCATGCACATGCCGCGCACGGTCGGGCGGGTGCCGTTCCAGCGGGTGCGCCCGGCCTTGCCGGACACGACGTTCATGTGCTCGGTGTTGCCGACCTGGCCGATGGTGGCGTAGCACTCGGCGTGGATTTTGCGAATCTCACCGGAGGGCATTTTCACAAGGGCGAAGTCACCCTCCCTGTTGGAGAGAATGGCGGCCTGGCCCGCGGCACGGGCCGCGACTCCGCCGCGCCCCTGGACGAGTTCGACATTGTGGATCGAGGTGCCGAGGGGGATCTTCCGCAGGGGCAGGGAGTTGCCGATTTCCGGCGCGGCTTTTTCGCCGGCCATCACCGTCGCCCCGTCCTTGAGACCGTTGGGGGCGAGGATGTAGGAGCGCTCCCCGTCCTTGTATTCCACCAGGGCGATGCGCGCCGAGCGGTTGGGATCGTATTCGATGCCGATGACTTTGGCGGCCTCGTCACGGCGGGCGCGCTTGAAGTCAATGAGACGGTAGCGCCGCTCGTGGCCGCCGCCGATGTGCCGGCAGGTGATGCGTCCGGTGTTGTTGCGGCCGCCGGATTTGCGCAGCGCGACGGTCAGGCTGCGCTGGGGGCTGTCCTTGGTGACCTCGTCGAACGAGTTCCACTCTTTGTAGCGGTTGGAGGGCGTGGTGGGCTTGAAAGTTTTAAGCGCCATGGCTTGCGTTCCTTCTGGTTAAAAGTTCCTGGTTGGCTGGGTTCAGACGAGATCCAGGGTCTCGCCTTCCTTCAGGCGGACGATGGCTTTTTTCCAATGATTGGTGCGTCCCGCGTCGGCGCGGCGCTGACGGCGGGCCTTGCCGAAAAAGTTGGCGGTGCGCACACCGGTGACGGTCTTGCCGAAGTGGGCCTCGACGGCGCGCTTGATCTCCAGCTTGTTGGCGCCTGGACTGACGAGGAAAACGTACTCGTTGTTCGTGTCGCCAAGCCGCGTGGCTTTCTCGCTCAGGCGGATGGTGTGGATGACGGAATGGGGGTCTTTCATGTCAGGCGGTCCTCCGGGCGAGGGTTGGCAGCGCGTCAGCGGTGACGATGATCCGCGCGTGGTTGAGAATTTGCTCGGCGTTGACCTCCTCGGCGGAGACCAACTGCACGCTTTGGACATTGCGCGCGGAGCGGAAGGTGAGTTCGTCGAAAGCGCCGCCGATGATGAGAACTTTGGAGGCGTCACTCAGGCCGCTGACGGCGGAGACAAAGCTTTTGGTTTTGCCGTCGGCAATGGCGAAGCCGTCCACGGTGGAGACAGCGCCGTCATTGATGCGGGCGGTCAAAGCCGCGCGCAAGGCGAGCCTGCGGGCGTTCTTGTTGGTCTTTTTCGCCCAGATGGTGGTGTTGCGGGGGCCGAAGACGACACCGCCGCCGCTCCAGATGGGGGAGCGCTTGCTGCCCATGCGCGCGTTGCCGGTGCCTTTTTGTTTCCAGAGCTTCTTGCCGCTGCCGGAGACTTCGGAACGGTTTTTGGTATGGGCGTTGCCCTGGCGGCGATTGGCGCGGTAGGCGACGACGACCTCGTGCAGGGCCTGCTTGCCCTGATGACCCTCGGTGAGGTTCAGGCTCGCCTTGCGGGCGTCTTCAACGGTGAGAACGGTTGCTGGCATGGTTCAATTCCTCCTAATTCACTTGGCGGGGGCGGGCTTTTTCTTGGCGGGGCGCACCACGACGATGCTGCCCTTGTTGCCGGGGACGGCGCCGCTGATGAGCAGGATGCCATCCTCGGGGCGGCTTTGAATGACCTTCAAATTCTGGGTCGTGACGCGCTCGCAGCCGTCATGGCCGGGCATTTTCTGATTCTTCCAGACAAGGCCGGGGGTCAGACGGCAGCCGATGGAACCGGGCCGGCGGTGCATCATGTGACCGTGGGTGGCGGGCTGGCCGCTGAAGTTCCAGCGCTTCATGACACCCTGGAAACCCTTGCCCTTGGTGGTGCCAATGACATCCACCCACTGGCCGGCGCTGAACAGGCTGGCGTCGAGCTTGGCGTCGGCGGCGGGAAGCTGGTCGTCGGAGGCGAGGCGGAACTCCTTGATGTGGCGCTTGGGCGTGCTGACGCCGTGCTTTTTGAAATGCCCCATCGCGGGCTTGGTGACACGGAATTCCTTCTGGTCGCCGTAGCCGACCTGCACGGCGGTGTAGCCGTCCTTGCCGGCGCTTTGCTTCACCTGGATGACGGTGTTGCCGCTGACATCCACGACGGTGACGGAAACCGCCACGCCTTTGTCTGTGTACACCTTGGTCATGCCAAGTTTTTTTCCAATCAGTCCTAGAGCCATGATGTTTGTCTCCTGTGGGTTCGTTGTTTCAGGCGGAGGGCGCGGTTAGATGCGGATGGTGATGTCCACACCGGAGGGCAGATTGAGCTTTTTCAGCTCGTCCACGGTGCGCGAGGTGGGGTCCACAATGTCGAGCATGCGCTTGTGGGTGCGAATCTCGAACTGGTCCATGGACTTCTTGTCCACATGCGGGGAGCGGTTCACGGTGAACTTCTCGATGCGGGTGGGAAGAGGGATGGGGCCGGCCACGCGGGCGCCGGTGCGTTTGGCGGTCTCGACGATGTCGGCGGTGCTTTTGTCGAGCACGCGGTAGTCGTAGGCGCGGAGGCGGATTCGGATTCGCTGATTGTTCATGACTGGGTTCCGGCGTTAAGGGGTTGGGGCGGGCGGGTTAGTTTTTGCCACCGCCGCGCTGCTCGACGATCTGGTCAACGATCTGCTGCGGCACCTGCTCAAAGTGGGAGGGCTGCATGGAGTAGGAGGCGCGGCCGGAGGAAAGGGTGCGGATGGCGGTGGAATAGCCGAACATTTCGGCCAGCGGCACTTCGGCGCGCAGGATGGCGGTGGTGCCGCGCGTGTCCATGCCCTGAATCTTGCCGCGGCGGCGGTTGAGGTCGCCCATGATGTCGCCCTGGTAATCCTCGGGCGTGGAGCACTCGACGGCCATGATCGGCTCGAGCAGGATGCATTTGGCCTTTTTGAGCGCGTCCTTGACGGCAAAAATGGCGGCCATCTTGAAGGCGTTTTCGTTGGAGTCCACCTCGTGGCTGGAGCCGTCAACAAGGTCAATGTGCATGTCAATCACCGGATAACCGGCAATGATGCCGTTGAGCGCGGCCTCGACGCAGCCTGCCTTGGCAGGGTTGATGAACTCCTTCGGAATGGTGCCGCCGACGACTTTGTTTTCGACGACGATGCCGGAGCCTTTCTCGCCGGGGCGCACCTTGATGATGACGTGGCCGTATTGGCCGCGCCCGCCGGACTGCTTCACCAGCTTGCCTTCGCCATCGGCCTCCTTGGTGAGTGTCTCGCGGTAGGCGATCTGCGGCTTGCCGGTGTTGGTCTCGACCTTGTGCTCGCGCTTGAGGCGGTCGCACAGAATTTCCAAGTGAAGCTCGCCCATGCCCGCGATGATGACCTGTCCGGTCTCCTCGTCGGTCTTGACGAAGAAGGTCGGGTCCTCCTCCGAGAGGCGCTGGAGGGCGTTGCCCATTTTTTCCTGGTCGCCCTTGGTCTTTGGTTCGACGGCCATGGAAATGACCGGCTCGGGGAAGGTCGGCGGCTCGAGCTGCACTTCGAGGCTCTCGTCGCAGAAGGTGTCGCCCGTGCGCACATCCTTCACACCCACGAGGGCGGCGATGTCGCCCGAATAGCAGCATTCGATGTCCTTGTGGACGGAGGCCTGAATCTGGATCAGGCGGCCCACGCGCTCGGACTTGCGGGTGCGCGGGTTGTAGATGGTGTCGCCTTTCGAAACCTTGCCGGAATACACGCGGAAGAAGACCAGGCGGCCGAACTTGTCGGACCACAGCTTGAAGCCGAGGGCGATGAACTTGCCGTTGTCGTCAGGAATGGCCTCGATGATGTTCTCCGGCTCGTCAACCACGCTGCCCTTCTGCGGGGCGATGTCGAGGGGACCCGGCAGATAGTCAATCACGGCGTCAATGAGGTACTGCACGCCCTTGTTTTTGAAGGCGGAGCCGCCGGCCATCGGGATGATTTTGTTGGCGATGACGGCGCGGCGCAGACCGGCTTTAAGCTCGACGGGGCCGATGGGCTGCTCCTCCAGGAACAGCATGCCAAGCTCGTCGTCGGCGCTGCACACAGCGTCCAGAAGCTCGTCGTAGGCGGCCTTGCCTTTGGCCGCCTCGTCGCCCTGAAGGTCGCGGATGGTGTACTTGGAGCCGAACTTTTCGTCGTCGGAGTAAATGATGGCCTTCTGGTTCACCACATCAATCTGGCCGATGAGGCTGTCCTCGGCGCCGATGGGGATCAGGATCGGGAAAGCGGGGGCGCCGAGCTTGGTGCGCACGTCCTTGACCACGTTTTCAAAGTTGGCGCCGGTGCGGTCCATCTTGTTGACGAAGGCGATGCGGGGCACGCCGTATTTCTCGGCCTGGCGGTAAACCGTCTCGGACTGGGGCTGCACGCCGGCGACGCCGCAGAGCACGAAGATGGCGCCGTCGAGCACGCGCAGGGAGCGCTCCACCTCGGCGGTGAAGTCCACGTGGCCGGGGGTGTCAATGATGTTGACGCGGATGTTCTCGCCCTCGCGGGACTTGTACACCCCCTCCTCCTTGATCTGCTTCCAGCTCGCGGTGACGGCGGCGGAGGTGATGGTGATGCCGCGCTCCTTCTCCTGCTCCATCCAGTCCGTGGTGGCCGCGCCGTCATGCACCTCGCCGATCCTGTGGATCATGCCGGTGTAGAAAAGAATGCGCTCGGTCAGGGTCGTCTTGCCCGCGTCAATGTGGGCGCAGATCCCGATGTTCCGGGTGCGCTCAAGTGGGAATTCGCGGTTGGGGGAGTTGGGGTTCGACATGGGGGACTTTGGCGGAAGCTGGGGGGATTGCCGTCAGGGAAAAGGAGGATCAGAAGCGGAAGTGGGCGAAGGCGCGGTTGGCCTGGGCCTGTTTGTGGACGTCGTCGCGCTTGCGCACGGCGCTGCCCTGGCCCTGGGAGGCCTCCTTGAGCTCGTTGGCCAGCGCGCGGTGCATCGGCTGGCCCTTGCGGCCGCGGGCGTAGCCGACGATCCAGCGCATGGCGAGGGATTCCGAGCGGGCGGGGGCGACTTCCAGCGGCACCTGGTAGGTGGCGCCGCCGACACGGCGGGCCTTGACCTCGACCTTGGGCTTGGCGTTCTCGATGGCGCGGTTGAAAAGCTCCAGCGGATCCACGGAGTCAGCCTTCTCATTGAGCTGGTCAATGGCGGCGTACACGATGCGCTCGGCCAGGGACTTCTTGCCGCACTGCATGACGCGCGCGATGAGGTGGGCCACCAGCTCGCTGTCATAGCGGGCGTCTTTGTGGAGGGGCTTGTCGTAAACTCGTTTTCTGCGGGCCATGTCGGATGGTCGGTTGAGTGTTGGATGGAAAATTATTTCTTGCCCTTGCCGGCGGGTGCGGCGGCGGCGCCGGCTTTGGGGCGCTTGGCTCCGTATTTGGAGCGGCCGCGGCGGCGCTTGTCCACGCCAAGGCAGTCCAGCGTGCCGCGCACGATGTGGTAGCGCACACCCGGCAAGTCCTTCACGCGCCCGCCGCGCACCAGGACGATGGAGTGCTCCTGGAGATTGTGGCCCTCGCCGCCGATGTAGGCGATGACCTCGAAACCGTTCGTCAGCCGCACCTTGGCCACTTTGCGAAGCGCGGAGTTCGGCTTCTTCGGCGTGCGCGTCATGACCTGAAGGCAGACTCCCCGGCGCTGCGGACACTTGGTGAGCGCGGGTGACTTCGACTTCACGGTCTTGTCCTTGCGGCCGTGTCTGACGAGTTGATTGATGGTGGGCATGATCTGTTTGAAGGGTTCCGGTTCGCTGGCCGCGCCGTGCGGGGAATCGGAAGGAGACAGTGCCACCACCTTGTTGAAAGGTGTCGCACAGTGCTTTTCCGGTTCACTGCTCCGATGGGGTCGAAGGCCGCGTGAGCGGCGTTTTCACCAAGCATCAAAGCGATGCCGGGGCCTGGGAGGGCGCGCATGATGGATGCGAAGCCAGCATCCGCAAGGTCTTTTTTCCCAGGGACGCATTTTTTTGAAACCCGCCCGCTCCCCTTGCCGCGCGCGCCCCATTCTCATGGCCGCGCGCGCCCGCGCTCGAATCCCGCCCGCGCAGCCCCGTATATCCGCAAGCAACGAACGCGTTTAATCCCCGCTCCGCAGCGCCTCCGCGAGCTTCATCGCGGCGGGCTGCCACGCCTCCGCGCTGGCGCTGCCAAAGGCGGTCACCATGCGCCAGGCGCCCTGGAAACCGGCGGGCAGGGTGCCGTTTTCGAAGCACTTCAGGTAGTATTTGCGGTAGCTGCCGGGCACGTTCCAGAGCATCGAGATGTGACCGCCCTCACCCGGGGCCTCCAGCAGGCGGGAGACGGCATATTGCCCGCTCACCGGCTCAAAGACGGCCATCCAGTCCACCCGTTGGTTGATGTGGAACTTGCGCGCGCCCTCCGACCCGTCGTCCAGCGCGCCGGAGACCACCACACCGCCCTGCGGCGCGTCATCCCGCCCGGCCAGGAAGGCGCTGACGCTGGGCGCCCAGGCGTGCATGAAGTGGTACACCAGCCGCAGCGGCACCGCCTCGGCGGCATTGACGGTGGTCGTCTCGTAAAGGCGGTCGCCGCGCAGCTCGACGCGGCATTCCAGCTCGAAGCCCCGGATGCGCGAGCGCCGCTCGAAGCGGAAGCCGCCCCCCGCCAGCTCCGCCGCAGGCTGCGCGAGCGGCGTGTCATCCAGGAAAAAGGCGAGCGAGAGCAGCTCCTCCGGCTCATTCTCCAAGTGCGCGGTGCCGATGAAGCCCACCCCGGGGAAGGAAAAAACGGTGCCGTAAGCGCTGCGCTCCGTGGTCATCGCCGCGCCGCGAAAGTCCAGCCGCCCCGGCGTCCACTGGCTGGCCTGGCGCAAAAGCAGCCGCACCTGCCCGCAGGTGATGGTGATGGCGGGCAGGTCCGGGCCGAGATTGGGCCGGAAGGGCTCTTTAGCCGTGACGGACGAGGCGGCCAGGGAGGCAAGACAAAGCAGGGCGGTCAGGTGGCGGCGGGACATGCGGAAGGAATACGCAGGGGCCGGCGAAAACTCGTCGCGCGCTGGCTTGCAGACGCCGCACCCCTCCAAAAAACCGTCGCGCGCTGGTCCGGGAAGCTGGAGGGCTGCCCTTGCGGAGCGTCTCACGGGTTCTCGGGGTTCGGCTGGGCGCGCAGCAGGCCCTCGGGGCCGCGCGGCCACCAGGCGCCGTCTTCGATCCACTCGGTCAGGGCACCGATCTGGTCGTCGGTGAGGGAGACCTCCAGCAGGGGCATGAGCCGGGGGTGGGTGCCGCCGCGGGAGATGGACTGGATGAGCAGACTCTGCGCGGGCCGCCCTGGCACGATGAAGGCGCGCCCGTCCGCGCGGCGGATGTAGGCGCCGCCGTCCCGGTGCTCCAAGGAGAGGCCAGCGGGCGGAGTGGGGCCGGCATGGCAGCGCAGGCACTGCATTTCCAGCACGGGCTTCACTTCGGTGTGGAAGTAGCGCCGGTGCTCGGGCTCGGGCCGGGTGTGGCAGGCGCTCAGGGTGAGCAGGAGGGCGGCGGCGGTGGAAAATGCGTTTTTCATCATTCGTCGGGCTTGACCCAGAGCAGGGCGAGGAAGAGCGGGAATTCTTTTCTAGCACGGTTCTCGGCGCGCGCTCTGGGCCCGGGCTGGCTTTCTTTGTGCGAATACCATTCCTCCAGTCCGCCGAGGCGCAGCCCGGCGCGGAAGCCGGCGGCGGTGAGCGTGTGCAGGCTGCGGTGAAAGCTGACGGTGCTCTCGCTGTCCGCCCTGCCCGGATGCATGGTGATGGGGATGCCGAGGGTGCCGGCGTAGGCGTCCACGCGGCGGTATTGGATCTTCCTCTCCTCCTCGTAGCCCCAGGCGCTCTGGCGCGGGATGCGGAAGGCGGGGTGGTTCAGCACCCAGAGCATGCGCCCGCCGAGCCGCAGCACCCCGGAGGCGGCGGCGATGACCTCGTCCAGGTGCTCCATGTTTTGCAGGCTGAGGATGGCGGAGGCGGCGTCGAACTCGCCCAGGCCGGCGAGCTGCGCGGCATCCCGCTCGAAGTAGCGGACCGGGGTGCGGCCGGGGTATTGGCGCGCCTTGGCGATGAGGGCGGGGGCGGCATCCACTCCGGTGACGCGCGCGCCGGCCCCGGCCAGGGCGCGGCAGAAGACGCCCTGGCCGCAGCCAAGGTCGAGGATCAGATCCCCGCGCTCCGGCTGCAAAAGCCGCAGCGCGCCGGGGATGACCACGGCCTGGTAAAGCTCGGACCCGCGCTCGCCGAGGATGCGGTCGTACCAGTCGGCGGATTTTTCCCAGGAGGTGCCGCCGCGGCTGCGGTCGGCGGGGCTGGGCATTGCGGATTTGGGATTGCGGATTG
>DDQZ01000010.1 GCA_002343505.1 Verrucomicrobiaceae bacterium UBA2429 | reverse complement strand
GAGGGTGAGCGGGAGCGCGGCGAGGCGGGATTCGGCGGTCATGGGGCGGGAGGTGGGCGCGGTTCAGGCGAGGACTTGCTTGAGGTAGCGGATGCTCTCGCGGGCGATGTGGGCGGGGCCGGGGCTGTAGTCGAAGACTTCGACGGAGAGGTAGCCGGTGTAGGCGGTGTCGCGCAGGGCGGCGATGACGGGCTCGTATTTGACCTCGCCCATGCCGGGGCCGAGGAGGTTGGGGTCGTTGGCGTGGAAGTGGACGAACCAGTCCTTGCTGGCGCGGATGATTTCGGGGATGGGGGTGGCCTCGTCGCTCATGGCTTTGACGTCGAGGTGGAGCCTGCAGGCGGGGTGGTCCACGAGCTGGCAGAAGCGGATGGTCTCGGCGGCGGTGTTGAGGAAGTTGGTCTCCTTCCTGCCGAGGGGCTCCATGGCGATGACGACGCCGTGTTTGCCGGCTTCCTCGGCGACGAGGCGGACGGTGTCGGCGGCGCGCTGGAAGGCGTCGTCGTATTGCCATTCGGGCAGGGTGTTGCGGGCCTTGGGGCTGCCCCAGACCATGATGCGTCCGCCGGTCATGGCGCAGAAGCGGGCGAGGTGGCGGCCGAAGGCGGCGGTGTCGCGGCGCAGGAGGGCGTCAGGCGTGGTGATGTGGAACCAGGCGGGCTTGGTGAGCAGCCAGTGGAGGCCGAGGATGTCGAGGCCGTGGTCGGAGGCGATGCGGCTGAGGCGGAGGGCGTCGGCCTCGGTGAGCTGGCGCGGGTCGTCCTTGAGGGTGAAGGGGGCGAGTTCAAGGGCGTGGTAGCCGGCGCCGGCGGCGTCGGCGCAGACTTTCTCAAAGGGGGTGTCGGGCCAGGTTTCGTTGCAGATGGCGAAGCGCATAGGGGCCTAGACATGAGCGGCGGGAGTGCGGAGTCAACCGGGGGTTTGGCGCGCGCCGGAATGAGCCGCGGCGGGGCGGGAGGCGGGCGGCTGGAAAAAAGTTTGGCAAAATGTGTAACGGAAAATGAAAAAGGGAGTACCGCCGGTTGTGAGAGCCATTTCATCCACCGCTTCCCCCTCCCGCGCGCCGTCCCCGGACCTGATCGGGACGCTCAAGCAGGGCGGCTCGAAAGAGCGCGACGCGGCGCTGGCGCGCCTTTGCACGGAGTATTATCCGCAGGTGCTGAACCTGGCGCGGGAGCAGGGGCTGGACGCGGGGACGGCCAGGGCGATGACGCGGGATTTCCTCACCGGCATGGCGGGCGAGGGGCGCTGGGAGCGCTTTGACCCCGCGGAGGGGCGCTGCCTGGGCGAGTGGGTGATGGAGTGCTTCCAGGCTTTCCTGACGGACAAGCGCGGGAGCGCGGCGGGGCATGACGGCGCGGGGCGCAACGGCGTGCAACCGCCCGCCCCAAGGCTGCCGGAGCCGGAGCGCGCCCGCAGGAACGGTGATCTGCCGCCTGTGAAGCCGGGGCCGGACTTCGATCTGGCGCTGGCGCGGGAAATCTGGAGCGCGGCGCGGGTTTACCTGGTGCGCAAGCACCAGTCGAGCGCGCATGCGGAGCTGGTGAGTGAGCTGGCGCCGCATGTGCTGGCGGAGGGCTGGCCCCCGCCGTCCGCGCCGGGCCTGGAGGCGCTGGCGCGGCGGCACGGCATGACGCCCTCGCGGCTGAGGGTGTTTTTCAGCGGGACGCTGAAGCGCCGGGCGCGGTGCGCCTTTGATGAAATGGCGATGAACGACTCGCCGGGCATCCGGGAGGAGGAGCTGGACCATCTCTGGCACATGCTGCGCCGCTACGGCGACGCGGTGTGAGCGCGCGGCGCGGCGGGGTGTCAGGGCAGCACGGGGCGGACCGGGGACGCGCCGTCTTTTGCCACGGGATAGACGGCGGCGTGGCTCTCCAGTTCGGCGATGAGGGCGCGCATCATGCGGCGCAGAGTGGCGGGATCATCGGCGGCGAGGTCTTTTTGCTCGAAGGGGTCGTGCCTGAGGTTGAAGAGCTGGTAGTGCGATCCGCCGGAGACTTCGGTGGGGAAGTAGTGGTAGACGACCTTCCAGTCGCCCTCGCGCAGGCTGGTCCAGTAGTCGCTGCGGTGCGGGGCGTGCGGGTAGTGCATGAGGAATTTCTCGGGACGCGAGGCATCGGCCTTGCCGGCGAGCAGCGTGCTCATGTCGTGGCCGTCCACCTTGTGCTCCTTCGGCGGCGTGATCTGGCAGAGGGCGAGCACGGTGGGCAGGATGTCCTGCACGGCGGCTTGCTGAGCCTGGATGACACCGGCGGGGATGGGCAGGCGCTTTTGGTGCTCGTTGGCGGGGTCGGGCCTGGCCCATGAGGCGATGAAGGGCACTCTCATGCCGCCCTCGTAGTGCGAGCCCTTTTTGCCGCGCAGCGGGGCGGCGCAGGCGACGTCGTGCTGGTGGCCGAGCGGCGCGTCGGTGCCGTTGTCGCCGAGGAAAAAGACCAGCGTGTTCTCCGCCGCGCCGAGGGTTTCGAGGTGGTCGAGCACATCGCCGAGCGACTTGTCCATGCCTTCGATCAATGTGGCGAAGGCCTGCGCGGGCGCGGGCTTGCCGCTGTTGGCGTAATTCGCGGCGAAACGCGGGTCGGACTGGTGCGGCCCATGCACGGCGTAATGCGGAAAGTAGAGAAAAAACGGCTTCCCATCTTTCACTGCGTCGCTGACGTGCGATCTGGCCTCGAGGGTGAGCGCTTCGGTGAGGAAGATGTCCCGGCCGTGATACTTGGCCAGCCCTGGAACGGCTGATTTGGCGCGCTTGCCTTTGCCGCCGAAGTTTTCACTTCCGTAGTAGCTGCCCGGCGCGCCGATGGAAGCGCCCGCCACGTTGATGTCGAAGCCGATTTTCGACGGATCGGCGCCTTCAAAAGCGCGCGGCGCGAAGTGGCCTTTGCCGACATGAATCGTGCGGTAGCCGCCGCTTTGCAGCAGGCCGGCCAGCGTCACATCGCCGGGCTTGAGGCCCTGCCAGTTCCATTCGGGCGGCCCCTCCGGTCCTGCGTTGTCGTTGTCGGGGTTGATCCAGTTCGTGGTGCGATGCCGCGCGGCATTCTGGCCGGTCATGATGGAGATGCGCGTGGGGGAGCACACGCTCATGGCGCAGAAGTTGTTGAAGCGGATGCCGCGCGCGGCCAGGCGCTGCATGTTCGGCGTGCGGTAGAAGTCGTTGAGCGGGTGGCGCTTTGGCTTGCCCTCCGCATCAGTCAAAAACGGCACCGAGGTGTCCATGACGCCCATGTCATCAATGAGGAAGACGACGACATTGGGCGGCGCCGCGGCGGCGGGCGCGAGCAGGGAGAGCAGCAGCGGCAGGAGCAGGAGGCGTTTCATCATGATGACGAACGCGAACGCGCCCGGCGCGCGGGTCTTGCAGCGCGGGAAAGCGGCCCGGCACCTGACGGCGGGGCGGGCTCAGTAAACGTCGCGCCGGTAGCGCTTCGCCTCCTTGAGCGCGGCCATGTAGGCGGCGGCCTCCTCGGGCGACTTGCCGCCTTCTTTTTCGACGATGCTGTGCAGCGCCTTGTCCACATCCACCGCCATGCGCGCGGCGTCGCCGCAGACATAGACGATGGCGCCCTGCTCGAGCCATTCATGGATCTCCCTGCCGTGCTCGAGCATTTTGTGCTGGACGTAAATTTTCTCCGCCTGGTCGCGACTCCAGGCGGTGGTGAGGCGGTCGAGCGTGCCGTCGGCCAGCCAGGCTTCGAACTCGTCCTTGTAAAAGAAGCAGGTGCTCTGGCTCACCTCGCCGAAGAAGAGCCAGGCTTTGCCCTTGGCGGCGGTGGCCTGGCGCTCCTGGAGGAAGGCGCGGAAGGGGGCGATGCCGGTGCCGGGGCCGATGAAGATGACGGGCGTGTCCTCGTGCGGCTCGGGCAGGCGGAAGCCTTTGCCGTGGTTCACAAAGACGGGGATGGGCGTGTCCGGCGTGACGCGCTCGGCCAGGAAGGTGGAGGCGACGCCGCCGCGCTCGCGCCCGTGGCTGGTGTAGCGCACGGTGGCCACGGTGAGGTGGACCTCGTCAGGCACGGCGCGCTGGCTGCTGCTGATGGAGTAAAGGCGGATGTTGAGCTTTTTGAGCAGGCCGACGAACTCGCCCGGCTCGAACCTGGCGGCGGGATTCTCGATGAGGAGGTCAATGACGAAGCGGCCCCAGAGGTAGCTTTTCAACTCCTCCTTTTTCTCCGGCTCCAGGAGACCGTTGAGCGCGGTCTGGCCGCCGGTTTTTTCGATGACGGCCTTGATGAGCTTGTTGTCCACCTCGGTGACGAGGCTGGCCTCGATGAGGGCCTGGCGGACGGGCACCTGCTCGCCGGGGCGCTTCGGGTGGGTGACGATCTCCGCGCCGCTGAAGCCGAGCACCTGGAGCATCTCATCCACGAGCGCGGGGTCGTTCGCGGGCTGCACGGCGAGCGAGTCGCCGGGGGTGTACTCCAGGCCGCTGCCGGCCAGGTCTATCTCATAGTGGCGGGTGTTTTTCGGCGCTCCCGGCCCGGAAAGGTCAAAGGCCCGCTTCACTCTGGCGATGTACGGGTTCTTGACGTTATAGACGGGTTTTCCAGGGGCGGGGGTGCTCATTGCGATGTTTGGGGGGGATGAAAAAGGGGCGGGCAGGTTGGAGAAAAGCCGGGGCTTGTCAATTCCAGCGGCCTTTTGCAGGAACAGCAAGCAGATGCCGTGCCGGGTGGGGACTCAGCGGAACAACGCGCCGAGCTTTTTGCCCAGCACCAGGCTGGCGCCGGCGATGGTGACCGTGAGGAAGATCATCGCCCAGACACCGAGGGCCGAGGCGAGATTGGGGCCGTTGCCCAGGGCCATGACCAGGGAGTAGATGGCCTTGGTGATGGGGTAATGCACCGCCTGCTGCGCCAGGATCATCGAGTCGCTGACCTCCAGCATGGCGAAGGCGAAGGCGAGCAGCCCGCCCGCGAGCAGGTTCGGCGCCACCAGCGGCAGCGTGACACGCCAGAGAGCGCGCTCGGGCCTGGCGCCGAGGTTTTGCGCCGCCTCCTCCAGGCTCGGACTGACCTGCTGGAAGCCCGCCGAGGCGGAGCGCACGATGTAAGGCAGCCGGCGCACGGCATAGGCGATGATGAGGATGAGCAGCGGATTCTCGCCAAGAATGAGCCAGTCAAACTCGCGCCCCGGGCGTGTCATCGCCAGATAACCGAAGGCCATCACCACACCCGGCACCGCCAGCGGCAGCATGGCCATGACATCGAGGAGCTGCCGCCCCCAGAGCCGCGTGCGCACATTGATGTAGGCGACCCCAATGCCGAGCAGCAGGGCGATGAAAATGGCGGCGACCGAATACTTGAGGCTGTTGGCGATGGAGCCGAGCGTCAGCTCGTGGCCGAGGGCGTCGTGAAAGTGGTCGAGCGTCAGCACCCGCGGCAGCACGGTGCCGTACCAGTCGTCGGCCACGCTCAGCAGCGCCACTCCGAGATGCGGCACCACCGCCAGGAAGGTGACGAGCGCGAACACCGCCGCGCAGCCCAGCCCGGGCAGGAAGCGCAGGCGGATCACCTCCCGCGCCGTGGTGGCGCGGCCGCCGCCGACCGCGTTCGCGCCGCCGAAGAGCAGCTTGCTGGAGCCGTAGATCAGCGTGCTGAAAAGCAGCAGCACCACCACCAGCGCGTAGGGGAAGGGATTGTCGCTCAGGTCGTTGAGCGAGCGGAAGATCTGCACGGAGGTGACGCGGTCGAAGTCGAACACCAGGGGCACGCCCAGCTCGGTGAAAGCCCAGATGAAAACCAGCGTGCCGCCGGCGAACATGCCCGGCATGATCAGCGGCAGCGTCACCTTCCAAAACCTGCGCCACGGCGGGCAACCCAGGTTGGCCGCCGCCTCCTCCATCGCCGGGTCCAGATTTGCCAGGGCGGCGGCCACATTCAGATAGAGGATGGGGTATAGATGCAGCACCTCCATGATGACAATGCCCGTCATCTGCCCCTCACCCAGCCAGTCCACCGGCTGCGAGCGGCTCATCAGGCCGAGGTTCATGAGCAGCGCGTTGAGCGCGCCCGCCTGGCCGAGGATGGCCTTGATGCCGATGGCGCCGACAAAGGGCGGCAGCACCATGGGCGTGAGCACCAGGCTGTTGAGCAGCGTCTTGCCCGTGAAGTCATAGCGCACAAAAAGCAGCGCCAGCGGCACGGAGAGCACCAGGCAGCCCAGCGTGGTCCACACCGCGATCGAGAAGGAGTTCAGCAGGCCCTCCCGGTAAAGCGGGTTCATGAACACCTCGCCCACGAATTCCAGCGTGAAGCTGTGGTCCGGCGCCTCGAAGGCCAGCCGCACCGTCGTCCAGATCGGCCACGCGAAGAAGCAGCCGAAAAAGGCGGCCATCGTGAGATAGACGATGAGGGCGAGCGGGCGCGACATGCGCCCGGATCATGAAGACAAAATCGCAATCCGAAACACGAAATTCGATCCGCCCGCGTTTCCGCGGGCGGCGCGGCGCGTCGTCACGGCTCAGCGGAAGCTCCTCGCGAAATCGTCGGCGCTGGCCTTGGCCACGACCTTGGTTTTCTGGAAGGTGCTCGTCTCGCCCTTCTCGATGAGGATGCGCTCGTAGTCGGCGCTGCTCATGGGCAGCTCGATGGTCTTGTCCTGCCAGGTGGAGAGAAGGATGGCATTGGCCAGCTCGACGCTGCATATGCCCTGCTCGGCGGGGCTGAGCAGTTTTTCGCCCTTCAAAATGGCGTTGGTGAAGTTTTGCAGGATCTCCACATGCTGGCCGCCGCTTTGCTCGACGGGGATCTCCATGCTCCAGCTTTCCGGCATGGCAAAGGCGGCCTCCGCCTCCATGCAGAACTTGCTCATCGGCTGGCGGTTGCGCTGGAAGTGGATCTTCGTGCCGTCGGTGACGGTGAGGCGGCCCTGCTCGGCGGCGATCTCCAGCCGGTTCGCGCCCGGCGCCTCGCCGGTGGAGGTGACGAAGGTGGCGGTGGCGCCGTTTTCCCAGGCCATGAAAGCGGTGACGTTGTCCTCGACCTCGACCTGGTGGTAGCGGCCGAACTGGCAGAAGCCGCGCACGCTTTTCGGCATGCCGAACATCCACTGAAAGAGGTCCAGATTGTGCGGGCACTGGTTCATGAGCACACCGCCGCCCTCGCCCTTCCAGGTGCCGCGCCAGCCGCCGGTGGCGTAGTAGTAGTTGGTGCGGAACCAGTTGGTGACCTCCCAGTGGACGCGGCGCACCTCGCCAAGCTCGCCGCTGTCAATGAGGTCCTTGACCTTCTTGAAGGTTGCGTTGGTGCGCATGTTGAACATGGCGGCGAAGACCTTGCTCTTGTCCGTGTGCGCGGCGATCAGGCGCTCGCAGTCAGCCTTGTGGACGGAGATGGGCTTCTCCACCAGCACATGCAGGCCGTTTTGCAGCGCCTCGATGCCGATCGTGGTGTGGCTGAAGTGCGGCGTGCAGATCAGGATGGCGTCAATGCGGCCGGAGTGGATCATCTGGCTCACGTCCGTGAAGGGGTGCTCGCCCTCCAGAAGCTCGGGCAGGGTGCCGACGCTCTCGCACAGGGCGGTGACCCGCAGTCCGGGCACCTTGCCCGCGCGGATGTTGTGGAGGTGGGCTTTGCCCATGTTGCCGAGGCCGACGATGCCGAGTCTTACGTTTTGCATAGGAGAGCGCAGGCTAGCGGGCGGCGCTGGCTGGTCAACCGGGGATGAGCCGCGCCGCGCAAGTTCTTCACCGCGCGGAGTTTGCGCGCGGCGCTTTGCCTGTGTAAAGGCGCGCATGGCGGAAGCAAAAGGCACACTCTTGGTGACGGGCGGCGCGGGCTACATCGGCTCGCACACAGTGGCGCGCCTGCATGAGGGCGGCGAGCGCGTGGTGGTGCTCGACAACCTCGTCTTCGGCCACCGCGAGGCGCTGCCCGCCGCTGGCGTGACCTTCGTCCAAGGTGACATGGCGGACGCCGGTTTGGTGGAGCGTGTGTTTGCGGAGCACAAGCCCGAGGCTGTGCTGCACTTCGCCGCCTTCGCTTATGTGGGCGAGTCGGTCACTGACCCGCTCAAATACTACCGCAACAACCTCGCCGCGCCGCTCGTGCTGCTGGAGGCCATGCAGCGCCACGGCTGCCGGCGCTTCATTTTCTCCTCCACCTGCGCCACCTATGGCGACCCTGTCCGTGTGCCGATGAACGAGGAGCACCCGCAGGCGCCCGTGAACCCCTACGGCGCTTCGAAGTGGATGCTCGAGCGCGTTCTCAAGGACTGTGATGCCGCCTGGGGGCTGAAGTCCGTCTTTCTGCGCTACTTCAATGCCAGCGGCTGCGATCCCGAAGGCCGCATCGGCGAGGATCACGATCCCGAGACCCACCTCATCCCGCGCATCCTCATGGCTGCGAAAGGCGAGATCGAAGGACTGACGATTTTCGGCGACGACTACCCCACGCCGGACGGCACCTGCGTGCGCGACTACATCCATGTGTGCGACCTCGCCTCGGCCCATGAAAAAGCCCTCGCCCACCTGCGCGGCGGCGGCGGCACCACCGCTGTCAATCTCGGCACCGGGCGCGGCTTCTCCGTGAAGGAAATCCTGCGCGCCGCCGAGCAGGTGACAGGCGTCAGCATCCCCGTGACTTACGGGCCGCGCCGCGCCGGCGACCCCGCCGAACTCGTCTGCGATCCGGCAAAGGCAAAGGCGCTGCTGGACTGGGAGGCCGGGCACAAGGATCCCCGCAGCCATATCGAGAGCGCCTGGCGCTGGATGACAGGCCCGCGCGGCGGCAGGTATGGCGCGTGACGCGGCACGGGCGGCAAAGGCGCGTCTTGCCAGGAAACCCGCCCCTGAGTATAATTGCGGCATGATCCGCCCGCTGCCAGTCCTCGCCGCATTTCTGCTCTCCCCACTCCTCCCCGCGCGCGCCGCCGTCGTCGAAAAACCGGTCGAGTACAAATCCGGCGATGTTTTGTGCGAGGGATGGCACGCCCATGATGACGCCCTGGAGGGGAAACGCCCCGCCGTGCTCGTCGTCCATCAATGGACCGGCGTCAGCGACCATGAAAAGGAGCGCGCGCGCATGCTGGCGGAGCTCGGCTTCAACGTCCTCGTCGCCGACATCTATGGCAAAGGCGTGCGCCCCCGGCCCCCAGCCTCCGGCCAGGAGGCGGGCAAATACAAAAAAGACCGCGCCCTGCTCCGCTCCCGCCTCGACGCCGCGCTCAAAGTCCTCGCCGCGGACCCGCGCACCGACCCCGCGCGCATCGCCTGCATCGGCTACTGCTTCGGCGGCCTGGCGGCCATCGAGGCCGCGCGCTCCGGCGCCGCCATCAAGGGCGCCGTCAGCTTCCACGGCAGCCTGGACTCCCCTGCCCCCGCCGACGGCGCCAATATCAAATGCCGCGTCCTCGCCCTGCACGGCGCCGACGACCCCTTCGTCTCCGCCGCCGACCTCGCCGCCTTCGAGAAGGAAATGAAGGACCACCGCGTGGACTGCAAGCTCGTGCAATACCCCGGCGCCGTTCATGCCTTCACCCAGAAAATGGCCGGGGACGACCCCTCCAAAGGCGCCGCCTACCAGGAGGCGGCGGACAAGGCATCGTGGGAGGAGATGCAAGGCTTCTTCCGCGCCATCTTCGGCCCATGACACACCCACCGCCCATGACACGCTCAGGCACAGCCATCCTCCTCGCAGCCCTCCTCCTCGCCGCCCACGCGCCCGCGCAGGAAAAAAGCGCCGAACCACTGGGCACGGATTTCCTCCGCTTCGTCGAGGACGAAAACGAGACCTCCCTGCAAACCGTGCTCGCCACCTACGAGCGCGCCGACGGCGTGCGCGCCGCCCTCGCAGGCGCCGTCCACATCGCCGACAAAGCCTACTTCGACGACCTCAACGAGCGCTTCAAAAAATACGACGCCGTGCTCTACGAGATGGTCGGCGGCCCCTACCCCAAAAAGAAAGCCGCACGCGCGCAGGAGGCGGCGGACGGGCATCACGAAGAAGGCGATGGCGGCCGCCTCCAGTGGGTGGGGCAGATGCAGGAAATGATGCGCAAAATGCTCCAGCTCGAAGGCCAGATGGCCTGCGTCAACTACGGCGCGCCCAACTTCATCCACGCCGACATGACCACCGAGGGCTTCTTCCAGTCCCAGGAGGAAAAGCAGGAGACCTTCCTCACCCTCTGGCTCAAATCCATCCAGGCGCAGAACTCCCGGACGGACGCCCGCCCCCAGCCCGGCATGGCCGAGCTGCTCCGCATCCTCATGAGCGGCGACAGCGCCACCGAAATGAAGCGCGTCATCGGACGCGAGTTCGACAGCGTCGAGGAAATCCTCGCCGGAGTCGAAGCCGGCGGCGGCACCACCATCATCGGCGAGCGCAACCGCCACGCCCTGGAGGTCCTCGACCGCGAGATCGCCGCCGGAAAGAAAAACCTGGCCGTCTTTTACGGCGCCGCGCACCTGCCCGACATGGAGAAGCGCCTGCTGGAGAGAGGCTTCAAACTCATCCGCGTCGAGCACCTCAAAGCATGGCTCCTCAAGCCTTGAAAAAAGTGCAAACTAGCGGTTGCAAGCCGCCCCCGGAAGCTATACTTCGCGCCCCTGCGTTCAGCAGCCCTGCTCGGGTGGCGGAATTGGTATACGCGCAAGACTAAGGATCTTGTGCCGCAAGGCTTAAGGGTTCGAGTCCCTTCCCGAGCACCACTTCATTTTCGAGGTGTCAGCGGCACGTTTTCCCGCCGCGAACAGGCGGAAAATCGTCCCCGCCCCGCAATGCCTCCGCCTCGGAAACGCGCCCGCGAAGACGCCTCATGCCCGCCCGGCATTCCACCGCGCCCAGCGCCGAAGTCCGGATCGAGAGTTCGGTAATCCTCCCCCCGGCGACGCGCGTCACAAACAGCCGGTTGCGCGTGATCGAGATGACACAATGAGCCGCGAAAAAGCAGCCGGGGAAAGTCGCCGCCATCCCGCCGCCCCGCCATCCCGCCACTTTCCGCTTTCCTCCGCCCGCAAGCCCCGCTTTCATCCCGCACCCATGAACCCCGCCGAACTCCCCCCGCTGCGCAGCACCCTCGACCTGGAGCGCGTGCTTGAGTTCGAGTTCGTCCGCGCCACCGAAAACGCCGCCCTCCAGAGCTTCCACTGGCTCGGCCGCGGCCAGAAGGAGCTGGCCGACGCCGCCGCCTGCGCCGCCATCTACGGCGTCTTCGACCTGCTCGACATCCGCGGCGAGGTCGTCATCGGCGAGGGCATCAAGGACAACGCCCCCGGCATCTTCATCGGCGAGCATCTCGGCACTTGGCGGCCCGGCGCCCCCCGCTTCGACATCGCCCTCGACCCCATAGACGGCACCACCAACATTGCCAAAGGCACCCCCAACAGCATCTCCGTCATCGCCGCCGCCCAGAAGCCCGAGGGCGCGCCCTGCGCCATGCGCAGCATCCCCAGCTTCTACTGCCACAAGCTCGCCTACGGCCCCGCCGTCAAGCGCGCCCTCCAGGGCGCCGGAGACCGCCCCCTGCTCGACATGCCCCTCCACGAGGTCATCCGCTTCGTCGCCGACTGCCTCGGCAAAAACATCCGCGATGTCGTCGTCGTCACCATGGACCGCCCCCGCCACCACGGCATCATCGAGGAGGTCCGCTCCTGCGGCGCCGCCCTGCGCATGATCACCGATGGCGACATTGCCGCCGCAGTCGCCCCCTCCCTGCCCGACGGCGGCGTGGACATGTACGTCGGCATGGGCGGCAGCCCCGAGGCCGTGCTCGCCGCCGCCGCCCTGAAGTGCCTCGGCGGCGACATGGACGCGCGCATGTGGTTCCACACCCCCGGGCACCGCGCCGAAGTCGCCGCCCAGTGCTCCGAGGAGGAAATGACCCGCGTCTTCCGCAGCGGCGACCTCATCCTGGGCGAGAGCGCGCTCTTCTGCGCCACCGGCATCAGCGACAGCCCGCTGGTCCCCGGCGTCAAAATCACCGGCCACCGCGCCGAGACCCACAGCATCCTCATGCGCGCCCGCAGCGGCACCATCCGCCACATCCGCGCCAGCCACGACCTCGACCGCAAGATCGTCCCCATCCGCGAAGCCTGAGCGCCCCGCCGCCGCCGCCTCAGACTGCCCGGTGGCGGGGCAAATGCGCGCCGCACTTGGGGAAGTCCGCACCGCACTCGGGGAAGTCCGCACCGCACTCGGGGAAGTCCGCGTCGCACTCGGAGAAGTCCGCATCGCACTCGGGCAAATGCCAGCCGCACTTGGGGAAGTCCGCGCCGCACTTGGGGAAGTCCGCGCCGCACTCGGGGAAGTCCGCGCCGCACTCGGGGAAGTCCGCGCCGCACTCGGGGAAGTCCGCGTCGCACTCGGGGAAGTCCGCGCCGGACTTGGGGAAGTCCGCGCCGGACTTGGGGAAGTCCGCGCCGGACTTTGGGAAGTCCGCGTCGCACTTGGGCAAATGCGCGCGGGACTCTGGGAAGTGCCGTCCGCATTCGGGCAATTACGGGCCGGACTTTCCGCGCGCCGGGCCGGATTTTGGGGAATGCGCGCCGGCGCGCCGCACTTCAGCTCCGGCATCCCCACGGCCGCACAGGCGCACGCGAGGCCGCCAGCGGTGGCGGCGGCGCTCAATGGCAGCCGGCGGGCTGCGCGGGCCGCGGCTTTCGGAGGGCGGCAGGGCGCGGGCGGGGGCGCGGGCAGGATTTGCAAGCGGGGCGCGCCGCGTCCATGCATCCAGCCACCCGATGAGCATGCTGGACCCCGATTACCAACAAGAGCGCCCCGATCCGGCCGCGGTCGAGGCGCTATGGCGCAGGCCGGTCTTCACCCTGGCCGAGCCGGCCGGCCCGGCGGTGGAGGCGCTGCTGGGCGCGCTGGATGCCGCGCATGTGAACGGCGGGGCGGGGTTCGCGCGCTTCGAGTTCGCGGACGACCCGTGCCTGCGCTGGTTCGTGAGCCGGAACCGCTTTGACGAGATCGCCTTCAAGGAGCACCTGCTGACCTCCGGGGCGCTGCGCGCGCATCTGCCCGGCCTGGAGATCCCCGCCGCGCTGGAGCCGGTGAAGTGGGAGTGGTGGAGCAGCTACCTGCTGGCGGGCGACTGGGCGCGGAGCCTCATGCAAGGGGGCGCCTACGGGAAGTTCCAGGAAGGCGCGCGCAAGGCCATCGAGACCGGAGAGAAGGCGTGCGCGGAGCTCTTCGGCGACCGCCACGAGGAGGTCATGGTCTTCCGCACGGGCGCGGCCTGGAGCGGCTGGTTTTACAATGTCGCCTGGGACATGACCTGGGTGGGCATTGACAAGCGGGAGAGGAAGGCCTGGCTGCTCTGCCTGACCGACACGGACTGAGCGGTGAGATTTGCCCGCTTGGCGCTTGCGCGGCGCGGCAGTCCGCCGCAACAAGGCGCGCGCATGAGCGGATTCACCGGCACTCTCAACCCCCAGCAACGCCAGGCGGCGACCCACATCCACGGGCCGCTGCTCATCCTGGCCGGCGCGGGCACGGGCAAGACGCGCGTGATCACCGCGCGCATCGCGCACATGGTCAACGAGGGCATCCCGCCGGAGCACATCCTGGCCGTGACCTTCACCAACAAGGCCGCGGCGGAAATGCGCGAGCGGGTGAAGGACATGGTGCGCGACGGCCTGGGCCGCAAGGTGGTGCTGGGCACCTTCCACGCCTTCTGCGCGCGCGTGCTGCGGGAGTTCGCCGCGCAGGCCGGCTACAAGAGCAACTTCGTCATCTACAGCCAGGGGGAGCAGGTCAGCCTCATGAAGCGCGTGCTCAAGGACCTGCTGGTCAAGGATGAGAAGCTCGACGCCCAGGCGGCGCTGGCGCGCATCAGCAAGGCCCGCAACCACGGCGAGTCCCTGGGCGATCCCGCCGAGGATCTGCACGCCGCCATCGCCGAGCGTTACGCCGCGGAGATGCGCGCGCTGAATGTGATGGACTTCGACGACCTGCTCTGCCTGGGCGTGCGGCTGCTGGAGGAGCACGCGGATGTGCGCGCGCTGCTGCACCAGCGCCACCGCTTTCTCATGGTGGACGAGTTCCAGGACACGAACTCCCTGCAAATGCGCCTGCTGCGCGCGCTGGCGCCGCCGCCATACAATGTGTGCGTGGTGGGGGATGACGACCAGTCCATCTACGGCTGGCGCGGCGCGGAGATCACGAACATCACGGAGTTCGAGTCCTTCTTCCCCAACCCCGCCGTGGTGAAGCTGGAGGAGAACTACCGCTCCACCACGCCCATCCTGCACACGGCCAACAGCCTCATCGTCCACAACGCCGGCAGGCGCCCGAAGAAGCTGTGGAGCCGCGCGCACGGGAGCGACCCGGTGCGGCTGGTGGCGGTGGACGATGACAAGGAGGAGGCGGAGATGATCGCGCGCGAGGTGGAGCGCGCGCACTTCACCATGAGGGAGCCGCTGGAGTCCTTCGCGGTGCTCTTCCGCACCAACGACCAGAGCCGCGTGCTGGAGCAGACCTTCCGCCGGCACCGCATCGCCTACCGCGTGGTGGGCGCGCGCAGCTTCTACGACCGGCGGGAGGTGCGGGACATTCTCAGCTACCTCTCCGCGCTGCACAATCCGCATGACGACATCGCCCTGCTGCGCGTGCTGAACACGCCGGCGCGCGGCATCGGCACGGTGACGGCGGAGCTGGCGCGGGAGTGGTCCATGCAGCGCGGCTGCAGCGTGTGGGTGGCCTTGTGCGATGACGCCTTCCTGCGCCAGATCCCGGAAAAGGCGCGCGCGGCCGTGCGGACGTTCACCGCGCTCATCAACAAGTTTTACCAGTCCGCGCAGGCGCAGGGCACGCTGCTGGCGCCGATGACGGAGATGCTTGTGGCCGAGACCGCCTACATGGAGCATCTCAAAAAGCTGGCCAAAACTCCGGAGGACTATCAGGGCTGGGAGAACGGCGTCGGCGAGCTGCTCAAGCAGATCACCGCCTACGACGAGCGCAACCGCAAGGACGGGCTGGCGGGCTTTCTCGACGAGGTCTCCCTCAACGACGAGCGCGAGGACAAGGACGACATCGAAAAGAAGAAGGGCGTGTGCCTCATCACCCTCCACGCCAGCAAGGGGCTGGAGTTCCCCATCGTCTATCTGCCCGGCCTGGAGAAGGGCATCCTGCCGCACAAGCGCAGCCATGAGGAGGGCCGGCTGGACGAGGAGCGGCGGCTTTTCTATGTGGGCATCACCCGCGCGCAGAAAAAGCTGACGCTGTCCTTTGTGCGCACGCGCGTGAAGTGGGGCAAGCCGCAGAGCGAGCTGCCCAGCCCCTTCCTCGACGAGCTGGACCGCGCGCACATCGAGGAGCTGGACTACAGCCGCCACATGAAGGGGCACGCCAGCATCGAGGAGAACACGAGCTTTTTCGCCGGCCTCAAGGCCATGCTGGCGCAGGACTGAGACGCGGGTCAGGGAATGCGCGCCTCCAGCCAGGCGGTGTCCTCAGCGCCTGGGGTGGCTTTGCGCGGGGCAGCCTCCATCGCCGCAGGGATGAGGGCGAAGTCCCCGGCCTTCAAAGACACGCCGGCCACGCTGAGCGCGCCGCGCACGAGGGCGATGACCAGGTGCTCCCCCGGCGCGCCGAGAGCGGCATCGGGCGCGGCTTTGCGCAGCCGGACATGGAAGTGCTCGCAGCTCGCCAGCGTGCCGTCCGGCTGCGGCGTCACAGGCGCGGGTTCGAAGTCGTCAAAGCGGATGCTGCGCAGCGACTCCGCGATGTGCAAAGCGCGCGGCCTGCCGTCGAGCCCGGCGCGGTTCCAGTCAAAGACACGGTAGGTGGTGTCGCTGTTCTGCTGGATCTCGTAGATGACCAGCCCCGCGCCGATGGCATGGACGCGGCCGCTGGGCAGGAAGACGCAGTCGCCCGCGCGCGGCTCGATGACGTGCGTCACATCCGCCACCGTGCCATCCGCGAGGGCTTTCTCAAAAGCCGCGCGGTCCACTCCGGCCTTCAAGCCTGCGTAAAGTTTCGCGCCAGGATCGGCATGAACGATGAACCACATCTCCGTCTTCGGCTCGCCACCCAGCTCAGCGGCGGCGTCAGCGGGCGGATGCACCTGGATGGAGAGGTCGTCGCAGGCGTCGAGGATCTTCATCAGCAGCGGGTAGCGCGGCGCGGGGTGGTTGGTCAGACCCGCTCCGAAAACCTCGTGGCGCCTCTGCGTCCACAGCTCGTGCAGCATGCCGCAGCCGTCCGCCGGCTCGCGCAGCGCGCTCTGCGCCTCCGCGCGGTCGCACAGCTCCCAGGACTCGCCATACGGCAGGCCCGCCGCGGGCAGCGCGCGCCCGAACATGGACTCCAGGCGGCGCCCGCCCCAGACGCGCGTTTGATGGACGGGAGTGAAAAGCAGGGGGCGGTTCCAGGTCATGCCCCGCAGCAATGAACCGTCCCGCCGGCAAGTCAAACCCGGTGCGCCCAGCCTCAGAGGAACCGCGGCGCATCAAGGCATGGGACGCGGCGCATCCAGCTCCGCCTCAAAGACGGGGGCGGGCACCTCCGGCTGATCCTCGCCACCCATCCGCCGCCCCGCCACAACGACCGCCCGCGTCGCCTGACACCGTATCCCCGGATTGAGCGAGGCAGGGGGGCGAAACCGACACGGGCCGGGCGCGGCCCAAGCCCTTCGCTGCATTGTCGGTCACTTGCCCGCACAACAGGCCCCATAAGGCAGGCCGCTGTCGCAGTTGCACGGCAGAGTGCGTTTGCGGAGGATGAAAGGACCGGGCCGGGCGGTGGTGTCATTGATCTGGATTTCCCACTGATACAGCTTGCTCTGCTTCACCTCGGGTGAGGGGACGAAGGGCGGCCTGAAATAGAACCACATGCTGATGATGTCGGCGAGATCCTGCCGGGGATTGACGATGGGATTGGGGCAGGAGGCGAGATTTTTGACCCCCTCCTCCCAGGGGGCATCGAGTATGCCCCGAACATCCAGTTCGCTGACAACCTCGTCCTGCATCATCTTGTGCAGCCTGGGGAGCAGACGCTCCATCTTGGCGCGGGCGATGCAATCGGCGATGGTCTCCACGATCAGCGAGTCTTCGCAGGTGTCGAGCATCTGATCGAAGGCGGCCTCGATGGCAGCGCGGTCGCCTAGGCGGTGGTGATACACCCCGCCGAGGAGGAGGATGAGGCAGGTTCGCAGATCGCTGTTCCAAGGCGGGTCCTCTTTTTGCAGGATGCGGAGAAGCCGTGCCACATCCCCGTCGAAGGTGGTGATCAGGAGATGCGGCCAGTCGTTGTAAGCGTCGCACATGAGCCAGCGGCTGTCGTAACGGTCGTCGAGCATGAGGCTGTCCAAGATCAGATCATAGGTCCCGGGCACACGCCAGGCGGCGAGAAAATGGAGGGCAAAGCAGGGCAGCCGCCAATCGCCCTCCGCCTGCAGGCGGCCGCCGGCTGAGAGAGCATGGGCCTGGGCGACGGCTTGCTGAAAAGGCGGGATGAGGGCCTCCCGGTGGTCGTGCGCCTCATCCAAGAGCTGCAGGGGCACGATGTGCGCGGGGGCGTTGGCAAGGGCATCAAGGATGGCTTCGACTTTGTTTTCTTGATGGGGGGGGCCTGACATGGGAAGGGCGTGGTGTCGTTCAATCTTGAATCACCGGCCAAAGCGGCGTGCTTTTTCGCAGGAAAGCAAGCGCGTTTTCGTCATCGGTGACGACGCCGGTGGCGAGCTGCGCGCCGGGGGGGCAGGAGCTTGCGCGGGCCAGGAGGGTGAAGCGTTGTCCTGGCTGCGCAGGCGCAGGATGAGCCGCCACGGCCGCGTGTCGGGCTGGCCGGTGGCGGGATCAAGGGTGACAAAGAGATGCACGGCGATGGGCACGGGCGTGCGCTCGCAGAAGCGGCGGACGCCTTCGCGAAAAGCCTCCGGGAGGCGGCGGGAACGACGGAGGCCAGCCGGCAGCCCTGCCCGGTGATCTCCTCACCGTTGCCGGGGCGCGAATGGCGCATGTCCCGAATGGCAGTCGCCGTGGGATGAGAATTTTTCAGTTTTTCCGCAGGGTTCTTTGGTGAGGCGCCGGGTTTGCCTGAATCATAACGATGCGGCAGGACTCTCCTGCGAGCGGCTGCGGGCTCGCAGGAGCGGCGAATCTTCCGCACCGTCACGGCTGAGGGGCGCTCCTGGCGCCCTCCCCTGCCCCGCGTCAAATCTCGAAGTTCAGCGTCTCGGCTTTTTTTTCCTGGGCCAGGACGGTCTCCAGGCTGGTGCCGGCGAGCCAGGCATCCACTTGCGCGCGCAGGGTGGCGAAGGCGTTGCCCAGGCCGCAGCCGCCGGGGATGCCGCACTCGCATTTGACGGCGCGCTTGCCGGCGGCGGCGGAGCAGGTGACGGGTTCGAAGGGGCCGTCCATGAGCCGCACCACTTCCAGCAGGCTGATCTCGGCGGCGGTCTTTTGCAGTTGGTAGCCGCCGCCGACGCCGCGCTTGCTGCGCAGCAGGCCGCCGTTGCGCAGGGCCAGGAGGATTTGCTCGAGGAATTTGAGCGGGATGCGCTCCCGCCGCGCAAGGTCCTGGATGGAGAAGTTCGTGCCGGAGGGCGCGCGCGCCATGGCCAGCAGGGCGCGCAGGGCGTATTCGGCCTTTTTGGAGAGCTTCATGCGCAGGCGTTAGGCCGGGAGCGGCGCGGCTTCAAGGCGCAATAGCGCCCTCGCGGCTCACCCTTGCAGGGTCTCCACGCGCATCCAGGAGGGTTTTTCCCGCACGCAGGACAGCGCGCCGATCTCCTCCAGCGCGGCTTTCATCTCCCCGAGCGTGGCATCGTGGATCATGAGCACGATGGAGGTGCTGCCGCTGGTGTCCTCCAGGTCCTCGGGCTGAATCATCGAGGAGATGCCGATGTTCCGCCGCCCAAGGACGGCGGCCACCTGCGCCATGACGCCCGGCACGTCATCCACCGTCAGGCGCAGGTAGTAATGCGAGACGGTGTCCTCCACGGGTTTGCTTTTCCCGTAGAGGCCGTGCGGGACGAAGCCGCTGTGGCGCGCGCCGTAGAGGAGCACGGCGGCGGCCTCGCACAGGTCGCTGATGACGGAGCTGCTCGTCGGGTCCTGCCCGGCGCCGCGCCCGTAAAAGAGCGTCTCGCCGACGATGTCCCCGTTCACCAGCACGGCGTTGAAGCTGCCGCTGACGCTGGCCAGCACATGAGACAGCGGCACCAGCGCGGGCTGGGTGCGCACCTCCACCTGGCCGTCGGCGTCCGCGCGAATCACGGACAGCAGCTTGATGGTGTAGCCCAGCCTTTGCGCGAATCTGAAGTCCGCCGGGTCAATGCCCTCCACGCCCTGCACATGCACCTTCTCCTGCGGAATCCAGAAGCCGTAACTCAGGGAGGCGAGGATGATGGCCTTGTGCGCCGCGTCCCAGCCGCTGACATCGAGCGCCGGATCGGCCTCGGCGTAGCCTTTTTCCTGCGCCTCCCGCAGCGCGTCCGCGTAGCTCAGGCCGGCCTGGCTCATGCGGGTGAGGATGTAGTTGCAGGTGCCGTTGATGATGCCGTGGATGGAGAGGATGCGGTTTCCCACCAGCCCCTCCTGCAGCACCTGGATGATGGGGATGCCCCCGGCCACCGCCGCCTCGAAGTAGATCGGCACGCCGCACTGCTCCGCCAGGGCGAACAACTCCTGGCCCCGCTCGGCCAGCAGCGCCTTGTTGCCGGTGACCACGATCTTTTTCGCGCGCAGCGCCGCGCACACCAGCTCATACGCCGTGCCCGTGCCGCCGATCAACTCGACAATGACCTGTATCTCCGGGTCGGCCACCAGCGCGCGCCAGTCCGTGCCGAGCATCTCCGCAGGCACCGCCACATCCCGCGCGCGCGCCGCGTCCCGCACCACCACGCGCCGCACACGAATGTCCGCGCCGGTGCGCTGGAGGATGAGGTCGCGGTTCTTCTCCAGGTTTTTGTAAACTCCCGCCCCCACGTTGCCGAGACCGGCGAGGCCGACGTGGAGGATGCGCTGGGGAAAGGGGACGGTCATGGCGGGAAAGAAAAAGAAAAATGACGTGGCAACCTCAAAGCCGAGTCCCGCCGCGAATGCAAGCGCCGCGTGCTTTCCCGCGTGCCGCCCCGGCGCGGCTTCCGGGGCGGGGTTGATCGAAACGGGCAAACTGGAAGGCTGCCCCACTTTGCGCGGGGTTGCCGCCGGGGGGAAGCGGATGTATCTGCGCGGGAATGATTCGTCACGGCATTTCCCCGGCACTTTTCCTCGGCGCGGCCTTCCTCGGCGCGATCTGCGCGCGGGCGGACGTGGTGCCGGGCATCCTGCTGCCGCTGCACGAGGTGCGGGTGGGCACGCCGGTGGAGGGCATCGTGGCGGAGGTTTTTGTCAAGGAGGGCGGCACGGTGGAAAAGGGGGCGCCGCTGGCGCGGCTGGTGGACGACCTGGAGAGGCTGGACCTGGAGCGCGCGGAGAAGGTGCTGGAGAAGGCGCGCTTCGACCACGAGGCGGCGCAGCGGCTGCTCAAGGAGAGCATTGGCACGCGGGAGGAGGCGCTGAAAAAATCCATCGAGCACGATCTGGCGCGCATCCAGAGGGATGCGGCGCGTTTCCGCCTGGAGCAGAAGACACTGCGCGCGCCCATTCAAGGGGTGGTGGTGGCGCGCGGGAGGCAGCCGGGGGAGGCGGCGCTGCTGCATGAGACGGTGGCGCACATCGTCCACCTGCGGACGGTGGAGGCGCAATTCTTCGTGGAGCCGGCGCAGGCCGCCGTGCTGAGCACCGGCATGAGCATGGAGGTGCGGCTGCCGGCCCCGCACGCGGAGGCGGAGGCTGAGCTGGTGTTTCTTGACCCGCGCGTGGATGCCGAGAGCGGCCTGTGCCGGGTGAAGCTGCGCCTGGAAAACGCGGACCTGCGCCTGACGGCGGGCATGAGGGTGGAGGCGGAGTTTCCAGAAAAAGCAGCCGGCCATGAGCAAGCCAAGCCCTGAGCCGGAGCGCGCGCCCGATTCCCTCGTGCCCCCCGCTCTGCGGCGGGATCTGGAGACGAGCCGCCAACTCTTCGAGGGCCGCGCCTTCGTCATCATCAAGGATCCGCTGTCATTGAAATACTTCCGCCTCACCGCGGAGGACCACGCCCTGGCCGCGCTCTTCGACGGGCGCCGGACGCTGGCTGAGATCCGCGCCGCCTTCGCCGCCGCGCATCCGCACGCGGCCCTGGCGGGGGATGCGGAGGCGCTGACGGCGCGCGCGGCCCGCTTTGCCGGGGAGCTGCTGCTGGCCGGCTTCCTGGAGGCCACCGGAGCGGGCGCGCGCGCGCAGTTGGAGCGCGCCCGGAGCCAGCGCCGCCCTCTGACGCCGTGGGGCGTCTTCATGAGGATGCTGTTTTTGAAGATCCCTCTCTTCGATCCCGACGCGCTGCTCATCCGCATGGAGCGGCGGCTGCGCTGGGTGTGGACGCGGACGGCCTTCATGCTCAGCCTGGCGCTGATGGCGGCGGCGCTGGTAGTGTTCGTGGTGAATTTCCCGCGCATCGCGCCCTCCCTCAGCGGCTTTCTCACGCTGCCGAACCTGGCCCTCGTGTGGGCGCTGACCCTCCTGGTGAAGGTGGTGCATGAGTTCGGCCACGGGCTGACCTGCAAGCACTATGGCGGGGAGGTGCATGAGATGGGCGCGCTCCTCATGGTCTTCTCCCCCTTCCTCTACGCGGATGTGTCCGACAGCTACCTCTTCCCGAACAAACGCCACCGTCTGCTGGTGGCCGCGGCGGGCATCTACATCGAGCTGCTCATCGCCGCCGCGGCCACGCTGCTGTGGGCCGTCTCCCAGCCGGGGCCGGCGCAGCAGCTCCTCTTCAACCTGATGCTCATCACCAGCGTGTGGACGATCCTTTTCAATGCCAACCCGCTGATGAAATTCGACGGCTACTACATGCTCACCGACCTGCTCGGAGTGCCCAACCTGCGGGACAAGGCCCGCATGTGCGTGGCGGACCTCTGCCGCCGCCTCTGGTTCGGCGCGCCCACCCCGCCGCTGCTGGAGCGCCTGCTGCCGCGCCGGAACCGCGCGGGTTTCGTCCTCTACAGCGTGGCGGCGCAGCTTTACCTGCTGAACATCACCCTCGGCATCGCCTTGCTGTTTCACCATCTTCTGCAACCCTCCGGCCTCGGCTGGCTGGGGGACGCCATCGGCGCGGGCGCGCTCGTCTCCATGGTCGCCGTGCCCGTCATTTCCTTCATGAAAAATGAAATCGCCGCCCTCAAGTCGCGCCCCGGTGGCTGGCGGCGGCCCGCGCTGCTGACGGCGGGCCTGGCCGCGCTGGCTGCGGGCCTGCTGGCGCTGCCGTGGCGGATCACCGTGGAGCGGCCCGTGCTGCTGCGCGCGGCGGAGCAGATGCCGGTGCGCGCGGAAGCCGCCGGACGCGTGGTGGAGATCCTGGCCCGCGCCGGGGCGAAAGTGCGCCGAGGCGATCTGCTGGCGCGGCTGGAAAACGCGCGCCTCGCCGCCGCCGTGACCGCCGCGGAGCTGCGCCTGCGGCGCGCGCGCCTGGAGCTGGAGCAGACGCTCGGCGCGGAGGCGCCCGCCGCCTTCCAGCAGGCGCGGACCGCCGTGGCGCAGGCGGAGACCGCGCTGGCGGAGGCGCGCCGCCAGGCCGCGCGGCTGGAGCTGCGCGCGCCGCAGGATGGCGTGGTGCTCACGCCGGATCTCGACCGCCTCGCCGCCGGCAGCCTGCGCGCTGGCGACACCCTCTGCACGCTGGCGGCGGAAGGCCAGGCGGAGGTCTTTTTCCCCCTCAGCCAGCGCCAGGCGCGCCATGTGCGCGCCGGGCAGAAAATGGAGCTGCGCGCCGCCTCGCGCCCGGGAGTCACCTTCACCGGCACGGTGGCCGAGGATGCGAAGACGCCGCCTGCGGAAAGCCTTCCGCCGAACTTGGCCGCCACCCTGGGCGGCGACATCGCCGCGCAGCCGGATGACAAGGGCGGACTGAAGCCGCTGGAGGTGACTTACGGCGTGCTGGTCCGCCTGCCTGACCCGGACGGCCTCCTGCGCTCCGGCATGACCGGCACGGGGCGGCTGCACGGGGACCGGGTGACGCTGGGCGCCGCGCTGTGGATGCGCCTGCTGGATTTCATCAGCCTGGACTACCGCTGGTGAGCGCGGCGCGGCGGCTCATTTGCCCTCGCGCGCCCACTGCTTCATGAGGACGATGTTGCGCTCCACGTCGGGATTGCTCTTTTTCAAGTACTCGGCCATGTCGCTGTCATACATGGCCTCGGATTCGGGCCCTTTGTCCCCGGTGCGCGCGATCCACTCGTCAAGCCGGGCGCGGTGGGACTCCAGCTCGGTTTTGTAGTCGGGATTGGCGGCGAGGTTGGTAACCTGCCAGTGGTCGTTCACATATTCATACAGCTCCTCGGGCGCGCGCTCCGGGCTGAAGAGCAGCTCCTCGGAGACGGAGGGCAGTGTGCCGGCGTCGTGCGCGACGCGCAGGGCGGCGACGATGGCCTTTTTGTCCTTGTAGGCGTTCGGCTGAAGGTGCGGACGCCGCGGCAGGAAATTGCGGATGTAAAGAAAGCGCTCCGTGCGCGCGCTGCGGATGCGCTCGACGGTCTCATCGCAGCGGTCGCGCGCGGCAAAGACGGCCTGGCGCGGCTGGTAATCTTTCGCGAAGATGTCGCGTCCCTGCATGGCTTCCGGGATGGGAATGCCCGCGGCGGCCAGGGACAAGGCGGCCATGTCTATGTGTTCGACGAGATCCGTGCGCACGGCGCCTTTGGCGATGCCGGGGCCGCGCACGATGAAGGGGATGTGGGCTCCCTCGTCATAGAGGAACTGTTTTCCCCGCGCGTGGCTGATGCCGTGGTCGGTCATGAAAATGACGAGGGTGTTTTCCAGCAGGCCCTCTTTTTCCAGACGCGCGATGACACGGCCGACGTGCAGGTCGGTGAGGCGGACGCTGTCGAGATAGGCGGCCCAGTCCTCCAGCAGCACGGGATCACGCGGGTAGTAGGGCGGCAGGGTGACTTTTTGCGGATCGGTGGCGCTGCCAAGCTCGCTGCGCGCGCGCGCGGCGAGAGCTCGGTTGGCCTCCAGATTGTCGGCGCGGAGTTTGCCGCCGTGGAGCTGCACCTGCATGAAGAAGGGCTTTTCACCGCGCCCGGCCCAGTCGTGGCTGTCATACATGGCGGTGTCCCACTCGAAATTGTAGTCTGTCTTGCCCAGGCGGCCTTTCATGGGTGCGCCGGCGGCTTTTTTCTTCCCCGCCCTGCCCTCGCCAAAGGGCAGCCCGCGGAAGTCGCGCTCCTCCAGGCCGCTGCCGATGCAGGTGAAATAGCCCGCCTTCTGAAACAGCTCCGGCACGGGCCGCACTCCCTCGGTCAGGTGGATTTTCAACTCGCCCCGCCCGCTGCGGTGGTGATGCGCGCCGATGGTCGTCTGATACATGCCGGTGATCATGGCCGAGCGGCAGGCGGAGCACACGGGCGCGGTGACATAGGCGCGGGTGAAGCGCGCGCCCTCCGCCGCCAGCCGGTCCACCGCCGGCGTCTGGATGGCCGTCTCACCGTAGCAGGAGAAGTGCGGGGACATGTCATCCACCACGAACCAGAGGATGTTCGGAGCGCGCGCGCTGGAAAGGAGGGGGAGAAAGGTCAGCAGGGTGAGTGGAAGGAGATGTCTCATGGCAGGCGCGCGCCGTCGGAACGACAGGGTGACGAACGGGCCGGGCGGCGATTTTTTGCACCTCATCCGGCTGCAGGGTGACAAGGCGTTTGCGCGCCCCGCGCCCGTGCTCCAGCATCGGCGCATGAGCAGCATCGCCGAACGCCTCGAAAACATCCGCGAACGCATCGCCGCGGCGGCGCGTCACGCCGGGCGCGCGGCCGGGGAGGTGGAGCTGGTGGCCGTGTCGAAGACCTTCCCCGCCGAGGCCGTGCGCGAGGCGGCGGAGGCGGGCCAGACCCTGTTCGGGGAGAACCGTGTGCAAGAGCTGCTGGCCAAGCAGCCGGTGCTGCCCCCGCGCTTGCGCTGGCATCTGATCGGCCCGCTGCAATCGAACAAAGTGCGCAAAGTCCTGCCCGCCGCGGACATGCTGGAGGCGGTGCATTCCCTGGAGATCGCCCGCGACATCCAGCGCGTCTCCGAGGAGCTGGGCCTGCGGCCGCGCGTGCTTCTGGAGATCAATGTAGCCGCCGAGTCCTCGAAGCACGGCTTCAGCCCGGACCAGGCGCGCGCGCGGCTGGAGGAGCTCTACGGGCTGGACCGTCTCCAGATCGAGGGACTCATGTGCATCCCCCCCTACGATCCCGGCCCGGAGAAAAGCCGCCGCCACTTCGCCGCCCTGCGCGCGCTGCGCGGGGAGCTGGAAAAAGCCGGCGGCGCGCCGCTGCCGCACCTCTCCATGGGCATGAGCCACGACTTCGAGGCGGCGGTGGAGGAAGGCGCCACGCTGGTGCGGGTCGGCAGCGCCATTTTCGGCTCGCGTCCACCAGCTCGGATGCCGCTTTGACTCGCCCGTCATCCGGCGCAATCATCCGGCATCGCCAAACCGAAGTCCAAACGCCGCCGCCCGCCCCCGGGGTGCATGAGAGTCCTGCTGCTGCTGCTGCTGGCGGTTTTTCTCGCCGCATGGGTGGCCGCGCAGTGGGTCTTCAACATCCACAGCAACCTCGTGGCCGTCTGCGTGCGCGACTCGCGCGAAAGCCTGCTGGTGCGCGTGCGCGGTGACACCTGGAAAACGCCCGCGCAGATCACTCCCGCCGAGATGGCCGCCGCGCTGGTGGAGCGCCACCGCGAGCCCGGCCTGGTCTGGAGCACGGTGCGCGTGCGCCGGCCCGCGGGCCTGGCGGGCGCGGTGGCGCAGAAAGTGTTCGGGGCGGAGGTGCATGTCGTCACCATCTCGCCCAAGGAGTTCGAGTTCATGGCCAGCTACAAACCCGGCTTCGAAGTCACCACCGCCTCCGAACGCCTCGCCACGGAGAAGCTGTGGTTCGCGGTGACCGCCAATTTCCGCGATCCCAAGGGGCGCCCGCTGGGCTGGGTCTGGCATGAGGGCCGCGAAACCAACCGCGCCTTCCCCGAATGGAGCGGCTGCTTTTTTGTCAAAAACGGCGTGCCTTTCTTCGGCCCGAAATCCCTGCTCGACGAGGTGCCAGGCGCCATTGAGGAAGGCGTGCAGGTTTACCCTTCGGTGATGAAGAACCACACCATCTTCTCCTATGTGGGCCTGAAGCCCGACCAGTACTTCGACGGCAGCAAGATCAGCTACCGCTCCCTCGGCGGCATGAGGCGGGACGGCGCCATCGTCTTCGTCCTCTCCGGCTCCGGCGGCGTCATGAATGTCATGGAGACCGCAGAGATCGCCCGCAAGCTGGACATCCAGCACGCCACCCTGCTCGATGGCGGCCGCGCCCTGCAATACAGCCTGCGCACCGAGGACGGGCCATGGCATTTCACCTCCTTCAACACGCGCGTGAAATTCAAGCCCGGCCGCTTCGAGCAGCAGCTCTCCCCGGTCTTCATCGGCGTGCGCCGCCACGCGCCCGAGATCATCGCCGTGCCGCCGAAGTCATGAGCCGCATGTGCGGCGCCCCTCCAGGTCCGCCATCGCGTCATCCACGCGCGGAAAATCAAAACGGAAACCCGCCTCCAGCGCCTTCGCAGGCGCGGCCCGCTGCCCGCCCAGCAGCATCTCATCCGCCATGCCGCGCAGCAGCAGGCGCAGTCCGAATGCCGGCGCGTGGAAAAAAGCGGGCCGCCTCACCGCCGCAGCCAGCGCGCGCGTGAACTGCGCGTTCGTCACCGCGCCCGGCGCGCAGACGTTCAGCGGGCCGCGCCAGCTTTCATCCTCCACCGCCCGGAGGATCATGCGCGCCGCGTCCCGGATGTGAATCCACGACATCCACTGCGCCCCGCAGCCGAGCCTGCCGCCCAGCCCCAGGCGAAACACGCGCCTCAGCAGAGGATATGCCCCGCCGTCCGGCCCCAGCACCATGCCCGTCCGCAGCGTCACCACGCGCATGCCGGCAGCCTCCGCGCCCTGCGCCGCCGCCTCCCAGCGTCCGCACAGCTCCGCCAGAAATCCCGCGCCCTGCGGCGCCGCCTCATCCACCACCACTCCGCCACTGTCCCCATAAAAACCCGCGCCCGAAGCGCACACCAGCACTCGCGGACGGTTTTCCATCTTCCATGTCCCCAGATGCGCCACCAGGGACTCGGTGAAATCCACGCGGCTTCGCCAGATGCGCCCCCGTTTTGCCCGCGTCCACAAGCCGGCCAGCGGCTCGCCCGCCAGATGCACGAGCGCGTCGAGCCGCGTCTCAGGCAGCGCGTGGGGAGCGTCTCCGGGCAGTCTCAATGTGCGGTCCGCAAGCTGAAGCGCCGCATGGCCGCGCGTGTAGGCGATGACTTCCCCGGACTCGCGGGCAAGCGCGGTCAAATGCCTTCCGATGAACCCGGTCGCTCCTGTGATGCCGATGCGCATGAGCTTGGATACGAGCGTGCCGGGGACCGTGCGGGAAAATCATTCCCGGCGCCACCAGTCGGCCTGCCGCTCCCAGGGGGCGCGCGATGCGTCGGGTCCGGACTCTCCGGCGCGCAGAATCTCGTCCTCATCGGCCTCGGCCAGTTCCTGGAGCAGCTTTTCGTGGGGTTCCGGCCGGGTCGTGCGCCGCCAAATCCCCCAGGCCACCGCCGCGAAGCAGCCGAGAAGAAAGAAAAAGCAGCACTGGGTGGCGATCACGAACCAGTCCAGCGCCGCCGTGTCCGCCGTGTGCGCGCCGCCCGCCGGCTGGCGCAAATGCACGAGAAAAGCGGTCAACGGCACGCTCATGGCTCAGGAACTGGCAAAGACCAGCCGCATCGGGATCATGCTCGAATGCGAGAAACCATGCTTGGCGAAGAACGCCTGCGACTCGGCGCTGATCTTGTCGGTAAGCAGGGTGATGCGGCGGAAATTTTTCTCCCTGGCGAATTCAATCGCGTGGTCGAGAAGCCGCGCCCCGTAACCCTGGCGGCGGTGCTGCGGATGCACGATCACATCCTCCATCAGGATCACCAGCCCGCCCTCGGCCGTGCTGATGGTGAAAAGCAGGTTCACCATGCCGATGACCTGGTAATCCGTGCGCAGAACAAAAATCCGGCCCCGGTTCGGCTGCTCCAGAATGAGTCTCAGGCCATGCTCCTGCTTGGTCCTGTCCGGGCGGAAATCCTCCTCCTCGCTGAACAGCGCCATCAGCAACTCCACGAGCTGGGGCATGTCTTCAATGGTGGCGGGTTCGATCCGCGGTTCGGTGCTGATGGCGGGCATTGCAGTGATCATAGCCAGCCCCATGCCAAAAGGCAATCCCGGAGAATGCCGCTCTTCCCTCACTCTTTTCCCAACACCCCCTGCGGTGTCATTTACTTTTGAGGCAACAAGATAGGCGGCGGGTTCAGGGCGTCGTGCTGACGGAATACACGCCCTTGCGCGCAGGCACTTCGAAGCGAAGCCGGTGGCGTCCGCCGGACTCCGCACGCTGAACCGGCAAGGCCGCCCCCGATGCGTCCTTCATGGCAACTTTCGCCGCATCCCATGCCGCTGGTGGTGTGATCTCAATCGTGAGCGGCTGGTCGTAGAGCGTGGCATCCGTGGCGCAGTCAAGCTGGAAGGCGAGGCTCTTCGCATCGGACTTTAGCAGCGTGACCTTCGCGCTGCTGCGCTCGGTTTGATATTTGTGGATGTCCGCCATGCCGGCGATCCAGAGATGTTCCTGATGCGCTTTGGCGATGTCGAGAGCGGCGCGGAAGTTCGCCTCGCTGCTGCTGAGGCCCTCGCCGATGTAGTGGTAATGCACGCGGCACCACAAACCGCGGTCGAGGTGGGTGGCGAGCGCCTTGCGGAAGGCCTCGACACGCCCGCCATAGCTGTCGTCCATGCCGAGGGAGCCGCTGGAGGCGTCGAACTGATGGTATTTGTCGAGGTAGTGGCGCAGCGTGCGCGTGGTCTGCCACTGCGTGCCGCCGCCGAGATTCAATGCCAGGAGCTTGCTCTTGCCGGGCGTGAGCTTCCAGATCGCCTCCGCTGCGCTGCCAATTTCGCGGTCCATGTCCTCGTCTCCCTTCGCGCCGCGGTGGTGCGCGGAATGATTGGCCAGCTCCATGTCGCCCCGTTCGGCCACCGCCGCCCATTCGGCCAGCTGGGTTTCAAAGGCATAGTTCTGCCGGCTGCCCGCCTCCTTCGGGCCCGGATTGACCATGAAGGTGCCCTTGAATCCATACTCCCCCAGGATGGGGATGGCCTTGCTCAGATGCGTGGGGTGGGAGTCGTCAAATCGGATGCTCAGCGCAGCCGTGCGCCCCTGCGGCCAGTTCGCGATGCGCACCTCCGCACCGCTGACCTCATCCTGGATCACCCGATCCTTCTCGGCCGTGGTCTGCGGTGCTGGAACGGCGGGCGGCAAGGCCTGCACCATGAAGGCATTCAGCTTCCCGGCGACCGGCACGACGATATTTTCCCACTCAATGCCGGAGCGCTGCACAAGCAGCGCCTCCCCTGCCTCATCGCGCACCTCGACATCATTCGCCGGCCACACCTGCCGGCCTGATTTCGGCAGCTCGACGCGCACGTTCAGAGGCTGCGTCTCTCCATTCCGTTCCAGCTGAACGCGCTGCTTGAACTTGTCCAGGCTCTGCACACTGACCGTGGCGGGTCCGGAATACCGCTGGAGCGAAACCTTGACGCCGCCAGCATCCGAAGACTGGGCAAGGGTCAAAGGGGCATAAAGGCTGAACAGAAGGAAAATACGAATCCACATGAAGGCGAGATAAACAACCATCCAGCCGCCATTCTTCCAGGCGCAGGAAGCCAGCTCACCACGGCAACGAATACGTCTTCACCGTGGTCATGAACTTGATGGCCTCAAGGACGCCCTCCTTGATGCCGAGGCCGCTGTCTTTGACGCCGCCGAAGGGGCTAAGCTCAAGACGATAGCCAGGGATTTCGTTGACGTTGATGGTGCCGGCTTTGATGCCTTTGATGGCAGTGATGGCAGAGTCCAGTGAGCGCGTGACAATGCCGCTGCTTAGGCCGTAAGGCGTCGCATTCGCATGGTCAATAGCGTCATTGAGGTCACGCACGCCAAAGATCGGCGCGATGGGGCCGAAGCACTCGCAGGTGCCGAGCGTGGAGTCGCGTGGCACATCAGCAAGGATCGTGGGCTGGAGCAGCGCGCCCTGGCGAGTGCCTCCGTGGAGGAGTTTGGCACCGCGTGTAATGGCGTCCTGAATTGCGGCTTCGAGTGACTTGGCGGCAGCTTCATCAATGACGGTGCCGACGACGGTGGCTTCGTCGGTGGGGTCGCCGCAGGTGTAGTTTTGGGCGCGCGCGAGGAAGCGCTGGGTGAAGTCGGCGAGCACACCTTCTTGCACCAAGATGCGGCGCACAGCGGTGCAGCGCTGGCCACTGTTGCGGAAGCAACCCTCGCAGGCAAGCTTGGCGGCGAGGTCGAGGTCGGCATCCTCAAGCACGATCAAGGGCGAGTGTCCGCCGAGTTCGAGGCAGGTTTTTTTGTAACCCGCCGTGGCGGCGATTTCTTTGCCCACTTTGGCGCTGCCGGTGAAAGTGACGAGGTCAATGCGCTCGTCGCGGATCATCGGTCGCGTGACTTCATCGAGATTGCCATGAATGCAGCTCAGCAAGTGACCGGCCAGACCGGCCTCGTAGAGCAGCTCGACGAGGCGCACGGCGGTGAGCGGCGTTTTTTCCGAAGGCTTCAATATGACTGGCGCACCAGCGGCGATGGCGGGCGCGAGCTTGTGGGCGACTTGGTTGAGCGGGTGATTGAAGGGCGTGATGGCGGCAATGAGCGAAAGCGGCTCGCGCAGGGTGAAAATCTTGCGCGCTTTGCCGGTGGCTGAGATGTCACAGGAGAAGGTCTGGCCGTCATCACGCAGGGCTTCCATGGCGGCGAAGGCGAACACATCGCAGGCGCGGCCCACCTCGTAACGTGTCTCTTTGAGGCAAAGCCCTGCCTCGGCGGTGATGAGTTGCGCGAACTCCTCGCGGCGGGCATCGAGCAGATCACGGGTCTGGTTCAGAATGCGGCTGCGCTCGTAGCGGGTGAGCAGCTCTGCAGGAACGAGATGGGCCTGGATGGCGGCTTCCAAGTGATCGCGCCCGATGGCGGCGACGCGGCCGACTTGCTGGTTGCTGTAGGGGTTGAAGACGTCAATCCAATCGTCGGTGGTGACGGCTTTTCCGGCGAGGTAACTGGGGAGGGAGAGCATGGTGAATCAGGGGTGGATGGCGACGCGCTGCCACTGGCGGCTGCGGGTGAGGTAGAAGCCTTCGTTGAGCTGCTCCAGCGGCAGCGCCGGGCTGGTCAGTTTTTCAAAGGGCATCTGCCGGTGATTTTGGGCAAGGAAGTCAAGTCCGGCGGCGAGGTGTTCGGGACGGTAGTTGTGGATGCCGCGCAAGGTGAGGCATTTGCGCAAAACGGCCTCGCCGGTAAGGTCGAGCTGGGTTTCAGGATGCACCATGCCGGCCCAGACGTAGTGGCCGCCGGGACGCAGGGCTTTGACGCCATCGGGGATGACGGCGGAGCTGCCGGTGACTTCGAGCACGAGGTCCACCTGCGGCATTTTTTCTCCGTGCGGCACCGGAATGCCGCCAAACTCCGCCACGAGAGCGAGACGCTGCGGACTGAGATCAGTACAAAAGACTTCATTCACCCCTCGATGGCGCAGCCAGGCGCAGGCGTAGATCCCAAGCAGGCCGCCACCTTGCACGAGGGCGCTGTCGCAGGGATCGGGCAGGGCTTCGAGCGCGTTGACAATGGTGGCCAGCGCGCAATTGGCCGGCGCGGCGATGGCATCCGGCAACGCGTCAGGCACGGTCATGATCTCGGTGCCGGGGCGCAGCACGATGTGGCTGGCGTAGCAGCCGTTCAAACCGCTGCCATCGCTGAGCGCGGCATGGCCGTATTTGAAAAGGTGCTCGCATTTCTGCGGCAGGTGCCAGCGTGTGCAGGGAGCGCAATGGCCGCAGGAATCGGCAAGTGTCCACGTCACTCGTTGTCCATAGCCGACTCCATCGCGTGCGCTGCTGACGACATGTCCCACTGCTTCATGGCCGAGAATGCAGGGCGTTGGCGCGGTGCGTCGGCCCTCGGTGGTGTGCAGGTCAGAGCCACAGATGGTCGCGAGCGAGATCTGCACGAGCACTTCGCCGGGATGGAGATCTTCGGGCCATGCCGCGCTTCCCATTTGAAATGGCTTGCCGGGACCGTGGAAAAGCTGGACGCGGGCGGAGTTCATCGGCGGATTAAAAGGGCGAGAATGGCGCTGCACACGGCGAAGGCGGCGACGAGGGGGAAGACGAGGGCGACGCTTTCCACGCCGGGAGTGGTAGCGAAGGGATTGTGCTGGATCATCCAGCCGATGAAGGGCTCGCCGAGGCCGGCCATGGCGTAGGCGAAGAAGTTCATCACGCCGACGGCGGTGCCGGCACATTCGCGGCCCATCAAGTCCGGTGCCAGCGCCCAAAAGGCGGACTGCGGTCCATAAGCAAAGAAGCCGGCTAGGAACAGCACGGGCACGCCCAGCCGATGGCCCGGAGGGAGCAGGTACATGCCCATGGCGGCGACAGCGGCGAGGATCATGAAGCTGGCAATGACGCCGCTGCGGCGCGAGTCGCAGAATCTGTCGGAGATCCAGCCGCTGGTCACGGCACCCAGTGCCATCCCGATGGGCAGTGCGATGCTGATCCATTTGCCAAGCGGATCGGCTTTGAAGTCGTCACCAAGGAAATAGACAGGCACCCAGATGAGCAGGCCGTAGCGCACGGTGTTTTGAAAACCGATGGCGAAACCGGCGAGCAGCAGACGTCCGTTCTTCAGCGCCGCTGCGTAGCGCTGCCAGGAGGATTCTTTGACGGCTCCGGGATCGAAGACCTTTTCATCCTCGTGCGTGTCCGGGAAACCAGCATCGGCAGGTTTGTCCCTCGCGACGATCCACACCACCAGGCCGCCGAGAAGCATCAGGAACACCGGCAGCCGGAAGATCCAGCGCCAGTCGAGTTGGAGGACATCCAGCACCAGCAATGAGGTGATAAAGGAGAGCACGGAGGACAAGCCCGCCGCCAGCACATAAAGGCCGAAGGCGCGTCCGCGCTCATGAGTGCCGAACCAGTTCGACACCAGGCGGCTCCCGGGTGCCCAGCCCATGCTTTGCGCCAGACCGTTCATGCCCCAGGCAGAGGCGAGCGATTTGAAACCGATGCCGAAGCTGGTGAGCCAGTTCAGAGCGAAGGAGCTGAAGGCGCCCAGAAACATCATGCGGCGTCCGCCGAATTTGTCACCCAGGTTGCCATTGATCATTTGCCCGGCGGCGTAGGCCCAGAGCATGGCGGCGCTGATCCAGCCGAGCGTTTGTTTGTCAATGCCCAGCTCTGCCTGGATGCCGGGGATGGCGAAGCCGAAGGTTTGGCGGCCGGTGTAATAAAATAGGTAGCAGAACATCACCGCACCCAGCGACCAACGGCGGGCGCGGAGGAAGTCTGGAGAGTGATGGTGGGTGGCTTTCATAGGGTGGGGCAAGCTTCAAGCTTGCCAGTGAGTGCAACCTGGAAGGTTGCACCACCATCAATGCGTGCCGTTGCAGGTGATCTCGAAGATGTCGAAGTTGCGCACGTCGCTGCCGGCGCGGGCGGCATACTTCGCATTGAGCGGCTCGCTGAAGATGAGCGGCACCATTTCCTCGTAGCGGCCGCCGTGGCTGCGGAGATGGCCGGCGAGCGCGCTGAGGTCGTGATAGGCGGGCGTGCGGCCCAGGACGACATCGCGTCCGCTGGCGACGACGAGGTCGCCCATGCGATCCTCGGGCAGCTCCATCAAACGCGCGGCGGTGGCGCGTTCGTGGCATTCGGTGACACCGGGACGGAGCAGCAGCCAGTCGCGCACCTTGCCCGCGTCCATGCCCTCGGGCAGATGCACTTGGGCGAAGGATCCGAGCGCGCCGTGATGCGCTACATAAGGATCGGTGATGGGCAGGATGACGCGGAAGCCCTCGCCGAACTGCTCCACGAGTTCGCTTTCGAGATAGATCACGTTCGGGCTGCCATCCGGCTTTTGTTTGGCGCACATGCCGTGGTCGGCGGTGATGCCGATGACGGCGCCGAGGGCGAGCAGGTGACCGATTTCGAGATCAATGGCCGCGTAGAAATCGAGCACTTCGGGATCTTCCGGCGCGTGCTTGTGCTGCATGTAGTCAGTGGTGCTCAGGTAGAGGAAATCGGCGCGGCCATCCCGCAGCAGCGCCACACCGGCCTTCAAGACATAGAGGCTGGCGTCGCCGCTGTAGATCTCCGGGGTGGGGCCGGCGAGCGTCTCCACATCGCTGATGCCGTGCGTCTCGACTACCGCGTGTTTGGATTTCTCGGAGGAGAAAGCGATGCCGCCTTCGCTGATGAGGCCGCTGGCAAAAATGTCGCGCAGCTTTTCCTTCGCCGTGACCACGGCCACCTTGCGTCCGGCGCGTTGGGCGTGCGGGAAGATCGTCTCGACGCGGAGGAACTTCGACGAGTTCATCATCACCTCCTCGCCGGTGCTGGTATCGAAAAAGAAGTTACCGCCGATGCCATGCACGCTGGGCGGCACGCCGGTGACGATGCTGCTGTTGTTCACGTTGGTGAAGGTCGGCATGGCAGCGCGCGCAAAGCCCCGCCAGCCGTTCACGCTCATCTTCGCGAGGTTCGGCATGCGACCTCGCGCGACGGCGCAGTCGAGGTATTCATCCGCCGAACCATCGAGACAGACGACGACGACAGGCTTGGCGGGCGGATTGTAGGTGCGGTGGTTGACGGTGAACATGGCGAGGTGGTGTTAGAAAACAAAAAGCAGGGCGATGACGGTCAACAGCAGGGCGAGAAAGACGAAACCGAACCCGACTTTGGCCTGGGCCTCCTGGTCCTTGCGAATCTCGGCACGATAGCGCGAGGAAAGCATCCAACGAAGCGCCACTCCCATGTGGAAGGTTGCCGTGCAGGCCTGATAGACTGCGATGACGAGTTCCAGAAGAGCCAGCATAAAAGAGGGAGGTTTTGTTCCAACAGAGGATCAGGCTTTGGGCTTCAAATCCTCCTCGGTCAGATGGTAGCTGAAGACGGTCTCGCCATTCTTGTTGATGAGCGCGGCGTGGAAGGTGGCGGGCGTGACGGTGCTATCGGCGTCCACGCGGAGGAAGACGTTGGGTTCCACGGCGCTGCGGACGAGGTCGGGGTGATAGACGTTCAGGGAGGGGATCGTGCTGCCGTGGATGGGGGAGGCGATGAACTGCACGAGGTCGTAGCCGACGGTTTTGGCCGTTTTGTATTTGAGCACGCGGCTGGCGTGGATATCGCCGCCAATGAGGATGATGCCGGGGATTTTATTTTCGCCGATGAACTTCTGGATGGCCGTCAGCTCGTGCTTGTAGGTGCCCCAGTCGTCGGACTCCGTGTTTTCCTTGTCATCCCAGATGACGCCGCAGGCCAGCAGCTTGAAGGGTGCGGTGGAGGCAAGCAGGCCTTTTTGAAGCCATTCCCATTGTTTCGCACCGAGCAGGGTGGGTTTGTGCGAACCGGCAAAGGAGGGCTCCGTCATGGAAAACCACCGGGTGTCGAGCAGGAAGACCTCCACCGGCCCGCGCCGGAAACTCGTGTAGATGCCGCCGGTGCCATCGCCGTAGCTTTTCTGCGGCCGGTAGCGGGTGAAAACGAGACGCGTATTTTCTTTGCCTGCCGCAAGCCCGCTGGCATCGTTGCCCGCGAAATCGTGATCATCCCACGTCCACCAGCTGGGGCGCGATTTCAGGAGTGCCTGATACTCCGGCACGGCGGCGAACTCACGATGCCGCCGCGCCTGCTTCTCCAGCTCCGTGCTGTCAATGTAAGGTGTGTCGCCGATTAAAACGACGGCATCCACATTCTCCGACGCCATGCGGTTCCACACCGCGCGGCTGCCCGCGTCCTCCTTGGCGCATGAGCTGATGGCGAGCCGCACTTTCGCGGGTTTGCCGGCTGCCGGAGCCGTGGACAATATCTGCCCGGCATCGGCGGCGATCACCTTGCCATTTTGCAGGATGCGATACCGATGCCTGGCGCCTGGCTGGAGGCCGGCCACCTTCCAGTGAAGGCAGAGATCGTCTTTTTCATCCGCCACCTTCTTCATCACCACGGGCGATCCGCCCTCCTCCGGCGTGACTTCCAGCGTGAACTCACCGGCGGCCGCCGCGCGCATCCAGACCATGGCGGAGGTTTCGTCGGAATGTCCGAGGATGGGGCCGAGCATTGCGGGGGCGTCATCCGCGCCTCTTGCGAGCGTGGAGGCACCCAGCGCCAGTGCTCCGGTCAAAAAATCACGACGAGGCAGGGAAGAAGTTGGCGTCATAAGCATGCGGGAGAATGACCCAATCATGAAGGGCGGAATCATCTTCAGAGCATGATTTTACCCGCCAGGATTTTGTCGTGACTCCATCGCTAGCCAGAAACATGTTGCCTGACAAGAAACTTTTGAGACAATTAAGCAACACATCTTTCATGAACCTCGTCGAACTCTCCCAGCGCATCAAACAACGCCGCCTCGAACTCGGCCTCAGTCTGGAGGAGGTCGCCGCCGCCGCCGGGCAGACGCGGAGCTGGCTCTCGAAGGTCGAAAACTTCCGCATCACGCCCTCGCTGCCCGCGCTGGCCCGCGTGGCCGAGGCGCTGCGCGCGCCGCTCTCCGTGCTGCTGGAGGGGCTCGACTCGAAGCCGCAGATCGTTTTGACCAAAAAGAAGGACCGCCGCGCCATCCAGCGCGATCCGCAGAACTCTGACATCGTCTATCACAGCCTCACCCATGGCCGCGCCAGCCGCCGCATGAACCCGTTCGTGCTGGATGTGCCCGCCGGCGGCGGCCGCAGCATCTCGCGTCCGCATGAGGGCGAGGAATTCCTCATCGTGCTCAAAGGCAGGGTCACGCTCGAGTATGGCAAGGAGAGCTATGATCTCGACGAGGGCGACACGCTTTACTTCGACGCTGACACCCCGCACCGCCTGCACAACCCGCACAAAAAACCCGCGCAGGTGATGTGCGTGTTTTTGGAGAAGTGATGTCCACCAGCCCGCTTGAATTGCGGCTGGCATTCCCGGCAAATCCGGCGCAGCTATGGCCCCGTTTTCAGCCATCCCATTTCATCCAGCCATGCCCGCCATCACCGTCCAGCCCCGCGCCCGTCTTTTTCATGGTCATGTCTGGGTCTATGGCGTGGAGATCAAGGCGCGCTTCGGCGATCCGCAGCCGGGGGATGTGGTGCAGCTCCAGGATGTGCGCGGCAAGCAGCTCGGCAGCGCCATTTACAATCCGCAGTCGCAGATCACCGCGCGCCTCTTTTCCTACCGCCGCCAGGGGCTGGACCTGGACTTCTTCACCCGGCGCATCCAGCGCGCGCTGAGGGTGCGCGAGGAGGCCGGCGTGGACACCGCGCTCTGCCGCGTGGTCTGGAGCGAGTCGGACGGCCTGCCCGGCGTCGTCGTGGACCGCTACGGCGACTTCATCGTGCTGCAGACGCTCACGCTCGCCATGGCGCGGCGGCAGGACCTCATCATCCAGGCGCTGGTGGATGTCTTCCAGCCGCGCGGCATCATCCAGCGCAATGAGGGCGCCGTGCGCAAGGCCGAGGGGCTGGATCAGGTCAAAGGCGTGGTCTGGGGCGAGACACCCGAGCCTTATGTGGTGCGGCACGCCGGCTGCGCCTTCCATGCCGACCTCATTGAGGGGCAAAAAACCGGCCTCTATCTGGATCAGCTCGACAATTACACCCACGTCTCACGCCTTGCGCGCGACCGGCGCGTGCTGGACTGCTTCACAAACCAGGGCGGCTTTGCCCAGGCCTGCGCCCTGGCCGGCGCGGCGGAGGTGACGGCGGTGGACATCAGCGAGACCGCCGTGGCGCAGGCGGAGAAAAACGCCGCCATCTCCGGCGCGGGCGTTCGTTTCATCACGGCAAACTGTTTTGACTTCCTCAAAGAGCGGGAGTCCTCCGGCGCGGAGTATGACCTCATCATCCTCGACCCGCCCTCCTTCACGAAGACGAAGTCCTCCGTCAAAGACGCCCTGCGCGGATACAAGGAGATCCACCTGCGCGCGCTGAAAATGCTCAAGCCCGGCGGCATCATCGCCACCTTCAGTTGCAGCCACCACGTCAGCAAAGGCGAGTTCCACGCCAGCCTCGTCGAGGCCGGAGTGGACGTGAAAAAGACCCTGCGCCGCGTGGCCACCTACACCCAGCGGCCGGACCACCCCATCCTCGCCAGCATCCAGGAGACGGAATACCTCACCGGTTATGCGTATGAGGTCGTGGCGGCTTGGTGAGAGGTTTGTCATGGCAGCGGCAAGCCAGACCGGGAGCGGGCTACACCAAGCTGTTGCGTGACATCAGATTCTTGGAGGTCGAGTTTTTTTGATCAACTGACACCATCCTTTACAGCCATTTGCCTGCGCAAAAATGCGCGCGACTGCGTGAACACGGTCTCCAAAGAAAGGGGAAGCCATATATGCAATCTGCCGTCACGCGCGTTCGGGAAACAGCATTCGACCAGTTCCTATGCAGCAGGCCTCACTCACCCGGCAAGGGGTGGGCGGGAAAGCTTTCGATCCAGGGCAGGCCGTGAGTGTTGAGGTCGGTCATGAAGGGGTCGGGATTGAGCTGCTCCAGATTCCAGACACCGGGCTGGCGGTATTCAGCGGGATTGGTGAGGAGTTGCTTCGCGGCGATCATGGCGGGCACGCCGGTGGTGTAGCTGACGCCCTGGCTGTTGGTCTCGCGGTAGCAGTCCTCGTGGTCTTTGATGTTGTAGATGTAGAGGCGCTTGAAGGCGCCGTCCTTGGCCGTTCCCTCGATCCAGTTGCCGATGCAGGTCTTGCCCTTGGTATCGGGCCCCAGCGTGCCGGGCTCAGGCAGCAGGGTTTTCAGAAACTCGATGGGGATGATCGGCACGCCTTTGTGCATGACAGGGTCAATGCGCGTCATACCGACGTTCACGAGCACTTCCATGTGTTTGATATACTGGTCGCCAAAGGTCATCCAGAAGCGTGCGCGACGCATGGGGATGTGCTTCGTGAGACTCTCCAGCTCCTCGTGGTAGAGGCAGTAGATGTTTTTCGGGCCGATGCCGTCCGGGAAGTCGAAGCTGCGCTTGATCTCAAGCGGCTTCGTCTCCACCCAGGAGCCGTTTTCCCAGTAGCGCCCGTTGGCGGTGACCTCGCGCAGGTTGATCTCGGGGTTGAAGTTGGTGGCGAAGGCCTTGCCGTGGTCGCCCGCGTTGCAGTCTATGATGTCGAGGGTGTCAATGCTGGTGAAGTGATGCTTCAAGGCGTGCGCCGTGAACACATTGGTGACGCCCGGGTCAAAGCCGCAGCCGAGCAGGGCGGTGAGACCGGCGGCTTTGAATTTGTCCTGGTAGGCCCACTGCCAGTGGTATTCGAACTTGGCGACATCGCGCGGCTCGTAATTCGCCGTGTCTATGTAATGCACGCCGGTCTCCAGGCAGGCGTCCATGATGGCCAGGTCCTGATAGGGCAGCGCCACATTGACGACAACCTCAGGCTGGAAGCCGCGGATCAGCGCCGCCAGCTCCGGCACATTGTCGGCGTCCACCGCCGCGGTCTGGATCGGGCGGGAAAGCTCCGCCGCGATGGCGTCGCACTTCGACTTGGTGCGGGAGGCCAGCAGGATTTCACTGAACACCCCGGGAAGCTGCGCGCATTTGTGGACGACGACCCTGCCGACGCCGCCGGCGCCGATGATGAGAACTTTTGCCATAGGGGGGGCAGGGTGGCGACTCGCACGGCGGAGTCAAGCGGCGCGGTGTGAACTTTGGGCCGCGCGCGCCGCGGAGGCGCGCGCATTCACTCTGGCGCGCGCGGCGCGCTTCGTTATCATCACGCGCATGATGATTCTCGCCGCGCGCCGACTGACCAAGAAATTCCCCGGAGTCACCGCTTTGAAGGAGGTGTCCTTCGAGCTGCGAGCGGGGGAAATCCACGCGCTGTGCGGCGAGAACGGCGCGGGAAAAAGCACGCTCATCAAGCTGCTCTCCGGCATCCATCCGCACGGCAGCTACGAGGGCAGCTTCGAGGCGGGCGGCGTGGAGGCGCGTTTCGCCGGCATCGCCGACGCGGCGCGCGCGGGCATCGCCGTCATTTACCAGGAGCTGGCGCTGGTGGAGGAAATGACGGTGGCGGAGAACATCTTTCTCGGCTGCGAGCCGGTGCGCTGGGGCGGCTTCATGGACTGGCCGCGCATGCAACGCGAGGCCGCGGCTCTGCTGGAAAAATTCAAGGTGGCGCTGGACCCCGCCGCGCGCGTGGCTGATCTCGGCGTGGGCCAGAAGCAGCTCGTGGAGATCGTGAAGGCCCTGGCCAAGAACTCGAAAATCCTCATCCTCGACGAGCCGACCGCCGCGCTGGCGGAGCATGAGGTCCGTGTGCTGCTCGACATCCTGCGGGATCTGCGCGCGCGCGGCATCGCCTGCATCTACATCAGCCACAAGCTCGACGAGGTCTTCGCCATCGCGGACCGTGTCACCGTGCTGCGCGACGGCTCCAGCATCAGCACGCGCGAGACGCGCGCGACGGACAAGGCGCGTGTCATCCAGGAAATGGTGGGCCGCGAAATTGGGGACCTTTTTCCCCGCCGCACCGCCGCGCCAGGAGCCGTGCTGCTGCGCGCGCGCGGCCTCAGCGTTGCCGGCTCGCACGGGGCGCCCCGGCTGAAGGACATCAGCTTCGAGCTGCGCGCGGGCGAGGTGCTCGGAATCGGCGGCCTGATGGGCGCGGGGCGCACGGAACTGCTCATGCACCTCTATGGCGCGTGGGGCTCCCGGCTGGCCGGAACGGTGGAGATCAACGGCGAACGGCTTGACGGCCTGCCGCCCGCGCGCGTGCTGCGCGCCGGGCTGGCGCTGGTGAGCGAGGACCGCCGGCGCTACGGCCTGGTCATCGAGCAGGAGATCGGCTTCAATCTTTCCCTCTCCTCTCTGGCACAGTTCACCCGCGCGGGTTTCGTGAGCCGCGCGCGGGAGACGCTGAAAAACCGCGAGTTTTTTGACTCGCTGCGGGTCAAGGCCACCGGCCTCGACGCCGTGGTGGGCAGGCTCTCCGGCGGAAACCAGCAGAAGGTGGTGCTGGGCAAGGCGCTGATGACAGGGCCAAAGGTCGTCATGCTCGACGAGCCGACGCGCGGCATAGATGTGGGCGCGAAACTGGAAATCTACGAGATCATCAACCAGCTCACCGAGGCCGGCAAAGCCGTGCTGCTCGTCTCCAGCGAGCTGCCCGAGCTGATCGGCATGAGCGACCGCATCCTCATGCTCCACGAGGGCCGGATCGGAGGCGAATTCAGCCGCGCGCAAGCCACCCAGGAAAACCTCATGGAGGCCGCCATGGGCCACGCCGCGGCACCTGTCATGCAGGCTTGAAAGCACGACCAGGGTGGGCGCTTCGTTTTGCGTCAGGGATAATCCTTGTCCACGCGCCCCGTTCTAAACTCATGCGCCTCCCGCTTTTCTGCCTCGCTCTTTGCTCGCTCGTCGCCGCCGCTCCACCCACGAAAAAGCGGCCGAAGGAGGCAGCGCCGGAGCTGCGCATGCTCGTGCCCGGCTTTGAGATCGCTTCCTTGCCGCTGAAGCTCACAAACCTCGTCAATCTCCAATACCGCCACGACGGAGTGCTCGTCGCGCTCGGTTACAATGGCAACATCCACCTTCTGCGTGACACGGATGGCGACGGGCTGGAGGATAAGGCCGATCTCTTCTGGCAGGGCAAAGGCAGGATCACCGCGCCCATCGGCATGGACCTCGCGCCGAAAGGCTCGCCGCATGGCGACGCGGTCTTCTTTGCCTGCAAAAGCAAGGTCATGATGGTCGCCGACCGCGATGGCGACGGGACGGCCGAGCATGAGCAAACCATCGCCGAAGGCTGGCCGCCCGCCTTTGCCGGCATCGACACCGCCAGCGTGTGCGTGGATCCGAAAGACGGCGCGGTCTTCTTCGGCCTGGGCGTGCGTCTTTATAACAACGCCTACGAGTTCGATGCCTTCGGCAAGGCGCAAAACGACCTCAGCAGCGAGCGCGGGGCCATCCTGCGCATCGCGCCGGACTTCAAAAGCCGCGAGAAACTCTGCACCGGCGTCCGCTGGCCCATCTGCCTGCGCTTCAACGAGCACGGCGACCTTTTCTGCACCGATCAAGAAGGCGCGACCTGGCTGCCGAACGGCAATCCCTTTGACGAACTGCTCCACATCGAGCGCGGCAGGCACTACGGCTTCCCTCCGCGTCATCCACGGCATCTGCCCGGCGTGATTGATGAGCCCAGCGTCCATGACTACGGCCCGCAGCACCAGAGCACCTGCGGCTTCCGCTTCAATCAAGCCGTCAACGGCGGCCCGCACTTCGGCCCGGACTTTTGGAAAGGCGATGTGCTTGTCACCGGCGAGTCACGCGGCAAAATCTACCGCACCAAGCTCATCAAGACACCGGCGGGCTACGTCGCGCACAACAGCATCATCGCCTGCCTCAACCAGCTCGCCGTTGATCTCACCGTGACACCGCGCGGGGACCTCCTCGTCGCCACCCACAGCGGCGATCCCGACTGGGGCACCGGTCCCGAAGGCACCGGCCATATCTTCGTCATCCGCTACCGCGACAAAGCCGCGCCGCAGCCCGTGATCGCCTGCGCCACCGCGCCGGATCGCTTTGAGATCAAGCACAGCAGTGCCGTTAATTCGGTTCAAGAAGTCAAAATCGAGCGCGGCCTCTTCACCAAGCCCGGCGACCGCTTTGAAACCATGTGGCCCGGCTATGAGGTCATCAAACTCCAGCGCTCCATGCCGGTGACTGAAGTACAAGCGGAGGAAGTCTGGCATTACCAAGATCACACGGTCATCACCGTGCCCAAACAGGCCACCTCCGAGCACTTCTCCCTCCAACTTGCCGACGACAACGAAATTGGCATCGAACCTTTCGGCATCGAAATATGGCCCCGAGAATTTGATGCCGCATGGCTGCCACATCTCGATCCTGAAGTCTCCCGCGCCGTGCTCGGCAGGCACATGCCGAATCTTCACGCAGGCCACACCACCACCCTCCGCACCCGCCTCGACCTCACCGGGATGCTCCAGCCCGCCATCCAGCCCGGAGCCGCGCTCGACTACGAATACGAGGCCGAAGAAGTCACGATCTACCTCTCCAACACGCAAACCGCCTTTGAAGCCCTCATCGGCGGCAAGAAGTTCAGCTCACAGCCTGGGCAGATCAGCCACGACCTCATTCACACGCTGGTGCCGCAGCGGAATGTGCCGCTCGATTTGCAGATCAGCTTCAAAGCGGATGCCATGCCCGACTTCCGCATCACCTGGCGCACGAAGCAGGACCCCTCGCGTGATCGCGCCTTCCCGTTGCGACGCTTTTTGCTGCCGTGGGCCAGACCGGAGGAGACGCCGGGCATCGCCACCGCGTTGCCGAGGCCGGAAATCCAGGGCGGCGACTGGCAGCACGGTCGCGAGCTGTTTTTCAGCGATCGCGCCCTGTGCTCCAAATGCCACGCCATCCGCGGCAGCGGCGGCAAGATGGCTCCCGACCTCAGCAACCTCGCCTGCCGCGATTACAAAAGCGTCTTCCGCGACATCCATGATCCGAACGCCTCGCTGAACCCCGAATACCTCACGCACGAGGTCACCATGAAGGACGGCACGCGGCACAGCGCCGTCATGCGCGATGAAGGCGGCGAAGTCGTGCTCGGACTCGGCGCAGGCGTCGAAGTGCGAGTGAAGCGCGACGACATCGCCTCGCAAAAAGCCCTCAAGACCTCGCTCATGATCCCGCAGATGGACCAGGTGCTCGGCGAGACGGATTTTCGTGATTTGATGGCCTTTTTGCTCACCGAGCCGCCTTTGATGAAAATTTACTCGAAGGCTGAAAAAGTCCCTCCAGCCCGCTCGAAGTCTGAAATCGCGAAAATCCTCGCTGGAGCGCCCAATCCACCGCCCGCCACCAAGCCGCTGCATCTCCTGCTCGTCAGCGGAAAAAAGGATCACGGCCTCGGCGAGCACGATTACCCGCGCTGGCGGCAGGTTTGGTCACGCCTCTTCACCTTGGCGGAAAAAACCAGCGTCACTCTCGCCGATGAATGGCCCAGCGATGAACAATGGCGCAGCGCCGATGCCGTCGTCTTTTACCGCAAAGGCGACTGGTCGCCCGCGCAGGCGCAGCAGTTCGACACCTTCCTCCAGCGCGGCGGCGGAGCCACCTTCATCCACTGGAGCCTCGAAGCCGGCGATGCCGCGCCCGCTCTCGCCCACCGGCTCGGCCTCGCCTCGCAGCGCAAGGTCACGAAGTATCGCCACGGCCCCATCCAGCTCGTTTTCGAAGGCCAGCACCCCATCGCGCGAAACTTCACCCGCGCCGGCTTCACCGATGAAATCTACTGGAACCTCATCCCCTCCGAAAAAACGCCCGTGAAACCTCTCGCCACCTCCGAAGGCCATCCCCAGCTCTGGACGCAGGAACCCGCCAGCGGCGGCCGCATCTTCGTCACACTCGGCGGCCACTACTCCTGGAACTTCGACGACCCACACTTCCGCACCCTGGTGCTGCGCGGCATCGCCTGGACAGCCAAAGAACCCGTGGACCGGTTTAACAACATGATCGAAGCGGGTTTGGAGCCGTGAAGTCGCGAAAGCGGTCAGGAAGACTTCGCGTGACGGCGCATCACTTGCCACGCGTGGCATTCATGCCTTCCTTCGCGGCCCAGAAGGAGATGTCTTCCTTTTTGATCGCGGCTGCCATGAGTGCGGGAAATTTATCCGGTGTGCAGGCGAAGCTGGGGACGCCGAGCAGGCTCATCTTGGCGGCGAGTTCCTTGTCGTAGCAGGGCGCGCCTTCGTCGCTCAAAGCGAGCAGCGTGATGAACTGCACGCCGCTTTGCACGAGCTCGTTGGTGCGCTGGAGGAGGTTTTTTTCGACGCCGCCTTCAATGAGGTCGGAAATGAGCACGAGGATGGTGTTGGTGGGATCGGTGATCAGGCTCTGGCAGTAGCCGACGGCCTTGTTGATGTCCGTGCCGCCGCCGAGCTGGGTGCCAAAGAGCAGTTCGACGGGATCATCGAGCTTTTCCGTCAGATCGACGACGGCGGTGTCGAAAACGACGAGCTGGGTCTTCACGGCGGGCAGCGAGGCCATGACGGCACCGAAGATGCTCGAATAGACGACGCTGGCGGCCATGGAGCCGCTTTGGTCGATGCAGAGAATGATGTTGCGCTGCGTCTTCTGCGACTTGCGGCCAAATCCGATCAGTGTTTCGGGCACGATGGTTTTGTAGTCCTCTTGGTAGTGGCGGAGGTTGGCGCGGATGGTTCGGTTCCAATCGATTTCGGCGAGTCGTGGCCTGCGATTCCGCACGGCGCGGTTCAGTGCGCCGGTGACGGCGGTGCGCATGGGTTCGGCGAGCTTGCGCATGAGTTCTTCGACCACTTTGCGCACGACCATGCGCGCGGTTTCCTTGGTCTTGGCGGGTATAATGCCGGAGAGCGAGATGAGATTGGCGACGAGATGCACGTCCGGCTGCACGGCCTCCAGCATCTCCGGCTGCAGCAGCATCTCGCGCATGCCGAGGCGGTCGAGCGCGTCCTTTTGCATGACCTGCACGACGCTGGAGGGGAAGTATTTGCGGATGTCGCCCAACCAGCGTGCGACACGCGGCGCGGACTTCTCGGTGCCGCCACGCTGCTTTTTCAGACTGCCGGAGCCTTCGGGTTCGTAAAGCGCGGCGAGAGCCTGGTCGATCTCGACATCCTCGCCCGCGAGACCGCCGCAGGATTCATTCGCCTCGCCCCCGAGGACGAGTCGCCAGCGGCGTTGGCGTTCGTTGGGATCAACCGCAGAGAGCGCGGAGGACGCAGAGGCTCGCAGAGATTCATTTTTTGAATCGCTCTGCGGCTTCTCTGCGCTCTCCGCGTCCTCTGCGGTTAAATCTTCGTCATTCATAATCCAAGAATTTGCTCCAGCACGGGCAGCGGTTTCAGGGCGCGGGTTTCATTCCATTCAAACTCGGTGGCGACGGCGATGGGCTCGGAGGTGGTGGAGCCGCTGTGTTTGGCGCGGGCGCCGAGCTGGGTGCGTTCGGTGCCGGGGAACTGCGAGAAGGTGCGGCGGATGAGGGGCAGGATGCGTGTGAAGTTGTCATCGCTGAGCGAGGCGAGCCAGGTGTCCACGATGCGCCACAGGCGGTCGTCGTGGAGGAGGATCATTCCGCTTTGATGGAGAAAGCCTTCCAGCCAAGCGGCGGCGGGCGAGGGATCGTTGCCGATGGAGAGAGCCTGGCTCATGCGCTGCTCAGTGGCGTCGGCGTCCTCGGTTTGTTCATCGAAGAGAAGACGTGAGGCCATGCCGCAGACGAGTCCGTGCGTGCCGCCGAGAACGGCGAGGCGGCCCAACGCAGGCATCCAGTCGGCGAGGTGCGTGTCTTTGCCGATGAGCTTGATGGCTTGATGCGTGGCGAGGATGCGTTTGCGCATCGCGGCGGCGGCTTCGTCATCGAGCGAGGCACACGCGCCGCCCAGACTGATGCAGGCACGCGTCACGAGTCCATCGAGCACATGACCCACGAGCGAGGCATCGGTCTGGCGCACGTTTCCGTAGCGGAAGATGTTTGCGAGCGGCGGAATGGCCTCCAAGAGCTGCGAGGCATCGCCCGCGATGGCGGCGAGGTTTTCCAGCGCATGCGTCACGGGCTCCACCGCATGCGGGAGGTTCGCCAACAGCACGCGATCCACCAAAGCGGAGAGCTCAGGCAGCGACGTGGCCTTTTCGGCGTGATCAATGGCGAGCGCGGTGGCCGCATCCGCGATGGTGTGACCCCAGCGGCTGGCCTCGATGATGGAAACGGCGAACTCCGGCTGCCACTGAAGCTGCCAGACCTCGTGGAAGGTGCCTTTCGCACTGCGGCCGGTGCCTTTGACCTCGCCCCACTTGAGGCCGAGCAGGCGCAGCCGATGCAGCAGGTGGCTGCGGCTCAAATCGTTCTCGTTGCGCAGATCGAGGTCGAGATCCTTCGCAAGCGCCTCGGGCTTGAGGCGCAGACTGCGCTGCTGCTTTTCCAAATCCTGCTGCAAGGGCACCGTGGGCACATCCGGCGGCACGCGGCCGAGTTTTTCGCCGATGATGAGCCGCGAGCGCACGAGGCGCAGCGGGGCGTCATCGCCCATGCAGATGATGGCGCGGATGGACTCGTTGATTTCATCGAGTCCGGCGGCTGGACGCTCACGCATGGCCGCGAGGGCATCGCTGAGCCGCGCGGCCTCGATGACATGCGCGGAGGAGCAGTCGATGTCCTCCTCACGCATGAGGCGGGCGACTTTGGAAATCCACGCGATGGAGCGCTGCGAGGCCTCTGCGGCCTGATTTCGCCAGAGAAACTCATACCAGCCCGGCGAGAGCACGCCTGCGCCGTAACCACTCGCCGCGGCGAGTCGTCCATAAGTCCACGGAGCCCATGTGGCGGCCACTTTGACCTTCGGCAGGCCTTTGAGGAGGTCGTTGTCGCTTTTCGCGCTCGGCATCGTCGCGAGTGCCGGCACATGCCAGGCACCGCAAACGACGGCGATGCGCTGAAAGCCGTCTTTTTCGGCCTGACGAATGGTTTTGCGCATGTGGGCCTCCCGCAGGCTTTCGCGATGTTGGGCCTCGGGTGCTCGTTTGCGCGGAATCTCGGCCCGCACGCTCGTCATGGCCTCCTGAATGGCGGCGAAAAGTCCCGCGCTGTCGCTATCGCGGCGTTCTTCGACCATCTGGTTCCACCACGTCTCGCCATCGCCATAACCGGCCGCACGACCGAGCCAGTCGAGCGGATCGCCGGAGATGTCTTCTTCGACTTCGGTCGCTGTTGCTTCACTTTCTTCACTCAACGGTGCTGAAGGCTCGGCATCGCGCAGCGCCAGATCATGCGCCTGAGGCAAATCCATAAAGCGCACCAGCACACCTCGTTGAAGTCCAAAACGAATCGCCTGCCACTCCGGAGAAAATTCCGCAAATGGATAGAATGAAGCCTTCTTCGTATCGTCCGGACAATACAACAGCAGCGCCACCGGCGGCTCGATCTCCGCATGGATCGCCGCAGCGAGCACAGCCTCGGCCTCCGGCGGCCCTTCGATCAGCACGCAATCCGGCGACAATTCCTCTAGCGCACGAACTAGAGATCGTGCGCAGCCGGGGCCATGATGGCGGATGCCGAAGAGGTGAGTCATGCGGATCTGAGTTTTGGATCAAGAATTGTCTCAGCATAATCTTTGATTTGTTGAGAAGCGCAGGACTGTGGATGCACCACAATGGTTTGCGGCCATTCGTGGGGCTGTTGATCATCTATCATCACGTTTGGCTTTGGCAGAAATCCTTGGAAGCATTCGGAAATCCTCATCTCCTCGGCAGTTGCCCGTGCATACTCAGCACCACCGGCACTCCAGCAGTAGAGAACGGCTCCTTGAGCATGCAATTCACGAACATGTGCGACGACAGATGGAATTGGAATCCGCTTGGAACTCGCGCTGCGAACCAATGTGTCATCGACATCAACAAAGATGTTTAGTGGTCGGGCACTCATGTTTGACGATTTTTAAATCACCTCCCGACACGCGCGATAGAGGTCCTTCCACTCATCCCGCTCCTTCACGACGGTCTCCAGATACTCCTTCCACACAACGGCGTCCTGAACCGGGTCTTTGATCACGGCACCGACGAGTCCGGCGGCCACGTCGCCGGCGCGAAGGGTGCCATCGCCGAAGTGGGCGGCGAGGGCGATGCCGCTGTTGAGCACGCTGATGGCCTCGGCGGTGCTCATGGTGCCGGTGGGTTGCTTGAGCTTGGTTTTGCCATCGGCGGTGGTGCCGTCACGCAATTCGCGAAAGACCTGGACGATGCGGCGCACCTCTTTGAGCGCGGGCGGTTCGGCGGGAAGTTCGAGCGACTTGCCCATCTCGGCCACACGCTTGCTCACGATGGCGATTTCCTCCTCCTCGGTGGCGGGGACGGGCAGAATGACGGTGTTGAAGCGTCGTTTGAGAGCGCTGCTGAGTTCGTTCACGCCTTTGTCGCGATTGTTCGCGGTGGCGATGACGTTGAACCCGCGGTTCGCCTGCACCTCGGAGCTGAGTTCGGGAATGGGCAGCGTTTTTTCCGACAAGATGGTGATGAGCGTGTCCTGCACATCGGCCGGGATGCGCGTCAGCTCCTCCACACGGGCGATGCGGCCATCACTCATCGCTTTCATGAGCGGGCTGGGCACGAGCGCTTCTTTGGAGGGGCCTTTGGAAAGGAGCAGCGCGTAGTTCCAGCCATAGCGCATCTGCTCCTCGCTGGTGCCGGCGGTGCCTTGGATCAAACGCGTGCTGTCGCCGGAGATGGCGGCGGCGAGATGCTCGGACACCCAGCTCTTCGCGGTGCCGGGCACGCCGTAGAGCAGCAGCGCACGATCCGTGGCCAGCGTGGCGACGGCGATCTCGATCACGCGACGGTTGCCAATGTATTTCGCGCTGACTTCGAAGCCGTTGTCGAGCTTTCCGCCGAGCAGGTAGGTCGAGACGGCCCATGGCGACAGATTCCAGTTCGTCGGCCGCTGACGCGTGTCGGCTTTTTTCAGCTCATCGAGTTCATGAGCAAAGAGTTGTTCGGCGTGTTGGCGGAGGGTGTTCATAAGGTGGTCTAGACAGCAGGTTGGGCAAGGTTTCGGGCCATGTTTTGCAGGCGGTTCCATTGCTCGTCATCAGGTGCAATGATGATCAGATCAATGGGTTGAATGTAGCCAGCGACATCAATCACGAAGTTCTTCGGCAAGGCGTCGCTGATGACGATCTCACACTCGCGATGAATCCAGGCACCATCGTAGGCTTTCAGCCAGCCCATGCGGGCCATGTAGAGATCAATTTCGTTGGGCGTCGGCTCGGGGCGATCCGGGTTCACGCGATACCAGGGCTGTGTGGTCACCACACGCGGCGCGGACTCGTTGGCATAATGCACCCAGCCTTCCACCTGAATGTCGTCGCCAAAGAACTCGTTCGCCCAGGCGAGGCGTTGCAGGTATTCCTCAAGCCCTCCCCAGGCACCGAACTCACCGGGCTGGGTGAACTTGATCACCCGACGCGTTGCGGGATCAAAGCAGGCATCGTGTTCTGCTCCGTTTCGATGCTCGAGGCTTCTTGTGCGTGCTGAGAGTTCTTCACCTTCAAGCTTTGGTAGTGCTCCCAGGCCGCAGTGCTGGGATTCGGCCTTGTCGGCTGCGGCCCATGCGCTCTCACTCCGGCGATTGCCTGCTCCAGCGGCACATTCGCGGACGCGGCCAAGCGCTCGGCGAGGGTCCCGATCTTGATCGTTGGGCGTGTGCTGGTGCTCATGGGGAATAGTTTGGTCTGATGGTTCAGCCTTGGCAACGGGTTTCATCGCCTCCTCGCTGGCGGGCGGAGGCTGAAAGCGAGATCGAAGCCAGTGCAGAAATGCTTTCACGGGTTTTGAAGCTGTTTGCGCTGGTCGAGGACGATGCCGATGCGGGCGACGGCTTCGGCTAAGGGCTGGACTTCTTCTTTCGCGAGTTCCCAGCCGTTGGCGAGATCATCGAAGGCAGCCACGGGTAGAAGGCAGGCGAGTTCCACCAGCGAGTGGCGGAGCTGCCAGTCGTAGCGTGCCTCGCCGCTGTGAATGCGCTGTTTGAGAATCTTGACGGCTTTGACCGCGACAGCGGGTGAGAGCATCGGCGCGTCCATGGGCAGACCTTTGATGAAACGATCCACGATGGTGCTGAGCGCGATCATCTTGGCGTCGTTGTCTGTCACCAGCTTCAGAAAGTACGTTTCGCGCAAGGTGGGCGGCAGTGTTTCGAGAAGATCGAAGACGGTGAGCGGTCCGTTTGGAGGCAGCGAGATGCCGAGGAAGGCCTCCGCCCATTCGACGCGGCGTTGTGCGGCCTGGGCCTCGGCCCAGCCTTGAAGCAGCGCGTCCTTCCAGTCCGACTTCTGCGCCCAGGCGAGGCATTCGGCGGGATTCATGCCTGTTTGCGCCTCCCACCACGAAAGCGGCACACTGCGAACGATTTGAAAAAGCCACCATGCACGCTCGCCCATGCTCAGACCCTTCGGTTTCGCCTCCTCGATCAAATCCGCCTTCCACGCCGTATCAAAAGCCGCTGGTGCCTCTAGCGAGATCGTCGTGCCGCGCAGGTACTTCTTCTCGGACTTCAGCAACGGCGAGAGGTAGCCCGCCATGCGTTGAGCGTAGCGTGAATCGGGAAGCGTGGAGAGCAGGCGGGCTGCGGTTTGGCGGGCTTCCTTGCTTTTGTCCGTCAGCGTGGCCTCGAGCAGATCCTGGTCGTCAATCGTGAGACCGGTGGCGAGGCATTCGATGAAGGCGGTGCGCTCTTTCGCACCCTCGGTGCCCATGGCTTCTCGCACAAGTTCGCGGGCCTTCGCAGCATCGCGCTCACGCAAAGCGACCAGATAAAGACGCCGCTGATCGAGACTGCCGTGCTGCCACACATCATCGCTGAGCGTCTCCGCGCCAACGCCCCCGACAGCATATGCCCACGAGTCATTTTGCGCGGCAAGCCACTCCCCACGCCTGCCCAGCACGCGCAGCAAACTCGGCCTCAGGGCCACGCTGCGTCGTCCGCATTCCAAAGCCCTCGGCAACAGGCGATGGGGAAGCTGCCGGCCGGCGGCGGCCATCTTCATGAAGGCTTCGGCCTGCAAACGCTCCGGGCCGTCCGTGAGGATGCTCGTGAGCAAATCGATCCGCGAATCTTCCGGCAAAGCATCCTCGGCGGCGGGTGCGGGGCCGTGTTCCACCTTCGCAGGAAGGAAACCCGCGAGCTGGCAGGTGCCGAGCACACCCGCGGCTTGCAGCAGAGCCTTTTCCTCTGAATCGCGAGGGATGCGCGACAGCAAGGTGCCGAGCGCACCTTCAAGCATCGGCCAGTCCGGCGCACGGCGCTCGGTGCCGAGAAGAGTAGAAGTGGCGAGTGAAGCGAGCGGGTTCATGCGAGCGAGGTCACCTCCGTCCAGCAGGGTTGAGTGGATTCGCCGTGCCACGCGCTGAGAGGCCGCAGCCGCTCACCAAGCCACTCGCCGAAGATTGAAAGCGGGTGCCCGCCGCAGAGGGCGCATAGCTGCCAGCCATCGTCCATGCTCATGCGCATCTGCACCTCCCGACCTTCCGCATCGCGCAGATACCATCTGAGATCGCGAAAGACGGGAATGGCATGGCTCAACATCAGCGGCAACCGCTGAAACCAAGGCTGGCCTGCAAGAGCCTCGGCAATAGTTTCGAGAGCAGTGTCCCAGTTAGAGTTAACCGAAGAGGTTCGCAGGGGGATTTCATTTGATTCTGCATCCTCTGCGTAACTCTGCGCCCTCTGCGCTCCCTGCGGTTCATCCACCCAAAGCGCCCGCAGCGGCGACGCGCTCGGGAAAAAGCAAAGCGTAGCCTTCACCACCGTGCCGGGCACGAAGACCTGATCAAACCGACGGCCACCATGAGAAAAGTCGAGCAGCAGCGCATTACGGCCCGAGGCGGAACCACGCAGCCACACGCGCCGTTCCCACAGCTTTTCATTTTCATCATGACTGATGCCAAGCACTAGCCATGCATCCGCCACGCGATCATTCGCGGCCAACACCTCCTCCTTGTCCATCGCCCAGCCGGCACTGCTTCGCACATCGTGCTGCAGCCGTTCGGGCAGGGCATCCATCCGCTGCATCGCCTCGGTGAGCAGTTGAAGGCGACCCATGCTCAAAAGGGTGCGCTGCTGCCAGCCCTCGCCTGAAGACACCGCGCTCTCCAACTGGCGCACGCCCGCCGCCAGTCCGCTGGCCTGTGCATCCACCAGCCGCGCGGCCGCATCCCGCCAAAACGTCACCGGCTTTGCCGGCAGATCCGCCAGACCATGCTTCACGAGGTCCGCCATCCAGCGCTCCAGATCCTGCGCACCGTTGATCATGCGGTCGAGCCGCTTCGCCTCACGTTTCGCTGCCGCTTCCGGGTCGGCAGGCTTCGTTTCGGTTTGCGCGGCCTTTTCAGCCTTCTTCTCCGCACGCTCCTGACGCGCCGCGAGCCACTCGTTCACCCATTGAGGCTGCGTGTTCGCCGTGAACGCGCTCTCTTTCTGCGCCAGCAACAAATAAAGCGCCAAGCCGTGTTTGCAGGGGAACTTGCGGCTCGGGCAGCTGCATTTGAACGACGGACCGCTGACCTCGATGATCACCTGATACGGCTTTGACCCGCTACCCTGGCACTCACCCCAGATCGCCACCTCATCATGCCCGAGCATCGGCCACTTCGCCGGAGCCAGCAATCCCTTGGCGGCTTTCGCCGAAGAATCGTCGGGCGAAAGGGCGAGGATTTGGTCGGTGGCGAGCATTCAGCGGACTTAAAATCGAATTTCATCGCCCGGCAAGATTCTCATGCCGCGAACCGCATTTTCACCACCTGACATTCGACACAAAGAATGCATGGCGACAGCACGTTGTCGCCCACCCCATGAAACCCGCTTCCCTTCTCTTCCTCGCTCTCGCCCTGCCCACCTTTGCCTTCGACATCACCGTCGCGGACAAAGACCACGTCGCGGTCGCGAATGGCGGCAAGGTCGTCGCCAAGCTCATGATGGCGAATGACCTCAGCACGCCGGAGAGGCATCACGAGACCTACAAGCCCTACATGCACGTTTTCAGCGCCGATGGCTCCACGCGGCTCACGAAAGGCGCGGGATTCAATTTCACGCATCATCGCGGCATCTTCCTCGGCTTCAGCAAGATCGGCTACAACGGCAAATCGTATGACCGCTGGCACATGAAGGGCGGCGACCAGGTCGTGATAAAGGTCGCACCGGGCGAAAACGCCTTCACCGCGCACATTGACTGGCAGGGCGACACCACCGCGCCGTTTTTGACCGAGGAACGCCAGTTCAGCTTCACCACGCCCGCGAAGCCCTTCTACCTCGGCATCGAAATGAACAGCGCCATTAAAACCGTGAGCGGCGAGGCCGACATGAATGGCGATCCCGAGCACGCCGGTGCGCAGTTCCGCCCGAGCGAGCTCGTGGACACGAAAACGACGACCTACCTGTTCCCCGGCGAAAACATCGACGCCCACAAGGTGAAGGACCTGCCCTGGGCCGCGGAGATCTTCACCGTGGAAGGCAAAACCTTCACCGTCGTGATCCTCAATCATCCCAACAACCCAAAGGACACCGCCACCTCCGCCTACCGCGACTACGGCCGCTTCGGCATGTTCCCCAAAGGCAAGGCCAGCGCCGAATCGCCCTTCAAATTGCGCTACCAATGGCTCATCGCCGAAGGCGACGTGCGGGATGCCGCCGCCTTCCAAGACGCCTGGAACACCTTCGCCGGCAAATCCGAGCCCGTGCCGCCGCTGACGGTCAAAGCATCTGAGCAGCCGAAGCCGAAAGCGAAGAAATGACCTCCTGGCGGAGGAATGACGAAACCAGAATGGCGAATGAATCCCGAATGTCACAATGATCCGAACTTGGTGATTCGAGCTTCCTCATTGATTCGCTTCGTTATACCTCCGGGCTTGTTTCATACCACCCTGACTATTTAATCGGAGTTTAGCCCGGATACGAAGCGTTTGCTTGATCCTGCAGCCAGGGACGACCAACCAATCTGAGAACGGCTTGGGCGTCCTGCCAGAAGCGCTTCAAACTTGGCAGCAGCGCGTCGCGCAGCTTGTCGATGCTTCGGTAGCACTGATTGGAGACTTCATCCTTGATCACGTCCCAGGCCTGCTCGCAGGGATTGAGTTCCGGACTGTAGGGCGGCAGCGGCACGATACGCACGCGCTCCGGCAGCCGTTGGTCACCGTCTCGTAGATGGAACCCGGCATTGTCGCGGATGACCACATGCACTGCCTCAGGATCGCTCGCGGAGAGCTCTTTGAGGTAGAGCGCGTCACAGTCGAGGTTCACGGTGGGTAGATGGGCAAAGTGTGCCTCTCCCCCGGTCACCTCCAGCGAGCCGTAAAGGTAGTCCCACTCATACTTGGTCTGCCGCTCCACCACCGGGCATGCGCCCTTGGGCACCCAGACTCGGCGCAAGTCGGTGTGCAGGCCAAAGCGTGCCTCGTCCATCACCCAGACCTTCACCTTGGTGCCTCGCGGCAGTTGCAGTGCCTCAAGCTTCTCTCCCAGGCTCGCTTTGAACTGCTCCATCTCCACGTCGCTGCCTCTCTTGGGATGCCGGGGCCGTGGCACCCGCAACACCCCGCCGATTTTTTTTAACCAGGTAAGAGCCGTGTTGTGTTTGACCTCCAGCCCGTGCTTCTCCTTGAGCCAGCGGCTGAGTTGTGGCGAGGTCTTCCAGCGACCTTGCTGCAAGCCTTCCTGGAGTTGCTTTTTAACGCGTGGCTTGCCTTTGAGCAGCCTGAAGTCTCCTGCCCTAGGACCGGGCTTGTCACGCTGGAGCAGGCCTTCGATGCCGCCGTTGCGCAGCATCTTGAGCCAGTCGAACACGCGCGATGGGCCGCAACCGCACATCGCGGCGATCTGGGCGGATTGATGTTGTCCTTCGCTGGCGAGCTTCGCGCATAACAAGCGCGTCTTCTGCCAGCCGCTCTTCGCCTTGCGATAGCGCTCGGCAATCTCGGCGGCCAGTTCCGGCCGCCCCAGTTGTATCGGTCTTCGTGCCATGTTGCTCCCTTTACAGCGACCCCACCATTATGCTACGATTATTTAATCGGTTTGGTATCACTCGTCTGTCTCGCTCGGCTCTGGTTTCGTCATTTCCTTCCTTTGAGAGTTCGCCACTCCTTGCGGACACACACTCCAAAACGCGGGGAACGTAAGCCGCGCGGAAAGTCATTCCCGCGCTTTGGCAGGCGCGCCGACCGAAACGCGCCCGAAGCCGGCGGTGGCGCGGATGATGACTTGCCAGCTCTCCTCCTGAAAGGCGGCCAACTGCTCGCGGGTGCAGGCGAATCCCCAATCGCGCTCGGTCGGCAGAAAGGCCGTGGGCGCGCCATCCTCCAGGCGCTCGCAGACATGCAGGTGGCGCAGCAACTCCTCCCGGCTCACCTCGCCTTCAAAAGGCTGGGAGCATGGGATGACATGACGCGGATCATTCCGGCAGGAAAGCATCTCGCGTCCGTCCTTGGCGTGGATCACGGCCTCCAGGCAGGTCCATTTTTCCGGCACGATGAAGTCGCCAAACTGCATGCCGGTCACGAGGTCTCCCACCGGTGCCTGCCCGGAGAGCGCGGACAGGGCGGCACCGAGATCGCCTTCAGAGAAGAAGCCGCTGCGCAAAGCAGCGGGCGAGGCGCCGGCGCGCGCGTCTTCCAGGGCGATGAGTTCATCCAGAGTGAGCGGCGGGCCTTTGGCGGAGAGCCAGGGATTCTCCGCAAGCTCCGCCATGCCGAGGCGCATGTAGTCCGCGCAGTGGGTCACGCAGACCTCGCCGCGCCCGATTTTGGCGGAGACGCAGATGCCCTGCTCGCGCGCCATTTTTTCCAGCGCCACGCCGTCGGGCGCGCAGTTCGGCTGGCGAATCTGGCAGGAGTAAATCCAGGTCTGCTTCCCTTCCCGGCCGTCCGCGCGGACGACACCGGTGAAGCGCTTTTTAAAGCGGAAGGGCACGCCGGCTTTCTCCTCGATGTAGTGGCGGTAGGTGGCCCAGAACAGGCCAAGTCCGATCATCACCAGTTTGGCACCGCGTTGCTCAAGCCGCTCATACAAACTGCCGGGGCCGTAGCAGGTGCGCGGCAGGTTTCCCAGCAGTGCCGCGGCCTCGGGGCCGATGCCGCTGACGGCGAGCATGGGGTCGGCCGAGCGCGCCGCCGCCGGATGCAGGCGTGCGTGCTCGGTGAAGTCACCGAGCGTCGAGGGCGTGCTGGCGGGGTCGAAGACCTCTCCCTTGCCAATTGAGTAAGTGTAGGTGGGCACGAGCACGGTGCCGGCGGGTCCCACCGCCTCCAGCAGGGCGTCGAGCGCGGTGGCGCAGGCGTCGGCCATGCTCCTGCCGCGCTCCGGGTAGCCGAGACGTCCGAGGCTGGCGTGGACAAAAACGACATCACCCGCGCGCACGCCGGCGCCGCGGAGGGCGGCGACGAGGTCCGCCTGAGTGTAGTGATGCACTTGCGCGCTCATGCTCCCGCCAACTGAAACTCGACGAGCAGCCAGACGGGAAACTCGCTGGCAAAAGCGGCGTCGCGTTTTCCCACCTCCGCGTCATCGCGCCGCGCGGCGGGCTCCTCGACGCCGGTGACGACGAAGCCGGACTCGATGAAGGGCCGGGTGAGCGCGGAGAGCGGCGGATTGATGCGCCAGCGCGTGTGCAGGTACTCGGTCATGACGGTGAAGGGCCGATCCGCGTCGCCAAGCCAGGGCTGCACATAAAAGACGGGATGCGGCTCCAGGGACCAGAAGCTGCCGCCGGGTTTTAAAAGCCGGCGCACGTCGGCGATGAAGCGCTGCAAATCCAGCGGCTTGCCCGGCTCGTAGGGGACGAAATAAAAGAGCAGCGCGTCGCTCATGAAGACAGCGTCGAAAGAGGCGGCGGGCAGGGAGTCGAGGGCGCCGGGGGTGTTGAGGTCGAGCGCTTGAAAACGGGCGTCACCCACCGCGCGCTCGGAAGCCAGCCGGATGTACTCCGTGTTCGGGTCAACTCCGAGCACGCTGGCGCCGAGGCGCGACATTTTGTGGGCGATGGTGCCGGCGCCGCAGCCGAGATCGAGCACGCGCATTCCAGGTGTGAGCCGTTTCGGCAGCCATTCATCGAGGAAGCGGTCCTGCACAGCGCCGTAGAGGTTGTCCTTGCGGATGGCGGAAAGGTCGGGCGTGAACTTTTGCTGGAGCCACCAGGCGGCGGGGTCGGCGCGCTGAAAGGCGATGAGTTGCTGGCCCAGCTCCTGATGGTAAGTGCCGAAGCGCTGGCGGTCGAGCAGGCTGCGCTTGATGTCGAAGCGCGCGCGGTAGGCGTCGAGGTCGTCAATGAGCAGACACTGCTCCGTGAGCAGCTTCACCAGCGCGGTGTGATCCACGAGTTCGGGGTCACCCCAGGTGGCGGCGTCGCGTTTGAAGCGGGACGGGTCGGCCAGGAGGCCGTCGAGATGGGAGAAGCGCCAGATTTTCCAGACGCGGTAGGTTTTGTCCGTCACAGTGTCCGGCGCGCCGAGCACCTCCAGCACCTCCGGCCCGGCGCCGAGTGACTGGCGGGTGTGGACATTCATGAGCACCCAGCGGTCCGGATGAGTCGCCGGCGACTCCGGAAAGGCGATGACATCCGGGCAGGGCTGGCTCATGCCTGGGAGCGGAGTTTTTCGATGACCCGGATGAGGCCGCCGACGGTCTGGAAGTCCTCGGACTGCATGTCGTCCGCCTCGAAGCGGACGCCGCACTCGTCCTCGAAGTGGGAGATCATCTCAATAATGCCCATGCTGTCTATGACCTTGGCGTCGAGGTAGGAGCAGGCGAGTTTTTCGGCGTCGGTGGCGCCGGGCAGGCCGCCTTTGGAGGCGAAGTAGTCGAGGACGGTTTGGGTGACATTCATGGAGTCGGGTCGGGAGAAAGGCGGGGCAGTGTCAGCGTTCGATGGCGATGACGCGGGCGGGCGCGCCATCCGAGCCGAGGATGTTCAGCGGCAGCACCACGAGTTCGACCTCGGACCTCGTCAACTGGCGCAAGTTCGTGCAGTATTCAACAAAAACGACTCCCGCGGCGAGCATGATCTTGTGCAGGGGCGAGTCCTTCGGGCCGGTGCGCCCGTTGTCCGGGCTGTCCACCTGCGGAGTGTCCATGGCCAGCACGCGCACGCCGCGCTCCACGAGCCAGTGTCCGGCCTCCTCGGTGATGTAGGGCTGGTCGGAGTAGTACTTCATGGTGCCCCAGTGATCCGACCAGTCGAAGCGCAGGATCAAGCGCTGCGGCTTCTCATCCCCGAGCAGGCGCTGGAAGTCCGCCACGCCGAATTCCTGCTTGGGTTGTGTGACGGGGGTGAAGTCCAGCACGCGCGCCGGCCCCACCAGCCATTCGAGCGGGATTTGCTCGATGGTCGGCCCGCCGGGGATGAAGTGGCGCGGCGCGTCAATGTGCGTGCCGCAGTGCGTGCCCATGGTGATCTTCCTTGTCTCGCGGTTCTCGATGCCGAAGCGGCCGAGCTGGGTGATCTCGACCACCGGATGCCAGTGCACCGGAAAGGTGGTCATGCCTTCGTGAATGGGGTAGCTGAGGTCAATGATGCGCATGGTTTAGGAGTCGTTGGATTCGGGGGCGAAAAAGCGGCGGACTTTGGCGGGGGTGCCGGCGGCCAGGGCGTAAGGGGGCACATCCTCCTTCACCACAGAGTGCGCGGCGATGACGGCGTGGCGGCCGATCGTGACGCCTTCCAGGATGGAGCAGCGGATGCCGATCCAGACATGGTCGCCGATTTTCACCGGCCTGCCCTTCGTGGGCGGCAGCAGCACCGGCGGCAGCTCCACCTCCTCGAAGATGTGGTGGCAGTCGGAGACGAAGAGGTCAGAAGCTGTCATGACATGCTTCCCGAACTCCACCGACAGCGTGCAGATGATGAAATAGCGGTCGCCCAGCGTGGTGCCGTCCCCAAGCACGAGATCGGCAGGCCGGTCGTCATCCCAGCCGGTGAAATCAAAGCCTTCCGCCAGTTCGGGATAATGCCTGCGGGCCAGCACGCCGCAGGCTCCGCCAAAGGCCTCCTTCGGCAGCATGACGATCTTTCCATAGCGGCCGAAGCTGACCCAGTTGCCGATGCTGACGCATTTGGGAAAGGTGATCTCGCAGGGCGTGCGGATCTTGGACTGGGTGCCGAAGCGTTTGAAGCAGTCCTTCATTTCCTCGGGCAGCACGGCAAAGGAGCCGTCCTCAATGCAGGCGCGTTTTTTCGCCTCCACGGCTGCCGCGTGGCGCGCGCCCAGCTCCCCAAGGGCGACACGCCCGTCAGCGCGCAAAGGCAGCCATCCGGCGCGCACAATCTCCACATCCGGGGCGGTCCCCATCTCGGCGAGCGCTCCGCTGATGGCGCCTTCCAGCGCGCGGTTGTCATCCACGCGCCCGCCGTGGAACTCGGCAAACAGGACCCGCGCGGGCGCGGCATTTTCACGGGGCTCGTCGAACCATGCCATGCGATCCGCGCGCAATTGCGGAAAGCGCCCGGCCAGTGTCTCCAGGCTCCTGTCATCCCGTGGTTGGCTGGCTGCGCTCATGGCTGGCATTAGGCGAGGGTCTGGAAGATTTCAACCATCACCCCATCCGGTCCCTCGATCAAATCCAGCAGCATTTTTTTGCCGCCGATGACTTCCTCCATGACACCGGTGGAGGCGCGCGCGCCGCCCTGCTCAAAGATGCGCGCCCGGTCCACCCCGAATTTCGTGCTCACCATCGAGACCACGCGGAAACCCGGCCCGTCCAGCAAGGCCGGGGCCGGCGCGTCCGTGCATGGCAGCAAAAGCAAACGCGCGCGCCATTGCGGCATCAGAGACGGGAAGCGGAGCGAGAGCGCGTTTTGCATGGGCTGCATGGGGAACAGGCGTCCCGCCTGTTCGGCACAGGCAGGATGCCCTTGCCCCATGCCGTGCTCAACGACTTGAAAGCCAAACCCATCCACCCAAAAGCGGCGCGCGGCTTCCATGTCGCGCACATGGTGTACGATGCATCCCTGGTCCGCCGCCGCGTCCGACACCCACAACGGGCAGGTGATGCCCGCATACTGCCGCGCGCGCACACCGGCCAGCGGCGTGGCATTTTCCTCCGCAACCTCAGGCAGACGATTCGCCGGGAAGATCATCTGCAAAGGCGCGGCGATGCCCGCCGGCGGCGGCTGCGAGTAGGCGATCAACTCCAAAGCGGGCAGGCCGGGGCTATCGAGGTAGGCGAGCGCCACTTCCTGCGAGGCCGTGCTCATCCAGGGCCTCTTGCCCGCGAAGACCGGAATGCCCTCCTGGACAAAGCGCGGCTGCCAGCCGCGCGTCTCAAAGAATGCCCGGTCCGCCGTCATGTCGGCGCTGCCCAGCACGGCGTGAGTCAGGCCGAGGATCATGCCTTTTGAGCCAGCATGCGCCTGACCTCATGGTTCAATATCTTGCCCGTGACACCGCTCGGAAACTCCTCGAACTGGCGCAGCAGGGTGGGCACCGCCTGCTGCGCGAGATGCCTGCGGCAATGCTCAAGGATGGAGGGCTGCTCGTCGGCAAGCGCCAGGCCCGGCTTCAAGCGCAGTGCCGCCGCCACCTCCTCGCCGTAAAAGTCATGCGGCAGACCGACAACCACCGCGTCCTCGACGGCCGGGTGGTGCAGCAGGCAGTCGCGCACGGCGCGCGGGCTGAGGTTCTGCCCGCCGCGAATGATGATGTCCTTTTTCCGTCCGGTGATGAAGACCTCGCCACTCTCGCGCCGCAGGCCGATGTCGCCCGTCGGGAACCACTCAGGCGGAGGCTCAACCGCGCCGGTTTCAGTGTCGAGATAGCCGAGCATCGCCCAAGGGGTGCGCACGAGGATTTCCCCCTCGCCGCCCTCCGGCAGGCGCGCGCCCGTGTCGTCCACGGTGGCAAAATCCACGCCCTCCAGCACATGCCCCACCGAGTCGGGGAGGCGTGATAGGGAGGGTGTGTTGGCGGCGATGATGAGCAGCTCGGACAAGCCGTAGCTCTCCAGACACTCGACTCCGTATTTGGCCTCGAAGTCCTTCTTTAATTTCAGCGCCAGCGGCGCGGTGCCGGCGCAGACGGTGTGGATGCGCTCGCGGGAATAGGCGGCGCCCGCGGCGTCGCGGTCCATTCGCTGGAGGGAGGCCATCATGGTCGGCGAAAGCCAGAGCGTGTTGACCTCGTGGGCGATGACCGGCTTCCAAAAAGCCAGGATCGTCTGCGCGGTGAAGGCGCGCGCCAGCACCACGCTGCCGCCCGCCATGAAGGGGGACATCAGCGTGTTCAGGTAGCCGCTGCTGTAGGCCATGGGCCAGATGTGCAGAAAGCGGTGGTCCCTGCCGAAGCCCATCGCGTCATTGAAAGCCGCCGCGTTGCCAAACTCCGAGCGCACGCAATGCACCACGCCCTTGGGCCGCCCGGTGGTGCCGGATGTGAAAAGAATGAGCAGCGCGTCCTCGTCGTCCATGTCCGCCATCGGCTCGGGCGCGGCGGCGGCGTCCGCCTGGTCGAAGCTCCATGCCTCGTCCACGTCATCCGGGTGAAAGCTGGTCTCCTGGCCAAGCACGACGCGGAGCTGGCGCATGTGCGAAAGCTTCTCGGCGGCCTGCAAAACCAGCGGGCGCGTGCAGCGCGAAAAGAGCAGCAGGCGCGCGCCGCTGTGCTCCAGGATGTGCCGCACATCATCCGTGTGCAGCGCCTGGTTCACCGGCACTGCCACAGCTCCGGCAAAAAGGCAGCCAAAATACATCGCCGCAAACTCCGCCGAATTCGCCAGGATGAGCGCCACGCGGTCGCCCTTTTTGACACCCTGCGCGCGCAGCAATGCGGCGGCTTTTTGGCCCCAGTCGAAAAACTCGCCGTAGGTCCACGAGCGGCCGGTCATGGACTCGGTCAAAAACACCCGGTCCCGGTTTTCTTCAAAGACACCGCGGATGCGCTGGATGAGGGTTTGCGATGGCATAGGCGGGCGTTCTCAACTTTTCTGCGCCAGCGACGAGATGCGCGCGGCGAGGATGCTTTTCCCGGCGGCATCGAGCTTTTCCTGGAGCCACTTCAAAGCCGACGCCGCGCGGCTGAAGCCGACGTTCACCAGTGTGATGAAGTCCACCTCCTGCGCGCGGTTTTGCACCTCCTGGTCCTCGGCCACCCACTTCGCGAGCTGGTCGCGGGTGGTCTCATAACGCTCCAGGATGGCGAGCACGAGGCGGGGCTTCGGCTGGCGCGTGTTGTCGCCGGTCAGATAAATGTTCACCGCCGGATTCAGCGCCTCGAAGGCGGGCGGATCGAGCGGACGCAGGCGGTAGTTCAGACGGCTGTGGACGCGCTCCTTGCGCGCCAGGGCGCAGAGCTCCTCAAGGTCGCGGTCCAGCAGTTGCAGAAACTGCCGCGCCAGCGTCTCCATGAACGGCCCCTCCTCCGAGGCCTCCTGGAGCCACCAGTTGGTGCCCTGCACGTCTTTATTAAATCCGGCGAACTCCAGAAACAGCGCCGAGTCAAAGCCCGCCAGCCGCAGCACCGCCGCCAGCTCGACGATGGAGAGCGTGCGGTCGTCCAGACGCGAGAGCAGATAGCCCGCCATGGCCGCCGCGCCCGCCGGCTCCGGCTTGCGCGCGTGCTTGATGATGAAAGCCGCGCGCTCCTCCTTGCTCATACCGGCGAACTCGGGCCGGCACGCGGCGCGATGCATGTCATCCGCGTAGATGAGCGCCTGGGCGATGGGGTTGAGTGTGTGCGTGGCCGGGTGAAAGGTCTCCTTGCCCATGAAGGGGCCGTTGGAAAGCAGGCTCTCTTTGAGAATCTCATAGCAGCGGTTGCCGTTCGCATACGAACTGGAGCCGAGGCCCACATAGGCCGTGCCGCGCCCGGAGAGGTGCCGCTCCACGACCACGCCGAGGAGCTGCGCCAGCGATTGCAGATTCGCCAGGTCAAAGACGCCGTGGATGCGTGACGGCAGGTCCTTGCCGAGCTGCTTGCGGCTTAGAAAGGAGTCAATGGCGGGGAACACCGCCTTCAACTCGGCGCGTGTCGCGGCCGGCAGTTGATCGGGCTCGCGCAGTTGCAGGTCGGCCAGCACCGCCGCGGCCAGCGCTGCGCCGATGGAGGCCTGGTTCCAGGTGCTGACGGCCTGCGTGTCGCCGCGCGGCAGTGTCTCGTCCAGCATCACCAGGTAGCCCGTCATCAGGCCGAAAAGCCCCCCTTCCACGCCGCCGCGCACCACCACATGACCGCCCTCGACCGCGCAGCCCAGGGAGCGCAGGGTTTGCAGGCTCTTTTCATCCGCCAGCAGCTCCTCGGTGGTGCAGCGGCGCTCGCGCGCAACGTCCGCCAGCGAGTTGGCCAGCAGGTTTTGCAATTCGTCGGCGCTTTGCGGATTGGTGGGAAAAAAATAACCGCCGCTGTCCAGCGCGTCCTTGAGCGCTCCCGGGTCGCGTTGCTTGCGGTTGATGTAGGTGTGCAGCACGGTCAGCGGCGGCTGCTCGGTCTCCAGCGCGCGCAGATGCTCGGTCTTCTCCGCGTTCATGAAGTCCGCCTGCTCGTCCGGGCACCAGATGATGAGCCAGCCCTCGTCGTCATTGAGGATGGTGAAAGACCGCCCCGCCAGCTCCACACGCGTGCTTTGCATGAAGCGCAGCGCTTCGTGCAGGGAGATGCCCATGTTGGAGGACGTGGAGCAGACGATGGGCCGCGCCGCGTAGGTTTTCCAGATCGCCAGGGCCTCAAGGTCCAGCGCGGCAATGTCGGAATCCGTGACCGCAGCCAGCGCCTCCTCGGTGAAAATGGGCGCGCCGCCTTCCCTGCCCGGAGTTTTGCGCGAACGCAGAAAGGCCAGCGCGTCCGCCTTCAGCGCGGCGGGCGCCGCCTTTTGCAGACGGCGCAGCTCCTTCAGCACATGCTCGCCGAGCAGGCCGATGCCGTTGAAGCACTTCACGCAACTGCCGTAGTCCTTCCAGCCGCGCAGAAAACGCATCCGGCGTCCCGTCACCAGCCCGGCCAGCGGCGCGTCGAAGATCAGATTGTCATGCGCCGCGTCGTAAGGCAGCGCCGCCTGCTCCGGCGGCACGCGCCCTTTGACACCCAGCTTGCGCGCCAGCCGCGCGGTGAAGACGGCCAGGTCCATCGGCAGCAGCGCCTCGGGATCGGGACTCTTGCCCAGGATGACCAAACCCTGCTCGGTGGATACGGCGTCTTCGAGACCGGCGACCGGAGTGTGCAGATAAAACGACTTCGACATGGATGAGGATTAGAGGGCGAGAGCGGCGGAAAGCTGTTCCAGGGCGAGCAACTGCGCCGCCACGGCGGGGGAGACCTTCCGGTCGCGCGAAACTTGGAGCATTCTTGACGCGGTGGCAATCATTCGCGTGTCAAGGCGCGCGGCCGCCTCCTCCGCCGTCCACAGCGCGCCGCCGCGGTTCTGCGCCCATTCGAAGTGGCTCATCGTGATGCCGCCCGCGTTGGCCACCACGTCGGGAATGATCTCAATGCCGCGCTCAACGACCGCCTGCTCCGCGTCCGGGCGGATGGGGCCGTTGGCGATTTCCAAAATCATCCGGCATTGCAGCCGCGCCGCCATCTCCGCCGTGATCTGGCCTGCCGTGGCCGCCGGGATCACCAGGTCCGCCCTCACCGCCAGAACCTCCGCCGGAGTCATCCTCACCGCGCCCGGCGCTTCCATTTGAGCAAAAGTCAGCCCCGCCTCGCGCGCCTGCCAGAGCGCCTCCGCGTCCAGCCCGTCCGCGCAGTGCAGACCGCCCGTCGAATCACTCGCCGCCACCATGCGCAGCCCGTTCTTTTGCAGCACCCGCGCCAGGTGCCCCCCCGCGCTGCCGTAGCCCTGCACGGCAAAGGCCAGCCCCTGCGCCACGAGTCCGCGCTCCTCCAGCACCGCGCGCAGCACCTGCCATGCGCCGCGCGCCGTCGCGCCAGGCCTGCCTGGGATGCCGCCCAGCGCCACCGGCTTGCCATTGACCGCGCCCGGCACGCGCGCGCCGCGTGTCGTATTGTATTGGTCCGCCATCCAGCCCATCACCCGCGCGTCCGTGCCAAGGTCGGGCGATAGAATGTCCACATCCGGCCCGGCCTCCGCGCCGAGAGCGTTCAGGTAGCCGCGCGCGAGCTGCTCGGTCTCGCGCGGCGAGAGCGACTTGGCATCCACCCGCACACCGCCCGCCGCGCCGCCGTGCGGCAGCGCGTTCACCGCGCATTTCAGCAGCAGACGGAAGGCCAGGCTGGTCAGATCGTCCTCATCTGTGGCCGGATGAAAACGCACACCGCCCTTCGTCGGGCCGAAACAGTCCGAATACACCAGCCGCCAGCCTGTGAACACCCGCAGCCCGCCCGCATCCATGCGGACAGGCAGGGAAAAACGCCGCACCGACTTCGGCAGCGACAGCCGCTCCAGCACCTCCTCAGGCAGTCCGGCCAGCGCCAGCGCCGAGGCGAAGCGGGTGCCGGCGAGTTTTGAAAAAACAGGATTCAAAGTCATCTCTCTTGCCTGCTCTTTGCAGGCGCGCGCGGCAAATGTCAAACCCCGCGCGGCGCCGCCGCGCCCCC
>DDQZ01000082.1:84508-86512 GCA_002343505.1 Verrucomicrobiaceae bacterium UBA2429 | reverse complement strand
GCCTTCTTCTCAGCGGCGGGCGGCGGGGGCGGGGCGGGGGACTCCGCGGTCGCGGCGGGGGGTGGCTTAACTTCCACCAAGGGAGCGGGCTTTTCCTCCTTGGGCGGCCTTGGGGCCTTGGGCGGTTTGGGCCGCTTCACTCTCTCGATCTTCTCACCGGGGTTGATCGGGACGCGCTGCACATACCAGCCGCCGCCGGGAGCCTGCCTGCGCACCTCGCGGTACTTCGGCGTCATGCATTGGGAGAGGGCCAGGACCGAGAAGACGGCCAGAAGGGGGAGGACAAGAACCCGGGAGATGTTCATGGAGTGTTGCGTGGCTGTTTAAGCCAGGACGGCGGGAATGCCATCGGAAATCCACGACAGGGCGGCTTCAAACCTTGATGCCGTAATGGGCCAGCATCTCCAGCCCGGCCTCGCGCAGGAGCAGCGCGCGCAGCCTGGCTTTCATGCGGTGCAAAGCCGTGCGCAACGCGCCGGAAGAGCGGCGCGGATGCGCGGAGTCCGCGCTGTCGGAGCCGTTGATCCAGGCGTTGAGCACCGACCAGTCACGCGGACAAGCCTGATGGCGCAGCTTTTCCAGCGCCCCGGCGAGCGTTCCGCGCAGGCAGGCGCGCTCCATCTCGATGTCCGGGGTGAGGTGCCAGGGGATGTCCCGCGATTCATCCGCCTCATGCAGCGGCACGAACTCGTGCCCGCCGCCGCGTTTTGCCCGGAGCAAGTCGCGCCGGTGGTTGCTCAAATGATGGCGGAGCATGAGATCCAGACGGGCATGCTGGTGCGCGGGCGGCAAATCCAGAAATCGGCCCCAGCCATGCCGGTGGATGAGCTGGCGGAAGACCTCCTGCACGGCGTCCTCGGCATCGGCGGCCGGGCAGCCGAGGCGGAGGGCGCGCTGGAGCAGGCGGGTTCGATGCTGCTGGCAGAGTGTGTTCATCATGTGAGAAAAAAGCGCGCGGGTTTGCCAATGAGGCGGGGTTCACCAGTTGGCGGGCGTGGGCTGTAATGCGGGGGCGGAGGCGTTGACCTTGAGCTTGAAGCGGGAGGTGAAGAACACGTCGTAGTAGTCGCGCCAGTGGGCGTTTCCGTCTCCCGGCCCCCAGCACATGTTGCAGCGCAGCCAGCGGCGCATGGCGATGGCGGGGCCGTCTTTGGCGAGCTTGAAGGAGTCCACCGTGTAGCCGTAGGCCACGGCGTAGTGCCACATGTTGCCGAGGCCGACCACGGCGCAGTAGTTGGCTTTGACGGCGTCCCGCACCTCGGGCGCGCCGCCGCCGAGGGTCTGGGCGAAGTCCGCCCAGCGCATCTTCCAAGAGCGGGAGAGCCAGCCGGGGAGCGCATAAGCATAGGTGACGCTTTTCGGCCCTTTGTGCATGTTCCAGGGCTCGGTGGCGAAGCTGTCGTTGGCGGGACTGTAAATGCCGCCTGCCGCGTCGCGCAGGGCTTTGACCACGGGCTTGAGGCGGTTTTTGGGAAGTTCCTTGGTGTACTCGGCGGGGGCGTCAATCCAGAAGTTGGAGCCGAAGGCCAGGTGGTTCGAGCGCTCGCGCTCCCACCAGGCCAGCAGGGTGGCCCAGGCATTGGCGCCGCATCCGATGGGACCGTCCCAGGTGGAGTCCCGCATCTGCGCGTATTTCGGCTGGTTGGCGTAGCCGCCAACGAATTTCTCATACGTCCGGTGCCAGCCGGGCACGAAGGGCTCGCTGTCAGACGCGGCATCCGGCGCGGCGGCTGCGCCGATCTGGATGACAAAGCGGAACAATTCCCCCTCCGAGAGCACCTCCAGGATGCCCTCCCCTTCGGCCACGGCCTGGATGACCACACCGCCTTCGGCGGGCGCGCTCACATCGGCGATGCGCGCCTCGGTTTCCGTGTCGAAGTGCAGCAGGCTGACTGGCGCCCCCGGCAGCAGCGGGGCGCTTTCTCCCGGCGGCAGTTGGACCACGGGCGGCGCCTCGCCGCGCGCGGTCTGCCACTGGCCGCGGGCGCGCAGGGCGCGGCGCTC
>DDQZ01000082.1:61917-84442 GCA_002343505.1 Verrucomicrobiaceae bacterium UBA2429 | reverse complement strand
ACGGGCGGCGCCTCGCCGCGCGCGGTCTGCCACTGGCCGCGGGCGCGCAGGGCGCGGCGCTCGCGCAGCTTGATGAACACCGGGTTGGTCTGAAAATCGGTTTTGAATGCCGCATAGCTCTCATAGTCGCCGTTGTGCGCGTATTCGGGGTCCGGCGGATCGGCCTGGTGGCCCAGGTCGTCATCGCCCTCCCAAATCATGTCGCCACTCGCGCGCGCGGCCATCGCGGGGTCGGGCCTCCAGGGGTGCGCGCCCAGGTTGGCGAGCAGCGCGCCTGCGGCATCCTCGGCGGCCCAGAAATCACCGCCAAAGCGCACCATGCGGAAGTTCGGCGTGCGGGCGAACGCGGCGAGACTTTCAGAGGGCGTTGGACCTTGGGTGGCGAACTGCGGCACGGGGACCTCGTCCTCGGAGAGGGAGACCAGAATGAAGCCCAAGTCCTCCGGCGGCGCGTCATCCGCCTGGAACAGGACCAATGGCGCCGGGGCCGGGGTGATGACGCGCGGGCGCGTGACCTTGAACTCGATGAAAGCGGCGGTGTGCCGCTGCGTCTGCGCGCCGTCAAAGACGGGGATGGCCACGGGGGAAAGCATGGCGTCCTCCGGCCATGACTCCGGGTCGGCGGAGCGGGCGCGGTTGATCTCCAGGACTTCCCCTGCCAGGGCGGTGATCTCCGCGGGCAGGGTGCCGACCTCCACTTCGGCGCGCACATCGTTTGCCACATTGGCAAGCTGGGTGCGGAAGAAGCGTCTGCCGCCCAGCGTGGGCACGAGCATGGCGCCGGCGCTGTCGAGCGGCGTGTCATACGGGTTCATGTTCGACCACGGGCCGGCGGGAGTCGGGGCGGACTCCGTCCAGACGCGGACGGTGCCTTCCGCCTGGGCATGAGCGGGCGCGGGGAGGGTGAGAAGCACGGCGGCGAGGCCGGCGAGATGAAGCGGATGCTTCGTCCGGCAATGGGAATGTGTTTTCATGGATGGGTGCGTGTCGCGCTGCCATCCTGCGCATCTTCGCCACGCCACCCAATAGCCCTATGGAGTTACATGCGCGGCTCAGACGGCGAGCTTTTCCAGGGCGATGAAGGTGAGCGCGTGGCGGTTGTCGGCGCCGAGTTTCTCAAAAAGATGGCGCAAATGCACTTTGATGGTGTTTTCCGCCGCGCCGAGGATATTGGCGATTTCCAGGTTCGACTTTCCCTGCGCCACCCACAACAGCACCTCGGCCTCGCGCTGTGTGAGGCCGAGGGATTCGAGCGGCTTCGGGGAGCTGAAGTCGGGATCAAAGCTGGCGCGGCGCTTCTGCTCGCGCTCCAGACGGGCGCTGATGGCATTGAGCAGGTCGGAGGCGCTGGCGGGCTTGGTGAGGTAGTCGTCAGCGCCGAGGTTCATGCCCTGGCGCAGGTCGTGCTTTTCACCGCGGGCGGTGAGGAAGATGAACGGGGTGCCGGCGATGGAGGGCTGCCGGCGCAGCTCGTCGAGCACTTGATGCCCGTCCATTCCGGGCATCATCACATCGCACAAAATCAGGTCGGGCTTTTCCTCCAGGGCTGCCTCCAGCCCGGTCCGCCCGTCCGCCGCCTCCAGCACGGCGTAGCCTTCCATTTCGAGAATGGTGGCGATGTTTCCCCGCATGTCGGGCTGGTCTTCGATGATGAGGATGGTTTTCATGACGGCGGGGAGGCGGGATTCTGTGAATGGCTTTCCTGGCGGAAGACCGGCAGCGTCACGATGACCGTGGTGCCCTGTCCGGAGACGCTCTCCAGGAGGATGCGGCCGCCGTGCATGTCCACACAGCGTTTCACCACCACGAGGCCGAGACCGGTGCCCGGCCGCTGTCCGACATTGCTGCCACGCGCAAAGCTGGTGAAAAGCGTCCGCTGGTCCGCCTCCGGGATGCCGATGCCGCAGTCCTGAATAATGATGCGCGCATCCACGCCATCGCGGCTCACGCGGAAGTCCACCGGGCTGCCCGGGTCGGAGTATTTGCAGGCATTGGAGAGCAGGTTCGTGATGATGTGGCGCAGCACGGCCTCGTCGCTGACCGCGCCTTCCAGCGGCGGGGTGATCTCGCAGCGGATGGGGCAGACGCCGCCGGTGGCGGAGAGCAGCTCATCCATCAGGGAACGGCAGAATTTTTCCAAATCCACGGGTCCCGGAGAGAAGGACATGCGCCCCTCCTCCACGCGGCCCAGGAGCAGCACCTCCTCGATGAGGTGCGCCAGGTTCCGTGTGGAGTGGAGGATCATGTCCAGATGCCGCGCGCGTTTTTCCAGAGGCAGCCGCTCGAAGTAGCGCTTCAGCACATCGGCGGCGGACATGATCACGCCCAGCGGCGTGCGGAACTCGTGGGAGACGAGCGAGACAAAGCGCGTCTTCATCTCCCCCAGCTCCTTTTCGCGCTCCAAGGCGCGCTCCAGCTCCGCCGTCCTTCCGGCCACGCGCTGCTCCAGGCTGGCGTTGAGCTGGCGCAGCTCGCCCTCGCGCGCGGACACTCGCCCGACCATTGAGCGAAAGGCTGCGGCGAAGGCGCCGAGCTCATCGGCGCGGCTGCCTATGCCCGCCCCGTTCCTGTCATCGCCGGAGGCCATGCGCTCGGTCGCCCGGGTCAGCTCGGCCAGCGGCTTGCTCACCTGATTGCGCAGCACTCCGGCCAAAAACGCCAGCAGCAGCGCCAGCAGCACCGCCCCGGACCAGATGACCCATTGCGCGGATTGCAGCACGCGCAGCGCCACCTCCTTCCGGGGCATCAGCGTCACGAAGTGCCAGTCCGCGCCCGGCAGGTCGAGCTTGGAGGCGGAGAAATAGCTCTTCGACACAGGTTCGAACCCCGTCAGTCCATCGCCCGCCGCCGCTGTGACCCGGGCATGCAGGCTCACCAGCGAGGCATCGCCCGTATCCTGGACCGTGAGGCTGCCATCGGTGGCGAGGATGGCCTCGTGCAACTGCGCGTGGGCGATGAGACGCCCGTCGGATCTGAAAATCATGTGCCGCGCGCCGGGATAGTCGCTGCGCGTGATCTCGTTGATGAGGCGGTCCAGATGCATGTCATGCGCGAGCACGCAGACGAAGCCCCCCGCCGCGTCATGCACGGGCAGCATCACGGTGGCGTACGGCAGGCGCGAGATCGGATCCATATACACTCCGGTCCAGACAAAACCGCGTCCCGGATTTTGCTCAGGCGCTGCGGCCGCGTACCATTCCTGCTCCTCCAGCGGATAATCCGCCGGCGTGTCCCAGACCCAGGTCAACTGCTGGAGGTTGTAGCCCAGGCAGGCCGAGCCCGGGAAACTGAAATAAAGCGAGGGGAACTCCTCCACCCAGAAAGGCATCAGCTCGGCGCACAGGTCCAGCGCCGCGAGCAGCCGGTGCTGGACCCTCGGGGTGATCCGCATCTCCCGGTGCGCCCAGAGAGAAGGATCGCCGCGCTCCCGCAGCGTGCGCCAGCCGCCGTCCGCGTCACGCCGCACCACGCGGTCCCAGCGCTCCTGGATTTCAGCCGGCTCCGGACGCTCAATCTGCCGGAGGAAAAGGCCGCGCGCCGTCTCCAGGTTTTGACACACCAGCTTGAACGCGGCCTCCTCCCGCCGTGTGCGCTCCACCACATAAGTGTCCAGCCGCTCCACCACCAGCCGTTCCGCCTCGCGGTACACCAGCCAGTAGGTGACAGCCGCCACTCCGGCGATGACCAGCGCGGCGCCCAGGGCCACATGCAGCAGAAGCCGGCGCGCCAGGCTCATCTGGAGGCCTCCCCGCCTGGCTGGGGCCGAGGCGCTTCACAGCCCTGCCCTGGCCGGACGCGCATGAAAAAAATGTGGAGAATCAGCATTCCCCGCAACATCACCGGACGCGGCCCGCGCGTCCATCATTCTTCCTGAGTTATGACCGGGCGCAGATCCGCCTGGCCGCGTCATTCGAAGCCCCGGAAAAAGGCCAGCGCCGTCTCCGTCGTCACGCGCGCCACCTCCTCCACGCTCTGGCCGCGCAGCGCCGCCACCGCGCGCGCCGTGTCCGCGACATAAGCGGGCTCGCAGCGTTTGCCGCGATACGGCACCGGCGCCAGGTAAGGCGCGTCCGTCTCCAGCATGTAGCCGCCATCGGCCACCGTGCGCGCGGTTTCCCCCGCGGGACCGGGATTTTTAAAGGTCACGATGCCCGTGAAGGAAATCAGGTGCCCCGCCTCCAGCAAAGGCCGCGCCTGCTCCAGGGTGCCGGTGAAGCAGTGAAACACGGCGCGCAGCCTGCCATGAAAAGGTGTGATCTGCGCCACCAGATCATCCCAGCTCTCGCGGTTGTGCAGCACCACGTTGAGACCGAGCTCCACCGCCAGCTCGAGCTGCATCCGCAGGCAGCGCGCCTGATGCGCGCGCCAGACATCCACCGTCCAGCCCTCCGGCGGCGCGTGGAAGTAATCCAGCCCGATCTCGCCGATGGCGGCCGCCTTTTCATGATGCGCCAGCGCGCGCAATTCGTCCAGCCATGCCTCGCCGCTGACACTGTCCACATCACAGGGATGGATGCCCGCCGCCACGCGCACCCGCGGCAGGTCCGCTGAGAGCGCCAGCAGCTTGCGCGTGTTCTCCAGGTCCACCGCCGGGGCCAGCATCCGCGTCACACCGGCGGCCGCCGCGCGCGCCAGCACCACCGGCAGGTCCGCGTCAAACTGCCGGCTGCCCAGGTGCGTGTGCGTGTCAAAAAACATGCCGCTCCTAAAGCCGGGTACTCGCGCGCTGGCAACGGGCAATGCGCGGGGAACGGCGGCGCCATCCCCCGCGCAAGAGCCGCGCGGCGCCCGCGTTCCCACGCCCTCCATGAAACGCCTCCTCCTGCTGCTGCTCGCCGCCCTCGCCCTGCCCGTGTTTGGCAGGACCAACTTCGTCGTCATCCTGGCCGATGACATGGGCTGGTCAGACGCCGGCTGTTACGGCGGCGAGATCGCCACGCCGAACCTCGACGCCCTGGGGCGGGACGGGCTGCGCTTCACCCAGTTTTACAACACCGCCCGCTGCTGGCCCACCCGCTCCGCCCTGCTCACCGGCTACTACGCCCAGCAGATCCACCGCGACGAGCTCCCCGGCATCGGCGGCGGCGGGCGCGGCACCCGCCAGCCCTGGGCGCGCCTGCTGCCGGACTACCTCCGCCCCGCCGGCTACCGCTGCTACCACAGCGGCAAGTGGCACATTGACGGCCCCGTCCTCGAAGGCGGCTTCCACCGTTCCCTCGACATACGCAACCAGGGCGACTTCTTCAGCACCGCCGGCAACTTCCTCGACGACAAGCCCATGACCCCCGTGCGCACCGGCCCGGAAGCCTACTCCACCCTCATCAACGCCGACCACGCCATCGAGTGCCTCAAAGACCACGCCGCCAGCCACGCGGGCAGCCCCTTTTTCCACTACATCGCCTTCATCGCCCCCCACTTCCCCCTCCACGCCCTGCCCGGGGACATCGCCCGCTACCGCGACACCTACCTCCAGGGCTGGGAGAAAATGCGCGCCGCCCGCCATGCCCGCCAGATCGAAACGGGCCTCCACAACACCCCCCTCTCCGCCCTGGAGCCGGAAGTCGGCCCCCCCTACCACTTCCCCGACGCCCTCGAAAAACTCGGCCCCGGCGAGGTCAACCGCCCCCTCCCCTGGGACAGCCTCACCGGCGAGCAGCGCCGTTTCCAGGCCGCGAAAATGGCCATCCACGCCGCCATGGTGGACCGCATGGACCGCGAGATCGGCCGCATTTTGGAGCAGATCAAAGCCATGGGCGCCTGGGACGACACCCTCATCCTCTTCGCCTCCGACAACGGCGCCAGCGCCGAGATCATGGTCCGCCACGGCGGGCACGACCCCCGCGCCGACCCCGGCAGCTCCGCCACCTACCTCTGCCTCGGCCCCGGCTTCTCCAGCGCCTGCAACACCCCCTTCCGCCGCCACAAGACCTGGGTCCATGAGGGCGGCATCTCCACCCCCCTCATCGCCCACTGGCCGCGCGGCATCCGCGACAAAGGCGCGCTGCGCTCCACCCCCGGCCACGTCATAGACATCGTCCCCACCCTCCTGGAGATCGCCGGAGTCCAAAAACCCGCACAGTGGCAGGGCCAGCCCATCCCCCCGGCCCCCGGCAGAAGCCTCCTGCCCGTCTTCGCCAAAGACACCCCCCTCCAGCGCGACTCCCTCTGGTGGCTCCACGAGGGCAACCGCGCCCTCCGCGCCGGCGACTGGAAGCTCGTCGCCGCCAAAGACCAGCCCTGGGAACTCTACGACCTCGCCGCCGACCGCGCCGAGCAGCACGACCTCGCCGCCCGCATGCCCGAAAAAGTCCGCGAGCTGGAAGCCGCCTGGCAGGCCAGGACCGACGAGTTCACCACCCTGGCGCAAAAGACCCTCCACCTCCAGCCGCCCCCCGGCGCTGGAAAAAAGAAAAAAGCCAGGTGAGCCTCTCCCCGCGCCTCCAAACCGGGAAGACTCACGTCTTCCTCTACGTCCGCCGCCGCGTGTCCCGTGGAGGCAAACGTCAGTTCGCCCCCGCCTTGGGAACTCGCTCCCGCGCCAGCGCATGGCCTGTCCAGGGGGGCGCACCCCCCTCACAGGCGGGACGCCTGTCCGCGCAGGCAGGCTGCCAGCGCCCCATGCCCAGAGTTTTCGGCATTCCCCTAAAAGCACCAGCATTCTTTCTTAGGCTAAAGATAATGAATTAACGCCATTCACTCATTATCAGCGGATTGAGACTGGCCTCCCTTGGAGGCTGACCAAGAAAAGGCTTGGAAGAGATCACTGCGGAAGGCCAAAAGTCACTGACTTTGACCGTAAAGTCACTGACTTTGACCGTAAAGTCACTGACTTTGACCGTAAAGTCAGTGACTTTAAGCGTGAAGTCACTGACTTTGAGCGTGAAGTCACTGACTTTAAGCGTGAAGTCACTGACTTTGACCGTGAAGTCACTGACTTTAAGCGTGAAGTCACTGACTTTGACCGTGAAGTCAGCGACTTTAAGCGTGAAGTCACTGACTTTGAGCATGAAGTCAGTGACATTGAACGCGAGATCACCAGTATTTGGCGGCCAACCCCAGGCTCCGCGCTCATGTGCTGCGACTCGTCATCAGGTTCCGTGGAAAGCGCGCTCATGTTCAAGCCCGAAACGCCGCAGTCTGGCGGCTGCGCCTACGCGGGGAGGGCACAGTCACAGATGCCCGGCAGCTTGATGCAGCAGCTTGATGCAACTTGATACGAGATGCCGGGCTTCTGCCCCTGGAGCCTGTCAGAAAGTTTTCCGCTTCTTGAAGCGGGACAGCGACCTGGACCACACCCTCACACCGGCCTCACGCCCGGCAGCACCGTCGCCGCCTGCGTCATCGCCGCCAACCCCGGCGGCGAGGCCGCGCCCTCGCCCACCGTGACGAAGGTGGTCGGAGCCTGAAAAGCCCCCGCCGCCCCCGTCAACGCATCACCACGCCCCCCGCGTGGTGACGCCGCCCGCCGCCGCTGGGGTGCGGCTGGGACGAGGCGCATTTCAGCAAAAGGGCCTGCTGAAGGGACTGATGCTTAGCGCGTGCCTATGGCAGGCAGGGGCGGATTCAGGAACGACTCGGATCAGACCTGCATCCGTTTTGTTCGCCTTGGTTGGTTCGGTGATGGTTCGTGTCATGCTTGCCGTTGTAAATGGATGGCCAAGAAAACCTTTAAATCTGTCAAATCCTCCTGCCAATAGCCGTCTGCTGCCAAATAGTGAACAGCTATGGCCACCAAATCGATCGCATCACTGGGTGTCGCCATGAGGCCATCATCAGCAAACACCTGAAACCCCGTCAAATCTCGGAGTCCCTTCAGGGACGCAGAACGTTCGCGGGCTGCATCTGAGTAAGAATCGTTCGCCCAACCCCAGAGCCAGGTGCGACGGGAAACGCAATACGTCCCAATCACCACAATAGAATGTGCGTCACTACCCAAAGTCAGAAGGCCCTGATCGATGTCGTATGCATAGGGTCTCCGCGCGAGACACTCTGCGATCCCTGTCTGCTTCAGGTGCAACTCACCACGACAAGCACTCAAGAAATCAGCGAACTCACCATCACTCATCGAATCTCGACGTCCGACTTTGCATGTTGGGCAGTTCAACGAATCATGAGGCATGGTAGGCGGCTCTGTTAGTTGGGCGAACAGTATAACATGCCGCCGTGTGGCCGAACGGTGAAGCCGCCCAGAGGCTTTTTGCGGCAAAAGGCCTCCGTGCTGGACGCGCTTTGTCCAAGAACGTTCTTCATGGGGCAGTGTGCCCATTTGGAAAGTCGGGGTCAAGGAGGGATTGATGCCGGTCTGCCTGATTCAGCCAGGGAAGCGCTCCAGGGCCTGAAGCAGGGAGGGGCGGGTGGCGGAGAGGCCTTTGTATTCCGCCATGGGGGCGGGTAGGGTGCGCAGGGCGCGGGCCAGACGCGGCGCCACTCCAGGCTGGGCGGCCACCTGGTCGAGACGGTGCAGGGTGACCCGGATGCCGAAGAGCAGGGCGCCGGTGCGCGGCAGGCGGGTGAGAAACTGGTGCTCCAGACGCAGCCAGGTCTGCTCCAGCCCGGCGCCGGCCTGAAGCCGGGGGCGGTTCAGCGCGGGATGGTGGTTCAGCTCGGCATCGGCGCTGAGGCCCCAGTTTTCCCGCTGCCAGCAGGCGCCGGCGGCCAGCCTGGCCAGGAAGGTGCCGATGCCCGCCCCGATCGCGGCCTGCAGGCCCGGCACGGGGCCATGCACGGCGCTCAAGGGCAGGCCGGCCTTTTCCGGCAGGGACCAGGAGGAGGGAAAGACCACCTCGCCCCCCAGGACGGCGGGCTCGCCGCCCTGCCCGGATGAGAGCAGCACCCAGTCCGGCTCCGGCTGGGCGGAGAAGGCCTGCATCCAGTCCAGCGCCTCGGCGGCGGCCCCGGCATCGGCAGGCGCCACGCGGTACGCCGCCGGGTCCTGCCGCAGCCAGCGCCGGCGTTCGCGGACGAGGCCGCCCTGCGGATCCCAATCCGCCCAGAAGCGCGCCGCATCGCCCGGATGCAGGCCCATGGGCAGGCGGAAATCCGCGTCGGGAAAGAGCCGCAGCCAGTCAATGTGCATGGGACAAGACGCCACGGTGCGCGGGAAGGGCAAATGTGATTTTCGTTTTTCTCCCGCCGCGTCCACTTCGCGCGTGACAGACGCGGAGGGGATGCCTCATTCTCCGGATCATCCAACCATGCAGGGCCGTTACCAAATCATCAGCAAAATCGCCGAAGGCGGCGGCTGGGGGCTTTGGGATGGCCCCTTCACCGCCGATTGATGAATAACAATTCAAATGGCGAACAAAGGTGTGGAGTGCGTCAAGAGCGCTATGGGCGACGGATTTGTCGAGTACCAACGGAGATTGGGCTGCATGGCTGTGTTTTTTGGCGCGCGGGGCGGAAATTGTCAACGCCGCCGCTGGAAACGACGCGCGGGCGGGGCAAACCAGCGGTTGGATATGACCGTGAGGCTGGAGGATCAATGCCGTGAGGTGATGCGCCGCGGGCATCTTTCCCCGCGCACGAAGGAGAGCCAGGCCGGCTGGCCCGGCGCCATGCGCTCCGGCACGGAAAACGCCACCCTGGCAGTCGGGCGCGCCGGTTTGCCGGAGAGTGAGCCATGAACTGGCTGGCAACCCTCATGCGTCACGCGAGCACCCCGTGGGGGTCCGGGCTGGAGACCACACCGCTGCCACCGGTGCGCGTGTTTCCGCAAAAAAAGCTGAAGCTTCTGCGGAAAAGCCACAGCTCCCACGCCAAAAGCTGGAGCTTCCCCGGCATACCCATGCGCGTCCGTGGCAAACGCATCTGCATCCGCAGATAAGGCACTGGCCTTTGCAGCCAGCGGACTCGTTTTTGCGGCGATTGACGCAGGTTTCGAGAACAAACCATGAATGCCAAACCCAATGCCGGCACCGCTTCGATGGAATGCGCCGGAGGCCTGAAATGGAGTTTGAGGCTGGCAGTTTTCAGACCGGGCGGCGGGTGGAGGGTGGAAAGGGCTTGCGCGGGCGGGGATGTTTGGGGTTGATGGGGGCATGAAAGGCCGTTTTCAAATTCTCTCCACTCTCGCCTCCGGGGGGCGGGGCACGCTTTACCGGGCCTGGGACAAGTCGCGCAATTGTGATGTGGCGCTGAAAAGGCCGCGCGCGGAGGCGGGGGCGCGGGAGGAGATCGAGCGCGAGTCGCGCCGCCTGTACGCGCTGCGGCATCCGGGGATCGCGCGGGTGCTGGACTATGGCGAGGACGCGGAGGGGCCTTTCCTGGTGCTGGAACTCATCCAGGGCGAGACGCTGGAGGCGCGCCTGGGCAAGGGGCGGCTGGGGCTGGCGGACTTCCGCGCGCTGGTGGAGCGGACGCTGGAGGGCATCGGCGCGGCGCATGAGGCGGGGCTGCTGCATCTGGACCTCAAGGCGGAAAACATCATGCTGCCGTGGGTGAGGGGCGCGGCGCCGCAGGCGGTGCTGGTGGACTTCGGCCTGAGCCGGGAGCCGGGTCCGGCGGGTGCGGAGGCGGCGGGCTCGGTGCATGGGATGGCGCCGGAGCAGTTCAGCGGCGGGGAGGTGGACGCGCGCACGGACCTGTATGCGCTGGGCGTGGTCTATTACCAGGCGCTGACGGGCGGGCTGCCTTTCCAGGGGGAGACCAAGCCGCAGGTCATCACCGCGCATCTGCGGCACGCCATGACGCCGCTGCAGGAACTGCGCCCGGACCTTTCCCCGGAGCTGTGCGCCTGGGTGGAGGGCCTGCTGAGTGTGAATCCTGACGAGCGCCCGGCCAGCGCGGAGGCGGCGCTGCGCGCGTTCCAAAGCATCCCGCTGGAGGAGCGCGCGCTGGATGCGGGGGTGGTGGCCGAGCCCGTGCTGCCGGTGCTGGAAGATGAGGAGGCGGAGGCCGCGCCCGTGCTGACCGAGGAGGCTGCCGCTCCGGTGCTGATGGCGGCGGAGCCGGAGGTTGTGGCGGTGCCGGAGGTTGTGGCGGTGCCGGAGGTTGTGGCGGAGCCGGTGGTGGAGGCGGGGCGCGCGCCGCCCGCGCGCGCCAGAGCCGCCGCGCCGTCCGCCGCGCAGCCCCGGCGCGCGCCGCGCGGGCGGATGTCCCTGCTGAGGTTCATCATCGCCGCTTTCGTCGTCATCCTGCTGGCGCAACTGGCGCTGGTGAGCTGGTTCAAGCACAGCGGCAGGGAGGAAAAGGCGGCGCGGTTTGGCGAACTGGCGGCGCAGGAGAACCCGGCCGGGTCGGACCTGGATGTGCGCCTGCTGCTGGAGTTTCTGGGTGATCCGTCCACGCAGGAGTCCGCAGCCGCCGTGCTCGCGCGTTTGCAGGGCGGGGATTACATCAATGAGATGCTGCGCGCGCATTTGCGCAGGATCAGCGGATTCCCGGCCTGCGTGGCGCTGATCGAGGTGATCGGGCGCAGGCGGGATGGGGCGGCTTTCGAGGATCTGCTGCCTTTCCTGGAGGACGCGCGCGCTCCCGCGCGGGAGGCGGCGTGGATGGCGCTGGGCGGCATCACGCCGCCGGAGAGGCTGCCCGCCGTGCTGCGCCTGGTGCCCAAGGTGACGACACGCGAGCATCCGCTGGTGGAAAAATTCCTGGCCGCGGCGGTGGGCGGCGCGGACGAGCGGGACGCGGCCATGGCGCAGGTGGTGCGGGCCTACCGCGCCGCGCCGCCGGAGTCGCCGCAGCGCGCGCTTTTTTTCAACGCCATCATCCGCATCGGCGGCGCGGGCACGCTGGAGGTCATCACCGAGGCCATCGCTGACCCGGCGGAGAAAATCCGCCGCGCCGCCATCACGCAACTGGCCTCCTTCCCCGCGCATGATCCGCTGCCGGCCATCGCCGCGCGTTTCCCTGACGAGCCTGAGGAAACCTGCCGCGCCTACCTGCTGCTGGCGGCGATCGAGCTGGTGGAGCGCCCCGGCCCGCTTTCCCAGCAGGCGCTGCACGAGCATGCGCAGAGCCTCTACGGCCACGCGCGCGACAATGCCGAGCGCCGTTATGTGCTCAGTCTGATGAGCCGTGTCATCGCGCCGGGGACCGCCGCGTTTTTCGAGCGCTTCGCCGCCATGGCGGACGCGCCTTTGCGCCAGGACGCGCGCCAGCTCGCGAAGGCGTTCCGGGACAAGCTGGAGACGGTGATCAAGATCGCGCCCGGCTCCGCGCCCACGATGCTGCCGGCGGCGGAGGCGGCCTACCGCCTGGGCGGCAGGCTCATCCACCGCGACGGCGCGCTGGTGGACTGGGGCGACACGGCGGACTGGGCCTCATGGCTCGTCGAAATCCCCGCCGCCGGTGACTACGAGATTCTCATCCACCAGGCGCACGCGGGGCCGGAGACCGGCACTTATGAGGTGCTGCTGGCCGGGCAGGTGCTGCCGGCGGCGGTGGTCGCCACTGGCGCGGAGTTCAAGGGCTTCATCCTCGGCACGGTGGCCGTCCCCGCTCCCGGCATCTACAAGGTCTTCCTGCGCCCGCGCAAACTGCCGGCCTCGGGGCCGCTGTTTCAGGTGCGCGGCCTGGCGCTGAAAGAGGGGTGAAGTTTGAAATTCGAAAACTACTCCGCGATTTCAATTTTCGAGCTTTCCCATCACGATCCGACGCCGCGTGTGACATACACGGCATAGACCCGCGCGGCGCTGTTGGCGGGGTAGTGGACGCGGAGGGCGGTTTTCTTTCCTGCCGGCAGGGGTCGCGGCCAGGTGACGGGGACGCGGACGCCGTTCTGGTCGAGGCTCGCGGTCATGCCTTCGAGCGGGCGGTCGAGGTGGTCGAGGAGCTGCAGGGTGAGCGGGGCGCCGGCGGTGATGCCGTCCACGTTGAGGGCGATGGCGGAGGCTTCGAAGGTGCTGGTGATGAAGTGGGCTTCTTCCTCGCTGACTTGGCGCGAGAGGTGGCCGAAGCCGTCGCGCCGGAGGGTGGCCAGGCCGATGTGCATGTCCTTGAGCCTGCCGCCGGTGTCCCAGTGGGAGTACCAGATCAGGGTGCGGTCCCCCTCGTTGACGAAGGCGTGGCCCTGGAGGATGGCGATGTCGTCCCACTCGCCGTCCCTGCCGCGCGGGATGACGGCGTGGCCGGGGACGGGTTCGCGGAAATGGACGCCGTCGTTGCTGACGAGCAGGCCGAGGTCAATGCGGACGCCGAGGTTCCAGCTCGCGCCTTTGGGCGGGGGCTGGGCGGCGTCCTGCCACATGCCGTGGAGGCCGAGGATGACGTTGCCGCGGTTCCAAATGCCGGCGCCCATGTGCATCTGCTGGCCTTTGACGGGCGGGTTGGCGGCCTGGCCGGGGCGGATGAAGGAGCGGGCTTTGGCCTTGGACCAGGTGGTGAAGTCCGGGGAGCGGTAGGCGAGCATGTCGCGCCCGACGCTGCTGCCGTCGGCGCGCCAGGACCAGGGGCTGATGAGCTGGCCGGTGGCGTGATAGAAGTCGCCAAAGCGGTAGAGGCCGCTGACCTCGAAGCGCTCTCCGCCGGCGTTGACGGGGCGGTCGCCGACGACCTTCCAGCGCAGGCCGTCGGCGCTGGTGGCGGTGATGAAGGCGCCCCAGCGGCGCTCGTCGGGGCCGATTTTGCTGCGGCCGCCTTTGACTTCCTCGAAGGGCATGTGGGCGATGAAGGCGCATTTGTAGCGGCGCGCGGGGTCGGGGTCGTCCGGCTCGTGGAGGATGGAGAGGAAGTCGTTGACGCGGGTCATTGAATGCACGCCGCCCTCGATGAGGCAGATGTTGTTGGCGGTGCCGCCGTTGAATTCGACGAGGCCGAGGGCGGGCTTGGTCCAGGTGACGCCGTCCCTGCTCTCCGCGTAGCACATGGGCCGCCACCATCCGGGGGCCTGGCCGGCTTTGTTTTCGGTCTCGTGCATGCCGAGATACCACATTTTGAAGATGCCGTCCTGCTTGAGGACGGTGCCGTAGAGGATGGCGTGGCCGTGGTCGGGGCTGCCGGGCGGTCCGGCGCGCAGGACGGGATTGGCCGGGTGCTTTTCGGCGGCGGCCAGGGTGAGCTTGAGATTGTGCTGCCAGGCGATGTTGTGGTCGTCGAAGGCGAAGAATGTGGTCTCGGCTCCGTGGGCGGCCAGGGCGAGCAGCGGAAGCATAGCGGCGGATTTCAGAGTCATGGCTGCGGGGGTGCGGGGCGGATTCAGGCGGGCGGTGTGGCGGCGGCGGCGGCGCTGTAGGCGGCCTGCAGGGCGGGATCGGTGCGGGTGTGGGAGCCGCGATAGACCAGCAGGAGCCCGAGGCGGGAATGCGGGGTGGTGTTGGGCGCGGAGTGGTGAGTGGTCTGGCAGTGGTGGATGGTGGCGTCTCCGGGCTGGAGCAGGCCGCAGTATTGCTCCGGCAGCGGCACGGCGGGGCTTTCGGCGAGGCCGATGCTGTTGCCGCGGACGCCGCTGGGGCGGGTGGGCCTCATGCCTTCGAGGTGGGAGCCTTTGATGAAAAAGACGGGGCCGTTCGCCTCGGTGACGGCGTCAATGGCGATCCAGACGGTGAGCATGTCCGGCGGCGTCTGGCAGAAGTAGGCGTTGTCCTGGTGGGGCGGGACGCCGGAGCCGATGAGGGCGGGTTTGTTGAAGGTCTCCACGGCGCAGAGGACGGGGTCGCCGTTCACCAGCGGGGCGATGAGCGCGAGGATGTCCCGCCGCCCGCCAAGGGCGCGGAAGAACTCGTTGTATTTTTCCAGCCGCCAGAGATTGCGCACGGTGTGGTCGTCCTTTTCGAGCGTGCGCGCGTCCGGGGGCAGGGAGGGCAGGTCCTCGCGGATGTAGCGGTCCAGCTCGGCGCGCGCGGCCGCCACTTCATCCGGCTGGAGGAAGCCGGGGACGCGGACGACGCCGTCTGTCTCATAGCCTGCGACGAGCGCGGCGCTGCCTGGGTGGTGGGGAATGTTCATGGGCTGCGAATGGACGCGCGCAGGGAACTGTCTCCGCCCGCAGCGGACAAGCCTGCCGGACTGGTTTCCGCATGGAACCAGGGGGCGGGATCAGAGTTTGCCTTTCACGCCCGCCCCTGCCAGCATGGCGGGATGAGCGACTCCGAATCCCTGCCGATGCGCCCTTCGCTGGTGGCGGAGACGGCGCGCGTGCTGAGGGAGGGAATCAGTTCGGGACGCTGGCCGGAGCGCCTGCCGGGCGAGCGCGAGCTGAGCGCGGCGCTGCAAGTGGGGCGGAACACGCTGCGCGCGGCGCTGGCTGAGCTGGAGCGGGAGGGGTGCCTGGAAGCGCCGGCGCACGGCCGGCACAGGCTCGTCCGCGCGGGTGCCGGTGGCGCGCTTAAAGCCGGGCGGAAGGGCAGGGTGGGCGTGCTCTCCAGTCTGGCGCTGGAGCAACTGCCGCCGCAGACGGCGCTGCTGGTGGACGAGATGCGGCGCGCGCTGGCCGCGTCCGGCTGCGCGCTGGTTTTTCATCATGTGAAGGGCTGCTTTTCCGGCCAGCCGGCGCGGGCTTTGGAGAAGCTGGCGGCCCAGGAGACCGCGGACCTGTGGATCGTGCTCGGCTCGCGCGAGCCGATGCAGCGCTGGTTCCTGCGCCGGGGGCTGCCGTGTCTGGTGGTGGGGTCGTGCCTGCCGGAGGTGGCCCTGCCCTCGATGGACGCGGACCACCGCGCGGTGTGCCGCCATGCCGGCCATCTGCTGCTGCGGCATGGGCGGAAAAGGATCGCGCTGGTGCGGCACAAGGACCACTACGGCGGCGAGGATGAGAGTGAGCATGGATTGCGCGAGGCGCTGGCGGAAAACGCGCGGCTGCAGGTGCTGCGGCATGACGGCAGCCGGGAGCATGTGTGCGCGCTGGTGGACAAGGCGCTGCGCGCCGAACCGCCGCCCGACGCCTTTCTGGTCTGCCGCGCCGTTCACGCGCTGACGGTGCTGACGCATCTGATGCGGCGCGGAGTGCGGGTGCCCGCGGACGCGGCCCTGATCAGCCGGGACGACCATCCCGCGCTGCGCGCCACGAGCCCGGTCGTCACCTGCTACACGCTGGACGCGCGGCGCTTCGCCCGCCGCGTGGTGCTGGCGGTGCGGCGTTATGTGGAGGGCGGCGCGCTGCCCGCGCAGGGCGCGCGGCTGATGCCGGAGTTCTGCCCTGGGGAGACGGTGTGAGGCACGGGAAAATCCCGTTTTTTCCGGTTGAGTTCCGCCGCCGCCCGGCCAGTATTGCGGCCCGTTCAATGGCAATGCGCGCGTGGCGGAATTGGTAGACGCGCTAGATTCAGGTTCTAGTGAGTAACATCGTGGAGGTTCGAGTCCTCTCGCGCGCACCATCCCAGATCATCGGGGTGGCACCATGCAAGACCCAGGATTTGTCAGAAAAGCCTTCGCCGGAATCGCCGGACGTTATGTCCTGGCCAATCATGTGCTGAGCCTGGGCATTGACATCCTCTGGCGGCGGCGCGCGGCGGCGATAGTGGCGGCGCGCGGTCCGGGCATGATTCTGGACCTGGCCACGGGCAGCGGTGATCTGGCCGTGGAGATGCAAAGGCGCTGCCCGCGGGCGCTGATCATCGGCGCCGATTTTTCCCAGCCGATGATGAGGCGGGCGCAGGAGCGGAACTTTCATCAGCTCATCACCGCGGACGGCACGCGGCTGCCCTTTCAGGACGCGGTTTTCGACGCGGTGACGGTGGCTTTTGGCCTGCGCAACATGGCCTCCTGGCCGGGCGCGCTGGGGGAGATGCGGCGTGTTTTGAAACCGGGCGGCATGCTTTTGATCCTGGATTTCTCCCGGCCGCGCGCGCCGCTGGTCCGGAAGGGATACGGCTTTTATCTGAGGCATGTGATGCCGCGCGTGGCGGGCTGGATCACCGGGCAGCGCGCGGCATACGAGTACCTGTGCAGCTCGGTGGAGCGGTTTCCTTCGGGGCCAGAGATGGAGGCGCTGATCCGCTCGTGCGGGTTTGCGGAGACGCGGGCCGAGCCTTTGAGCTTCGGCATTGCCACTCTGTATGAGTGCAGGTGAAGACGGGCGCAACCTGGTGGCAGAGGGGAGATTTGAACTCCCGACCAAAGGCTTATGAGTCCTCTGCTCTACCACTGAGCTACTCTGCCGGAGGTTGGCTCCTGAGGTAGGGTTCGAACCTACGACCTAGTGGTTAACAGCCACCCGCTCTACCGCTGAGCTACTCAGGAATCACGTCGCCCTTTCGGGCAAACAGGAGGGCGAGATTATTCGGCGGCCCTGCTCGCGCAAGTGATTGTTTGCCGCGCGCGAGATTTTCAGCGCCTCATTCCCGGCCATGAAAACGTCCGCGCGTTTTGAAAAACGCCGCCGGTTTGCCGCCCGCTGCGTTCACTCGCGCGAGCCAGCCGCTTGCAATCAAGGAACTGGCATTCATGGTGGCGCCGCGTCATGAATCGGGAGCAGCCCAGCATTGTCATAGTCGGGGCGGGTTTGTCCGGCCTGGCTTGCGCGCGGCTGCTGGCGCGGGCGGGGCTGGGCTTTAAAATTTACGAGGCGGCGGATGCCGTGGGCGGGCGCGTGCGCTCCGAGCGTGTGGAGGGCTTCACACTGGACCGCGGCTTTCAAGTGTTCCTGCCCGCCTACCCGGAGGCGAAACGGGTGCTGGACTATGACGGGCTGAAACTGCGGCCTTTCTACCGGGGCGCGGAGGTGTATTACAAAGGCAGGCTGCACCGGCTGGCGGACCCCTTCAGCCATCCGCGTGACGCCATCCGCCATGCGCGCGATCCGTTTGTGTCCTGGAAGGACAAATGGCTCTCGCTGGTGCTGAGAAAAGAGGTCTTTTGCACGCGGCAGGTGGAGCGGCGGCTGCCGGAAATGCAGACCCTGAAATATCTGCGGGACTTTGGTTTCTCCGATGACTTCATTGACCGCTTTTTCCGGCCTTTTTTCGGCGGCGTGTTCCTGGAGCGCGACCTGCGCACCTCGGCCCGCATGTTTTTGTTTCTCTACTCCATGTTCGGCCAGGGCGGCGCGGCACTGCCGGCGCACGGGATGCAGGCGATCCCCGACCAGCTCGCCGTGGCGCTGCCGCCCGGCTCGCTGCGCCTGGGGGCGGCGGCGGAGTCGGTGCGCGCGGGGCAGGTGGTGCTGGCCGGCGGCGAGGTGGTGCGCGCGGACCACATCGTGCTGGCGGTCAGCGAGGAGGCCGCCGCGCGCCTGCTGCCGGAGGCGTTTCCAGAAAAGCCGCTGCCCGCGCGCGGAACCACCTGCGTGTACTTCGAGACCGGCCAGGACCTGCCGGGCGCTCCCGTCATTCATCTCGACGGCGACGGCATCGGCCCGGTCAACAGCGCCTGCGTTCTTTCCAGGGTCTCTCCCGACTACGCGCCGCCGGGGCGGCATCTCATCTCGGCCAGCATCCTCGGCACGCCCACCAGCGCCGATCTGGAGGATGTGGTGCGCGAGCAAATGATGCGCTGGTTCGGGCCGGGCGCGGCCTCCTGGCGGCATCTGCGCACTTTGCAAATCCGCCACGCGCAGCCCGAGGCGCGCCAGCTCAGGCAGGGCGGGGCGCCGCTGCCCGCGGTCATCGCGCCGGGGCTCTACCGCTGCGGCGACTGGTGCGAGGATGTCTCCATCAATGGCGCGCTGCTCAGCGGCAGGCGCGCGGCGGAGGCGGTGACCGGCGCGCTGGCCGCCGCGCCAGCGTGAGGGGCGCGCGCCGCCTCACACGCTGACCAGGCCGCGCCGTATGGCCTCCGCCGTGGCCTGCGCGCGGTCGTTGACATCCAGCTTGTGCAGGATGCGGCTGACGTGCTGCTTCACCGTGTCCTCGCCGATGCCGAGCGTGGCGGCGATCTCCTTGTTCGCGTTGCCGCGCGCCACGAGCCGGAGGATGTCCAGCTCGCGCGGAGTGATCTCGGGTCCGGCAGCCAGGCCGCGCAGCCTTTGCTCGATGCCCTCCGGCAGATGCCTCCGCCCCGCGGCCACCGCGCGCACCGCCGAGAGCAGCTCCCCGCGCGAGGCCGATTTCTGCACATAACCCAGCGCGCCCGCCTTCAGCGCCGCCTGGATTTCCTCATCCCGCGCGAAGGTGGAGAAAATGAGAACCCGCGCGCCGGGATGCGCGCGCAGCAGCCGCCCGGCGGCCTCCACGCCGGAGATGCCGGGCAGTTGCAGGTCCATGACCACCACATCGGGCCGCGTTTTTTCATAGGCCTGCTCGATCATGCCGGCCTCGCCCAGCTCGCCCGCCACTTTCATGTCGTCCTCCAGCTCGAGGGACGCCGCCAGCCCGCTGCGGACGACGAAGTGGTCGTCCACGAGCAGCAGGGAGATGACGGGCTGGCCGGCCATGCGGGCCAGACTGGAAAGCCGGAGGTGCGCTTCAAGTGAAAAGCCCCGCCGATCCGCGCGCGCCGCGGTCAAATCCCGGTCAATGCCAGCCCTGCCGGTTGCAGCCGCGCGCACTTTGCGCCTTGATGGGCCATGACCTCCCCCACCGGCCTTTTGAGTGATCTCGACCGCGTCCTGCTCAGCGCGGATGCCATTCGCGACCGCGTCCGCGAGATGGCCGCGCGCATCGCCGCGGACTACCAGGGCAGCGTGGTCACCGTCGTGGTCCTCATGGATGGCGCGCTTTTTTTCGTGGCCGACCTCCTCCGCCAGCTCGATCTGCCCATCCGCCTCGTCACCCTCAGCGCCAGCAGTTACCACGGCGGCACCGCCTCCACGGGAGAGGTGCGGGTGCAGTGGCCCGAGGCGGTCGAGTTCGCAGGGCAGCACGTCCTCCTGCTGGATGACATCTACGACACCGGCCTGACCCTTTCCGCCCTGCGCGCGCGGCTGCTCACGGAGCGGCCCGCCAGCCTGCGCACCGGTGTGCTGCTGGCCAAAAAGCGCCCCCGCGCCGCCGAGGTCCCGCTGGACTACCGCGGGTTTGAGATCGAGGACGAGTTTGTCGTCGGCTACGGCATGGACTATCAGGGCCGCTTCCGCAATCTGCCCTGCATCGGCATCCTCAAACCCTGACCGGACTCATGAAAGGGCGCGTGCTTTTTTTCTCCCTGCTCCAGGACATCACCGGCTGCCAGGAACTGGCCGTGGATGACGCCCCGGCCACCGTCCATGCCCTGCTGGAGGAAAGCATTTACCCGCGCTGGCCGGCGCTGCGCGAATGGCGCGGCTCCATGCTCCTCGCCCTCGACCACGAGTACATCCGCGCGGACGCGCCGCTGCATCCGGGCTTCGAACTCGCCCTCATGCCGCCGGTGCAGGGAGGGTGAAAAAAAATCACGCCGCGCGTGCTCAAGCGCCCTGTCCGGGATGCGCCACGCTGCCTCCGCGCGGCTCCACGCGCTCCCGCGCCTGCTCCGCCGGCACATGGCGCGGCGTGTCCGCCGCCGCCCCCTGCGGGCGCGCCCAGCGGATGCCGTTGGCGATGACCCGCAGCACCTCGGGGTGATGATAGATGGGATACACCTCATGCCCCGGGCTGAAGTAAAAGACGCGGCCGCTGCCGCGTGTCCAGGTGGCCCCGCTGCGGAAGACCTCGCCACCCTGGAACCAGGACACAAACACCAGCTCGTCGGGCGCGGGGATGCCGAAAGGCTCGCCGTACATCTCCGACTGCCCGATCTCGATGCACGCGCCCAGCCCCGCCGCGATGGGGTGCCCCGGATTCACCACCCACACGCGCTCCCGCTCGCCGGCCTCGCGCCAGCACAGCGCGCAGCTCGTGCCCATGAGCCGCTTGAAGACCTTGGAAAAGTGCCCCGAGTGCAGGACGATCAGCCCCATGCCCGCCAGCACCCGCTGCTGCACGCGCGCCGCCGTCTCGTCCAGCACCGCGTCGTGCGCCGCGTGCCCCCACCAGAGCAGCACATCCGTCGCGTCCAGCACCTCCGGCGGCAGCCCTTGCTCCGGCTCATCCAGGGTCGCCGTGCGGGTGGCGAAGTCCGTGTTTCCTCCGAGCCCCTCCGCCAGCGCCGCATGGATGCCGCGCGGGTAGATCTCCGCCACGGCGGCATTCTGGCGCTCGTGGACAAACTCGTTCCAGATAGTGACTCGGATGGGCGGCTGCATCGCGGAACCAATCACGGGCCGCCGCCGGATGAAAGCCGCATTTTCACGCGCTGCGGCGCGCGCCCTCAGGCCGCCGCGTCCAGCCCGAAGGCCGTGTGGACCGCGCGCGCCGCTTTCTCGATCTCCTCCTCCCTGACGATCACCGCCGTCTTGATTTCCGAGGTGGAGATCATGAGGATGTTCGCGTTCGCGTCCGCCAGCGCGCGGAACATGGTGGCCGCCACGCCGCTGTGGCTCCTCATGCCGATGCCCACCACGCTGAGCTTGGCGATGCCGCTCTCCGTGCGCAGCGTCACCTTCTCCCCCAAGGCGGGCAGGATGGCGCGCAGGGCGGTCTCCGCCTTTGGCAGGTCGGCCGCGGCGATGGTGAAGGAGATGTCCGTCTCGCCATCGAAGGCCACGTTTTGCACGATCATGTCCACCACCACGTTCGCCTGGGCGATGGCGCCGAAAATGACCGCCGAGATGCCGGGCCGGTCCGGCACGTCGTCAATGGTGACTTTGGCCTGGTTGCGCTCGAGGCTGACGCCGCGCACCACGACGGATTCCATGCCGGGGGTTTCTTCTTTCACGAGGGTTCCTGGGTTGTTGTTCAAACTGCTGCGCACCTCAAAGCGTACGCCAAACTTTTTCGCAAACTCGACGCTGCGGCTCTGCATCACCTTGCTGCCGCTGCTGGCCATTTCCAGCATCTCGTCATAGCTGATCTCGGGGATCTTCGCCGCCGCCTTCACCACGCGCGGGTCGCAGGTGTACACGCCGTCCACATCGGTGAATATCTGGCACAGGTCCGCCTTGATGGCCCCCGCCATGGCGATGGCCGTCAGGTCGCTGCCGCCGCGCCCCAGCGTGGTGATCTCCCCGCTGTCCGTCGCCCCCTGGAAGCCGGCCAGCATGACGATGTTCCCCTCGTCCAGCATCCGGTGGACGGCGTCCGGAGTGATGTTGCGGATGCGCGCCTTGGTGTGGACGCGGTCGGTGGAAATGCCCGCCTGCGCGCCGGTGAGGGAGACCGCCTTGCCGCCCAGGTCCTGGATCGCCATCGCCGTCAGCGCGATGGTCGTCTGCTCGCCCGTGGCCAGCAGCACATCCATCTCGCGCTCGGCAGGCTCCCCGCCGGGGGAAACCTCCCGCGCCAGCTTGATCAGGCTGTCGGTCACGCCCGACATGGCCGAGACCACCGCCACCACCTTGTGGCCCGCGCGCTGGGTCTCCAGGATGCGCCGCGCGCAGTTCCTGATGCGTTCCGGGTTGCCGACGGAGGTGCCGCCGTATTTCTGGACAATGAGGGACATGGGGAAAAGGGCCGCGATACTGCCACGCCCGCCGCCGCGCGCAACGGAAAAGCATGGCGCCAGCCCTCCCTGCAAACCGGCTGCCGGGAGCGCGACGGCCGGCTCTGGCAAGCCGCCGTGGTCTGCCGTGGAGCCAGCGGGGTGGGAAACCGCCGCTTTGCCGCCTTTTTCGACTCCACCGGGCCAAATGGGGGCGTCCCCATTTGGCCCGGGGGCGCCCCCATTTGGTCCGGGGTCGCCCCCATTTGGCCCG
>DDQZ01000082.1:13996-61645 GCA_002343505.1 Verrucomicrobiaceae bacterium UBA2429 | reverse complement strand
TGGCCCGGGGTCGCCCCCATTTGGTCCGGGGGCACCCCCATTTGGCCCGGGGGCGGCCTTATTTTGTTTGGTGGCACCCTTTTTCGCCCGGCGGTGCCCCTATTTCCATGAGGGGGAAGCCGTTTTGCGGGTCATTTTTGGGCTTTTTTCTTCTTCGGGGCGGCGTCGCCGTAGGGTGGACCCCAGATCCAGGGGATGACTTTGGCGTCCCTGGCCCAGGTCTCCCATTGCGCGGCCATGGCGCGGACGCGGTCGGGGTGGCGGGCGGCGAGGTCGTGCTGCTCGGTGCGGTCGGCGTCCATGTCGTAGAGTTCCCAGGGGCCGCGCGGGCCTTTGGCGGTGAGTTTCCACGCGCCGTCCCGCACGGCGCGGTTGCCCTCGTGCTCCCAGAAGATGGGGCGGCCGCGCTGGAGGGGCTGGCCGGCGAGTGCGGGGCGGAGGCTGACGCCCTGCATGGGGGTGATGGCGTTGCCGGCGTGTTGTTCGGGGTAGGCGGCGGCGGCGAGGTCGAGGCAGGTGGCCATGAGGTCTATGAGGTGGGCGGGCTGCGGCTCCAGGCTGCCGCGGCGGGCGGCGGGGATGCCGGCGGGCCAGTGGGCGATGAGCGGGGTGCTGATGCCGCCTTCGTGGACCCAGTGCTTGTATTCGCGGAAGGGGGTGTTGCTGACGTTGGCCCAGGCCTCGCCGTAGCCGTGGTAGGTGTCGGCGGCGCCGGGGAGGACGCCGTGGCCCTGGCGCATGGGGTGGCCGTCGCGGGTCTGCCTGGGGATCATGTCGGGCTGGAGGTAGTCCGCCGCGAGCGGGGTCAGGGAAGGGGAGGCGGCGCGGTGGCGGGGGGCGGCGCCTTCGACTTTGCGGCCCATGCCTTCGGCGCAGCCGCCGTTGTCCTGGAGGAAGAGGATGAGGGTGTTGTCATACTGGCCGTTGTCTTTGAGCTGCTGGACGAGGCGGCCGATGCCCTGGTCCATGCAGTCCACCATGGCGGCATAGACCTCCATGCAGCGCAGTTCGAACTCGCGGTCCTTCACGTCCGCCCACGCGCCGCCGGCCTGGGGGGCGGTCTGCCAGCGGGGGTCAATGAGGCCGAGGCGCTTCATTTTTTCCACCCGCGCGGCGCGGATGGCGTCATAGCCGGCGTCATAGCGGCCTTTGTATTTGGCGGTGTCTTTTTCCTTCGCGTGCATGGGCCAGTGGGCGGCGGTGTGGGCCATGTACATGAAAAAGGGCTGGTCCGGGTGCTGGCGGGCGTGCTCGGTGACGAAGCGGGCGGCGTGGTCGTTGATGGCGTCGGTGTAGTAAAACTCTGCGGGCTGGTATTCAGGGTCGGCAAAGGGGGAGATGAGCGTGTTGTCGCGGGTGAGGGAGTTCGGATCAAAGAAGCTGCCCGCGCCGTGGATGGTGCCGTAAAAGCGGTGGAAGCCGCGCTGGAGCGGCCAGTTGTTTTTGTCGGAGTCGCCCTCGGGCCTCACTTTTTGGGTGACGTGCCATTTGCCGGCCATGTAGGAGCGGTAGCCTGCGGGGCGGAGGGCCTCGGCGATGGTGACGGCGCGGCGGCTGAGCTCGCCCCGGTAGCCATAGAGGCCGCGGTCGTCCATCATGTGGCCGATGCCGGCCTGGTGCGGGTAGAGGCCGGTGAGCAGGGCGGCGCGGGTGGGGCAGCAGCGGGCGGTGTTGTAAAACTGGGTGAAGCGGACTCCGCCGGCGGCGAGGGCGTCGAGGTTCGGGGTCTCGATCTCGCCGCCGTAGCAGCCGAGGTCGGAGTAGCCCATGTCGTCTGACATGATGAGGATGATGTTCGGCGGGACGGCGGGGAGGGCCGGGGCCAGGAGCAGGGAGGCGAGCAGGAGTCGTTTCATGGTCTGGGCATGGAATGGGGCGGCGGTGACAACGCCGGGCGCGGCGGCAAGTCATCATGTCTTTCCGCACCAGGGCCTATTCTTTCCGCACACGCGCATCTTGTTTTGACAGCCGCGCCGCACCCGATAGTCTCGCGCCCTCATGCAGCTCTACCGCACCCGCCAAGGCTTCTATCTCCACACGGCCAGCACCTGGCACCGGCTGGATGAGGAGGACTGGGACGCGCTCTTCAACCGCGCGGATTTGCACGCGCATCTGGCGGGCGCGGCGGCGCAGCTCACCGCCGTGAAAGGGCCGGGGCCGGGGGACCTCCTGGCGCCCATCGGCAGCCAGGAGGTGTGGGCGGCGGGGGTGACGTATTTCCGCAGCCGCACGGCGCGCATGGAGGAGAGCCGGGACGCGGGCGGGGGCAGCTTTTACGACCGGGTGTACGAGGCGGAGAGGCCGGAGATTTTTTTCAAAGCCACACCGCAGCGCGTGGCGCGCCCCGGCCAGCCCATGCACCTGCGCTCAGACTCGAAATGGATGGTGCCTGAGCCGGAGTTGACGCTGGCCATCAACGCGGACGGCCAGATCATCGGCTTCACTGCGGGCAATGACCTCTCCTGCCGGGACATCGAGGGTGAAAATCCGCTCTACCTGCCGCAGGCGAAGTGCTTCAAGCTCTGCGCCGCCCTCGGCCCCTGCTTGCGGGTGGCGCCGGAGCCGCCGCCGCCGGAGACGGCCATCCGCTTGCAAATCCTGCGCGCCGGCGCGCCCGCCTTCGAGGGGGAGACGACGCTGGCCCAGCTCAAGCGCACTCCGCGTGAATTGGCGGGCTTTTTATACCGCGACAACACTTTCCCCGCAGGCGCCTACCTCATGACCGGCACCGGCATCGTGCCGGGGGATGATTTCACCCTCCAGTCCGGCGATGAGATGCGCATCTCCATTGACGGCATCGGCACGCTGGTGAACCCGGCGGCCTGAGCCGCGCGGCAGCTTTCCACTCCCCCTTTTCTTTTTCCCATCATGCTCACAGGACACCACCTCATCGCGGGTCGCGAGACCACCACGCGGCACTCGCCTTTTCAAGCCGTGAATCCGGCGGCCAACCAGCTCATGGAGCCGCACTTTTCCGAGGCCACCGCCGCCGAGGCGGATGAGGCGCTGCGCGCGGCGGATGGCGCCTTCGACGCGCTGCGCACCGCTCCTGTGGAGACACGGGCGGCATTTTTGGAGACTCTGGCGGAGGAAATCCTGACCCTCGGAGACGCCCTGCTGGAGCGCGCCCATGCCGAGACCGCGCTGCCGATGGCGCGCCTGACCGGCGAGCGCGGCCGCGCTGTGAACCAGTGCAAAATGTTCGCCCAGCTCATCCGCGAGGGATCGTGGGCCGAGGCTGCGATTGACCGCGCTCTGCCCGACCGCCAGCCGCTGCCGAAGCCGGACGTGCGCCGCGTGTTGCAGCCCATCGGCCCGGTGGTGGTCTTTGGCGCCAGCAATTTCCCCTTCGCCATCGGCGTGGTGGGCACCGACTCGGTGTGCGCCCTGGCGGCGGGCTGCCCGGTGGTGGTGAAGGCGCACCCCGCGCACCCCGGCACCTGCGAGATGCTTTCCCGCGCTGTCTTGACCGCGCTGCAAAAAAACGGCCTGCCGCAGGGCTGCTTCTCCATGCTGCACGGGCGCGGGCATGAGATCGGCACGGAACTGGTGAGGCACCCGCTCACCCAGGCGGTGGCCTTCACCGGCAGCCTGCGCGGCGGACGCGCGCTGATGGATGTGGCCGCCGCGCGTCCGCATCCCATCCCGGTCTATGCCGAGATGGGCTCGGTGAATCCCGTCTTTGTTCTACCCGGCGCGCTGAAAGAGCGCGCCGCCAAAATGGCCGAGGCCTACATCGGTTCGGTGACGATGGGCGTGGGGCAGTTCTGCACGAACCCCGCGATGGTCCTCGGCGTGAAAAGCCCGGAATTGGGAGAGTTCGTCAAAACTGCCGGAGAACTGGCCGCCAAAGTCGCCCCTCAGACCATGCTCCACCGCGGCATCTGCGAGACCTACGAGGCTGGCACCGCCGTCTGGCACACCGTTTCGGGCATTAAACTCGCCGGCCAGTCCGCCGCTGCGCCCGACCACGACGCCACCCAGGCCGCCTGCCGCATTTTCCACACCCGCCTGGATGTGCTGCAGGCCAACGAGGAACTTCAGCGCGAGGTTTTCGGCCCGTGCTCCATCGTCGCCGAGAGTGATGACATGGAGTCCATCCTCGACTTCGCGCGCGGACTGGAAGGCCAGCTCACCGCCGCCATTCACGGCACGCCAGATGACCTGCGCGAGCACGCCGCGCTCATCCGCATCCTGGAGCGCAAAGCGGGCCGCATCATTTTCAACGGCTTCGGCACAGGCATCGAACCCTGCCCCTCCATGCATCACGGCGGACCCTATCCCGCCGCCAGCCACAGCTTTTTCACCAGCATCGGCACCGGCAGCATTTACCGCTTTGTCCGCCCCGTCTGCTACCAGGGTTTCCCGGACGACTGCCTGCCTGAGGCGCTGCAAAACGCCAACCCGCGCGGCATCATGCGCCTGCTGGACGGCTCATTGAGCCGTGACCCGGCGGTGTGAATTCGGCGCTTCCCGGATTCTTCTGAATTTTTGTATTGTCATTGTATGCGCTATCCGTTTATACGAGGCAGAAAGTCAGAGAAAATCGGACTTAACCCCCCAGCTAGTTTATGAAAATCCTCCATTATTCGATCCTTTGCGCCCTCGGACTGGGCATGTTTCTAGCGACCGAGGCCAAAGCGGCGGTGATCTTTGGCGCCCCGCACATCACCACGACACCGGGCGCCGTGGTGGCTGATGGCACAACCGTCACGATGAACGCCTCAGTGACCACGGACAGTGGCCTCGCCATTTTTCAATGGCTCAAAGACGGCATGCCCCTTGCCAACGGCAACGGCATCAGTGGTGTCACCACCAACAAACTGGTCATCAAGCCCGCGAAAAACACGCATACCGGCTCCTACCGGGTGCAGGTGCGCGAGATCATTCTCGGCGGCGGCGTGGGGGATCCCGAGATCAGCGATCCCTTCGATTTGACCGTTCATTTGAGGCCGGTCATCACCACGCATCCCCTGCCGCAGAACAAAAATCAGGATGACGGTTTGATGCTTTCCGTGGCTGTCAGTCCGCTCAGCGAGCAGACCCTGCAATATGAGTGGCAGTTGAACAATGTGCCCATTGACCCAATGGCCAACCCGTCCGCTGGAACGGCAAACTTTGTCATTCCCGCGCGCGACCCGATGGACGCTGTCAATGTGCCCGGATTGCAGCTCCCCAATGCGGGCAACTACCGGGTCAAGGTCACCAACCTTTCCGGCATCTCCGTTTTCAGCAAGACCGCGCTCGTCAAAATCAACTCTGCCGCGCTCATTCTGGAGCCGCTGCCAGCGCAGTTTTTCATTGCCACGAAAACCACCGGGAAACTGGCCGTGAAGGCTGGGGGAACTCCCAAGCTGCTCTACCAGTGGGAGATCGAAGGCGAGGGCAATGTGGCCAAGGGCGGCAATGCGGCGGCCATTTCCATCCCCGGAGTGGCGGCCAATGACGGCAAAAAATACCGCGTCACCGTCTCCAACGCGCTCAACAACGCGACACATCCGGCGGATGTCAGCGGCTGGGTCGAGATCAAGGTCATTGACAAGGTTGCCGCGCCTGAGGTCACGGCAGCGCTTGGCGTCAACAACTTCACCAAAGGCGCCACTTTTGATGCCGGCACTGCTCCCGTGCTGACCGTCCAGGCCAGCATGGTCAACACAGGCACCCTGATGTACCAATGGCAGAAGGACGGCAAAAACATCTCCGACACCGCCACAATGACCGGCACCAACATGCGTGATCTCACATTCACGAGCATTCGCTGGCAGGACCGCGGCGTGTACCGCTGCATTGTGAAAAACCAAGTCAGTGTCATCACCTCCAAAACCTTCAAAGTGGAGGTCAACTCGCCTCCCGTAATCATCAGCCAGCCGGCGTCGGAACTGGTTGGCATCACCGGAGGCAGCGCCGCCACATCCGTGGTTGTGGGAGGCACGGGCAAACCTTCTTTCCAATGGTTCAGAAAGACCGGGGGAGCGCCTGCGCCTGTTGACAAAGCCACCAGCAACAAGCTGAGTCTGACTAAGCTGGCCAAAACTCTCCCTGCGGGTGAGGATTACTACTGCGAGATCACCAACGCCTTCACCGCGACTCTTGGCGGCGGGGTGCCAACCCCGACGAATGACTGCAACCTGGTGGTCTATGATCCCGCCAAGATCACCACTCATCCCGCCGCTCAGTCCGTGCGGGTCAACAATCCGGTCACGTTGACCGTTGGTGTCACGGGCGACACCCCGATGGTTTTCGAATGGTGGTTTGGCAAAATCAAGCTCGCCAACGGCCCGCTCGGCTCCGCCACCATTTCCGGCGCGGACACCGCCAGCCTCACCATCACGAACATTCAGAGTGGCCTGCAGGGCAGTTATCAGTGCATTGTGCGCAACGCCAAGATTCCAGGTCCTGGTGTGCCCAAGTATCTCGTCAATGCCAAATCCAAGACCGCAGCCGTCAAAGTCATCATGCCGCCCACCGTTACGCGTGAGACCCAGTCTTCACCCGTCTCGCCCGTTGTCGAGGAGGACCGTGTCACCATCTCTATTGTTGGAGGCGGCACTCCCCCGCTTAAATACCAGTGGCAGATGCGTGTCGGAGCGGGTGGAACATGGGTTGACATGCCCGGCAAAACCGCGGCTCAGTTGGTGATCGCCAAAGTCACCCTGGCGGACGACGCCTTTTATCGCTGTGTGGTGAACAATTCGCTCAATGAGCCTGACACCAGTGATCCACTGGAACTCAAGGTGAATATGATTCCGTCCCCAATAATCTCCGGCTTTACGCCATCCATTGGACGCGGCGGCGAGTTCATCCGGGTGACCGGCAACCATTTCAATTACGCAAAGACGGTTGCGCATGTGCCTGCGGTCGGCAATCCAGTGACCGCCACCTTCGTTGTCGAATCCAACACTTCTCTCCTGGTCACTGTGGCCAATGCGGCGCCGGCGGCGCCATCACCGATCCGCATCACCAACCGCGGGTCAAACGTGCCGACGACATCGGCGACGAATTACACGCGCACGACCTTGTTTAAAAATGACCGGACCAATCCGCGCATTTTGACCAAATCCGTGGAAACCAAGATACTTGGTGACAACACTGGCCTTCCTGACACGTCGGACGGCACAGGCGTTCCGCATACCATATATCCCCATAATTTGGCTTGGTATAGCTGGAGACCGCCTATCGCAGGATCATATGCGATTGTGGCGGATTCTACCACGGTGGTCTACGATCCGATTATTATTTTTCGTCGGCTGAATGCGGCAGGAACAGCTTTTCAGGACACTTATTGGGATACTCCCGTTTATTCGACGCAGGAAATTTATCAATTCACTATCACGGATGCCAATGTCAATCGGCAGCATTTTTTCGCGATTGGCGCATTTTTGCAGACTGGCCTGCCTTCAGAGGGACCTTTTGTCTTCGATATTCGATACAGTCCCGCATTCGATCCCTCACCTTCCGATAACGGTGGCGATTCTCCAATACTAGCCGAAGACCTTTCAATGAAGTCGGAGTCGTCTTCCTCCGGTTCCTTCAAACTCGTAGAAAACATGGATGGCGAGCAGCTTGTCCGGCTTGGTGGAGTCGCTTCTGCGGTGGAGCCAACCGTCTTGTGGAGTGAAACGGCGCCCGCTGCGTCCGCTTCCAAGGTGGTCTGCTCATTCCACGCGGGCTTGGACAAGATTGGAGATGGCTTGGGCGATGTGTTTGCCTGGCAGGCCACCGGTGCGGATGGCGCGCCGCTTTTTCAAGTCCGGCTCAACAGCTCGGATGGAAGCGTGGAGCTTGTTCAGCCGGATGGCTCCAGCCGGGCCGCCGCGCCCATTTTGGTTGCGGATTCCCTCCAGTATTTCGAAGTCACGCTGGATTTGGTCCTGGGTTCCTGGTCTGCCAGGATGAACGGGGTGGCTCTTGGAGAGGCACTGCCTCTGCCGGTAAACGCGGTTTTTGGCGATCTCTCAGCAGTTTGGTATCCTGCGGGAGGCAACGGTCCCGTTTCGAGCATGACATTCGACCGTGTCGGCATCCGCTCGGAGTAAATCCGGCTGAATCCAAGTCAATCCAACCTCCACACTTTCCCGCCGGGCCAAAACAAGGCCCGGCGGATCGTTTTTGGGGCCTGAAAGCCCCAAGCAGGATTTTGGGTCGGTATTTACCATGTATTTAAATTGACGGTACATGGGCATTCGGGTTAATCTGAACAAAATATCGAAAAATCGGTCCGAAATTCCAACTCCAACAGGCTCCCGCTCCAATGAAAACGCCCCTTCAAACCGTGACAACGCCGTTTCACAAATCCGCCGGATTTTCCCTCGTCGAGGTCGTTTTGGCGGTGGGAATCATGGCCCTGGGGGTGGTCACCATCCTGGGGTTGCTGCCGCACGGGTTGGAAATGTCCCGGAAAACGGCCAACGAGATGGCCGAGGCGCGCATCATCGAGCACATCGTCGGGGAGCTTCAGAACACAAACTGGTCCATTCTTGACACCTATGGCAAGAAGGTGCGCTACTTTGATGATCAAGGACTTGAGCTCGTCAGCATTGCCAGCAGTCAGGACCGTTTTGCCCTGAGCTATGTGGCGCGCGTGGAAATCCCCCAGCCGGATGTGCGCCTGCCCACCAACAACGCCAGTCTGCAGCCCAGCAACCATCTGCGCCGGGTCACGATTCGTCTGGTGGCCGCGCCACTGCCTGACTTCAATTTCGACAGCCCCTCATCGGGCGTCCCCGTCAAGGTTCACACCCAGTTGATCGCCAACATGGCGACTCTGGCGAACATCCCCTGAGAACTCTTTCAACCCCGCCAACCCGTCTGGCGGACCGGTCATCATCCAATCGCGACCCCTATGAAAAGGATTCAACCATTTTCGAGAACCCTGGCAGCGCGCCTTTTGACATCTTTGCTGTGGACCGTTCTCATTGGCGGGGCCGCCGCCCAGAGTTTCAGGCGGGACGGCTCCTGGCTTTCAAACGCCAACGGCTCGCTTGCCAATCCGGCGGCGTTTTACAGAACCATCGGCAGCACCGCCACGGCGACTGCCGCCCGCGGAACCGGCGGCACTGCCCAGGTGGTTGTCAGCATCACGGTCACCAACGCGGGTTCGGGCTACATCACGCCTCCCACGGTCACGATCACCGGCACCGGCAGTGGTGCGACGGCGACCGCGAACTTGAACGCAAGCGGTTCCGTGGCCAGCATCACGGTCAACACCGGAGGTTCCGGTTACACGGCGAACCCCACCGTGACCATCGCCCCGCCGCCCTCGCCCGGAGGAGTGGGCTCCACGGTGACTTTCAACACGGACATCACCGCCGACCGTGTCTTGACCCTGGACGGGAACCGCACCTATGGGCGGATGATCCTGGGCGATCTTTCAAGCACGCAAATCTACACCTTCAACAGCGGCACGGGCGGCTCTTTTGTTTTCGACAATGCCAGTTTTTCGGGCGGCAACGCCTACCTCAACAAATTCCAGGGCGGCGCGGATGTGATCAACGCCCCCGTCACCCTGAACAGCAATCTCGTCGCCCGAATCATCAGCAACCGCGTCACAGTCACCAGCACGATTTCAGGCCCTGGAACTCTCACATCCGTGGGCAATGGCACGCTGGCTCTCACAGGCAACAACACGGGGAACAATGTCAATCTCTGGCTGTGGAATCGAAACGGCACAGGCACGGGCGCCCAGGTTGAGCTTGGCGCCACGACCGGCAACGCCACGGGTGGCGACATCATCATCGGCAACACGACCCGCGGCACCAACGGTCATGCGGTCCTGCAGCTCTTGCAAGGCCGGACAAACCTGGACCAGATCAGCGATTCGGCCTCGCTGATTTTTGACTCCATCAGCGGAGTTGGGCGCAACGCCTACTTCAAGCTCATGGGCGGCAATGAGACGGTCGGCCGTATTCTGGATGTGGGTGACCGCGCCGTGATTCAGAACCGCGAGGGCGAGGCCGTCGGAACTGCGGCGGTTTTGACAATTGCCGGGAGTTTGAATTCGAGGGTCAACGGGTTTCTCCGCGACAACACCGGCAACAACCTCCAGCAGGCGGATTCCAACGGGGCCGTGAGCGGCGGCGCGCGGTTGGGCATCACCAAGCAGGGAACCGGAAATCTGACCCTCGCGGGCGGCAACATCATCTACACGGGTGACACGCTGGTTTCCGGAGGTTCGCTCACCCTGTTCAACACCACCAACTTTCGCAGCAACATCACGAACAATTCGCAGCTCAACTTCGACGTCACTGGCACGGTCAACATGCGGAAAAGTTTTCCCGCCATACCCGGCTCGGTTCCAACCAAGGATTACCCGGACCAGTATCTTTCGGTAAGCGGTTCGGGCTCGGTGAACAAGACGGGAGCGGGGACGCTGGGAATCTTCGGCACGCAGAACATCGGCGGCTCGCTCACCATGAACAATGGCACGCTCAATCTCAACGCCAGTGCCGCGGGCATCAGCATCGGAGGTGACTTGATCAGCGTCGGTGACGTGGCTTTGAACAGGAACATCAATCTGCGCGGCAACATTTCCATCGGCGGAGACATCGAGTTTTCCGGACGCTTCAACAACACGGGAAGCACCATGAACATTTCTGGCGCGGTGCTCGGTCTGGGCGACCAGGAGTTGGGTACTTGGGTAAACACAGCCGTCAATGTCGCCGGCTCCATCCACATCAAGCAGGCCAATTTGGTTTTGGAGAGCGATTTCTCCATCGGCAAAACGAGCACGGGCACCACGAGTAATTCCAACATCGTGACCATCACCGACAGTTCGAACATGGTGGTGGGCATGAGGGTGACGGGCGGCGGCGTGCCGGGCGGAACCACGGTGACCGCCATTGACGCGGTCAACCGCAGGGTGACTTTGAGCAACAATGCCTCCATTTCGAATGCAACGGCGCTGACATTCAGTTTCTCCAACAACACGGATGGACGCATCACCGGCACACCCACGGACATCACCATCAGCGGTCGTTCCCTGGCCATTCACGCCGGGGCCAGCGGCTCGGCTTTGATTTTGTCCAACACCAATCTTTCGAACAACACCAACCGCCTGCCGGACTCCACCCCGATCATCAGCAACGGCGGGGTTTTTGAGTTCATCAATGACGCCAGCGCTGCCAGCTTCTCCGAGACGGCGGGCACCCTGGTATTGAACGGCGGTTCCCTCCAGGTGATAGGCTACCGGGCGGCGAATGGACGCACCTCCACCCTGACTTTTGCGGGTCTTCAGCGCAACCCGGGCGGTGTGGTGGACTTCGAGGCCAAGCAGCTCGTCGGCGGTGTGACCACCGTTGAAAACAACACCCTTGGCACGGACACGAGAAACCGGATCATGTTCAATGCCGCGCCCGCCCTGGTCAATGGCATCATCGGTGGCTGGGCATACTCCAACAATGAGTGGGTGAAGTATGGCGCCAACGGCGTGACGCAGCTTTTGGCTGCGGACTACAACAACTCCAATCAGGATGTGGGTTGGATCGCTGCCAATAATGTCAAGATGAGCGTCGCGCAGACTCTCACCGCGCGGCGCACCATCAACTCCTTGAACATCCAGCCTGACCTGGAGGCCGCCGCCCAGAACCGGGCGCTTACTTTGAATCAGCAGCGTTTGGACATCGTCACTGGCGGGCTGCTCTCCAATCATGGCGACCACACCATCAACTCCCAGGCTCTGGGATTCGTCACCGCAGGCACGGAGGCGCTGGGGGACCGCGAGTTGATCACCATCGTCGGCACCACCGGCAAAGCGGCCGCGGCGCGCACGCTGACTTTCAACGCGGCCATTCGTGACTACACCATTTCCCGCAATGTCACGGTTACGAATCAGAGCACAACGGTCAACATTGTCGGCGCGGGCCAGACCACGGCTGGCTTGGAGATTGGCATGGTCTTTATTGGCGCCGGCATCCCTGATGGAACGGTCATCACCGCCTTCAACAGTTCCACGCAATTTGTCGTCAGCAAGCCCATCTCCCCCGGCTTCACCAACCAGGCGCGCGACTTTGGCGATCCTCGCAGTTTGAGCCTGGTCAAGGCGGGGCCGGGCTTTCTGCGCTTGAACAACCTCGGCAACACTTATTCCGGGCCGACTGTGGTGAGCAACGGCACCTTGATGGTGGGCGGCATCGGCGCGCTGGGGGCCATCCCCTCCGCGCCGAGGGCGGATCATTTCCGCCTGGATGGCGGATCGGCCATGATTTTTGGACGGCGCACGGACATCACTCATCCTAATCCCGCGCCGGACAATGTGTTTGACTTCACGGATGGAAACCGGGGTTTTTCCATCGGCCCGGCGGGAGGGCGTTTCGAAGTGGGTTTTGCCAATCCTAACAACGCCCCCACCACAGGCGCCGGCGAGCCCATCGTGCATGTGAACATCACCAACCCCCTTCATGCCGAGGGGCCCCTGGAGCTGGCTGTGCGAGCCAATGCCAACAATGGCCAGAGCAACAGCATCACCATTGGAACACCCGGAGGCTCCAATTCCTTCCTTTCAGGCATTAAAACAGAGGGCAGTTTCGAGGGGTTGATCAACATCCACGGAAACAACACGATCGGCGGACTGCTGATGGAAGGCTCGACTTTCAATCTGACCGGCAACAACAATTTCACCGAGGAAATCCGCGTTTTGGGAGGCACGCTCAACATCACCGGTGCCAACACTTTCAAGGGCGGGCAGGATTTCCCAAGTGTCACCATGGCTTCAGGCATCCTGAGGCTGCTGAATCCCGCCGCTCTCGGCACCAACGGGATCAAGGTCGCCTTGGGCAACAATGGACAGGTGCAGCTTGAGGGCATCAACCACCGTTTCACCCAGTTGAGCGGCAACGCCCTCTCCCGTGTTGTCAATGCGGCCGCCTCCTCAGCGACATTGACCCTGGACCTGGAGCAGAACCAGACTTTCGCCGGCCAACTCGACAACGGTGGTGGCGGCGGTTTGCTGAATCTGACCAAAAGCGGACCGGGCCGGCTAACGCTCACCGGCACGCAAAGCGGCTTTTCTGGGGTCGTGCGCATAGATGACGGCGTCATTGATGTGCGAAACATGCCTTTTTCGGGCGTGGTTTCATCCCTGGGGACGGGCGGCAACGGGGCGGCGTCGCGTTTGATCCTCAATGGTGGAGCGCTCTCTTTCAGCCCCACCGTGCAGCAGCGCACGGACCGTTCTTTTACTCTTGGAGCAGGTCCGAACGGCGGCACGCTGGTGGCGAATGGCGCTAATCGCGCCGCGAGTGTCACCATGGGTGTGAACTTCATCCTCTTTGACGAGTTGGTGGCGTCTGACACGATCGGATTTGAGGGCAACGGCGCCCGCCTGCTGACACTCAGTGGTGTGAACACAGGTTTGAACACACTCGCCCTGCAACTGGGTGACAAATCCGCGATGGAGCCAACGGGCTTGCAAAAAACCGGTTCGGGGTGGTGGCTGCTCGGCAAGGCTGCGGACTACAGCGGCCAGACTTCGGTCCTTGAGGGCGTGCTCAGGCTTGAGAGCAACTACGCGGCCGGAACCTCCAGCGTCGCCACCACGGCCTCTTTCGCGGCAGACACATTCACCGGCAACCTGCTCAACGGCACGGAACTCACTTTTCCGCAGTTCAATCAGACGACACTGCCAGGAGGCATTACTGGCGGGCAGCGTTATTATGTGGTCGAGGCCAACACGGTGGCCGGCACATTTAAAGTGTCAACGACCCTCGGTGGTCAGGCGGTGGACCTGCTGTCTGATGGAGCCAATGTCACCTATGTGCCGAATATCAGCTCGGTGGCCGCCACGACGGCCAATCCCGATACTGACAGGTTCACGGGCAACCTGCCCAATGGCACGCCCGTGATGTTTGGCACGCGCCTGGTGTTTGGCGCCACTGCCATTGACCCGCCTCTGCTGCCAGTCGGAATTTCCGAAAACATCACCTACTTTGTCGTCAACGCCGCGACAGGAGTCAGTGGCCCGAACTTCCAGGTGTCAACCACGCCGGGCGGCGCGCCGGTCAATTTTTCCACGACGGGTATTCATGTCTATTACACGGCGACAGTCGCCGGCAACACCTCCGAGGGCATCTATGTCATGGGCGGCAGGCTTGATCTGGGCAACGTGGACTATTCGGCCCCCGAGACCATCATTTTCAATGGTGGCGGACTTGGTGTGCCGATCCGCGCCCAGGCCGCATGGGCTGGCAACGTGGACACCCAGGCCAACAGCAGTTGGACCATTGGTCTGGATGCCAGCTTGACTCTCACAGGCAATATCCTGGGCAACCGCACGATCACGCAGCTTGGTGAAGGGACCGTCGTGCTGAAAGGGGAGCGCATCAACCCCACCGTGGCGACGGCCAATCCCGCCGTGAGGACCGATGTCATGGACCACTCCCGCTCCAGCTACACTCTTCAGGCGGGCACCCTGGTGCTGGATTACAGTTCCAACAACAACAGCAAACTGACGGACAACTCCACCTTCGTCATGGGTGGTGGCAGACGCGGCGGCATCCTGCGTCTTGTGGGGGGCACTCATGAGGAAATTGTCAGCACATTAAGCCTCCAGGCGGGCGCGAGCCAGGTCTTCCGGGACAGCGGGGCAAGTGTCGTTCGTTTCAATACCATCTCGCGCCAGACGGGGTCTTCGATTTACTTTGACGGCCCTGGCTTGGCCAAGGTGGACATGCCAAACATCAACGGCATCCTCGGCGGCTGGGCGGTTGTTCGCGACGCGCGCGTTCAGGCCTTCTTGGTGATCCCTGGCACGGTCAGCCGCACTTTCTCTGTGGATGAGACCACGGGCATGTTGAAAGTGCCGGACGTTGAGCCGGTCCACTATCTGGCAGCCGGAGTCCCTGTGCGCTTTACCACCACCGGCCAATTGCCTGACGGTTTGGCGGCGGACACGACCTATTATGTGACCGAGGCCACCTCCCGCAGCTTCCGTGTTTCGGTCACGCCTTTCGGGCCTGCGGTGCAAACCGTGACTTTTGGCACGGGGACTCACACGGTGGAAACATTCGGCGCGGTGAAGCGCCCAGGTCCGGCCTCCCTGATTTTCCAGGCGGATCCCAACCCGAACCCCGCCGAGACCTCGCCCACCGGTTTCTCCGGCTCCAAGGGCAATGGCACCATCCGGGTGCGCATCGCTTATAACGGCGGCAGCAATGGCGCCATCTCGGTCGGCAGAGGTGGATCGGGAACAGTGGAAAGTCCGTGGCGAATCACCATCACCACCACGGCTGCCAACAACTCCGCGGACGCCATCGTGGCCGCGCTTGCGGGCAATGCAAACGCCCTTGGCATCGTCAAGGTGTTCAGCAGCGCGCCTGATGCCAGCTCTGACACCAACGTTTATTATGCAGCTCCCGGCGAGCTTCTCGCCCACGGCGTGGACGACAACGGCGGCCAGACTTATTCCTGGGCGCGTAATGCGACCGCGACTGCCACGAGTTTCAATGACGGCCCGGTGGACGGTTTTCTCGATTACTCGACGGAGTGGGGCTTGAACTTGAACACCGATGTCCTGGGAGGCGGCGCTCCGATTCCGGTCAATGACGGCGCCTCCACTTACACGCTGCGTTTTGCCACCGGGCTGCCCGCGACTTTGAATTTGCTGGCCGGCGCATCGGGGCAGTTGCTCCAGACCGGAGCCGTGCTGGTGTCCCCCACCGTCGGTGCCAATGACTCCATCATTTCCGGCGGCGGCACTCTGATGGCCGGAAACGAGGGCGCCCTGCAAAACTTTGTCTTCCACCAGTACAACGACCTCGGCGATCTTGTCGTCAACGTGCCTTTGACCCAGCGCCAGTCGTTCAACAGGACCGGCCGCCTGGCCGCGCCCAGCGTCGCCGCCTCGACACAGAACCGCATCATCACCGGTCTCATCGGGGTCAGCGACAACAGTGACACCAGCCAGCTCAATGTCGGTATGACGGTCACGGGCACCGGCATGCCGGGTGGCACGACTATCGCGCAGATCATTGACAGCCGCACGGTCATTGTCAGCGCCGACATCACCACCGGGGACAACACGCGCAATGTTTACACCTTTGACGGCAGCATCCAGATGCGCGGCTCCATCCGCCAGTTCGCCCAGAACCGCATCACCGGCGTGGTGGACGCGCAGGGCAATCTTGCCACGCATGATCTTTACATCGGCATGCCCGTCAGCGGACCTGGAATTCCCGCCAATTACCGCGTGCAGACCATTGTCAACGAGTCCGACATCACCATTGGCGTCCTCAATGCCAACGGAATCACCGTGGACACGGCGAACCATGTGTACACGGGCATCGTGTCCCCGCTTACCTTCACTCCCTCTGTTGGATTGGAGAAACTGGGTGCCGGTACCCTGGTCTTGAATGCCGACAGCAATTACACGGGCAGTACTTTCATCGGTGCCGGGACTCTTCGAGCGCAACAGCTTACGGACGGCGGCGTGCCCGGCAGCCTAGGCGCATCAAGCAACGCGGCGGCCAATCTCACATTCAACGGAGGCACGCTTCAGTATGTGGGGATGACCTCGTCTTCAAACCGCAACATCACACTGTCTGAACTTGCGGAGATCAATATCGGCCATGAGCGCACCACCTCCGTCTTCACAGGCAACATTTCCGGCGCCGATATTTTTGCCAAATCCGGATCAGGCACGCTGGAAATGCGCGGCAACGCCGGCCTTGCGGAGATACGGTTGCTTGAGGGCAAGCTGGTTGTCCAGGGTTTGGACACCAATCTGGCCCCCAACACATTTGCCCAGAACAATTTCGGCCAGACGGGCATTGGCGAGTTGAGGCTCGCAGGCGGCTCCCTGGAATTGCGCGGCGCGCGCGAAGGCAACATGACGTTGACCTTGGGCGGGCAGATGTATGTGGACGCGGGCGCGTCCGAGGTGCGCGCGGTGGGTGTGTCTGGCTTCAACCCGAACAGCCTGATCAGCGGCGCCATCTCCCGCACCACTCAAATCAGCCTCATGGGGGCTGAGGAGATCACTTCCGTTCTGAGAAATGTCGGCGGCACCGTGCTCTTTGTCGAGGAACCTCAGGTTGGCGGTTCGGTGGCGAACATTCTGCTGAACATTCCGGAGACAGACAGGGCCAGGGTGATGCCTTGGGCGGTTTATCAGGACGTGACGAACATCGCCCAGCCTGGCGTCAACAATTTCGCCACTGTCGCCCTGTCCAATGGCGCGGTGATATCCGCCGACGCGGCTTCGCTTTACGACCTCGGTTCCTTTTTCATGAATGCCGACAACTGGGGCACCCAGGAAGGTTCGGCCACGATTGACGCTTCCGAGGGCGGGCGCATCGAAATATCTTTGGACAATGGCGTGGAATCCACGGCCGGAAGCAATGTGCTAGTCGTCACTGATTTGCTGCAAGTCGAGTTCGGCAACCTGATCCCGGACATGAGTGTCTTTGGCCCGGGCATCCCCTCGAACACCAAGGTCGTGTCCCTGCTGACCAATCCCCTGCGAGTCGTGCTCAGTAAAAACGCCACCAGCTCCAACTTCAACGCCACCTACAGTTTCATCCGCGACCGCGCCTACTTCGGCACGCTCACGGCTGACCGCGCTTTGAACACCCTGCGTTACTTTACCCCTGTGGACAGCACCATTACCGTCCCCGCAGGCAGGACGCTGCAGCTTCTTTCCGGGGCCATTCTTGCTGCCGCCAATGTGCGCGGTGGTGAAAAGGCCATCGTCGGCGGCGGCAGCATCTCCGGCGCGGCGGGTGCCGTGGATGGCGGAGACCTGGTGATCCACAACCACAACCCGGTGGCATCCTTTAGCATCGGGGCGAACGTGGTGGACAATGTTCTCAGCATGGTCAACTCCGGCACGACCAGTGTGGGCAGCAACATTTTGATCGTCTCTCCTCTCGGCAAAACCGCCCTGGTCAGGCTCAAGCCGGGCATGATTATCTCCGGCCCCGGCATCCCCGGTGGCACGACGGTCATCGGCACGGATCTGAATTTCGACCTCGTTTACATGAGCGCCAATGCCGTCAGCGCTCAAAGCAACAAAACCTACACTTTTCTGGACGTGACCAGTTTTGTGCAGTCCGGCACGGGCACCACCATCCTTTCCGGCGCGAACACTTTCACCGGCAGGACTTTCGTTCACGGCGGCGTTCTGCGCCTGGACTCGGCCAACGCGGTGCCGGGAGGCATCGGCAACACAGGCGGCACGGGCGGGATAGTTGTCAAAGGCGGCGTCCTGGGCCTGGGGCACGGAGATTTCACGCGCGACATCGGCACTGGCGCCGGCCAGATTGATTTCCAGGGTGCCGGCGGCTTTGCCGCTTACGGGGCGGACCGCACGGTCAACATCGGCGGACAGGCGGTGCCTGAGGCGCTGCGCTATGGCAACAACGGTTTTGTGCCGGATGGTTCCTCCTTTATTCTCGGCGCGCATGACGCCACCCACAAAACGATCGTGCTCAACACGCTGGACCTGGGCAGCTTCAGCCAGGCGGTGCGCGTCAATGACGGCCCTGCGCTGATCGAAGGCGAGCTGGCGGGCGGTTTCACCGGCCTGGGCAGGCTGGTCAAGTTTGGGGATGGCACCCTGCGTTTGAGCGGCTCCAGCTCGCATTCCGGAGGCATCGAAATCGCCGCTGGTCGCCTGATTGCGGCGGATGTTGAGAATGTGTTTGGCGTCGGGACCGGCACTGGAACGACTGTCAGAATGGGGGTAAACTCCACCAACACGCGCAAAGACGCGGCCCTTGAACTGGTGGTCGAAGGGGGCACGATTGAAAAAAATCTCCGGGTCGGCCTGGTCAACAGCCGCGGCGCGGACTGGCTGGAGCGCGGTTCTGTGGAGGAGTCGGGAGATATTGTCGGCACCCATGCCTCCACCGCCGTGGTCAACGGACATCCCGCCATCGCTTATTACGATTCCACCAACGGCGACTTGAAGTATGTGCGCGCGGCTGATCCGCGCGGCGCCTCCTGGCTGCCGCCCGTCACCGTCGCCTCCCGTGGTGATGTGGGCCAGTTCCCGTCACTCGCCGTGGTCAACGGCAATCCCGCCATCAGCTATTATGACGCCACCAACAAGCTGCTCATGTTTGTCCGGTCCACGGACATTAGCGGGGTGTTCTGGGGCGGCCAGGTCATCGTGGACTCTGCCCCCGTCAATGCCATCGGCGTGCAGTCCGACGGCAAAGCGGTCATCGGCGGCACCTTTGCCGAGTTGGACGGCGTGGAAAAAACCCGTCTGGCGCGTGTCAACACGGATGGCAGCATTGACAATACCTTCACCTCCACCGCCAATGGCGAGGTGCTTGGCATCGTCATTCAATCGGATGACAAGATTCTCGTGGTGGGAAGTTTCACCGAAATCAATGACACCGCGCGCAACCGCATCGCTCGGCTTAACGCCGACGGAACGCTCGACACAGGCTTCAATCCCAACGCCAACGGCGTCGTCCGCGGGCTTTTGATCGAGCCGGACGGTCGCATCTTGGTCTGGGGTTCCTTCACCAGCATTGTCGGCACAGGTGGCACCAGCGGCACGGGCCGCAACCGCATCGCGCGTCTGAACACCAACGGCACGCTGGACACCGGCTTCAACCCGAATGCCAACGGCGAGGTGCGCGCCGTGGCACGCCAGACGGACGGCAATCTGATCCTCGGCGGAGCCTTCACCACGATCGGGGGCACCACCCGCAATCGCATCGCCCGTGTCACCACCGCCGGTGCTCTTGATGCCGGCTACAATCCAAACTACAACAACACGGTTTCCTGCATCCTCATGCTGCCCAATGGCAAGGCCCTCACTGGCGGGGTCTTCACGACCATTGACGGAGCAGGCCGCCGCCGCGAGCGTCTGGCAAGGCTGAACACCGATGGAACTCTCGACCAGTCATTCTCCGTAATCGCCAACGCGGAAGTTCGCGACCTGGTCCTCCAGGCGGATGGCAAAGTGCTGGCGGTCGGCGCTTTCACCACCTTTGGCGATCACGCTCGCAGGAGCATCGCCCGGCTTCATGCCGAGGGCAGTCCTGAGTCTGCGGTGGATCCTGTGGATTCGGCCTTCAATGCGGATGCCAATGAGGAAGTCAGGGCCGTCGTTCAGGTCGCCAGCGGCAAGCTGCTCGTGGGCGGCGAGTTCAGCAACATTGGCGGCGCCACATGCCACTTCCTGGCCAGGCTTGAACTGGACAGTTCCGCGGACGCGGCGTTTGACCGCCAGACGGTGGACCGCGGTTGCTACACTTCCCTGGCTGTGGTCCGCCAGCAGGCCAACAACGGCCTTGAGGCGCCAGCCATCGCCTACTACGACACGCTCGGAGCCCGCCTCCGCTATTCGCGCGCGCTGGACGCCAACGGCGCCTCCTGGGCTGTCTCGCTGGTGTTGGACAGCTCGGCCAACGTTGGCGCGGGGACATCACTCAAGATGGTGAACATTGGTGGCGACCTCATCACCAAGAACACCACGCAGAACAACGTGACCATCACAGGTGTGGCCGCCAACGGCACGCCGGCCGTGGCTTATTACGATGTCACCAACGGCAATCTCAAGTATGTGCTGGCCAACAATCCGGCCGGCTCGGACTGGAGCGCCCCGGTGGTGGTTGAGAGCGCGAACGATGTGGGCAGTCACCTTTCTTTGAACGTCGTGGACGGCTTCCCGGCCATCGCCTACTACGACGCCACTGCCAAATCCCTGCGTTATGTGCGCGCCACGAATGTTGGCGGTGTCACCAACAACTTGCGCGACGCCCAGGGCAACATCCTCACGCGCGCCATCAACGCTCTCGTGTTTGATCCCGCCTGGGGCGCTCCAGGTGTGGTGGACAGTGGCGGCGATGTTGGCATGTATCCGAGTCTGGAAATCATCACGGACGGCACATCGGCTCAGGGCCGGCCGGCCATCGCCTATTACGATGCCGCGCCCGGGACCAAAAACCTCAAGTATGTGCGCGCTCTTAACGTCACCGGCAGCTTCCCTTGGGGCACGCCTCAGACGGTGGCCTCGGAAGGGGATGTGGGCATGAGCGCGGGGCTGGTCCTCACCGACGGCGTGCCGGGAATCGCTTATCACGACGCCACCGAGGGAGATGTGAAATTCCTGCATCTGGCGGACTCCACAGGCTACTCCCGGATTGTGCTCGGAGACGGCACCCTCTGGCAGGGCGGGATGAACCTGCAAGGCCGGGCTTTCTTTGATGTGGAGGCTGCCGCGCTCGCCACCATCTCCGGTCTGGTTCAGGGAGATGCCGGCATTACTCTGTCAGCTCAGGGCACTTTGCTGCTAACCAACGCAGGGAACAATTTTGGCGACTCTTTGCCCGGACCCGGACCCGATGTGAACTCGGCGATGATCGTGCGCGCCGGCACTCTTGCTGTGGGAGCGAATGGAGCGATCGGCCAGGGAACTGTCGAACTTGGCGACGCGACCCCGCAAATCATCACCGTCGAGCGAGCTTCCACTTTCGCCAGCCTGGCCGCGCTGAAGGGCCGCTTTGACGCGGACCACAATGGCATCTTTGACAACGCGGGGGGGCCGGGTGCCTTCGTCGAAGTGGACATCACGATTGACGGGCGCACTTATGCCGAGGATGACCAGGGCACGCTCATCCTGGTTAAGGACGAGCGGGAGAATCCCCAGTGGAACGGTGTTTATCAGATCATCTTCAATGGCGACCTCCAGCCGGACGGCACCATGAACCTCGCGCGTGTGCCGCAGATGGACAGCGTGGCCGAACTGGCCTACGGCACCCAGGTGCGCGTGCTCAACGGCACCCATGCCGGCCAGTCGTTCTTCATCGCCAGCAAGGTGCTTGAGCTGAACGTCTCCGCCGTGCAGTGGATTCGCGACTATGCGGACTCCAATGCGGCGCTGCTTGCCAGCACCGGCGGCCTCACCATCTCCAACAGCATTGATGTCAATGCAGGCAACGGCTCCGGACTGGCGGTCCTGGGCGGCATGGCTGACTTCACCACCGGCAACACCACTTTCAGCGGGGCGGTCTTGCTGCAAAACCGTCTGCCAGGTGTCAGGGAGACCAAGACGGTGGGCCTGCAGTCCTTCACCAACACGGGGTATGGCATCACCTTCTCCGGCCTGTTCTCCGAGTCCAATGGCGGCAATGGCGCCAGCCAGGACTCCATGTCTCTGCGCAAGACTGGCGCGGGGACCGCCAGCCTCACGAATGCCAACACTTTCTTTGGCGGCGTCACAGTGCAGCAGGGCACCCTTCTGGCCATGAACACCACTGGTTCCGCCACGGGTTCGGGGGCGGTCGCGGTTAATGCGGGGGCGGTTCTTGGCGGCACGGGTTTCATCGGCGGCGCGGTGACTTTGACGGGGGCGGCCGGCAACAAGGCCATCCTTCGTCCGGGAGACCCCACCATGGTTTCCGCTGTGGAAACCCTGACGATCAACGCTCCTCTCACTGTGGGGCCGGAATCCGTGGTCGAGTTCGCCATCGGAGCCGCGAACATCACCCGGCTGGTCGCCAATTCGGTCACGGTCACCGGCACCGGGCAGTTCCTTGTGCAGTTGCTTGACGGCTTCATTCCGGCGGTGGACACGGTGTTTGATCTGGTGGATGGCACCATCAATCTGCCAGGAGGGGCGAACGCGCGCGATCACCTCGTCCTGCCCGGCCATGTCTCATGGGACACTTCCCAGTTCCTCAGCCAGGGCACCATCAGATCCACCGGCCTGACCACGCCGGTGCAGATTAACACTCATCCAGTCATCACTGTGCCCGCGGGCGGCAGCCCTGTGAATCCGGGCGGTTCGGTCGTTGTCACCTTCTCCGCCACGGTGACCGGCACGCCGGAGTTCGGCTTTCAATGGCAGAAGAGTCCGGTGGGCTTGAACCAGTTCGTCAATGTCGGCGCGGCTGTCTTCACCATCTCGACGACGGCCACTTTCACCCTCACCGGAATCCTTGAGTCGGACGAGGCGGATTACCGCCTCGTGGCCACCAATGGCAGCGGCACATTCACTGCCATCAGTAATCCGGTCACTCTGATCGTGAATGACCCTCCCACCATCACGGATGAGCCCGATTCGATTGTCGTGAACCCCGGCCAGACGGCCATCTTCACCGTGGCTGCCACCGGGCCTGGGCCGATCACCTACCAATGGCAGCGCAACTTTGTGAACCTGACCTCCCCCTCGGCCACGACGGACACTCTCGAAATCGCCAACGCCCAGGATGCCAACGAAGGCAACTACCGCGTGCTCGTCAGCAACGGCGCCAGTGTCGTCACCGGCCCGACCATCAGCGCGACTGCCACACTCACGGTGCGTGATCCTGTGGTCATCACCAGCTTCCCCGCCACCACCGAGGCCAGCAATGGCGATCCCGTCAACCTCACCGCCGGCCACACCGGCACCGGCACGCCTGACATGCCGAACCCCGGCGATCCGGCCTTCACCTATCTCTGGGAGCGCAATGAAGGATCGGGCTTCACTCCGATAGCGGGCGCCCCGAACAGCAGCCAGTTGACGCTGCCCCCCGTCGCGCTGGCGGACAACGGTCACCAAATCCGTGTCACAGTCTCCAACAGCTTCAGCACGGACACCCGCACCACCACGCTTACGGTCACCGAGGGCACGCCGAGCTTCCAAGCGCAGCCCGAATCCAGGACGGTGATCGCGGGCACGCCGGTCACGCTTCAGATCACCCCAGGTGGTTCCTCGGCGGGGCGCACCTTCCAGTGGAGGCGCGGCAAGACTGCTTTGAAAAACGGCGGCGGCATCACCGGCGTCAACACCCCCACGCTTGAATTCAGCTCGATTGATCTCAAGCAGGCCGGTGATTATTCCTGCGAAATCAAAAACAACTTCGGCACTCGCCAGAGCGCCACGGCTTTTGTGACCGTGGTGGCCGCTCCTGGAACGGTCATTCCGGTGCAGACTGGCAAGGATTTCACCCTGACTCTGGCCTTTGCCGCCGCCAAAGGTGTGACTCCCCAATTCAAATGGCAGAAGGACGGGGCGGACCTGCCTGTGGATGACCGCATCTCGCCCGACAACCTGCCGAAGCTCGTGGTCAAAAAGTCCAACACCGGGGCAGTCACAGACTCCGGCATCTACACTTGCGTCGTTACCGGGCCTGGACCTTCACCTGCCTTGACCGAGCAGCAGCCTGGGGGGCAATTCGATGTGCGCGTCTTCTCCGATAAGCCTGCCCTGGCCCTGGAGGAATTTCCGGATGCGATGGTTGGTGCTGAATTTAAATACCAGATTAAAGTGGACAACGATCCCGCCAAAGCTCCGGTGTCCTACGCGGCCAAACCCCTTCCCTCCGGTCTCAAACTCGACACGAAGACCGGTCGGATCACCGGCTGGCCCAAGGTGGCGGTCGAAAATCTTCCGGTCGTCATCACCGTGACCAACAGCTTTAGCAAGCCGCCGGTTTCAGACACCAGGCTCCTGACGATCCGCCCTGTGCCTGAGCGCGCGGTTGGAGTTTTCGCGGGCTGGCTGCCGCGCCACCAGGAATTGAACGGGTTCATGGGGGGGCGCTTTGACATGACTGTGACCACCGCCGGCGCCTTCAGTGGCAGGGTCACACTCGGTGCCGTCGCCTATTCCTTCAAGGGAGTGCTGGAGCTTGATCCCGCTCTTGTGGGGGCGGCACTGCCCACGGCCACAGTGGAAATTCCGCGCAAAGGCAAGCCTCTGCCGCCGCCTCTCATTTTGACATTCACCATCAACACAGCGGCCGCTCCTGCGAACACTGCCAACAGGCTCGCCTCGGCCAGCATCGGGGATGGAACGCTGCAAAACACGATTGCCTTCAATGCCTGGAGAAGCATCTGGGCGCCGAAGGCGCTGCCTCCAGTGACACCCGCCGAATTCGCTCCGAGCAAGGACAACGCCTACTACACCCTTGCGCTGTTGTCTCCAGTGCCCGGGGCCGAGGACATCCCGCGCGGCAGCGGCTACGCATCCTTTACTGTGGGAGCGGACGGACGCCTGACCCTGGCAGGACGCACCGCAGACGGCCAGACCATCACCGGAGCGCAGTTCCTCGGTCCGCAGGGTCAGATTCTGGTCTATCAGGTTCTCTACAAGACCAAGGTCAAAGGCTCCCTGTTGGGCAATGTCTCCCTCACCAGCGCGGTGCCGTCCGAACTGACCGACAACAAAATCGGAGGGACTTTGGAATGGAACTGCCCGCCGAATGACGCCAAAACCAACTTCACTTATCGCGAAGGTTTCGGCAATGCGACGCCTGTGGTGGTGACTGCGGTCGGCGGCCATTACGCCGCTCCTGTTGACCCCAATCTTGTTCTCGGCTTGCAAACCGGCGCGGACAATGCCGTGCTCACGTTTGAGAATGGAGGAGTCGAGGATTCCGAAACCAACCCCAACCTCGACGGTCCCGATCTTCAGAGGCCGCAGCAGGGCTGGGTTTCTGTGACCACAGGCAACAAACTGCTCACGCCTGCCGCAGAAATCGCCAACAACGGCCTTGTCAAAATCAGCATTGTGTCCAAGACCGGCGTTTTCAAAGGTGATTTCACGCTCAAGGATTTCCCAGCCGGAGGCATCAAGCCTGATGTCCGCAAGACACCCTTCATCGGCGTCATTGTGGACGAGGATGACGGCGCCACCGCCGGCAGGATGTGGACAGGCAGTGGACATTTCCTCCTGCGCCAGCATCCGAACGATCTGCCGGTCACCAATCCGCCCACCACTTTGAAAACCGCGCCGCTCCTCTCCGGTCAGGTGATCTTTGAGCCACGATGAATTGTCATTCCCCAGGTCGCTATGGGAACCGATCCGGGTCAAAAAAATCTTCTGTAATAACCAAGTAAATACTCTGCATTGACTTGAAATGCGTTTCGCTTTCCGGTTTAATCGAAAAAAACCAATAATTCGCTGAAATCACCGCCATGAAACAGCTCCGCTCCATCCTCGCCGACGCTCGGCGCCATCAGGGTCTCGCCTTGATCATCGTGCTGTCAATGCTCGCCCTGGCGACCATTGTCATCCTGGCCTTCCTCAGTGTCGCTGACACAGAGCACAAAGCCACGATCACTTATTCATCATCGCAGACTGCCCGGCGGCTTGCGGACACAGCCGTCAACATGGTTGTCTCGCAAATCCGCGCGGGCAGTGAACGGGAAACTGCGGCTGCCCCGGTGATTCACGCCACGCAGCCGGGGGCGGTGAGAAAATACAGCCAGACCGGAATCTTCATCGCCGGATACAAGCTCTTTTCCGACAAGGACATGATTTTCCGCTCGCCGCCGGCCAGTGCCAGCAATCCCAATGAATTCGAGCAGCAGTTTGTGGCCAATTCCGAACCCCCTGCGAATTGGAACCGGGATGTCAACATCGCGCGTTTTGTGGACATCAACGAGCCTGTCGTCAAGGGTCAGCTTGATGCATCGGGAAATTCAACCACGACGCTGACGTTCTTCCCGGTCCTGGATCCCCGTGCCGCGCAGGACATTGACCCCAATCCAGGGGATGAATTTCCGGTGGAAGGCTTCTCTTACAACACTGCGACTGCGCTGAGAAACCAGGATCTTTCCGGGGCCTCCGATATCAACCCGGAGCAGAGGGCGATTGTCCTGCCAGGCGCGGCCGGCGGCTCGGTGGACTCGCTCCGGCTCGCCATGCCGGTTCAATGGCTCTATATACTTCGGGATGGCGCTGTCGGTTTTCTGGATGAAACTTTGCGTTTTCAGGTTTTGGCGGGCAGTTCGGGAGCTTTGGGCAGCGGGGAATCCAGTTCGCCGCAGGACCAGTATGGAGTGCCTTCAGAGACCAACCCCATCGTGGGTCGTGTTGCATTCTGGACGGATGACGAGAGCTGCAAAGTCAACATCAACACAGCTTCCGAGCCGACCTACACCGGCCAGCCCATCTACTATCACGAGCGCGACCAGTCCTGGGCGGACTTTCCCCCGGCCCGCAGCGAGTACCAGCGCTTTCCCGGCCACCCGGCCACGGTTGCCCTCAGCAGCGTTCTCTATCCCAATCCGACTCTCGCTGACAACCGCAGCCTCGACACCTACGGTCCCAGGGGCCGTATTACTGGCACAGCGCTTTCCAACGCGCTCGCCGTCAAAGAGAGGCTCTATGATTTGATTCCGCGCATTCATACTGGTGGCAGCCTGTCCGGAACGCGCAGCTTCGAACAGGACGCTTATCGCACCCTTTCTGGAGACTCGACCAATGCCACAGCGGTTGCCATTCAGCAGGCGGCGGGCGAGCGTCTCTACGCCAGTGTTGATGAACTGCTCTTCTCCCAGAGAGATTCCGACAGGCGCAGGGTTTTGAACAACGCGGTCGCGGGCAGCACTACTCTCTTCAACCGCCAGAGCCTGGAGCGCTCTTCCGCTTTCCTTACCGCTCACAGCCGCGCCAGCGAGGTGAACATGTTCGGCCTGCCGCGCGTCGCCATGTGGCCGGTGGCGGAGAGGCAGGACCGCAGGACTGGTTTTGACAATTTGATCGAGTTCTGCACCCGCCTGGGATCGGCCGGCAACAATTACATCTTCCAGCGCACTTTTGCGCGCACCATTCCGCCAAGCTCCAGCGGCGCGAGTTATGACATCAACATTCAGCGCAATCAGAGACTCATGGCGATGCTGGACGCCCTCATGAACAAATCCTTTCCCGCCGCAGTGGATGGCGCTGGCGGGGCCGTGGCAAGATCCTATGTGCAAAAATACGGTCAGGACAACACCCGCCAAGTGCTGGTGCAAATCTTCGACTACATTCGTTCCACCAACCTGTACGACAGCTATTTGATTCCGCAGAACCGTAATAACTGGCCCACTTTTGTCACATCCGGCACTGCCAGCACGGTGGACTGGACACAGACTTATCGCGAGCGGGACAGGCTGGTGGGGCAAACCAGGACTTATACGGATGGTGTTGCGCGCAATCCCAACTCCACTCGGGACAGCAACCGCTCGCAAGCCCGGATCAACGACCCGTTCGAAGACCGCTTTCTGCCCGGTCACGGCCAGGTCACACCTGCGGAGTGGTCTGTCGGAGGCAAAACCTATCGAGGCTTCGGACGTTTTGTCTCCATTAGCGAAATCGGCCTTCAATTCATTTGCACGGCGGATGGGCAGCCGGACATGTATAGCTGGCGCATTCCGATGAAATCCACCGAGGGCGGGGCCGCCGCGACTGATTATCAAATTCCGGTGATCGCGGATGAGGATTTGGTCAATTATGTGGATTACTTCGCGAGCAGCCCGGATGTGCCGAACGTGAGCGGCGGACGCACAGCCCTGAAATTGGATGAAAATGTGGCCTTCCAAAACACCTACACGATCAGGGATCTGCCTCTCGGCAATATCGCGATGGACGAGATCGCAATCACCAACCTGGACGGGGTACGCTGGGCCGGGCGTGGGGACAGATCCATCAAGGACCGCTATTATTCCAACTTTCCGCCCCTCAACACCTATGCGAGCGGCGGGTTGTACAATACCACCAACCTGCCGCCAAACGGGCCAGGCACCAAGAATTTCACGCGCCAGCCCGCCAGACACCCGGGATACAGGGCGGAAAACTGGAACCATTCCCTGGAGGAGGACACCCCGCTCAAGGTGGATGAAAAGCGCGTCCAGGCGCTGCTGCATTTGGAGTTTTTCTGCCCGTCCGTGGGTTATGGGGAAATCATCCCCGACATGACCTTTGTCATCTCTGCCAATGACATCAGCAACATTGAAGTGGATGGAAAGGCCATTTTCAGCACCACACAGAATGTGGTCATTCGCACCGAGAGGCCTTTGTTTGAGACGGATGGAACTCCCGAGGTGGGAGGATTTGCCAGCTTCCGCAAAATTTCATTGGGACGGCGCGTGAAGGGCATGGGGCGGGTGCCGGATGACACGGGCTATGACACGAGTGCGACCTCGAACGTCCACTCTGGTGTGCTCAACATGGATTTGGTGTCGAGTTTCTTTACTGTGAACAGGAATCGCGCGCTTCAATTCTCCTCGCCGCCGATCACGGTCAATATTTACGACACTCACGACTGGCAGAGCGCCGCGCCGGTTCAGGTCGTCCGTTTCCGCCTGTCGGCGGGACAGGCTCCGACTCCGGATCTTGTCTGCGCGGGTTCTTATCAGGTGAATTACATCCGACCCGACGGCACGGAATACAATCATCCTCTCCTTCAGGCGCCACGCTGGTGGGGTTTCCACCGTGACGGTGTGCTCGGCAGGTCTATTGGAATTGCTCAGGATTCTGAAAAAGGAAGGTTCAACAGGGATTTTGCTGGCCAGCGTGTTGATACCGAAACCCGTGCTTACAATCCCCAGGCGATTGATCCAGGCTCTGGAATTGCCAATGCGAATGCCCAAAGCGTGCCTGGCGCCAGGGCTTTGATCTACGCCAGAGACTCCGGCAATTATGTGGGTGTCAGGCTTTTGGACCCTTCGTTCATCGCGGACCGCATCAAGTATGGCCCCCGGCCTGGTGACCCGCTTTCTTCGTGGGACCGCCCCTGGCATTTTGGCTCGGATGTGGTCCGGGCAATGCAACCCGCGCATGGTGACGCGCGCATCCTCTTTGTGAAAAGGGTGGTTGAGCCTGCCGATTGGACCCCGCACCGTTTCTGGAATGATGCCAATGAGTACATGGCGCACAATTTCTCCTCCTACACGGCGGGTGGTGAGCCGGGCTTTGACCGCGGCACCAGCAGTTTCTCGAATTTGGTGGACAACACCGTCCGCGCGCTGCCTCCGGATGTGACGGTTTCCGCAGCCCGCAGCCCCGATGCACCCCACGGTCGCAGCACATTGGCGCCGACCAGCAGGGCTGCTCATGCGTTCGTCCAGCGTTATTATGACTTTGACGACAGTGATCCCGGCGGGCGTGTCGGTTCCTTCATCAATAAACCGGATGAGGGCAATTACGCGGTCGGAGATTTCTGGATTTCTGGCTGGACACCCGGCCAGCCGAAGAAGTGGCGCGCCACATACTTCCGCTCGAATGGCCAGGGGTCGCGTGTGGCGGCCGGACAGGGCAGTTATTTCACTCCCAACCGCATGATCTCCTCGCCGGTGATGTTCGGCTCCCTGCCGACGAGGATGTGGGATAACAATGGCGAAGGAGCATGGACGAATCTCCTGTTCCGGCCTCATGTTCAATTGCCGAACGGTATTACAGGCGGGGTGACTTCGGATGCCACGCACCCAGGCGAGACGACTCCTCCGGACCATTATTTGCTCGACCTCTTCTGGATGCCTGTGGTGGAGCCTTACGCCATCAGCGAGTCGCTATCCACCGCGGGCAAAATCAACATGAACTACCAGATGATGCCCTTCACCCACATCCGCAGGGCCACCGCCCTGCATGCGGTCATGAAAGGTGAGGTCTTCGCAGCCTTGCCCAACACGGATTATGACTTGTCCAAGGATGTTCGAACAGGCTGGGGGACCAATGGCAGCACGGCGCCGGTCATGCGCAACGAGTCCCTTCCGCTTACCGCGACTGGAGCCGGGGCGAACCGCAACGCCTACTGGCACCGCACCATTGCCATTGACCGTTTCAAGCCGACCAGTGGCGCTGACCAGCGCTGGTGGCAGCTTGCCATCGGCCAGCGTGTGCAGGGAACTTTGCGCCAATTTGAGGAACGCTTCAATTTTGGTCTCAGCCAGAACAACTCCACTCTGCCCGAGGGAATGCGGGGAGGGCTGTTCCGCACGGCCTCCCAGATTTGCGAATTGCATTTGATCCCCAATCCCACTCCCGGCGGGGCTGCTGTGAACGTGTCGCCCGGAGATGTCACGGACGTCAATGCCAGGGACAATGCGATGGGGCGCTTCTGGGCGGAGCATTGCTCCACCGGTGACAACACCCGCGAACGTCCGTATTCAAACCTCTATGCGCGCCTCACCACGCGCTCCAACACCTTCCGTGTGCATGTGCGCGCCCAGTCCATCCGCAAGTCTTTGCGTTCCGTGGACCCCGCGCAGTTTGATCCTGACCGCGATGTGATGACCGGCGAGTTTCGCGGTTCTTTCCTGGTCGAGCGTTACATTGACCAGGGTGACCTGCAGAGGGCTGGCAACGCGGTGGATTATGCCAACGCTTCCGATCCGTTCTCGCTCAGGCCGCTGGAAGATTATTACCGGTTCAGGGTCATCGAATCCAAGCGCTTCGCTCCCTGAAGCCACAACTCAGACAAGCCCCCCCATGAAATCATCCCCAAATCTTCCTTCCGGAAGGATCCTCCGTGTTTTCTACGGCGCCTTCACCCTGGTGGAGATTCTCGTCTCCCTCGCCGTGCTCGCCATTTTGCTGCTCATCAGCGCCGAGGTCATCGGTACTGTGCAGACCACCTGGACCGCCACCAATGCGCGTGTCAACCAGTTCAGGGAGGCGCGCACCGCCTTCGACATCATCACCCGCAACATCAGTCAGGCCACGCTCAACACTTATGTGGACTATGACACCAATTATCTGAATTCGGCGGATCCAGTGGCGGCCACCACCCAGGCTCCGACGCGCTACCAGCGGAAAACTGAGCTGCGTTTTGTCTGCGGTCCCGCCTCGACTCTCATTCCCACGGGGGGCGCGTCAGTCCTGCCTGGGAGTGCCGTGTTCTTTCAGGCGCCGCTGGGGGTGACTCATGATCCCCAGTTCGCCGGTTTGGACCGGCTGCTTTGCGGACGCGGTTATTATGTCCAATACAGCTCTGACGAGTTTTTCCGGCCGGGTTTCATCACATCCAGCACGTTGAAGTACCGTTATCGGCTCATGGAATTTTCCCCTCCCTCGGAGCGCAGCATCATTTATGCCAACCAGCGGAACGCCTGGATGCAGGACGCGGGCAGAAGCCTGACCGATTCCGCAGGCAGAAGCGGAGGCGGCGGCAACGAAACTTCGATCAACCGCGGCATGAACCGGCCGGTCGCCGACAACATTGTCGCACTGGTCATATCCCCCATGCTTGATCCTGGTTCCGCGGGCGGTGGCGCATCCTCCACGGTCATCGCGGAGAACTTCGCCTACGATTCGGATGAGGTGAGGCTGGCGAACTCGGCGGGCATGGGACAGCAGGGCACGCAATACCTCCTGCCTCCACTCGTGAGGGTGGTGCTGGTGGCGATTGACGAGCGTTCTGCGGAGAGGCTTGTGCAAACCAATGGCGGCGGGGATGGCCAGTCGCCACCATTCGGAACCCAGATCCACGACATTATCAACGGCAGCCCCGCCTCACAACTGAACCAGTCGCTTGAGGAAGTGGCCAGGGTTCTTCGCGAGGAGTTTCGCGTCAATTACCGCATCTTTTCCACCACGGTGGCGCTGCGTGGCGCCAAGTGGAGCACCTGAACCCTGCGCGTCCAAGCCCTCTCCCATGACTCCACTCCGCCGAAACAAAGCCGCCGCATTCACTTTGATCGAGATGATCACAGTGGTGGGCATCATCGCGCTTCTCGTCGCCCTCGTCACGCCGACGCTGCTGGATGTGATCCGCTCGACACGTCTCAGTTCTTCGGGGGATTCCCTGATCAACCGGTTGAGCCTGGCTCAGCAGAGCGCCATTTCCATGGGTTCAGAGGTAGAGATGCGCTTTTACAGCTACATCAACAGCAGTTCCGACAGGCCGGGGGACGATCTGTTTTATGCTTACCAGGTGGTGCATAGTCCGCAATCGGGCGTGGAACGCTCCCTTTCCGAGGCCTATTACCTGGAGTCTGGCATCATCCTCTCGCGCACCCAGCAGTTGTCTCCTCTTTTGCAGACAACGAACCGGCAGAGGCCGGACGATTCGGGAAATTATCTTTTCCGCCCGCCGGGAAGCACCGAACCTGAAAATGTGAGCTACGCGGCGATGAGATTCTTTCCCGACGGCTCCATGAAGATGCTGAAAGGATCTTCCAGCACCGATGAGGCCCAGGCCGTGGCCCTGGATTACACCGTGCCTCCCTACGATGAAAGTTTTCTGACCATCGTGGAGAGCAAGGATGCCGGTAGCGCCCAGCCACGGAATTATTTTTGCGTCCAGATTGACTCCTACACCGGCAAGACGCGTGTTTACCGGCCCTGACTGAGCTCCGGCGCACTTTCTGCATGACAAGACGGGATGTGCCGCTTTTATGGCACATGGGCGACATACCTTCCCTTGCGCTTAGTTTTGACGATGTTCTACTCCTGCCGGGCCTGAGCGAGGTCTTGCCTGGAGAAGTGGAAATTGGCACTCCTTTCGGCGGTTCGATCCACCTGCGCATACCCGTGCTTTCCTCGGCCATGGACACGGTGACTGAGGCCGAACTGGCCATCGCTCTTGCGCGTGAAGGCGGCATGGGGGTCATCCACCGCAACTGCCCGGTCACCCATCAGGCGGAGCAGGTGGCAAGGGTGAAGCGCTCGGAGAACACCGTCATTCAAAATCCGCACACTGTCAGCCCCGGCACGACGCTTGGCGAATTGCAGCGCCTCATGCACATCAAAGGCGTCAGCGGTTTCCCGGTCGTGGATCCTGAGGGCAGGCTCGTCGGCATGGTCACCAGCCGGGATATGTGGTACATAGAGGATGAGTCCACGCCTGTGTCCGCGATGATGACACCTCTCGGCAAGCTCGCCACCGGCACAGCCGACACAAGTTATGAGGAGGCGCTCAAAATCCTGTACACCCACCGTATCGAAAAACTTCCCCTCATAAACGCGGACGGAAAGCTGGCTGGTCTCATCACCAAGCAGGATGTCGTGAAGCGCCAGACTTTCACCCATGCCGCCAAGGACGCCAACGGCCAGCTCCGTGTCGGTGCCGCCGTGGGCGTGGGGGAGGATTGCGTGGAGCGCGGCGCGGCGCTCGCCGCAGCCGGCGCGGATGCTTTGTTCATTGACGCCGCCACCGGACACACCACCCGCGTGGCCGAAGTGGTCCGGCGGTTGCGCGAGCGTCTCGGCGGCTCCATCCCGGTCGTCGCCGGCAATGTCGTCACCGCCGACGGCGCCCTGCATTTGATGGAGGCCGGCGCGTCGGCTGTGAAGGTCGGCGTCGGTCCCGGCTCGATCTGCACCACGCGCGTGATCTCCGGCGTCGGCATGGCGCAGTTCAGCGCCATCACCGAAGTGGCCGCTGTCTGCCGTCCGCGCGGTGTTTCCGTCATTGCCGACGGCGGCATCCGCTATTCGGGCGACATAGTCAAAGCCATCGCCGGCGGCGCGGACTGCGTCATGCTTGGCTCGTTGCTAGCCGGCACCGCCGAGAGTCCGGGAAACATGGTCAAATGGCAGGGGCGCACCTTCAAGGAATACCGCGGCATGGGCAGCCTCAAGGCCATGCGCAAAGGGGCTGGCGACCGCTACGGGCAGAACAGTTCCGGCAAGCTGGTGCCGGAGGGGGTCGAAGCGCGCGTGCCGTTCAAGGGGCCGCTTTCGGATGTCGTCTTCCAGCTCATGGGCGGTCTGCGCAGCGGGATGGGCTACGTCGGCGCGAACAATCTCGACGAGCTGCGCGCCAAGGCTCGGTTTGTCCGCATCACCGCCGGCGGACTCAAGGAAAGCCATCCGCATGATGTGGTCATCACCGAGGAACCGGTGAACTACGAGCCCTCCTGACCCAGCCTCCTTTGCCATTTCCATGCTGTCCCGCCCATGACTGAAAACGAAGTCGCCGTCCTTGATTACGGCTCCCAGTATTCTCACCTCATCGTCCGCCGCGTGCGCGAGCTGGGTTTTGCCTCGCACCTGTATCCGCCCGCCGAACTGCCGAACCTCCAGAACCCTGGAGCGATCATCCTTTCCGGCGGCCCGCGCAGCACTTCCGAAAAAGACGCGCCCGATGTCGATTACGACAAACTGATGTCCTTCGGCGTGCCGGTGCTCGGCGTGTGCTACGGCATGCAGCTCCTCAACATCAAGCACGGCGGCACGGTGAAGCCCGGCGTCACCCGCGAGTACGGACCCGCCAAACTCGTCGTCACTGACCATGAGGACCTTTTCAGTAGCATCTCGCACGAATCGCAGGTCTGGATGAGCCACAGCGACACCTGCGCAAATCTGGCCAGCACCACCAAAGTCATCGCCACGAATGAGGACGCCGTACCGGTGGCCCTGAAATGGTCCGATCGTTGCTGGGGCATCCAGTTTCACCCGGAGGTCACGCATTCGCACGAAGGCACCGCCATCCTGAAGAACTTCCTCACCAAGAGCGGCGCGCAGCTCGCCAAGTTCGACATCAATGCCTTCAAGGCGCAGATGCTCGAGCGCATCAAGGCCGAGGTCGGCAATCGCGAGGTCATCTGCGGCGTCTCCGGCGGCGTGGACAGCACGGTGCTTGCTGTGTTGCTCGCCAAGGCGGGCGTGAAGGTGCGCTGCATCTTCATCGACACCGGCATGATGCGCCTGAACGAGGCCGCGGAGGTCAAAACGCTGTTTGATGAAGTCGGCGTGCCCATCGAGCAGATCGACGCCAGCGCCATCTTCCTCGGCGCATTGAAAGGCGTCACCGATCCCGAGCAAAAGCGCCGCATCATCGGCACGCTCTTCGTCGAGGAGTTCTGGAAGGTGGCCGACAACGTCGAACTCCTCGCGCAGGGCACCTTGTATCCCGACGTGATCGAAAGCGCCACCAGCGGCAGCATTGCCAGCAAGATCAAAACACATCACAACCGCGTCGATAAGATCATGGAGCTCAAAGAGCAGGGCAAGGTGCTCGAACCGCTCGCCGAGCTCTTCAAAGACGAGGTCCGCGCCCTCGGTGCCAGCCTTGGCATCCCGCACCGCGCCCTGTGGCGTCATCCATTCCCCGGCCCTGGTCTTGCCGTGCGTATTCCCGGCGAAATCACCGCCGAACGCGTCGCCATCACGCAGCAGGCCGATGCCATCTTCATCGGCGAACTCCGCCGCAGCGGATGGTATGAGCAGACCTGGCAGGCTTACGCCGCGCTGCTTCCCGTGAAAACGGTGGGCGTCAAAGGCGACGAACGCAGCTACGAGCAGGCTATCAGCCTCCGCGCCGTCATCAGCGAAGACGCCATGACCGCCGAATGGGTCCGCCTGCCCTACGAAGTGCTCGCCAGCACCTCCAACAAGATCCTCAACAGCGTCAAAGGCGTGAACCGTGTGCTCTACGACATCAGCACCAAGCCGCCTGCGAGCATCGAATGGGAGTGACGCGCGCAACGTCACTTGCGCGCGCAGGCGCGCGGGCAATCATGCCCAATGCCCACACCCACACCGCCTGTTCCCGTCACCGAGGAGCATTTTTTCAACCGCGAGTTGAGCTGGCTGGCCTTCAACGAGCGCGTGCTTGAGGAGGCTGCGCGGCGTGATCTGCCCGTGCTCGAACGGCTGAAATTCCTCGCCATCACCGCCTCGAATCTCGACGAGTTCTTCATGGTCCGCGTCGGCGCGCTCCAGCTTCTGCGCGAGCAGGGCGTGCGCCACAAGGACGCCGCCGGCCTTACTCCCACCCAGCAATGGGAGCGCATCCACGAGCGGGCGACCGCCTTCGTCGCCCGCCAGTATGAAATCCTTGAAGGGCAGTTGCGTCCGCTTCTCTGGCAGGGAAACATCCGCCGCCTGCGCGTCAGCGACCTCACTCCCGCGCAGCGCGCGCACCTTGAGGACCACTTCAACGAGCACATTTTCCCCGTGCTCTCGCCCATCGCGCTCGACGAGGACGCTCCGCGCATCACCGTGCCAGCGCTCCAGATCGCCCTCCTCTGCGCTGTGCTCTCAGAGCAGGACGGGCGGGCCAGCCGCCGCCACGTTCTGTTCACCCTGCCCTCGAACCTCCCACGCCATGTCACCGTCCCCGATGCCGAGACCGCCGCGCATTGCTATGTGAATCTGGAGGACCTCATCGAACTCTTTCTCCAGCACTATTTCCCCTCCGAGAAAGTCACCGACTGCGCCCGTTTCCGCATCAGCCGGAACAGCGACATCGCCGTGGACGATGAGAGCGCCTTCGACCTTGCCAGCGAGATGGAGGACGTCCTCCAGGCCCGCCTGCTGAGCCCCGCCATCCGCATTGAAATCGAGCAGGGCGCCCCGCGCGACCTGGTCAAAATCATCCGCGACCTCTGCGGGGCGCGCACCGCCCAGGTTTTCACCATTCCAGGCGAGCTCGATTTGAGGGCCTGTTTTCAGATCGCCTCCCTCTCCGGCTTCGACGAGTTGAAGGTCGAGACATGGGAAACCCATCCGTCCCACCAGATCGAACCCGGCCAGAGCATCTTCGAGGCGGTCAAAGCCGGCGACATCCTCCTGCACCATCCCTTCGAGAGCTTTGATCCAGTGCTCCAGCTCATCGAGGAGGCTGCCGCCGATGAAAACGTCATCGCCATCAAGCAGATCCTCTACCGCACCGCCAAGAACAGCCGCATCATCAGCGCGCTCATCCGCGCGGCACAGGCCGGCAAGCATGTCACCGTCCTCGTCGAGCTCAAAGCGCGCTTCGACGAGGCGCGGAACCTGGAGCGCGCCGAGGACCTGCTCAATGCCGGAGCCCAGATCATCTATGGTGTGCGCGGGCTGAAGACCCACGCCAAAATATGTCTCGTCATGCGCCGGGAGGCCGGGCATCTCGTGCGTTACACGCACTTCGGCACAGGCAACTACAACGAGTCCACCGCGCGACTTTACACCGACATCAGCCTGCTCACCGCGCGGCCCGGTTTCGGCGCAGACGCCTCCGCCTTTTTCAACACCGTCACCGGCCGCTCCCGCTTCGTCCACTTTGAGCGCATCAGCATGGCCCCCTTCGGCCTGCGCGAGCGTCTGCTCACCATGATCCGCAGCGAGACCGAGCGCGCCCGCCAGGGCGAGTCCGCCGCCATCATGCTGAAGATGAACGCCCTTGAGGACCGCCGCATGATCGAGGCCCTCTACGAGGCTTCCCAGGCCGGTGTGAAGGTGCGCCTCAACGTGCGCGGCATCTGCTGCCTGCGCCCCGGCGTCAAAGGCGTGAGCGACAACATCACCGTCGTCAGCATCATAGACCGCTACCTTGAGCACGCCCGCATCTACTGGTTCCGCCAGGGCGGCAGGCCGGTCGTCTTCATCTCCAGCGCCGACTTCATGAACCGGAACCTCTCCAAGCGCGTCGAGCTGCTCGTGCCCGTCGAGGACAAGGACGCCAAAAAGCGCCTCACCCACATCCTCGAAACCCACTTTGCCGACACCTCGCGCGGACGCCATCTCCGCGCCGATGGCGCATGGATCCAGCCCGCCGTTCCCGCAGCCAGGGCCGTCCGCTCCCAGCTCTCCTTTACCCAGGAGGCAGCCCGCCGCGCCCGCGCCCGCAATCAAGCCCCCGACCTCCTCGTCCCGCATGTGCCGAAGGACTGATCCCGGCCCAGCGGCAAAAGTCCCTCATGCGCGGACTCCGCAACCTTCACCGCCATTCGGCGGACTCAGCCTGCTGCTGTGAAGCGGTCGCCAGCCGGTGTGTCTCCAGCGACTGTGATTTTGGCCCCGGCATTGGCGGCCAGATGGGAGAGCATGTGCCAGGCGTCCTCGGCATCAATGCCCAGGCTGCCGGCGATCTCATCCGCCGTGGCGCCCGCGCCCGCGGCGGGCAGGGCGGCGCGCACCTGGCCGAGCTGCGCGAGGAATTCGGTGGCGGCTTTTTTGCCGGCCTCGACGCCGGGCTGGTGGTAGGCGTTCACATTCACCAGCGTGGCGTAAAAGCCCACCGCGCGCTCGAAGAGGGCGACGAGCATGCCGAGGCTGAAGGCGTTCAGCTCGCTGATGCCGAGCGTGATGGACTCGCGCCCGCTCTGCGCCAGCGCCTTGCGCGTGCCGCGCAGGAAGCCCTGGAGATAGTCGCCGCTCGTGTAGCCGGGCTCCACCTCCATGCCCGCCGTGTCGCGCGCGCGGCCCACCTGGATGAAGACGGCGAAGAAATTGTTCACACCATCCCGGAGCTGCTGCACATAGGCGTGCTGGTCGGTGGAGCCTTTGTTGCCATAGACGGCGATGCCTTGATTGACCACCCTGCCGTCGAGGTCCAGCTCCTTGCCCAGGCTCTCCATGACGAGCTGCTGGAGGTATTTGCTGAAAAGCACGAGCCGGTCCTTGTAGGGCAGCACGACCATGTCCTTGGCGCCGCGTCCGCCGCCGGCGTGGTGCCACATGAGGGCGAGCAGCATGGCGGCGTTTTCGCGCGCGGGGCGCTTGCGCGTCTCGGCATCCATTGCGGCGGCGCCGGCCAGGAACTGGCGCACATCCACGCCCTGGAGCGCGGCTGCCAGGGTGCCCACGGCGCTCATCACGCTGGTGCGGCCGCCCACCCAGTCCCACATGGGAAAACGGGCCAGCCAGCCCTGCGAGATGGCGTGCTTGTCCAGCTCGCTACCGTCACCCGTGATCGCCACGGCGTGCCTGGCGAAGTCCACGCCCCGCGCCGCATAGGCTGCGGCGGCTTCCAGCATGCCGTTGCGCGTTTCCTTGGTGCCGCCGGATTTCGAAATCACCAGTGTCAGAGTGGTGGCGATCTCCGCGCCGATGCGCTTGGTGACGCGGTCCATGCCGTCCGGGTCCGTGTTGTCGAAGAAATCAATCGCCAGCGGCGGGTTCGCGGGCGTGAGCGCGTCCGCCACGAGCTGCGGGCCGAGCGCGGAGCCGCCGATGCCGGCGACGAGCACGCGGGTGAATTTTTGGCCGTTCGCCGCGAGGATTTTCCCGGCATGGACATCCGCGGCGAAGGCCAGTGTGGCGTCCAGGGTGCGGATGATCTCGGCCTTGATGTCCTCATTGGGCGCCAGGTCCGGATTGCGCAGCCAGTAATGGCCGACCATGCGGCCCTCGTCGGGATTGGCGATGGCTCCCGCCTCAAGCTCACGCATGGCGGTGAAAGCCCGGGTGATGGCCGGCTCCATTTGATCAAAGAGCGCCTCGTCGAAATTCATCCGGCTCACGTCCATGGAGAAACCGGTCTGCGGATGTCTGAGGAAGTGTTTGTGGAAGCGGGTCCAGAGGCTGTTTGGCGTGCTCATGAGCCGCCAAGAAGCATCTTGCCTGCCAGCGCGCAAGCCCCATGTCATCACGGCTCCGATGAAAAGAATCCATGACCGCGATGAATGTTTTGCGCGGCGCCGGAACGCTCCGGCAAAATCCCGGCATGCAAGGCCATTTCGCCCCCCGTCACGGATTCGTGCTGTTCCAGGAAAAACACTCAGGCTCCGCCGGGGCATCCATTGACAGCTCACACTGCGGCGCGGGAATACTTTTGGCGAAACGATGGGGCTCCCCAAAAATGCATGGCGAAAGGCGGCGCTTGCATCGTCCGATTGCTTTCCGCGCCGGGGCGCGTTTTGTCCTGGCACTCATCCACCACCATGAAGACCACCTCCCTGCTCATCTGCGCGTTCGCGCTCGCTCTCCAGACTCATGCCGCCGAATGGACCATCGAGACCTTTGCCGGCACAGGGGAAAAAGGTTTCAGCGGTGACGGCGGCCCGGCAACCCAGGCGCGGATGGACAATCCGTTTGGCGTCATTCGCGGCCCCGACGGAGCCATTTGGTACTGCGAATACACCGGCCAGCGCATCCGCAAGATCACGCCGGACGGCGTCATCCACAGTGTCGCGGGCAGCGGGCAGAAGGGTTACAGCGGGGATGGCGGTCCGGCCTTGGAGGCGGCATTCAATTTGCCGCATGAGATCCGCTTTGATGCGAAGGGGGACCTTTACATCGTGGACATGGCCAACCACGCGGTGCGCAAGGTGGACATGAGGACGGGTGTCATCAGCACCATCGCCGGCACGGGCAAGCCCGGCCACAGCGGCGACGGCGGTCCGGCGGTCCGGGCGGAGATGAACAAGCCGCACAGCATCCAGTTCGGCCCGGACGGGCATCTTTACATCTGCGACATCGGCAATCATGTGATCCGCCGCGTGGACCTGGCCACGGGCATCATCACGCGCTACGCTGGCACGGGCGAGGCCGGTCCGACGCCGGACGGCTCCCCGATCGAGGGCACGCCGCTGAAGGGGCCGCGCTCGATTGACTTCGACAAGGAGGGCAATCTCTGGCTCTGCACGCGGGAGGGGAACCAGGTCTTCAAGTTCGATGTGAAGGCGGGCAAAATCCTGCACATCGCGGGCACGGGCAAAAACGGCTTCACCGGCAACGGCGGCCCGGCCAGGAAGGCCACGCTCAAAGGGCCGAAGGGCATCGCCATAGACGCGGAGGGCAATGCCTGGCTGGCGGACACCGAGAGCCACAGCGTGCGCATGGTGGAGGCGAAGACCGGCAGGCTGCTGCTGATGGCGGGCACCGGCGAGAAGGGCGACGGCCCGGACGGGGACCCCCTCCAGTGCAAAATGGCGCGGCTGCACGGCATTTATGTGGACGCGGACGGCTCCGTCTTCATCGGCGACAGCGAGGCGCACCGGGTGCGCGTGATGCGCAGGAAATGAGCGCAATCCGGCGCCTGCGGGCGTATTTTAGTTGAGCCTCGGCACGCTTGAGGCTACCACAAAAACGCGCTTTGCGCGCGCTCACGCCAAACTTCCCTTTCCCCAGTTCAACCCCCCCACTCTCCACCGAACATCATGGCAGTCGTCTCCAAAGGTCTCGAAGGCATCGTCGCAGCAGAAACCCGCCTCGGCGAGGTCAATGGAGCGGAGGGCATCCTCTATTATTGCGGCTACGACATCAACGAACTGGCCGGCAAGGTCTCTTATGAGGAAGTGGTGCATCTGCTTTTCTACAACAAGCTGCCGAACCGCGCGGAGCTCGACCGGATCACCACGGCGCTGCGCGCCGAGCGCGAGCTGCCGCAGGGTGTCATAGACTTTCTCCGGCACGCGCCGAAGAAGGCGCGCCCGATTGATGTGATGCGCACGGCGGTCTCGATGCTCGGCTGCTATGACATGGCGCGGCATGACGTGGACATGAGTGACAACCTGGCCACGGCCATCCGCCTGGTCTCGCAGATCGGCGTCATCGCAGCGTATTTCCACCGCGCGCGCCAGGGCAAGGAACTGCCGCCGGTGCGCAAGGACTTGAGCGAGGCGGCGCACTTTCTTTACCTCATGAACGGCGAGGCGCCTTCCAAGGAGGCTGAGAAGACGCTGGATGTGGCCTATGTGCTGCACGCCGAGCATGGCTTCAACGCGTCGACCTTCACCGCGCGCGTCGTTGCCTCCACCCTGAGCGACATGTACTCCGCGATCAGCGCGGCCATCGGCGCGCTGAAAGGCCCGCTGCACGGCGGCGCCAACGAGGGCGTCATCCACATGCTGGAGGAGATCGGCAGCCCGGACAAGGTGGACGCATGGGTGGAGGACGCGCTGGCGCAGAAGAAGAAGATCATGGGCATCGGCCACCGTGTTTACAAGGTGCTGGATCCGCGCGCGCCGCACCTGAGGGAGATGGCCATCCAGCTCACCGCCCAGCTAGGCGAGCCTAAGTGGATCCAGATGTCGGAGCGCATCGCGGAGATCATGCGCGAGCGCAAGAACCTGAACGCCAACGTGGATTTCTACTCCGCCACGGTCTATTACAGCCTGGACATTCCGACGGATCTGTTCACTCCCATCTTTGCCATCGCCCGCATGAGCGGCTGGACCGCGCATGTGCTGGAGCAGTGGAGCGAGAACCGTCTCTTCCGCCCGCTGAGCTCCTATGTGGGCCGGCCTTACGGGCAGAAAGTGGCGCCGATTGACGAGCGCTGATGAGCGCGGGCATCCCGCATCCATTTCATGGGGCGGGCAGTTTCCATCCGCATTTTTCAGGCGGTCGGGGCATGGTTCGCGCGCTCAGCGCACATCGCGCCAGAGCCAGCGCAGTGCGTCGGGCAGGCTGGGGCCCATGCCCTTGCTGCCGTGAAAGCACTCGTTCCAGTCCACGCGGTGGTCGTAGCCCATGAATTTGAGGCTGGCCTCCATCATGCGGTTGGCCAGGGGCCAGTTGCCGAACTGGTTGTCGAGGTCGTTTACCCCGTCGAGCAGGTAAACGCGGATGGGTTTGCGCTCGGTGACGCGCAGCAGGTAAGGGTAGGCATTGCCGCCTCGGATGTCCACAAAGGTGCCCACCCAGCCGAGCACCTTGTGAAACTGGTCCGGCCGCTCCCAGGCCGCCGTGAAGGCGCAGATGCAGCCCGATGAGCCGCCCGCGATGGCGCGCGCTTCCGGGCCGGGGCGGAATTTCACCTGAAAGCGCTTCTCCACTTCCGGCAGGATCTCGGTGAGCAGGAAACGGACGTACGCGTCTCCCAGGCTGTCGTATTCAAAGCCTCTGTTGGCCGCTTTATCACCCGCTTTCTGGCCGGGTTTGCGGCCGGGGTCCACAAAGACGCCGACAGTCACGGGCATCTCTTTTTTGTGGATGAGATTGTCAAAGACGACACCCGCGCGCATCGGCCCGTGGGGGTCCGCGTGGCGGGTGCCGTCCTGCCAGACCATCAGGCACGCCTCTTCCCCGCGCCGGTATTGCCGGGGTATGTAAACAGTGACATCCCGCTCGGTTCCGGGGAACACCTTGCTGCCGTTCCAGGCGAACTTTTCCAGTGCTCCCTGAGGCACGCCGGCCCGGCGCTCGCTGTCGGCGCCGTACTCGTAATGCTCGACGCGCACCATGCCCGCCACGCGCGGGCTGCCGTCCACCTCGATGCGGTATTGGAATTCGTGGAAATTCGGCATCTCCCGCACCAGCACCTGCAGGCCATCCTCGCCGAGGCGTGTCATTTCACCGATCAGTTCGCCGTCCCCGCGCACCACGCGCGCGGGCTGCATGTCCATGAAGGCCCAGGCCACGGTGGTGCCCTCCACTTTGGCGCCAGGCTTGCCCTGCATGAGATTTTGGCGTCCGAAAAGCCGCGTCACCTGGCCGTGCAGCGCGGTCGCTGAGGTGGGGTCGGGCGGTGCCTGCAAAACGGACTGCAGCTTTTTCAACGGACCTGACTGGGCGGAATTCTGGGCGTGGCAGGGAAGGAGAAAGGCGATAAGCAGGATGAGGACGCGCATGACCCCGTGACGAACGATCCCGCGCCGCATGGCTTTCGCCAAACTTGCCGCGCGCCTGCCAAAGCCGCTCTCATTGCCCTCAAAGCGCGGCGGCCAGAGGCTGCGGCTTGAGGCTTTTCATCGTCGCCTGCATGACATTCGACTCGATGTCGCTGACCATTCTGCGCACATGCGGCCAGCGCACGCGGTCGCGCATGATCTCCATGCTGCGCTCATAGGAGCCCCATTGCAGCACCTCAATGTCCACATGGCGCACTCCCCACTGGTTCATCATGCCCTGGGTCGGCTTGTACAAATCAATGGTGCCTGTGCCCACCAGGGCGCTGCCATAATCGTCCACCTCATAGACCACGTCCGGCTGCCCGGCGATGCGGAAGCGCGTCCCCACAGGATAGCGCGACCAGTCCGCCGCCGCGCTGCGCACGCTGCCGAACTTCAGGTCCGTGCCGAGGGCGTTCTTGCGCCCATAGACGATGTGGTCCGACTCGTCGTGGCAGTAGGCCGTCGTGCGCACCGTCATCTGCCCGGCTTTGGCATTGGCCGCCGCCATCATCGGCGGGCGCGGTGTCTCGATCACAAAAAAGTAGCGCTTCATTTCCTGCGGGCGGAAAGGAACGCCGGCCTGCAGAGCCTTCCGCACCTCGTAACGGACTCCCGGCTGCAGCGGACTGCCCTTCGCTGCTGTCACTCCGCCTTTTTTCAAAAACCCGCCCTGGGGCAAAGCGCAGGAGGAAAGCACGCTCAAAGCCATTGAAATGGACGAAACCCAGCAGAGAAGGAGAGTGACTTTCATGGTGATTGTTTTGATTTGTTTAAAATTAACCATAAAAACCACATATTATCAAAATAATTTCCACATCATTCATATTTTATGAATCACCGCTTCCTGAATGATGCCCCCCTTTATTGCCGCCCCTCACCCCTTTTTCGACAACCTGACTGAAACACTCGCAAGACACCGGATGAAAAGGCGCGGACGGGTAAATTGACCGCTTTGCAAAGACGCGGCGGCTGCTAGGATGCCTCATCCCCCATGCACACGGAGTATGACATTCAATACGCGCTGGAGATGACGCGGGTCCTGCATGAGCCGGACCGGCGCATTGACACCTTTGGCAGCACGCAGTTCGAGTTCCAGCTAGTCTCCGAACTCATGGACCAGGTCAATGCCACGCGCGTGCGCCAGGGGGTGCTGACGGCGGAAAGGCCGCTCATCCTCCGCCCGGATCCGTCCGCGATGGCGGATTTTGATTTCGACGGCTTCGGCCCCCAGGGCGCGGCTTTTGGCAACTTCCTCAAGGAGAACCTGCACAAGCTGGCGGTGCTGAAATACGGCTTCAAATTCCGCATGAACGACATGAACGAGGAGGTCGTCCACGAGTCCATGGACGATGTCTGCGGCAAGCTGCTGGAGGACATCCGAGCCACCGGCAATCCCATGCGCGCCGTCATTGCCGGAGTGGACGACACCTGGGAGATATGCCTTTTGAAGTTCACCGTCGAGATGATCGAGAAGTCCCAGAAGATCAATTTGTTCGACTTCAAGAGGCGCGGCCTGCTGTGAAGCGCCTCCCGCCGCAAGACAAGACATGGCCAAGGCCCAGCTCAAACTCCTGCTCTACCTCATCGTTCTCGGCGTCACGCTGGGCTGCATGGCGGTGGCCTGGTACATCTACATCAAGGTGCTGGCCCCGGAGCGGCGCCTCCGCCAGGAGATGAGCGAGATCAAACGGTCCGACATGCCCCGCATTGATCCGGGCATGAAGCGTTTCGAAGCGGCGGCGGACATGCTCAATGAGGGCCGCGTCCCGGAGGCGCGCGAGGCAATGTTCCGGCTCATCCAGCAGTTCCCGGACTCGGCCTCATGCGGCGAGGCCAAGCGCATCATCGGCGAGATCAACATGGACGAGCTTTTCTCACCCGAGCCCATTCCGGGGAAGCGCGACTACATCGTGCAGCCGGGAGATTCCCTGGCCCTCATCGCCAGCCGCCAGGGCACCACCACCGACATGCTCATCCGCCTCAACGGCCTCATGAGCACCACCCTCCATCCCGGCGACCACCTCACCCTCATGCCGCTGGAGTTCAATGTGGTGGTGGACGCCTCGGAAAAAACCGTCACCCTCAGGCGCGTGCTGGGCGGCAGGGAATTCTTCTTCAAGGAATACAAGGCGCTGGACATGCGCCTGCCCGCGGGAGTCAAGCCGCCCGCCGAGATGGAGGTCAGAGGCAAATCCGCCGTGCTCGACGGGCGCTCCCTGCTGCCCGCCGACGCCCGCTATATGGAGGCGGACAAATGGCTTCCCGGCAGCCGCTCGGGCGTCGTCCTGCGCACTCCGCCGCCCGTGCGCGCCATCCCCGTCACCGCGCCGCCCGCGCCCGGTTCCGCCCCGCAGCCGCAGGCGGCATCGAGCGCTCCCGCCCCCATGCCCCAGCCCCCGGCGGAGACGGGGGTCTTCCTCGCCCGCGAGGACCTGGAGGAAATATTCATCCTGGTGCGCAACGGCTCCAAGCTCTACATCATCCGCTGATCCGCCACACTTTCCCATGAAGCCAATCCTCGACTTTGAAAAACCCGTCGCCAAACTCCGCCAGGATATTGAGGACGCGCGCAAAAAGCTGGAGTCCAAACCCAGCGACAAGCTCGCCGCCCAGATCGCCGAAATGGAAAAAAAAGCCGACGCCCTGCTCCGGGACATCCACAACAACCTCAACCCCTGGCAGCGCGTGCAAATCTCCCGCCACATCAACCGGCCCTTCATGCTCGACTATGTGCGGCACTGCTGCTCCGACTTCGTCGAAATCCATGGCGACCGCCACATCGGCGACGACGCCGCCATGCCCGCCGGCTTTGCAACCTGGGACGGGCGCAAGATCGTTCTCATCGGCCACCAGAAAGGCCGCGACACCAAGGAAAACCTGCTGCGCAACTTCGGCAGCGCGCATCCCGAGGGCTACCGCAAGGCCCTGCGCGCCATGCGCCTGGCGGAGAAGTTCGGCCTGCCCGTCGTCAGCCTCATTGACACCCCCGGCGCCTTCCCCGGCGTCGGCGCCGAGGAGCGCAACATCGCCGAGGCCATCGCCTTCAACCTCAAGGAAATGATGACCCTGCGCACCCCCGTCATCGCCGTCGTCATCGGCGAGGGCGGCAGTGGCGGCGCCCTCGGCATCGGCATCGCCGACAAGGTGCTCATGATGGAAAACGCCTACTACTCCGTCATCAGCCCCGAAGGCTGCGCCGCCATTCTTTGGAAGCACCGCGAGCATGCTCCCGAGGCCGCCTCCGCCCTCAAGCTCAGCGCCCAGGATCTCTCCAAGCTCGGCATCATAGACGGCATTGTGCCCGAGCCCCCCGGCGGCGCGCACAACAACCACGAGGAGGCCGCCGCCGCGCTCAAAGAAGCTGTCTCTGCCGCCATCGCCGGCATCGGGAAAACACCCGTCACCGACTTGCTCGAGGCCAGGTATCAAAAGTTTCGCGCTCTGGGAAAATTCACGGAGAATTGACGGGGCGGCGCCGTGTTTTTCATCATGCCCTTTTCTGTGTCTCGCGCGTCTTGCGCAGCCGTCATTGCCATCACCACGCTCAGCTCCTGCACAGCCGGCCCCGACTTCGCCCTGCCGGAGTGGAAGTGGCCCGGCCGCTGGAAGCAGGGCGCCGCAGACGCGCCCCAGGAGCACCCCCCCGGCGCCTGGTGGACCCTCTTTCGTGATCCCGCACTCAACCGCCACGTCGAGCGCGCCCTCCACGGCAACCAGGATCTCGCCGCCGCGCTCGCCCGCGTG
>DDQZ01000082.1:475-13911 GCA_002343505.1 Verrucomicrobiaceae bacterium UBA2429 | reverse complement strand
TCGCCGCCGCGCTCGCCCGCGTGCAGTCCGCCCGCGCCCTTTCCCAGATCGAAAAATCCGCCTGGCATCCCCAGCTCGGCCTGCTCAACACCACCACCTACGAGCATCTCTCCGCCAGCAGCGTCGGCGCAAACCTCCCCGCCGGCGCCGGCCTCCCGCCCTTGGAGCGCGACCGCTACCGCCTCTTCCTCGACCTCAACTACGAGCTCGACCTCTGGGGGCGCGTGCGCCGCAGTGTCGAAGGCGCCCGCGCCCGCGAGCAGGCCCAGGCGGACCTCGTGGACGCCCAGAGCCTCATCACCGCCGCCGAGGTGGCGCGGCATTACTTCCTCGCCGCCTCCCTCGACGCCCAGCGGAAAATTCTGAATGAGACAGTCTCCCTGCGGCAGGAGGCGCTGGACCTGCAGCAGTCCCGCTTCCAGGGCGGACTGGCCAATGAAATGGACGTGGCCCGCGCCCGCACCGAACTCGAGCTCACCCGCGCCGACGCCGTCGCCATCGAGCGCCAGCGCGGCTCCATCGAGCACGCCCTCGCCGTCCTCTGCGGCGAGCCGCCCGCCGGCTTCACCCTCCCCGGCAGCACCCGCCTGCCTTCCCCTCCGCGCGTGCCCGCCGGCCTGCCCGGCACCGTCATGCAGCGCCGCCCGGACATCCGCGCCGCGGAGCAGGACCTTCGCGCCGCCAACGCCGCCATCGGCGCCGCCAAAGCCGAGTTTTTCCCCGCCTTCCGCCTCACCGGCACCGGCGGTCTGGAGAGCGTCGGTTCCGAGGGCTTCATCCAGGGCCGGGCCAAGACCGCCAGCATCGGGCCGCAGATCACCCTTCCCGTCTTCCAGGGCGGCAGGCTTTTCGGCGGACTGCGCGGCGCCGAGGCCCGCTACCATGAATCCCTGGCCGCCTACAAGCAGACGATCCTCACCGCCCTGCGCGAGGTGGAGGACTCCATGCTCGACGTCCGCACCCTCGGCCGCCAGCGCGCCGCCGTCGCCGTCGCCGTCGCCGCCGCGCAGGAGACCGCCAAACTCTCCCGCCTGCGCTACGATCGCGGCCTCTCGAACTACTTCGAGGTCGTGGACGCCGAGCGCGTCGTCCTCACCGCCCGCCTCACCCTCGCCCAGCTCGACGGCCAGCGCCTCCTGGCCGCCGTGCAGATGCTCCGCGCCCTCGGCGGCGGCTGGTGAGGCCGTTCACCACCACCCTTGCCATGACCCTTGCATCGAAGACACTTTTCACCCTTCTTGCTGCCACCAATCTGGCTTGGGCTGCCTGCTTCAGCCACTCCCAGCGGACATTGAGGGAGCAGATGAAGAAGTCATCCGGCCTTGTATCCGCCGTGCATGCGATGAGGGTGGCTTTTCTTGCGTCACGCGATCCCAATGCAACAAGGGCGGGTATCATCAATGCCGTGCAGGGCACCTTCATGGCAGAACCCGCGGTGGAGCGTGACGGATACTGGTGGTGGGGGGCAGTCGGCATGAGTTTCACTCCATCGGGCCGGATGACAGATGTTTTGGTGCGTTCAGAATTGGCTGACCAGCGCCCATTACCGAATCCGAATGAGGAGTGGATTGAACCGGCAGTGCCGGTCCAGCGGTCAAACGAGGGCAGCCACCGGCCCGCGCCAGACTAGACTGCCCTTGACGCCCGGGTAACAGCATCACTCGTACCGCCGTGCGATGAAGCATTTTGTTTACATGCTGTTTTGGGTTCTGTTAATCGGCATCCTTTTCTGGATTGTCTTTTTGGCGCCAGGCGTTTTGTGGACTGGCGGGGTTGTGAAGGAGCTGCCAGTCCGTGTCGTTCGCTCATCCGACCGCCAGCCTGTCGCAGGAGTCGGAGTGTTGCTGCTCACCCGCGGGACGTTTGAGCGGCTTTGGGCGCTGGATCAGCCCGAGCGATCCGATGCGATCACTTCCGCCCGGAACGCCAATAGTTTCGGGGTGACCGATCAGGAGGGCAGGGTAACCCTGTGCGGCCTCTTTCCCGCCGGAGGCCGAAACCCGGGACTGATGCTGGGAGGCAGTTACGGCATCCGTGGTGAAATCGGAGTCATCACCGAGACGGCCATTCTGACCCGCGCCGCCCTTGAAACCATTCTTCCAAACATCAAGCGCTCCCTTCGCGACGAACTTCCTGAGATAGAATTGACACTTGATCATGCTCCTTGAGCACGACCGGGCGGGCAAAGCCTCACAAAGTGCGTGTGGTGCGGAGCTTCTGCCAGCCCTCCACCCGGCGCAATGAATCCATCCCGGTTGTCCAGTGCTGGAGGAATACCCGGCAGGCATGATGCTTCAAAAATTGCCAGCAGTTGTTCTCTCAGTGCGCCCTCGCGCCGTTGAGGGCGGCGCCCCGGCCGCCCTCAGCTCCCCTTCAGCGCCGTGATCAGCGCGTTGAGCGTCGCCACCACCTCCTGCTGTTGCGCCTGGGAGTACTCCGCGTCCGGCGTCAGCTCCAGCGTGTTCACACCGGGGATGCCGTGCGCGCGCTCCTGGATCAGGTCAAAAAGCGCGTTGAACTGCGCGCGCAGCGGCGCGGACTCGATCTCGGCGCTGGCGGGGGGATAGTCGGGGTCGAACATAAGGGGCGGGGTGTTGGTGGACGGCGGGTGAAGCCCTCAAAGCTGCCACCGTGCTGCCGGCGGCTGACACCCTTGACAAAATCCTCCGCTATGAGATCAAGCTGGAGCGCCAGATGTACCGGGCCATGGACCAGCTCGAACGCATCCAGCGCATGCGCCGGGGGGAACTGATGCCCGCGCCCTTGTCTGTCGCTGTCTCAGGCCGGGGGTGAGGGCAATCATGAATTTTTGCCAAACGAACCCATTTGCAGGCAGGCTTCCTGACGCGGAATCGCATCATGAAGTGCAGGAGCAATGTCATTTGACTCTTATTACGACTGACGTAATGCAACCGCATGGGAACACTCGCGATCGCTCTTTGTGCCTTCGTCGCGGCGGGTTTGACGCTGCTGTCGGGATTCGGGCTGGGCACGCTGCTGATGCCGGTGGTGGCGTTGTTCTTCCCCGTGGAGATCGCCGTGTCCGTGACGGCGGTGGTGCATCTGGCGAACAACCTCTTCAAGCTCGCGCTCGTCGGCTGGCGGGCGGATCGCGGCGTGGTGCTGCGCTTTGGCATTCCGGCCGTCCTCGCAGCATTTGCAGGTGCGCTGACGCTGGGCTGGCTGGCGCATCTGCCGCCGCTGGCGGAGTATTCGCTCTTGGGACGCACGCTGGCCGTGATGCCGGTGAAATTGACCGTCGGACTGCTGATCCTGGGCTTTGTGGCGATGGAGCTTTCTCCCGCGATGGCGGCCTGGCGCTTCGATGCGCGGCTGCTGCCGGTCGGCGGATGCGTCTCCGGCTTTTTCGGCGGTTTGTCGGGCAATCAGGGTGCGTTTCGCAGCATGTTCCTGCTCAAAACGGGCCTCTCGAAGGAGCAGTTCATCGCCACCGGCGTGGTGCTCGCGGTGATCGTCGATCTGGCGCGGATGCCGGTCTATGGCGTCGCGTTTTTCAAGTCAGGTCCGCCGGTGGACCTCATGCTCGTGGTGGTGGCCTGTCTGGCCGCGTTCGCCGGTTCGTTCCTCGCCGCCCGGCTGCTGAAAAAGCTCACCATCCGCTCTCTCCAGTTCATTGTCGGCATGCTGCTCATCCTGGTGGCCTTCGGGATGATCACCGGCGTTTTGTGAACCCTCGTTGCCACCACCAGATTTTTTTCGCATTTGATGGAAAGAAGCTTGAATCCACACGTTTTACGCGGCCCGTAATCGCTCCCCGATAAAACGGCGCCTCCCGTCCCGCTTTCGTCACTCTCCCGAATGAATCTCGCACGCTTTGCCCTCCGCTATCCCTGGACCATCATCGTCGCCGTCGTGGCCGTGGCGCTGGGAGCCTGGCTGGGGCTGCAGCGCATGACGCGCGACATTTTTCCGCCGCTGGGCATCCCGACGATCTATGTGGCGCAGCCGTATGGTGGCATGGACCCGCTGCAGATGGAGGGCTACCTGACCTACCGCTACGAGTATCACTTCCTCTACATCGCGAACATCGAGCACGTGGAGAGCAAGTCCATCCAGGGCGCCTCGATCATGAAGCTGCAGTTCCATCCCGGCACGGACATGAGCCAGGCGATGTCGGAGACGGTGGCGCAGGTGAACCGGAGCCGCGCCTTCATGCCGCCGGGCACGGTGGCGCCCTTCATCATGCGCTTTGACGCGGGCAGCGTCGCGGTCGGTCATCTGGTATTCTCCACGGACGATCCGAACATCACGCTCAATCAGATGCAGGACCAGGCGCTGAACAAGGTGCGCCCGGCCTTTGCCACGCTGCCGGGCGTGTCCGCGCCGCCGCCCTTTGGCGGCAGCTCACGCGGCATCGTGGTGAATGTGAACCCGGATCGCATGAAGGCGTACGGCCTCTCGCCGGATGACATCGTGCAGGCCATCGCGAAGGGGAATCCGATCAGCCCGTCCGGCAACATGAACCTCGACGGCAAGTATCCCATCGTGCCGACAAACGCCATCGTCTCGAACGTGAAGGATCTGGAGGCGGTGCCGCTGCGCCACACGGACAAAGGCGCGGTCTTCATCCGCGACGTCGCCACAGTGGCCGACTCCGCCGATGTGACGACCTCCTACGCGCTGGCGAACGGCAAGCGCACCGTCTATCTGCCTGTCACGAAGCGCGCGGAGGCCTCGACGCTGGAGGTGGTGAAGAAGGTGCGGGAAAGCATTCCCGAATTCCAAAAGCTGCTGCCTGACGGCATCAAGGTGAGCTTTGAGTTCGACCAGACGCCGGTGGTGAACCAGAGCATCCGCGACCTGGTGAAAGAAGGCGCGCTGGGCGCGGTCCTCACCGGCTTGATGGTGCTCGTTTTCCTGCGCGATCTGCGCACCGCCTTCATCGTGGTGATTAACATCCCGCTCTCGCTCATGGCCGCTGCCTTCGGCCTGTGGATCAGCGGGCAGAACATCCACCTCATGACGCTCGGCGGCCTGGCGCTCGCGGTGGGCATTCTCGTGGATGAGGCCACCGTGACGGTGGAAAACATCCACACGCATCTTGCACGCGGAAAAACGCTGGCCCGCGCCGCTCTCGACGGCACGCTCGAAACGACGCTGCCTCGTTTGCTGGCCATGCTTTGTATTCTGGCCGTCTTCATTCCCGCCTTCTTCATGGTTGGAGCCGCGAAGGCGCTCTTCGTGCCGCTGGCGCTGGCGGTGGGCTTTGCGATGTTCGCTTCGTTCATCCTTTCCAGCACGCTGGTGCCAGTGCTTTCGGTGTGGTTCCTGCCCAAGAACACGAAGCATGAGGAGGAGCGGCTGGGATTGCTGGCGCGGGCTTATCAAGGTGTGGTGAAGGCGGCGGTGACGATGCGCTGGGTGCTGGTCCCGGCTTATCTGGGCGGCGCGGCTTTGATCATCGTGACCTTTGGGCCGTTTCTCGGATCGGAGATTTTTCCGCAGTCGGACAGCGGGCAGTTCGCGATCCGTTTCCGCGCGCCCAGCGGCACGCAGGTGGGCATCACGGAGGGCATTGCGCAGAAAATCCTCAAGATCATCGGTGACGAGGCACCGGTGGAGTTCAGCATCGGCATGGTGGGCGTCCACAACTCCAGCTTCCCGGTGAACCTCGTGCATCTCTGGAACGGCGGCCCTGAGGAGGGCTGGCTGGCGGTGCAGCTCAAGAAAGATGGCAGCGTGGAGGTGCCTGAGTTGCAGGAAAAACTGCGCGGCATCATGAAACGGGAGCTGCCCGAGGTGCGCGTGTCGTTTGAGCCGCAGGACATCGTCAGCCGCGTGATGAGCTTTGGCACATCCACACCCATCGAGATCGCCGTGAGCGGTCCCAGCCTGCCTGCGAGCAAGGAGCACGCGGAGAAGCTGCTGGCGAAGCTGAACGAACTGCCCTTCCTGCGTGACGCGCAGATCGCGCAAACGCTCGACGCTCCCACGGTGAATGTGCAGATCGACCGCGAGCGCGCCGGCTTGCTCGGCGTGAATGTGGAGGACGTGACGCGCAGCCTCGTGGCCGCCACGACTTCCAGCCGCTTCACGCAGCCGGTGTTCTGGGCCGATCCGGGCACCGGCATCAGCTTCAACGTACAGGTGCAAATTCCCGAGGAGCGCACGCAGACGCTGGAGGACCTCGGCAACACGCCGGTGAAATCCGCCAATGGCGGCACGGTGCTGCTGCGCACCATCGCCAAGCTCGAGCCCGGCACGGCCGTGGGCACCTACGAGCGCTACAACATGGTGCGAATCGCCAGCATCACCGCGAACCTTCATGACATCGACTTCGGCAGCGCCATCAAAGCGGTGCGCAAGACCATTGATGAAGTCGGCCCCGCACCCGATGGCAAGACGAAGGTGGACATCCGCGGCCAGGTGGTGCCCTTCAACCAGCTCTACGACGGCTTCAGCAGCGGCCTCGTCATCGCCATCATCGTGATCTTCCTGCTTCTGTGCGCGAACTTCCAGTCGTTGCGTCTTGCCATTGTCGTCGTGTCCACCATGCCTGCCGTGCTGGCCGGTGTGGTCCTGGCCTTGTTCTTCACAGGCACCACGATCAACATCCAGTCCGCCATGGGCTCGATCATGGCCGTCGGAGTGGCCGTGGCGAATGCGATTCTCCTCGTCACCTTCGCCGACCGCGCACGTCTCGCGTTGAAAGGCGACCGCCGCACGGCCGCCATCGAGGGTGCCGTCAGCCGCCTGCGCCCCATCCTGATGACCAGCTTCGCCATGATCGCCGGCATGATGCCGCTGGCGCTCGGCGCGGGTCAGACCGCGCCGCTTGGACGTGCCGTCGTTGGTGGTCTGGCACTCGCCACCGTGGCCACGCTGTTCTTCCTTCCCGCCGTCTTTGCCCTTCTCGCCAGCAAGAAAGCCACCTCCGCCTCGCTTGACCCCGAGGACGAGCAGAGCGCGCTGTTTGAAGCCCAATAACACTTTTCCATGCTCATGAAATCCCTCCTCGCTCTCTGCCTCATTACCACGAGCGCCCTCGCCCTGGAACTTCCGGCCACCAAGCCGCGGAAAGGCACCATTCACCGCTGGATCACGCTTCCTGCGAGTTTTGCACCCTGGCAGCAGGTCGAGTTGAAAGCGCGTGTTGCTGGTTACATCGAGAAGATCACCGTCGATAAAGGCGATGTCGTCACCGCACAGCAGCAGCTCATTCAAATCGAAGTCCCGGAGCTCAAGGCCGACCTCATCGGCCACCGCGCCGAAGTCGCCGCCGCCGAGATCGAGGTGAAACGGCTCCACGAAGCCCGCGCGAAGTCGCCTGACCTCATTTTGCCACAAGCAGTCGATGACGCTGAGGCAAAGCTGGCCATCGCCAAGGCCGGCATGGAGCGCACGAACGCCCTGATCGAGCTCGCCCAAATCAAAGCGCCCTTCGCCGGGACGATCACCGACCGTCGCGTCGATCCGGGCGCCTTTGCCGCCGCAGGAGGCGAGACCTTGCTCCAGATCACCGACACCAGCACGCTGCGTCTCCAGGTGCCTGTGATTGAAACCGAGACCTCCTTCCTCAAAAACGGCCTTCAGGTCGAAGCCAAGGTCGATGCGCTTAACGGTGCCGTCGTCAAAGGCACGCTCAGCCGAATCACCGGCACGCTCGATCAATCAACGCGAACCATGCTGATCGAAGCTGATTTCAAAAACGACGACGGCAAGCTGCGCCCCGGCATGTTCGCCACCGCACGCATTGCCGTGGAACAGCATGACAATGCGACGATCATTCCGGTGGCCGGGCTCGTGAAGGAAAAGGCCAACAGCTTTGTCTTCAAGCATGTGGACGGCAAGGCGGTGAAGACGGCAGTGAAACCCGGCTTCAACGACGGAGTGAATGTCGAAGTACCGGAGTTGAAGGCCGAGGATGTGATTTTGCTGCCGGGCACCACCGCGCTGACCGACAAGCAGGATGTGACGGTTAATTGATGATTAATGATCGGCTAAAGCCTAGACACCAACTCTTGCTGCCATGCATCGTCTTCTACTTTTGATTGTCTGTGTGACAACAGTCACCGCCGCTCCCCTTCACGTTGATCTGCCGACCGTGATGAAGCTCGCGGGAGCGAACAACGATGAAATCCAGCTCGCGCGAGCCAGGCACACGGAGACTCTGGCGGAGTCAAAGCTGGCCTGGCAGCGGTTCTGGCCGAGCGTGACGCTGGGAGCGGCTTACCGGCGCACGGATGGGAATGTGCAGGACATCGCGGGCGCGGTGTTTGATGTCAGCAAGCAGCACTACACGCTGGGGCCGAACATCATGATAGATTGGTCGCCGGGGGACATGTACTACTCGGCTCTGGCGGCCAAGCAGAAGGCGCTGGCGGCGGAGCAACTCGCGGAGAAAGCGCGGCGCGACATCGTCACACAATCCACGGGGCGCTACTATGATTTGTTGGCCGCGGAAGCAGCGCTGGCGATCATTGAGGACGATCTGCGACTCACGCAGGACTACGAAAAGCAGATCGGCGGCGCGGTGGAGGCTGGCACGGCCTTCCGTGCGGATTTGCTGCGCGTGAAGACCCAGGTCAGCCGCGAAAAGCTCGCCATCCGCCAGCATGAGGAGCGTCGTGACCTTGCTGCCGCGGCACTCGCTGAAATTCTGCGCCTGCCGGCTGAAACCGAACTGCGCCCGGCCAAGGCCGACCTTGTGCCGGTGCGGCTGGTGGATCGCAAGACTGGAGTCGCATCCCTGATCAGCCAGGCCACGCAGCATCGTCCCGAGATGAAAGCCGCCGGTGCCATCACCACGGCGGCGGCCTGGGAAAGGGAGCGCGCTCGTGTGGCTCCGATGATCCCCAGTGTGCAGGCCGGTTACGGATTCGGAGGACTCGGCGGCGGTTTCAATGGCGACATGGGGAACTTTGATGAAACCCAAAACGTCTTCATCGGATTCGGCTGGAAGATCGGCCCCGGCGGCCTTTTCGACAAGCAGCGCAAAGTCATCGCCAACGCGCAGGAGGAGGCGGCGAATCTGCAATCCTCTCAGGTCAAAGCGGCCATCGGCCGCGAAGTGGTGGAGGCTGCCGCAAAAGCGCAGAGCGCCTTCGATCAGGTCAGCATCAACGATGAGGCGGTGGAGGCCGCGCAGGAAATGGTCAAGCTCGCCAAAGAGCGCCAGGCCAGCCAGCTCGGCGTGGTATTGGAGTATCTGCTGGCCCGCGAGGAGCTGACCCGCGCCCGCCAGAGCCGGGTGCAGGCGGTGACGCGCTTCAACCAGGCGCAGCACGAGCTGAAGAGGGCGGTTGGCAGATAGCCTTGTCGGTCATGCCATCTTGCTTGGGCGCGGACACTATACTGAAGGTCATCACCTTTTGTGAATTTGGTTTTCTCCCACAGATTCAGGGAGGCCCACAGATTAAGGATGAGAAAGAGAAATCTGCCGGCCTCCTTGAATCTACGGGAAATCACCATTCATGGTGACGCACGGCATATTCGTCCAAAAGTGAGGAAGCGCTTGTCTGATGGAGTCAGCTCCGCCGGATCATGCAAGGCTGCCGGAGCGTGTGATGGCGCGGCATGGCAGCGCTGGCGCGTCAACCTCGGCTGGCATTCATAAAATTTCAGGCCAATACTTTCCTTGTTTCCGCGTCCAAGCCCGCCTCATGAAACGCAAAATCCGCGCTCCCCACAAACCTCCGCCGCGCCACTCCTGGTGGAGGCGCTGGCTGCGCGCGCTGGTCCTGGTCTGCCTGGCGGCATGCCTGCTGGCGGCGCTGGGGGCGGCGGGAGTCATCGCCTACTATTCCAGGCTGGCCCTGCGCTATGACTTGGATCGTCTCGGCGAGATGCCCGAGCGCACGCTGGTGCTCGACGCGGACGGCGCCGTGCTTGGCCGCATGCATGGCGAGAACCGCATCGTGGTGCCGCTCAGCCAGGTCTCGCCGCATTTCATCAAGGCGCTGCTCGCCCGCGAGGACAGCCGTTTTTACAAGCACGGAGGCATTGACCCCGTGGGCGTGGCGCGCGCTTTCGTCCGCAATGTCAGGGAGGGGCGCGTGGTGCAGGGCGCGAGCACCATCACCATGCAGCTCGCGCGCAACAGCTATCCCGACCTCAATGATCGAAGCTTCCACCGCAAGCTCGTCGAGATGATGCTGGCCCGCCGCATCGAGCGCCATTGGTCGAAGGACCAGATCCTCGAGCATTATGTGAACCGCATTTTCTTCGGCTCGAACCTCTACGGCATCCAGCGCGCCAGCCAGGTTTATTTTGGCAAGCACGCCAGCCAGCTCAGTCTGAGCGAGGCCGCCATGATTGCCGGCATCATCCGCAGTCCCGTGCGTTTTTCACCCTTCCGCAATTTCGAAGGCGCGCTCAAGGAGCGCGACGATGTGCTTGAGCGCATGCTGCTCACCAAGGTCGTCACCAAGGAGGAGGAGCTGGAGGCCCGCTACGCCGACATCGCCCTCAAAGCCCAGCCCGCTTTTCAAAGCCAGGGCGGCTACGCTCTCGACGTGGTGCGCCGCGACCTCGATCAAATCCTGGAGGAGAAGGAGATCGAGGACGGCGGACTCATCGTTTACACGACGCTCAACCAGCAGCTCCAGATCGCCGCCGAGGAGGCCGTGGAGAAAAGGCTCGCCGCCGCTGAAAAGCTGCCCGGCTACGCGCACCCGGCCAAGGCCGCGTTCGACGCCTCATGGAACGGCAGCGGCGAGGTGTCCTCCACGCCCTATCTCCAGGGGGCGGTCGCCATTCTCGACAATGAAACCGGCGGCATCCTCGCCCTCGTCGGCGGGCGCGACTACAGGCAGAGCAAATACAACCGCGCCACCCAGGGCAACCGCCAGATCGGCTCCACGGTGAAGCCCTTCGTCTATGCCGCAGCCATCGCAGGCGGCTTCCTGCCCGGCACCCAAGTCGAGGACGCGCCCATCCAGCCGGGGGAGATCGAGTTCGCCGATCCCGGCTGGTCTCCGAAGAACAACGACGGCAAATTCACCGGCGCGCAGACCCTCAGCACCGGCCTCGTGCAGAGCCGCAACACCATGACCGTCCGCGTCGGCAACTTCGCCGGACTCGACCGTGTCATCAACGTCATCGCCGACGCCGGCATCGGCAACCACCTCACCCGCACCCCGCAGGTCTTCATCGGCAACCTCGGCGGCACTCCGCGCGAGCTGGCCAGCGCCTTCAGCATCTTCCCCAACGACGGCGTCCGCCGCCGCACCTTCCTCATAGACAAAGTCACCGACAAGGCCGGCAACATCCTCTGGAGCACCAATGTGCTGGAGAGCGTCATCATCCCGCCCGGCGGCGCCCACCTCATGCGCCGCATGCTGGCCGAGGTCATGGACCGCGGCACCGCCGCCGGCATCCGCGGCGAGCACGGATTCAAAGAACCCGCCGGCGGCAAGACCGGCACCACCAACGACTACAAGGACGCCTGGTTCGCCGGTTACACCGACCGCGTCACCTGTGCCGTGTGGGTGGGGCTGGACCGCCCGCAGACCATCATGGACCAGGGTTATGGCAGCCGGCTCGCCATTCCCATCTGGGCCGACGTGGTGAAGAAAGCCGCCGCCCTCGGCTACATCCCCGCCGGTCCGCGCGCCGAGCCGCCTTTGCAAAGCGTGCAGCTCTGCCGGCTCAGCAGCCAGCTCGCCACTCCGGCCTGCCAGGCCACCGGCACCGCTTACGAGGACAAGCTGCCTGTCGAAATGATCCCCCAGGGCTGGTGCGGCGCGCATCAGGGCGTCATCGCGCGTCCAGAGATGCGGGACACGCGCCGCCAGGGGCCTGCCGGGCCGGGTTTGTTCGACCGCATCCGGGGATGGTTCCGGTGAGGGAAGCAGACAGGAGTGTCTGCATCACATTTGGAGTAACTGGGAATGAGACGACAAGCCCACACGTCGTCTCATTGGATCGTAGGTATCCTGAATCATGGATGCTGATGCGGGGCAGATGTCCCTCTTCCAGTAGGCGCATTCGCCAGAATGCGATTTCTCGCCCGTGAAACTTTGCGTAAACATGAACTGTTCTTTAGAACAGTTCTGTGCCCTCCATCTACCAACCCCGCCGTCCCCGCGCCTCCCCCCTCTGGCAGGTCGTCCACGCCGCCTGGGATGACCTCCTCGCCCGTTACGAGCGCCACCACCGCCCTGCCATGGGTCCCCTCCGCCCGGAATCCGTCGCCGCCGTCCAGGCCTACTACCGCTGTGGCGACCTCACCACCGGATTCACCCGCTACCACTGCCCCGACTGCGGTCACGAGCGCCTCCTCGCCTTCACCTGCAAAGCCCGCCACATCTGCCCCGCCTGCCACCAGCGCCGCACCCGCCAGACCGCCGAATGGATCGCCACTCACGTCTGCCACCCCGTCCCGCACCGCCAGTTCGTCTTCACCATCCCCAAAGTCCTGCGCAGCATCTTCCGCAAACGCCGCCGCCTCCTCACCCACCTCTTCCAGACCGCCACCGACTGCCTGCGCGACCACTTCCGCACCCGCCTCGATTTACCCAAAGGCCGCCTCGCCGCCGCAGCCGCCCTCCACACCTTTGGCGACTACCTCGTCTTCCATCCCCACCTCCACATCCTCTCCGCCGACGGCCTCTTTGATGAAGAAGGCCGCTTCCACTGCATGCCAGTAGAGGACCTCGCCCCACTCACCGAGCTGTTCCGCGCCCGCTTCCTCCACGCCCTGCACAGCGCCAAACTCATCAGCCAAACAAAGCTCGCCGACCTCCTCTCCTGGAAAAACAGCGGCTTCCATGTTCATGCCGACCCAGCACCCGTTGGCCCGCGCGACCTCAAAGGCCGCCAGCGCCTGGCTGAATACTTGTTACGCGCCCCCTTTTCCCTCCAGAAAATCCATTGGAACCCCGTCAGCAAGACCGTCATCTACCGCTCCCGCCGCAGTTGGAACACCAAGCGCAACTTCGAAGTCTTCCCCGCCACCGACTTCCTGGCCGCGGTCATCGAGCACATCCCGCCCAAGAGCCAGCACACCATCCGCTACTACGGCCTCTACTCCAACAAATCGCGCGGCATGACCCGCCCCGCTGTCCAGCCCATCGTCCCACCGCCAGAAGCGAAAGAACCACGCGCCGAAAATGAGCAAAAGGCACCACCACCTGAAACGGACCCACTTCTCATCCCGCCGCCGCCCGCGTGTGCCCAGGCCATGAAGCCCCTCTGGCGCGACCTCATCCTCGCCACCTGGGGAGCCGATCCCCTCCAGTGCCCCTGCTGCAAAGCCACCATGCGCCGAGTCGAAACCCTCATCCAACCCGAGAAGATCGAGTTCTTTCTGAGGCTCCTCGGTCTTTGGGAGGGCCTCATCAACATCCCGCCACCACCTGATCCCCCTTTCGACATCGACACCTTCGAGCCCATCGAGCCGCCCTGGCAGGCCATCAAACAATGGATCCCCGCCGATGACGACGACCATGTCGCTGTAGCCGGGGTCGGTGACC
>DDQZ01000082.1:0-346 GCA_002343505.1 Verrucomicrobiaceae bacterium UBA2429 | reverse complement strand
TGTAGCCGGGGTCGGTGACCCCGGTTGGGACGCCCACCACCGCAACGAATCCTCCTGGAAGCCAAAGGAAGTCCCACTCGATGAGGATCGCATCCTCGTCCTCGATGCCGATTAAACCTGACTGAGCCTCACCAGCCCTCTTGAAGCACACAAAAACCCGCTGCCAAAATAATTCTTGGCACAGCAGGAAGGAAAGCTATGCTCATCAGCGTTGCGGATGCGTCATGAATCTCGCCCCAGCAATCCCTCATTTGCTCAAAACAGCCTTCAAACCGTCATTCCCGGCCTCCATTCTTCGTTCGACAGTCCCAATTCGTCATTCCCCCGCCCCTCTCTCCCCCCAGAC
>DDQZ01000027.1 GCA_002343505.1 Verrucomicrobiaceae bacterium UBA2429 | reverse complement strand
GCTCAAAAGGGTGAGGAATGCGGGCGTCGAGTAAGGGCCATTTGCTCAGCAGTGCGACCGGCACGATATGGTGCCTCGTCATGACCTGAATGAAACCCTGGACTCACTTTCCCCGCCAGCGGAAATGACCGGTGATGGGGAACTCGAAGAGGCGTTTCTCAAGGCGCGGGCCCTGGCCGATGTTGTGGACGATCCACGGTTCGGGGCCGTCGTCGGGCGCGGGCACGACGATGGCGATGTGGGGCAGGCGTCCGGCCACCGTGCAGGTGACGAGGTCGCCGGGCAGGTAGTCGGCGGCGTTTTGCGTGACAGGCAGCGCCGCGCCCCGGCGCTTGAGGAAGGTCTGGAGATTCGGCACGCGGCGGTGGTCTATGTTGGTGTCGGGAGCTGTGAGTCCCCAGTTCTTCGGGTAGGCGGAAAAGGCGCGGCGCATGTCCTCATGCACCTCCTTTTGCAGATCAATGCCGAGAGCGCGATAACTTCGGACAACGACATCGGTGCAAACGCCTGTGTCGGCAGGCACGTCACCGCCAGGATAAGGGATGCGAACGTAGGCGGGGTCGTAGCGGACTTGATGGCGCGTGCGCTCTAGCGCGGCCAGGCACAGCCGGCTGGCAAAGGAGCCGTCATCGGGCAGGCGGGCGCGGGAGGCGGCGGCCTGTTCCTCCTGGCTGGCGTGGCAGGATGCGAGCAGGAGCAGGAGCGTGAGGAAGCGGATCATTCCTGCTTGGAGACCGCTGGCAGTCCGGGCGTTCATTGCGCGGGGAAACGCCGCTGCGGCAAAACTCAGTCCGCGTTTTTGATGACGCCGCTGAGAATGTTCATGGCGCCGTTCAATTCGCCGCCCGGCTCAATAGAGACGGAGCGCGCGGTGACATCGCCATCCACAGAGCCGTTGGCGCCGATGACCAGGCGGCCTGTCGAGACCAGGCTGCCGGCGACCTTGGCATGAACCTCGATCTCCGCTGCGCGGGCTTCGTTGAGCAGGGAGACATCCGAGCCTTTTTCGATGATGAGCCGGCGGCATTCGATCCTGCCGGTGATCCTGCCATTGGCGCGGAACACGACATCGCCCTCGGCCTGGACGTTGGATTCAAAAGTGCCGAAGCAGCGCAGCTCGCGGCACTGGATGTATTCCGCGCGGACATGGCCGCGCTTGCGGATGATGACATCGCCGCGGGTCTTGATCGGGCGGTCGGTGAGCATGTTGATCTCCACATCCTCCATGGGGATCGCGACGCCGCAGTTGGCGCAGGTGACGGCGCGCAGGGAGCGGTTGACCTTGAACTTGTGGCCACATTCAAAGCAGTGCGCGTCCTTGAAATAATGGTTCCGGTAGATTCCCGCGTCCCGCATTTTTTGCAGAGTGCCCTCGTTCATCGGGGGCGGAGCGGGAGTGGGCGGAGGGGAGTTTGACTGCGGGCGTTTGACCGCAGCGCCGTCCGCGCCGCTTCCCTCTTCAGCTTCATCGGCGGGGACCAGCTCAGCTTCCGCGGCGGGTTCGTCCTGCGCGGGAGCATGGCTGCCGTTGTGCCCGGTGGTCGCGGGCTGCGCTCCGGCAAGCTGCTGTTTCAAGAACACGCCGAAACCGCCCTCGGCGGCCTCGTCCTCGCTGACGGGCTGGCGCAACTCGCCGGCGGTCTCGTCCATGACGAGGGCGGCCTCAGTGGCGGGTGATGAAGCGGGTTTTTCCGGCGGTTTCGGAGCGTGAGCAGCCTCCTTCGCCCAGGGGTCGGGCATTCCCACTCCGGAGCGGGTGGCGTTGGAGGCGGTCACACCGCGTTTGGTGACAGTGAGATGGACGCCGCACTTGCGGCAGAAGGTGGAGACCACCATTTTCGGCTCGTATTGATAAGCGCCGCACGCCGGGCACTCCACCTCGATTTGATTCTTGGGTGGAGGGGGGCGGTCGCTTTTCCTGCCGAAAAGACCCGTGAACACAGGGCTTGGTGCTCAATCAGGGTTGCGGGGGGCGGTTCACGCCTGCGGGAGCCGGCTTTGGCTCGGGCTTGCGTCCGACTTTGGAAGCGCCCATGAAAGTGGCCCCTTCCTCAATGGAGAGCGTGCCTGCCTCGATGTCGCCGACAAGGATGGCATTGCTCTTGAGTTCGCAGCGCTCGGAGACGGAGATGTTCCCCTCGACCTTGCCGAAGAGGATGACGGAGCGGGTTTTGATCTCCCCTTTGATGAGCGCGTTCTCGCCGACAGTGAGGCTGCCGTCGGAGTGGACTTCGCCCTCGATCTTGCCGTCAATGATGAGGTCGTGGGAGAATTTGATCGAGCCTTTGATCTCGACGTCGTTGGCGAGGATGTTTTTGCTGGAGGTCATATTGGGGGATGAGGAGACAGAGCGGTGGGGTTGTGACGCGGGGGCGGAGGGAGAGGAGAGGATCGGAGCGCGCTCGGCGGCTGGTGCCGCAGGCGTGCGCGCGGGTTCCTTGGCTCCTTCAGTGGGTTGTCCGATGATTTGCCTTAACATAGAGTTAAACTATAGCCGCCGCGCCGCGAGAGTGTCAATTCTGCTCTGGATTATTTTTCCGCCGCGGCCCCGCCGTCTTTGCTTCGCGCCGCGGCGGCATGTTGCGCCCGCCTCCGCGCCCTGCATGATGCGCGGCCATGCGCGCCCTGCTCATTCTCTGCCTCATGTCCGCTCTCAGCTCACACGCCCAGACCATCGCCTACCCCGGGACCCTCCGGCAGGATGTCACGGATCAATACCATGGCGTCAAAATCCCCGATCCCTACCGCTGGCTGGAGGATGACAACAGCGAGGAGACCAAGGCCTGGGTGAAGGCGCAAAACGCCGTCACCTTTGATTTCCTGAAGTCCATCCCCCGGCGCGGGGACATCCGCGCGCGGCTGGAGAAGCTCTGGAATTACGAGCGGTTCGGCGTGCCCTGGGAGGAGGGCGGCAGGTGGTTCCTCACGCGCAACTCCGGCCTGCAAAACCAGGGCGTGCTGCTCACCGCCGACTCCCCGGACGCCGAACCAAGAGTGCTGCTCGACCCCAACACGCTCTCCGAGGACGGCACCACCTCCCTCACCGTCACCGCGCCCAGCCGTGACGCGCGCTTCCTCGTTTACGGCCTGTCAAAAGCCGGCAGCGACTGGCAGGAGTTCCGCGTCAAAGACATCGCCACCGGCAGGGACGGGCCTGATGTGCTCGAGTGGATCAAATTCAGCGGCGCGTCCTGGGCGCGCGACGGCTCCGGCTTTTACTACAGCCGCTATCCGCGGCCAAAAGAAGGCGCCGCGCTCACCGAGGCGAACAAAAACCAGAAGGTCTATTTCCACAAACTCGGCACGCCGCAATCCGCCGATCTCCTTGTCTATGAGCGGCCCGACCAGCCTGACTGGGGCCTGCACGCCCGCGTCACCGATGACGGCGCCTACCTCATTCTCACCGTCACGCACGGCACCGACCCGAAAAACCGCGTCTTCTACCGGAGCTTGAAGGACAAGGACGCGCCTGTCGTCGAGCTGCTCGCCGACTTCGACGCCGACTACAGTTTTCTCGACAACGCCGGCGCGCTTTTCTACTTCCGCACCGATCTCGACGCGCCTCGTTACCGCGTCATCGCCATTGACACCTCCCGCCCGCAGCGCGTCCACTGGCGCGAGATCGTCCCGCAGCAGGAGGACAAGCTGGAGGGCGCGTCCATCGTCGGCGGCCAGCTCCTCTGCGAATACCTCAAAGACGCCCGCTCCGAAATGCGCGCGCACGACCTGGACGGCGCGCTCATCCGCTCCATCGAACTGCCCGGCATCGGCACTGTGGGCGGGTTCGGCGGGCGCATGGATCAAAAGCAGATCTTTTACGCCTTCACCAGCTTCACCGAACCCGGCGCCATCTACCGCTATGATGTCGAAACCGGCCGCAGCTTCCTGCACCGGCGCCCCAGGGTGGACTTCGATCCCGCCCTTTATGAGACGAGGCAGATCTTTGCCGCCAGCAAGGACGGAACGCGCGTGCCGATGTTCATCGTCCACAAAAAGGGCGTCAAGCTCGACGGCCAAAACCCCTGCCTGCTCTACGGCTACGGCGGCTTCAACATCAGCCTCACACCCGCCTTCTCCGTCAGCCGCGTGGTCTGGCTGGAGATGGGCGGCATTTACGCGCAGGCAAATCTGCGCGGCGGCGGCGAATACGGCGCGGAGTGGCACCAGTCCGGCACCAGGCTGCGCAAGCAGAACGTCTTCGACGACTTCATCGCCTGCGCCGAATGGCTGCAAAAGGAAAAGTTCACCTCGCCCGCAAAGCTCGCCATCCAGGGCGGCAGCAACGGCGGCCTTCTCGTCGGCGCGTGCATGACGCAGCGCCCGGAGCTGTTCGGAGCCGCCCTGCCCTCGGTGGGGGTCATGGACATGCTCCGCTTTCACCTCTTCACCATCGGCTGGGCATGGAAAAGCGACTACGGCAGCAGCGAGAACGAGGCCGAGTTCAAAGCCCTGCGCGCCTACTCACCGCTGCACAATCTCAAGCCCGGCACACGCTACCCGGCCACACTCGTGAAGACGGCGGACCACGACGACCGCGTGGTGCCCGCGCACAGCTTCAAATTCGCCGCGCGCCTCCAGGAGTGCCAGGCCAAAGACGGCCCGCCCGTGCTCATCCGCATTGAGACGAGCGCCGGCCACGGCGCGGGCACGGCGCTGAAAAAAGTCATCGAGGAGACCGCCGACACATACGCCTTCCTCCTGCGCGTGCTGGGCATGAAGTGACTCCCCGCCTCCAGCCTTCCCCGGCGCTGCTGCCGGCTCATCCAAACATCAGCCTGCCGATGACCACGGACATGATGATGCCGACGGCATCGGCGGCGAGGCCGGCGAGGATGGCGTGGCGGATTTTGCGGATGCCGACGGAGCCGAAATACACGGCGAGCACATAGAAGGTGGTTTCCGTGGAGCCGAACATGATGGCGGCGGTGAACTTGAGGGTCTCGCCCGCCTCAGGGAGGGTGAGGATTTCATTGAGCACGCCGACCGATCCGCTGCCGCTCAGCGGCCGCATCAGTGCGAGGGGCAGCAGATCCATGGGGAAGCCGGCGAATGCGAGGACCGGCGCCAGGATCATCTCCAGAATCAGCAGGGCGCCCGAGCTGCGGAAAACGGCCAGCGCCACAAGCATCGCCACCAGAAAGGGCATGATGCGCGTCGCCATCGCGAAGCCCTCCTTGGCGCCCTCGACGAACTCCTCGTAAACCTTCACGCCGCGTGTGAGCGCCACGCCGAGCGTCACCACCAGCAGCAGCGGAATGGCCGCGCCGGACCCGGCGTTCATCAGCCGCCGCCACGCGGGCGGCTCCTCCGCCTTTTCCACCGGCGCTGGCGCCTGGCGGGCGGCGGCTTTCTGTCCCGCGCGCTCCATGACCCGGCTCAGGCCGGTGGTTTCCAGCACTCTTTCCCGCGCTTGCGGCGGGCTGAACTCCAGCAGCAGGCCGCCGCCGAAAAGCACGGCCAGCGTCACGACGAGCCAGCGGGTTTTGCGCCCCGCGGGCTGGGGCGCGGCGGCGCTTCCCTCCGCTGCCTCCGCGGCGGCGTCACCCTCGTCGGGAGCGGCGCGGAACACGGGAAGCCCCTGCAGCGCGCGCGCCATGAGGATGGCGGTGAGCGTGGTGCAGGCGGTGGCAAGGATGGTGGGCACGATGACCTGGTGCGCCTCCCTGACCCCGGCGGCGGTGAGGTAGTTGATGACGCTGGAGGGCAGCAGGGTGAAGGCCGCCGTGTTCATGGCCAGAAAGGTCACCATGGCGTTGCTGGCAGTCTGCTTGCGCGGGTTGAGCTCCTGCAGGTGCGTCATCGCCTTGAGGCCGAGAGGTGTGGCGCTGTTGCCCAGGCCGAGCATGTTGGCGGCCAGGTTCATGATCATGGAGCTCATGGCCGGATGCCCGGCTGGCACGTCGGGAAAAAGCCGCCGCATCATCGGAGCCACGGCGCGCGCGGCCAGCTCCAGCAGGCCGGCCTTTTCCATCAGCCGCATCACCCCCAGCCAGAACATCATCATGCCGGCCAGCGGCAGGGCGATGTCCATCACGGCGGTGCGGGTGATGGCGAGCGCGGAGGCGGTGACGCCGGCCTCGCCGGAGAAGCGTCCGAACCATCCGGCGACGACAAGACCGGTGAGCAGCAGCAGGGCCCAGATGTGGTTGAGCATGGAAAAAGGTGTTGAGATGAGTGCGCCCGGCGCGGAAAGCACGGCGTAGAATTGACCGTAAAGCGCGGCGGCGCCCTCTGGCAAGACCTTCCCTCGCCGCGCTGCCCACAGTCAGCCGCACATGTCATCCACCATCCAAGTCGCCAGTCTGCGCAGCGGAGTCACACCGCACGTCATCCGCATCTGGGAGCGGCGTTACAACGCGCTGTGTCCGGAGCGCACCTGCACGAACCGCCGGCTTTATTGCGACGAGGACATCCACCGGCTCTCGCTGCTGCGCCAGCTCACCGAGTGCGGGCACCGCATCGGCGGCATTGCCCGGCTCAGCACGGCGGAGCTGGAAAGCCAGTTGGAAAAATCCAGAAGCCGGCCAGTGGCGGCGGCGGCCAGCTTCACCGTGGATCCTGCCCTTGAGTCGCCGGCGGAATATGTGCGCGCCTGTCTGGATGCCGCGCGCGCCTATGACAGCGAGCGCCTGCACCGCCTGCTGCAGCGCGCGCGCATCCAGTTCGGCCAGCGCTGCTGCGTGCACCAAATCATCTGCCCGCTCATTCATGAGATAGGAGACGCCTGGCAGTTGGGCAGCTTGAGACCGGGCCACGAGCACATCGCCACCGCCGTGGTGCGGGAGTTTTTGATGACACCCGTGCCCGGCAGCCAGGTGGCCGCCTCAGCGCCGGAGATCGTCGTCGCAACGCCCGCGGGGGAGGTGCATGAGCTGGGCGCCCTGCTGGCTGCCGTATCCGCGCGCGACCTCGGCTGGCGCGTGACCTACCTCGGCCCCAACCTGCCCACAGAGGAGATCGCCGCCTGCGCGCGCAACCGCTGCGCGCGGGCCGTGGCTCTGAGCGTTGTCTATCCCATGCACTGTCCGGTGATTCAGGAGAAGCTGCGCAAAATTCGCGGCCTGCTGCCGGAGAGCATCGCTCTCATCGTCGGCGGACGCGCCGCCGAATCCTACTCACGGCAGATTCAAGACCCCGGCATCCTCTGGGCTCACGACCTGCCCACCCTGGATCAACTGCTGGTGCGCACGGCGAGTCTGTCGCGTTGAGTCGGTGCGGGGATCACCGGCTCGCATTCGCGCCCTCACTCCACCACATGAGCTCAGGCCAGCCGCACGCTGCGTTTTTTGTCCAGCTTGAGGACCGCGCCGCTTTCCCAGGCCGGCTCGGCCTTGGGGTCGGTGAGCTTGTCGCCGTTGAGCTGGATGCTGCCACCCTGGATGAGGCGGCGCACATCCCCCCCGGAAACGGCCTGGCCAAAGACACTCTGGAAAGCGTGCTGGACCACGCCGAGCACATCCCGCCGCTCACCGGGAGTGAAAGACGGCAGCTCGGCGGAGGAGAGGTCGCGCTTGCTGAAGCGGATGTCCCAGTCCTCGCGGCACTCGCGGGCGGCTTCCCCGCCGTGATAGACGGCCACGCATTTGTCGGCGAGCTGCTTTTTCGCCTCCATGGGGTGCATGGCGGCGTCCATCGTCTCGCCGAGGACGAGCAGGTAATACTTCGCCATCAACTCGTCCGGGATGCTCATGAGCTTGCCGAACATGTCCTTGGGCGCGTCGGTGAGGCCGACATAGTTGCCGAGGCTCTTGGACATTTTCTTCACGCCGTCCAGCCCCTCCAGCAGCGGCAGGGTCATGCACACCTGCGGCTCCTGGCCCTCCTCCTTTTGCAGGTCGCGGCCCACCAGAATGTTGAAAAGCTGGTCGCTGCCGCCGATCTCGACATCCGCGCGCACCACCACGCTGTCCCAGCCCTGCATAATGGGATACTGGATTTCATGCAGGCGAACCTCGGTGCCGTTGGCGACGCGGTTTTTGAAATCCTCCCGCTGGAGCATCTGCTGGAGGGTGACGCGGGCGTTGAGCTTGATGACCTCCATGAAGGGCATCTCTTTGAACCACTGGCCGTTGAAAACAACCTCGGTCTTTTCCTTGTCGAGCACGAGGAAGGCCTGGTCGGTGTAGGTCTTCGCATTGGCGACCACGTCCTCGTAAGTCAGCGGCGGACGCGTGGTGCTGCGGCCGCTGGGGTCGCCGATCATGGCGGTGAAGTCGCCGATGATGAGCACGATCTGGTGCCCCAACTCCTGGAACTGGCGCAGCTTCCGCAAAGCCACGGCATGGCCGAGATGGATGTCCGGCGAGGTGGGGTCCACGCCGAGCTTCACACGCAGGGGCTTGCCGCGCGCGAGCTTTTCCGCCAGCTCCTTCTCACTGTGGATGGTGACGGTGCCGCGCTTGAGGATTTCGAGTTGTTCGGTGACGGGGAGCATGGGAGGGAAGTTTGAGATTCGAAGTTCGAAAATCGAAGTTCGAGTCATTGCTTCGAATTTCGAAGTTCGAATTTCGGGCTTCGGGCTTTCACGCAATGAGCGGTCCGCGCAGGGGTTCTTGCAGGGCGGCCAAAACATGAGCGGCAAGGGAGCCGGCGGGCACCTCGCCCTGCTCGCGGCTGACGAGGTCTTTCACGATGACTTGAGGATACTCGGCGCCGAAGACGAGAGCGAGACGGGCGCGGGCGTTCTCTGCGGCCTGGAATTGCTTGCCGACTTTTTGCGCGGCCATGCTGAAGTCCACACGCGCTCCCGCGCGGCGCAGAGCCTGCACGGCGGCGAGCGCGGGGGCGCGCTGCGCTTCATCGGCGATGACGACATAGGCGTCCACGCCATGCTGGGCGTTGAGATAGTCGGTGATGCGGCACTGGGCGGAAGGAGTCTTCGAGAGCAGGATGCCAAGCACCACATCCCCCATGGCAAAACCGGCAGCCGGCATGTCCGCCGCGCCGTCACTGATCAGCGCGCAGAGCTTGTCATAGCGTCCACCTCCCGCCACGGCGCGCAGGCCGTGTTTGAGGTCGAAGACCTCGAAGACGGTGCCTGTGTAATAGGCGAGCCCGCGCACGATGGAGGCGTCTATTTTCACATGCTCCCACAGGCCGCGCGCGGTGAGGTCGGCGCGCAGGGCGGCAAAGGCGGGATGGTTTTCATCCGTGGCCCGCATGAAGTCGCGCACATGGTCGAGGCTGAGGCCGATGGCTTCCAGCTTCGCCGCGGTTTCCTCCGGCTTCGCGCGCTCGATCTTGTCCACGATCTGGAGGAAGGCGGCGCTGTGCTCCTCGGAGATGCCCTGCTCCTTGAGATACTGGTTCCAGATTTCGCGGTTGCTGAGGCGGATGAGGAAGTCATCCTTCCTCAGACCGAACTCCAGCATCACGTCCACGGCGAGCGCGATGAGCTCCGCGTCGGCTCCGGGCGAGGCGTCGCCAAGGATGTCGGCATTGAACTGGATGAACTCGCGCGTGCGGCCCTCCTGCGGCTCCTCGTAGCGGAAGCAGGAGCCCATCTCGAACCACTTGAGCGGCTTTTTAAAGTCGCGCTGCCTTGCCGCGGCCATGCGCGCGAGCGAGGGCGTCACCTCCGGGCGCAGCGAGATGTCCCGCCCGCCTTTGTCCTCGAAGCAGAAAAGCTGCGCGGTGATCTCGTCGCCGCTCTTCTTTTTGTAGAGATCGGTGCTCTCGATGAGCGGAGCCTCATACTCGATGAAGCCGTAACGGCGCGCCACGGCGCGCCAGGTTTCGGCGATGTGGTTGCGCAGCGCGCACTCCTGGGGAAAGAGGTCGCGGAAGCCTTTGACAGTGCGGAAGGAGGCCATTAGAAGGGCGGGACAGATGCCCCCCGCGCCTGCGAGTTCAACCGTTTTTCCAGATGCTCACCGAGCTCTTTCTGCGTGACTTCCGCTGCTTCACGGAGTGCCGCCTGGAGCCGCATCCCGCGCTGACCCTGCTCGTCGGGCGCAACGCGCAGGGCAAAACCTCCCTCATGGAGGCGGCCTGCGTGCTGCTGCGCCTGCAATCCCCGCGCACCTCCGCTCGCGGAGACCTCATCCGCCTCGGCGCGTCCACTTGCCTGGTGGAGGGCGCGCTCGGCGGCCTGCGCCTCCGATGCGCGCAAAACACCACCGCGCGCCGTCTTGCCGTGGACGGCGCGGTCTGCGGGCGCTCGGGCGACTATTTGGAGCAAAGCGGGCGCGTGGTGTGGATGGACCACCGCGACATGAATCTGCTGCGCGGCGGCGAGCACCGGCGGCGCTTCCTCGACTTCGCCGCCAGCCAGCTTTACCCCGATTATTTGAAGGCCCTGCGCGGCTACGAGCGCGCGCTGCGCGGCCGGAATCATGTGCTCAAAAAAGACGCGGTCATCTCCTGGCGGCAGGCGGACGCCTTCGCTCGGGTGATGGCCGGCTTTGCCGGCACCCTGGTGGAAAGACGCGCGCAGTTGGTGGCCGCCCTGCGCCCCCAACTGGCTGGCGCGCACGCCGCGCTCAGCGGCGGCGCGGAATCGGCGGAGGTGGAGTACGCGCCCGGTTTTGACGGCGGGGACCTGGCCGCCGGACTCGCCGCCTTGCGCGCGGAGGAGCAGCGCCAGCGTGTCACCCTGGCCGGCCCGCACCGCGACGATCTTCGCCTAACCATCAACAGCCTCGATGCCACCACCTACGCCTCCGAAGGGCAGCAGCGCAGCATGGCCGTGGCATTGAAAGTGGCGCAGGCGCGCGCGCTGGAGTCCGGCTTTGGCAAGGCGCCGCTGCTGCTGGTGGACGATGTCTTCGGCGAACTTGACACGCACCGCCGCCGCGCGCTGCTGGCCCTGCTGCCGGCAGGAACGCAAAAGATCATCACCACCACAAGCCTCGACTGGGCGGACGCCGACGGCCTTGCAGGCAGGGTCTGCCGGATCGAGGGCGCGCGCATCGCGGAAGGCTGAGCCGCATCGTCGCGGCTGAGCCGGGGCCATTTTTCATTTGCGCATCAGGCCGCGCTTGTTGTGGTCACCGCATGAACCCGCTCCGTCTTCGTCTCGCCGGTCTGCTTGGATTTTCCGCCGTCCTTCTTGGCGCCCTCGGCGCGCATGGTCCCGTGCATGAAAAGTTGAAGGCGGCCGGCGGGTTGGAGCACTGGCAGACGGCGCTGGAGTATCACCTCCCGCACGCGCTCCTGCTTGCGGTGCTGGCGCTGTGCGGCGGCGCGGGCGGAAAATGCGCCGCATGGGCCTGGCGTTCGATCTTCGCGGGTGTGCTGCTCTTTTCAGGCTCGCTCTATGCCCTGGCGCTCACCCAGATCGGCAAACTGGGCGCGGTGACGCCGCTTGGCGGCCTGGCTTTGATGCTCGGCTGGCTGCTGCTGGCGCTGGGACGCTGGCGCAGGGATGCCTGAAATCCAAACACAGGCGAAAAATAATCTCGCCTCCGCCGCTCATCTTCGCTGCAATGCGCCTAATCTAAAAATAACGCCACACCAAGCCGCAGCGGCAGCGCTTCATCATCCACCATGAACTCTCTGACCTAACGCTCCCTCAGCGCTCCACGTCCGCAGTTCTTGAGCCGTTGCGCCGTTTCAGTCGCTTCTGATTAGTATCTCAGCAATCGCCATGAGCACCTCCTGGAAAACCGTCCGCGTCTTCATCAGCAGCACGTTTCGCGACATGCAGGCCGAGCGGGATCATCTCGTGAGATTTGTGTTTCCACGGCTGCAGGAGGAGCTGCTGCCACGGCGCATTCTTCTGGTGGATGTGGACCTGCGCTGGGGTGTGACGAGCGACCAAGATGCCCTCGGCGTGTGCCGCGAGGTCATTGATGAGTGCCGCCCGCGCTTCATGGGCATGCTCGGCGGACGCTACGGCTGGGTGCCGGATGGCAAGGACAAGTCCATCACGGCGGATGAAGTTCACTATGGGGTGCTGGACCGTGAGCCGGCGAAGCGCGGGGAGGCATTCTTCTATTTCCGTGAGGAAAGCGCCACAGCGCAGATGGTGGAGGAAGAGGCTGGGGAATACCGCGAACCTGTCGGCAGTGAGAACGCGGGCAAGCTGGCGGCATTGAAGGAGTCCATCATTGCTGCAGGGCTGCCGGTTTTTGTTTACCCGGCGGAGTGGGACGCTACGCAGAATCGGCTGACTGGACTCGAAGCCTTCGGCAACCAAGTCCATGACGACTTGCTGCAGAGCCTGAAGGACGACACAGAACTCGCCTCGCGCTTCACGAGCGAAGCCACCGCGTCGCCCGATGAGTTCGCCGAAGAGGCAGACCAGATGGACGCCTTCATTGAAGAGCGCACGGATCGCTTTGTCCTCGGCAGCCGCGAGCCGCTGATGAAGGCGATGCTGGATTTCGCCGCTGCCGATGGCGCGCCTAACGTCTTCGTCGTGACGGGCGCTCCCGGCTCAGGAAAGTCCGCCTTCCTCGCCAAGTTCACCCGCGACGTGGCCGCACGTCATCCCTCATCCTTCATCCTTCATCCTTCCTACTTTCATCGGCGCCAGCACCGGCTCCACCGATCTCCGCCGCACGCTGCGCCGTCTCTGCCACGAACTGGCGCAATCTGTAGCCGGGGTCAGTGACCCCGGAACCGCAAACCCTGCCAGCACCGAACCCCTGCCGCTCGACATCAAGGAACTCATCACGCACTTCCAGAAGCTGCTCACCGAGGCTGCGGCGAAGCAGCATGTCGTCCTCGTCTTCGATGCCCTCAATCAGTTCGATGAAACCGACGGTGCGCACTGGATGAACTGGCTGCCACGCGAATTGCCGCCCGGCGTGCGCGTCATCGCTTCCGTGATCGCTCCGGTGGAGGGTGAGAAGGAACACCAGACGCTCGCCATCCTGCGGAATCGCCAAGATGCCCGCGTCGAAGCCTTGAAGCCGCTCGATGAGTCAGACACGCAGGCCATCATCGAAGGCTACTTGAAGCGCTACTCCAAGCGCCTCAGCACCGAACAGATCGCCGCGCTCAAAGCGAAGCCTGCCAGCAACCTCCCGCTCTACGTCCTCACCGCGCTGGAGGAGTTGCGCACGCTCGGCACCTACGAGGAGATCACCGACCGCATCCGCACCCTGCCCGGCGACGCCCGCACGCTCTTCGGCTGGATTCTCACCGAACGCCTCGCCCGCGACCCCGGCTTCCGCGACCGCGAGGGACGGCCCTGCGGCGGGGCGCTCGTGGAAAAATTCGCCGCCTGCCTCGGCGTCAGCCGCCACGGCCTTTCCCCGGCGGAACTCACCGCCCTGCTCGACCCCGGCGATCCGCTGGGCAACGTCGCCGCCCTCCTCCGCCTCCTGCGCCCCTACCTCATGCGCCGCGGCGAACTGCTCGACTTCTACCACAGCCAGTTCCGCGAAGCCGCCGTGGCCGCTTATCTCGACACTCCGGAAAGGCAGCGTGCCGCCCACCAGGCCGTTGCCACCTGTCTCCAGACCTTCGCCGACCCGCACCGCGACGGCCAATGCCATGACGCCACCCCGCACGCCCTCAGCGAACTACCCTACCACCAGACCCGCGCCGAAGCCTGGCCCGAACTCATCGCCACGCTCGAAAAATCTCTTCTTCTTGGAAGCCAAAGTCACCCACGGCATGGCCTTCGATCTTGTGTTGGATTACAACGACGCTGTCGATACACTCCCTGTCGAGCATGTCGAGAGGCCGCGCCTCGCACTCCTCAACGAAGCCCTCCGCCGCGACATCCACTTCATCGCCCGTCATGCAAAGGATTATCCGCAAGGCGTATTTCAATGCCTTTGGAATTCTTGCTGGTGGTATGATTGCCCCGAGGCTGAGAAGCACCACCAAAAGAAAAGCTCATGTTCGACCTTCCTGGATACTCTCATCAGAGCAATAGTGCTTTCTTGTTGGGTGGTCCCTGTGTCTTGGCGCTCGACCATCCTGTATAACCTCACAAGAGCAATACCTCCTTCGCTCATATCCGTCTTCCACAAGAAGAAAAGCGGCAAGCCATCGGGCCGGATGCACACGCTGTTGGAGGATTGGTGCTACAGGAAGAATACATCTGATCCGGATTTTCTTTGGTTGAGATCGAAACGTCCTCCCACCTCCCGCCTTGGCGGCGCCCAGACAGGGGTGATCGTTCGCCACGGCTATTCAACAGTAGAATCTATTAGCTACTCACCGGACGGCCTTCGCTTGGCAAGTGTTTGCGGTGAAGTAAGAATTTCGGACGTCACTACCGGTTCGGAATTGATGAAATTCATGATGCCTGGGGCTGGTTGCCTATGCTGGTCGCCGAAGGGCGATGAGATTGCTGTTGCATGTGAAAACTCGATTCATTTGTTGAACGCATGCAACGGTCGAATCCTGCAAACGCTTGAGGGCCATGACGCCCGAGTGACGGGCCTGTCGTAATCATCCGACGGAAAGTGGATCGCCAGCGCATCCGAGGACAAAACAGTGCGTGTGTGGGATGTTTATACCGGGAATCAGATAGCTGTGATGAACGGGCATTCGGACCTCGTTTCAAGCGTGAGTTTCTCTCCAGATGGCAGCCGAGTCGCTAGCGGTTCTTGGGACAAGACCGTGCGCGTGTGGGATGCGCGCAAGGGCACTCAAATTGCAGTTCTCACCGGCCACGAATCCCTTGTTTTGTGCGTTAGTTTTTCACCGAACAACGAACATATCGCCAGTGGATCAGCAGCGCCGGAAAACATAATTCGAGTGTGGAGTTGTGACGACGGAAAAGTGGTGACTGACCTCCGTGGGCACGAAGGACCGGTCACTTCCGTTTGCTTCTATGCTGACGGATTGCGGATCGCCTCGGGTTCATCTGACACCACGGTCTGTGTCTGGAGTGTTAACACTTCAGCTAAGCAGGCTGAATTGTTAGGACATCAGACTAAAATCAAGACCATTTGCGTCTCACCTGACGGACGATTCGTCGCGAGCGGTTCTGGCAGCTCGTGGACCGCCGAGAGCGATTTAGACAACACCGTGCGAATCTGGTCGACGGACGTCAGAGAACCGTCGCGGCTTCCACGCAGTCACGAAGATCAAATTACTTGTGTGGGATTCTCGCCCTCCGGAAAATATGTCTGCAGTGGCTCCGCAGACAAGACGGCCCGCATCTGGTGTGCCGAAACCGGCTTGGAACTCATCGTTTTTCATGGACACGAAAAGGGGGTTCGGAGCATCGCATTTTCTCCGGACAATCTGCGCCTAGCCACCGGATCCGAGGACAAGACGGTCAGGGTTTGGAGTGTTCTTTCGGGCGCTCCGTTGAGCATTATGACTGGACACCCTGATTGTAAGCGTCATCCGAGACACC
>DDQZ01000050.1 GCA_002343505.1 Verrucomicrobiaceae bacterium UBA2429 | reverse complement strand
GCCCAAGCCCTCCTCGGCGAAAAGCCCACCCCCGCCCCCATCGCCGATCTCCTCTGGGCCCTCCTCATGCAGCCCGAGTTTTTGTATGTGCAGTAAATCACCAAGTCCGTTGATCTCATGAATCTCGAACTCGATCTCCACGCTCCGAAAGCAATCATCCGCCGCGATTTCCTCAAAAAACTCGCCGCAGCCAGCGCCGCCGCCTGGTCCACGGGCGAGCCCCAGGCCGTCTGGGCGAACGCCGCGAAAGTCACCCATCCGCCCGCCAAGGCGGACGCCTGCATCCTGCTGTGGATGGGCGGCGGCATGGCCGCTCCGGACACCTTTGATCCGAAGCGTTACCTGCCTTTTGAAAAGGGCCTCGAAGTCGCCAAGATGCTCAGCACCTTCCCCGCCATTGATACCGCGGTGGACGGCCTGAAAATCTGCCAGGGCCTCGAAAACATCGCGCGAGTCATGGACCGTGCCACACTCATTCGCAGCGCCGTGCAGCCTGACCTCGGCAGCATTCTACATTCCCGCCACCAGTACCATTGGCACACCGGTTACGTCCCACCGCAAACTGTCGCCTGCCCGCACATTGGCGCCTGGATGGCCAAGGTCCTTGGTCCACGCAATCAAGTCATGCCCGCTTTCATCAACATCGGCCAACGCCTTGAAGGTGTCGGCGAGAGCGAGGAATTGAAGGCCTTCACCACCGCCGGCTTCTTCGGCTCCGAGTTCGGCCCCATGAACCTGCCCTTCCCCGAAGAGGCCGCCCAATCCGTGCGCCCGCCGCAGGGCATGGACGCGAACCGCTTCGCCAATCGCGACCGACTCTTCCGCAAGCTCGTGGACCAAAACCCGAACCGCGACCGCATGAGCGACTACCAGCAGCAGTCCATGCTCCGCAGCATGGACAACGCCTACCGCCTGCTCAGCAGCAAGGAGCGCGAGGCGTTCGACATCACCCTCGAACCCAAAGAGGTGCAGGCCAAATACGACACCGGTCGCTTCGGCCGCGGCTGCCTGCTCGCTCGCCGCCTCGTGGAAGCCGGCGCGCGTTTTGTCGAGGTCACCACCGAATATGTCCCCTTCCTGCACTGGGACACCCACAAGGACGGCCACCAAACCGTCGCCAAACTCCACCAGGAAATCGACCTCCCCATCGCCACCCTCATCCGCGACCTCGAAGAGCGCGGCCTACTTGAACGCACCCTCGTCATCATCACCAGCGAGTTCAGCCGCGACGCCATGATCGAAGGCAAACCCGGCTCCAACGCCAACGACCAGGCCACCTTCAAAGTGGACACCCTCGGCGAGATGGCTCACTACGGCCTGCACCGCCACTTCACCGGCGGCACCAGCGTGGTGATGTTTGGCGGCGGCATGAAAAAGGGCCACATCCACGGCCAGACCGCCGACGAGCGCCCGCTCATCGCGATTAAAGACCCCGTCACCGTCATGGACCTGCACGCCACGATCATGACCGCCATGGGCATCAGTCCCAAGACCGAGTTCACCATCGAAGGCCGCCCCTTCTACGTCACCGAGGACGGCAAAGGCCAGCCGGTGCAGGATGTTTTCGCGTGAAACACACATCATTTTGATCAATGAATGACATCATCTGGCGCAGCGCGACAACCCTGGCGTCTCAAATCTGGAAAAGCTCCCGCGCATTTCCGCCAAGCAGTCTGGCCTCGGTACCCGCTGAAAGTTTGAGACTGCGCAGTGGAGCTAGGATTTCCCCCGGTTGAACCCAGGGATGATCGCTGGAAAAAAGCAGCCGTTCTTCGCTGGTGAAATCGAGGGCAAACCTCATCGCCTCCGGCAGCGGCGAGACGAGGTCCATGTAAATCGAGCGCAAATACTCGCTTGGCTTTCTCAAAAGGTTCTGCGGCCCGCGTTTCAGGACATGAAGCTGGTGGTCCATGCGTCCGCAGATGTAGGGGAGCGTGCCTCCAAGATGCGGACAGACCAGTTTCAGCCTTGGATGCCTGTCGAGCAGTCCGCTGGCGATGATGCGGGCCAGCGCGATGGTGTTTTCGAACATGTTGCCAAGTGTGCTGGTGAGCTCGTAGCCGCCCACTTGATCCGTGGTCATCGGTTTGGCGGGATGCAGCAGGATTGGCACGCCGAGTTCCTCGGCGCGGGCATACAGCCAGTGAAATTGCGGCTCATCACACCAGGCGCCCGCAAGATTGGTGTAGAGGAGCACGCCTTTGAAGCCGAGCTTTTTGACGCAACGATCCAGCTCCGCGCCGGCCGCGCTCTCGTTTTGCATGGGCAGCACGCACAACCCGCGGAAACGCGCCGGATGCGCTGCGACGACCTCAGCGAGCGAGTCGTGAATGAGACGGGCGACAGCCGGCCCGTCATTTCCAAACCACTCCGGTCCGGGATCATTGGTGCTGAGCAGGGTCATCTCTATGCCAGCCGCATCCATGACGGCCAGCTTGGCTGGCACGCTTGAATAGTGCTCCGGTACCTTGCGCAGCCAGCCTCCCATTTTTAGGAACACCGTGCCGCCCTGATCATAGACCAGCGGCTCTGTTTTGCGCCTCCGCATCATTTCGAGCACTTCGGGAAAAAACAAATGGCTCTGGCAGTCCACAATCAAGGGCCGGGCATCCGTCTGCGCGACTGTTCCGATTGAATTTAAGACGGGAGCAAGTCCGACGCTCTTGATCAATGAACGCCGTGTGGGGGAGGATGACAGTGACATGGCGTCTGGGAAACGTTTTCACCAGGCAAGACCTGCCGCACCATATATATTGCGATTTCGTAATAAGTCGTTGTGCATTCTCGAAAAACTCGTTTTCTGACCCTGACGAAAATGAGCCACACCCTTTTCACACAAGTCACGATCATTGGCGGCGGCTTCAGCGGAGTCATGACAGCCGTGAATCTCGCTCGGCTCGGCCTGCCATCCTCTGAAATCACGATCCTCAACACGCTCCGTCCGGCCGGGCGCGGAGTCGCGTATGGCACTCGCCGCATGGAGCACCTGCTGAATGTGGCGGCCCGCAACATGTCCGCCTTTCCTGATCTGCCGGATCACTTTGTGAACTGGCTGCGCAGTCGAAGTGAATTTGATCTGATCCGCGAAAATGAACTGCGCGAGCGTTTCATCCCGCGCGTGATTTATGGCGACTATCTGCGCTCACTCATGCACCATCATCTGCCGGATGCACGGCTTGTGGACGCGGAGGCGGTGGACTACGCGAACAGGATGGTGCTGCTGGCCGGAGGCGGAAGCATCGAGGCGGGGCGGGTCGTCCTGGCCACTGGAAATGAGGCTCCAGCCGACCTGCCGGGAGCGGAATCACTCCAGGAAAATCCAGCCTGGGCTGGGAATCCATGGCTGCCATGGCATGAGAGACTGCCGCCAGACACGGAAAGCATCGTCCTGCTGGGCACAGGCCTGACCACAGTGGACGCGATCATCACTTTGCGCGCTCTGGGGTGGCTCGGACGCATCCACGCGGTCTCGCGTCATGGCTGGCTGCCGCACGCGCACTTTCGCGGCGTTGAATACCCGGACTTTCCTCCAGCCGACACGGACCTCGCCGCACTCGGACTGGACAGGCTCGCCGCGCTCATGGAGGACCACTGCGCCCGGCTGCGGGCAATGGGGGCGAACCCGGCAATTATCGTGGATAAAATGCGCCCGCACACACAGCGCATCTGGCAGGGTTTCAGCCTTGAGCAGCGGCTCGCCTTCACCCGCCAGCATGCCGCGAGGTGGAATGTCCTGCGTCACCGCATCGCTCCTGAGATTCACGCCCAAATCACCAGCGCCCAGCTCACCGGCCAGCTTCAGGTCCACGCGGAGAACATTGAGCATGTGGAGGCGGCCGGAGCGCGCGTGCGCGTGCATTTCGAAGGAGGCGGGCAGCTTGAAGGCGGACTCGTCATCAATGCCACGGGTCCGAGGACACGCTTCAGTTCGACGCGCTCCGTGCTGCTGCGAAATCTGCTGCGGCGGGGCCTCATCAGCAGCGACGACATGGACATGGGCGCGCGTGTTGACGGCAGTCACACCGTCATTGACCGGGATGGCGGGGTATCCCCATACCTTCTCGCTCTCGGCCCGCTTCTTCGCGGCACATATTGGGAAACCATCGCTGTGCCGGAATTGCGCGGACAAGCGTTGAGAGTGGCCGAGACAATCCTCGGCCAGAAGTCCACACCGGCTGCCGAGACTCCGGTGATGATGGAATACATGATCTGAGAAAAGGGCCCATTTTCCCTCCGGCCGAATCCCGGCTGCATGACACAGGGTTGTTATAACGGCCAAAGATTGCCGGATTTCCAGTTGCTCAAAAGTCCGGCCGTCTGGTAAATTACGGAAAATGCAAACCCGCATGGTCCACACACGCCCGCCCCTCGTGATGTCGTCCGTCCTCCTCCTCATCCTGGCAGGGGGCGCGGGGATGTCACGCGGTCAGTCCGCGCCGAAGGTGACCAGCACAGCCAGCGTTGCCGCCTTTCAAGGTCGGGCTGAGTCAGGCCAGAACTCCCTGCCGCAAACCACGGGTCCCAGAGTCACTGTGCCCACCATGCCCAGACTGGGTTATGCCCGTTATCCGTGGAAGACCGACATCACGGCCACAGTCTTTTGGGTGGGGGAAAAACCCGCGGAAAACAACCCCACCCCCAACAACAAAAGCTCCTGGGACACGGAATGGGAGAAAAACTTCGGCGGTTATGACGATCCCGATCCGTCCAAAAGAAACGCCAATTATTGCCCGGCCGAATTTGTGCCTGGCCAAAATCCCTTTTACATCGCCCTGCCCTACAACGACTGCCAGGACCACAAGACACACAAGTCCGAGGCTGAAAAAGTCATCCCGTGGTTCAAAGATCGCTTCGTGCGCTCCGGCAAGTCCGTGCTCAAAGGCACCTGGGTGGCCATCCGCTACGGCAACCGCGTGTGTTATGCGCAGTGGGAGGACTGCGGCCCGTTTGTCACCGACGACCATGAATACGTCTTCGGCAGCGCGCGCCCGAAGAACACCAGCAACAGCGGCGCCGGCATTGACATCTCACCCGCAGTCCGCGACTACCTCGGCATCCCCAGCAAAGCGAGGTGCGACTGGCGTTTCGTGGACACCAGCGAGGTTCCGCCCGGACCCTGGCGCACGCTGGGCGCGAACAACCCCTTCGTCCGCGCCCAGGAGGAGCAGAAGGCGCGCCAGCAGAGCGAGTCCCTCTCCCGCCTCGATGAACTGCGCCGCCTGCGGGACGCCTATTTCCAGCAAAACGGCAACGACGCCTACCGCACCCGCTGACCAGGCCGGTGACGAGGCAAGCACGCCCGCTTGACGGCGCATCGGGCCGCGCGGAAACATGCGCGCGCATGGCCGCCCGCAAGACCAGCTTCATCCTCTCCTTCGACTTCGACGGCACCCTCGTGCATCCGGGGAGCGACCCGGTGTTTCATCCCGGACTTGGCCGCATGATTCAGCAACTGCGCGCCCAGGGGGCGGCCTGGGTCATCAACACCGGGCGCAGCCTCTCCCAAACCCTGCAGGGGCTGGCGCAATACGGCATCTTCATGGAGCCGGACTACATCATCGCGATGGAGTGCGATATTTACCGGCCCGGCATGCTGGGCGGCTGGAAGGACTTCGGCCCCTGGAACCGCCAGGCGCGCAAAGCCCATGAACGCTTCGTCAAAGACCACCAGGCATCCCTCGACTCCATCCAGGAAATGGTCGAGACCCAGACAGCGGCGAACTTTCTGGAGGGAGAGTATGGCGAACTGGGCATCGTGGCCGCTAGTGACGAGGAGATGGACCGCATCTGCGCCTTCATAGACAGTCAAGCCGCGCGTTTCCCCGACATCGGCTACCACCGCAATGGCATCTACCTGCGCTTTTCGCACAGCGCTCACAGCAAGGGCACCGCGCTCTCCGAACTGGCGCGCCTGCTTGATCTCGACTCCACGCGATGCTTCGCAGCCGGTGACAATCACAACGACCTCTCCATGCTCCATCCGCGCCACGCGGGCATGATCGCCACGCCGGGGAACGCCCTGCCCGCCGTGAAGGCGCATGTGCTTGGCCACGGCGGTTTCGTGGCAGGAAAAAACGCCAGCGAAGGCATGATGGAGGCCCTCAGCCACTACTTCGGCGCTGCCAAGTAAAGAGCAGTCAAGGGCACTTCCTCCAGTAGCAGCAAGACTGCGAACAGGAGTGTCTGTGCTCCTTTCTCATGCCATCAGCGGCGGCTGCATCTGAAAAAGCGGGATGCGCGCGCAGACCGGGCGGCCTTCGCCCGTGGTGCCGAAAAAGGAGCCTGTGGCCGTGCTTTCCGACTTGATGACGTGGTAGGAGTTGTAGCTGAAGGTCTCGCCCGGCTCCAATTTGGGGAACTGGCCCACGACGCCGTCACCCTCGACCACCAGTGTGTCCCCGTCCGTGTCGCGCACGATCCACTTGCGCCCGAAGATGCTCACCGTCTCCGGCGAGCCGTTATGGATTGAGACATGATAGAGAAAAGGGTGCGGCCGGTCAGGCGGCGCAGGCCGGGACGGATCGTAATGCACATCATCCACAGTGACGGTCAGTCCGGCGAGGGGTTCGAAACGAGTGTTCATGAGCAAGGGTAATCACAATGCGGCAGAACAGCAAGGCCGGGGCCAGCGCGGAGAGAAAAGAAACATGCAGCCCGCAGGCCGGGGCGGCGGCTTTTGATCTGCGGGTTGCCAGGGCGGGCAGACTGTCCCACAATGAGCCACATCCCCGCCAAACCATGGTCAAAAAACTGCTGCACACCCGCTACCGCGTGAACGATCTGGAGAAAACCGCCGCCTTTTATAAGGAGGTGCTGGGCCTGGAGGAGATCAAAAGGCACAAGTCGCCGCGCGGCTCGGAGCTGGTCTTCTTCAAGACACCCAACAGCGACGAACTCATCGAAATATGCAGCTTCCCGGCCAGCGGTCCCGTGACGATGTGCCAGGATCTGACTCACCTGGCTTTCGAGGTGGAGGATATCGAAGCGTTCGCCCGCCACGCGGAGGCCAAAGGCTACCCGCTCTCCGACGGACCGACGGAAAGTTCCAGCGGCAGGTTCGCTTTCATTGACGCGCCGGAGGGCTATGAGATAGAACTGATCGAATATCGCCAATAATGCCGCCGCGGCGGCAAACCGCAATTCTACACATCATGGATTTCGACTGGATCGGAGTGACTTTTGACCTCACAAAGCTGACTCCCAAGGACATTGAGGAGTCGTTCGAGGATCCCTTCTCCATGAAGCTGCTGCCGGACGACAACAGTGAAGGCGCGGAGGCCCGCTATTACAATTTGGGCAAATCCCTCGGCGGACGCGGCATTTTCAGCGTTTTTTGGACGGACGGAAAACGCTACCGCGTCATCTTTGCGCGGGACATGACACCCACGGAGGCGGATTTCTTTGAGAGGAAACGCGCGGAGGACGTTTGATGAGCATGGAACCCAAACGCCGAGGAGACACCACGCAAAGCTCGCGTCCGGGCGATGAACTCGCCTATGTGCGCGCCTGGGGGGATGTGCCCGCCTTCAGCTCTGAGGATGCGGAGGGCAGATTTTGGGCGTCGCACCAGGTGGACCCGCGGCTCATGCAGATGTCCATCCACCGCAACGATGTGCGCGAGTCCACCACCATCACGCTGCGCTTCGACCCCCGCATGCTCAGCCGCATCAAGCGCATCGCCCGGCGCCGGTATCTCAACTACCAGAGCATGATCAAGCAATGGCTCAGCGAGCGCATGGAGCAGGAGACGCGCGAATGATCCCCGGCCCGCCGGGCGTGTTGACGAAGCTGCTGACGACCCGCTGGCTTTGGTGGGCCGGCATTTTGCTCTGGGCGGGCCTGCTCTGGTGGCTCTCCTCCCGCAGCGCGCTGCCCTCCGGGCCGGAGTTCCCCTTCAAGGACAAAGTGCTGCACTGCGCCTACTTCAGCGGCGGCGCCTTCTGCCTGGCCACGGCGCTTTTCGCCGCGCGGCTGGAGAGCCCGCCTTCATGGGCCTGGCTGCTGGCGGGCTTCATCTTCACCGCGCTCACAGGCGCGCTCGACGAACTGCACCAGAGCTTCACGCCGGGCCGCATGGGAAATGACCCCGGCGACTGGCTGGCTGACGTTTGCGGCGGAGTCCTCGGCGGCTGGCTGGCATGGCGGGCGCGCCGCATGTGCCCGGATCAGCCCAGCTTCAACCCGATGGCAAAGTGATCGCTGTAACCCGCCGTGTTCACACCGCCCGTTTCTGACGGCCGGCTGAACCGCACCGGCGCTCCGGTCACACCCGGCGGGCGGATGATGCTCACCGCGCCGTCGCGCAGGCGGAACCTGCCCGTGGCGTTGAGCAGGCCGCGCGAGACCAGAAACTGGTCGAGCATGTTTTTGCGCCCGTCGAAGACATAGCTGCCCTCGGCAGCCAGCAGCGGCAGCATGAGATTCAGGAAACGCGGCGCGGAGGCCGCCCGCAGCACCTTCTGGCGCTCGCGGTCAGCCAGCGCGTAATCGGTGAGGGAGCGGTTGAAAGGCTCGTCATTGAAGTCCCCCATCGCCACGATCAGCGCGTCCTTGCCCAGCACCTCCCAGATGCGCGAATGCCAGTAGGCCAGAGTCTCCCCCGCCAGCTTCCGGTAGGGTTCCGAGGCGTGCTCGCCACCGCTGCGCGAGGGCCAGTGGTTGACGATGACCACCAGTGTCTCAGCCGCCGCGTCACGCGTCTTGAGGTTCACCTGCAAAAGATCGCGCGTGCCGGTGCGGCGCATGACCCAGTGCGACCACTTGCCGTCAACGGTGAAAAGTTTGCCGTCATAGATGACCGCCACGTCAATGCCGCGCCCGTCACGCGAGTTTTCATGGGCCACCTTGTAGCTCCTGCCGGGCAGGTCGAGCTTGCGCGCGAGCTTCTCCAGCACAGGCCGGTTTTCCACCTCGCACACGCCGAGCACATCCGGCCCGGCGCCGCTGTTCATGGCCTTGATGCCGGCCGCCAACTGGTCGAGCTTGGCTTCCAGCACCGCCGCCGTCCAGCCCTGCAACTCCTTGCCCAGGCGGATTTTGAGCCAGTCCTGGCGCTCGGTGCTCGTCTCAATGTCGAAGAGATTCTCCAGATTCCAAAAAGCGATGAACATGGGATGGATGGGGTAAGGGTTTAACCGGCTCGCCTCAATCAAGCCACAACCCGGGCGGATGCCGCAAGCAAAGAATTCGTCACCCTATGCGCAGCCTCGACACCGCCACACGCCCGGAAAAACACACCTCCACATCCGAACCCGGATCCTGCGGACGCTCCGCATACGAAGCCGTGTAAACATGCCCGTGTTCGGTGGGCGCGTAGCTGACATTCAGCGGGCTGCGCGCAGGGTGGCATGGCAAACGCTCCGGCAGGCCAAGCGTGCCGGGCGGATGGTGCGGCAGGTTCACATTCCAAAACTCGCCGTCCGCCAGAGCCGCGCCGGACAGTTCTCTCATCAACTCGCCCGCCCACTCGCCGACCCTCAGCCAGTCCACGGCGAGATCACGAATGAGATAATGCGAAAGCGCCATGGCGCGGAGGCCGTGGTAGGCCGCCTCGCGCGCCGCCGCCACAGTTCCAGAAATGACAATGTCCTGCCCCATGTTGCCGCCCGCATTGACGCCGGAGAGCACCCAGGCCGGACGCAAATCCAGTGCGCGCAGGGCCAGACGCACGCAATCCGCCGGCGTGCCGTCCACCGCCCACCGGTCCTGCGCGCGCTGTTCCATGCGGATGGGCGAGCCGGTCGTCACCCGGTGCCCGCACATGGACTGCTCCCGCATCGGCGCCACAACAACCACACGGCCCATGCCGCAGGCGGCGCGCTCGAGGGCGGCGAGGCCGGGAGCGTTTATGCCGTCGTCATTGGTGATCAGGATGTCCATGACGTGCGATGCTGGCTTCGTCCGCGTGTGTCAAGAGCATGGACAAACACCCGGATTATGCCAGCATGAAGCATGAAAGCGGCACTCCTTTCCCTCTTCACACTGACCTGCGCCCTCGCCCTGAGTTCCTGTTACATGGCCACCCTGCCGCCCGGCCCCGGTTTTGGCGGGCCGCCGCTGGGCTACAACCGCCCGTTTCATCCCGGCCATCATCAGCCGGGCTGGCAATCCCCCGGTTATGGCGTCGGCGTCTGGCAGACGGGCTATGACTACGGCCGCTCGGACCGCATGCGCGGCCTGAACTACTACCCGGCGCGCTACCGCAGTCGTGTCAGTGAAAAGCACCGCGCCAATTTCTACGCCGGTTACCGCGACGGCTACTACAACAGCGGCGGCGGCATCTGGCGCAGGCGCTGAGCCGGTCAACCCGCGACCACAGCGGCGCGCGCGTTTTCCTCGGCGCCGGTTTTTTCCAGGTAGTAGTCGTAGCCGCCGCTGTAGGGGGTGACGACGCCCGAGTTGATGTGCAGCACCTTGGTCGCCAGGCTGCGGATGAAATGCACGTCATGGGAGATGAAGACCAGCGTGCCCTCGAATTTTTGCAGCGCGAGGATGAGACCCTCGATGCCCCAGATGTCCAGGTGCGTCGTCGGCTCGTCCATGAGCAGAAGGTTTGGCGGATCCACGAGAAACTTGACCAGGTTGAGCCGGCTTTTCTCTCCGCCGCTGAGCACCTTGCATTTCTTGAAGACATCCTCCCGCTTGAAGAGGAAGCTGCCAAGCACGCTGCGCGCGTCATCCTCGCGCAGCTCCGGCGCGCAGCGTTTGATCTCCTCCAGAACCGTGCATTCGGGGTCGAGCGTGTCGGAGCGGTGCTGGGAGAAATAGCCCATCCTCACATTCGTGCCGAACTTCCGCTCGCCCTTCTGAAAGGGCACCACGCCGGCCATGATCTTGATGAGGGTGGACTTGCCCGAACCGTTCGGCCCCACCAGCACGGTGCGCTCGCCCTTCTCGACTTCCAGGTCCAGGCCCTGATAGACTTTCTTCTCACCATAGGCCTGGTGGATGTCAATGAGCTGGATCACGCGCTGGCCGCTGCGCTGCGGCTGGGGGAAATTGAAGCGGAAGGCCTTACGCAGCGGCTTCGGGCGCTCCAGCTTCTCCATCTTTTCGAGCTGCCTTTCGCGGCTCTGCGCCTGCGCCGCTTTTGAGGCCACGGAGCGGAAGCGGTCAATGAACTCCTGCATGGCCTCGATCTCCTTCTGCTGGTTCTTCCACGCCTGATAGGCGCGCTCCCAGTTCTCCTCCTTCTGCTTGAGGTATTCGGAGTAGTTGCCCTGGTATTGGATGAGCCTGCTGTCCTCGATTTCATAAACCGACTCGATCAGCTCGTCCATGAAGTCGCGGTCATGGGAGATGAGCAGGATGGCGCCGGGGTAGTTTTTCAGGTAGTTGCGGAACCAGAGCAGCGAGAGCAGGTCAAGGTGGTTGGTGGGCTCGTCGAGCAGCAGCAGGTCCGGCTCGATGACCAGCAGCCGCGCCAGATGCGCCCGCATCACCCAGCCGCCGGAGTACTCGCGCGCGGGTTTGTCGAAGTCCTCCTCCTTGTAGCCGAAGCCGCGCAGGATTTTCTTCGCCTTGGCCTCGGCTTGAGGGTCGTTGAGCGCGTCGTGCTTGGAGTGCGCCTCGTTGTATTCGGCGGAGGAGACGTCACCGCGCGCCTCGTGCTCCCGCAGGATGGCCTCCAGCCTTTCAATCTCTCCCGCGCGTCCGGTGGCCAGATCGAGCACCGTCTCCTGTCCCACAGGCTCGCTTTCCTGCGGCAGGTAACCCAGCGTGGTCCACTCGTCGCGCACCACCTCGCCCGCGTCCGGCTCGTCCTGGCGGAGGATGAGTGAGAAGAGAGTGGATTTGCCCGCGCCGTTCGGCCCCACCAGGGCCACGCGCTCGGAATAGTTCACGGTCATGTTCGCTTTGCTGAAAAGCGTGCGGGCGTTGAAGGTCTTGGTGACGTCGCGAAGGGTAAGCATGGAACCGGCGCATTAGCACCGCCGCCTGTGGAATGCAGCCAGTATTTTGCCGCGCGCCCGAGGTCTCCGCCCGCTTCGCGGTTTTTGGCGCGGGTCAAAAGAATGACACCCGGCCAGAGAGGCTAACCGCCGAGCTTTGGCGGCTTGTTTTTGTTCCTCTTGTCCTTGTGACCGGGATTCCCCGGATTGAAGAAGGGGTTCTGCGGCGGCGGGCCTTTGGGCGGCGGGCGCTCCACTTTCTCCAGAACCGGATCCTTCATGTACATGCGCATGATCCAGCTCTGGAAAATGGCGTACACGTTCTGGGTGGACCAGTAGAGGGAGAGGGCGGCGGCGAAGTTGTAGCAGATGAAGAGAAAGAAGAAAGGCATGATGGCGAACATGATCTTCTGCGTCTTGTCCACCGTGGCCGGCTGGGGTGTCAGCTTCATCTGCAGGATCATCGTCACTCCCATGATGAGCGGCAGCGGATTGATGTCGAAGTCGTTGCCCATGAGGGGCAGATGGAAGGGAAAGACCAGCGTGTGGATGGTGTCGGCAATGGAGAGGTCCTTCACCCACAGGAAGGGCTGCCCGCGCAGCTCGGCGGCGTTTTGCAGCACGCTGTAGAAGGCAAAGAAGATGGGGATCTGCAGCAGCATGGGCAGGCAGCCGCCCACCGGGTTCACACCGTAGTCCTTGTAGAGCTTCATCACCTCCATCTGCTGCTTCTGGGGCTCGTCTTTGAACTTCTCCTGGAGTTCCTTCATCTTTGGGCCGAGCAGCGCCATGCGCTTCATGGAGTACTGCGCCTTGGACTGGAGCGGCCAGAGCACGGTGCGGATGACGAGGGTGAGCAGGATGATCGCCACGCCCCAGTTGCCGCTCAGGTCGTGCATCCAGCGCATGATGTTCGAGAGCATCTTGCTGATGATGCCGAACATGCCGTAGAACATGATGAACTCCCGCTGCCCGCCCAGCGTCTTGAGCCGGTGGTATTCCTTCGGCCCCATGTAGATTTGGTATTCCTCGGTCTGGGACTTGCCGGGTTCCATCTCCACCGGCGGCAGGCTCATGGCGCCCTGGACGGCCCAGTCCGCGCGCCCCGCGTCCATGTCCTTGTATTTGTCGTTGGAGTGGTCCACCAGGAAGCGCGTGGCCCAGACCTTGCCGGGCTTGTCAGTCGCGCCCTCGCGGCTCACGATCGTGGCGTAAAAGCGGCTCATCACGCCCGAGTAGCGCAGGCGCGCATGGCTGGCGCGGAACTCGCTCTTCTCGCTGGAAAACATGCCGCCGCCGAACCAGTTGGCGTCCTTGTAATCGGCGTCTCCGGCGTCATTCCAAAAAAAGCTGGGCTTGAGCACCTCGTCGGGCGACATGGAGGCGGCGGTGCCGGTGAAAAGGTGGTACTCCTCGGAGCGGTGCGGCGCCGCGCCAGTGTTTGTGAGCGTGAGGGTAAGTCCGAGAAGATGCTCGTCGGCCTTGTCATCACCATTGAGGGAAAACGCCTTGCGGATGGTGATCCCGTCGGGGGTGGAGCCTTCGAAGGTGACGCCCGTCCCGCTTTTCTCGATGATCCGGTAGGGCGTGGCGTCGAGTCCGGCGGCCTCGCGGCGCAGGGCGCCCACGGGTTCCTTGCCGTGGCCGTTGATCACGATCTGGTCCGTGCCGCCAAGGACGGCCTTTTCGATGCCGCCGCCGCGTGTGGTGAAGTGGTAGGTGACGGTGCCTTTCTGAATGCTGTGCTTCTCCTCGGGCAAAGCGGCCGTATTTGGCGCCGCGGCAATCGTGGCCGGCGCCTCACCCGCGGGCGGCGCGGACGCGATCTTCGCGGGCGCCTCCGCGGCGGGTGGCGCGTTCTTTGCCGCCTCGGCCTGCTGCGCTGCGAGGGCCTGCTGGTTCTGCAGGGCGAAGTAGTAGTTCAGTGCCATGCCGACGGCGCAGAGGGTGATGACGATCCAGGCTTTGCGGTCCATTGAGGAAAAAGAGTTCAGTGTTGATGGGGGCGGCATTTCTCCGGCACAGGGTCATGCCCCTGCCCGCCCCAGGGATGGCAGCGGGCGATGCGGCGCAGGCCCAGCCAGCCGCCGCGCAGGATTCCGTGGCTCTCCACGGCCTGCAAAAAGTATTCCGAGCAAGTCGGCGTGAACCGGCAGCCGGAGCCGGGACCGCCCAGGAAATGAATCACCGGGGAGAGAAACCTCTGGTAGCCCCGGATGAGCAGACGCACGATCCATTTCATGACGACTCCGCCAGCAGGCCCTGGCGTCTGGCGAGCCGGAGCCAGTCCTGCTCCAGTTCGGCGAAGTCCGCGCCCGGCGCGCGCCAGCGGGCGATGGTGACAAACAGGCTTCCCGGTCGAATCGCCGGCCTGGCCGCGCGAATGATCTCGCGCATCTGGCGCCGAAGACGGTTGCGTGCGACCGCGTCCCCGAGTTTTTTGCCCGTGACCAGGCCAAAGCGGAAATCAGGGACGCTCTCATCAGGCAGCACAGCCAGCACAAAAAAACGGCCCGCCTGGCTTCTCCCCTCCTTCTTGATCCGCGCGAACTCGCGGGACTCCTTCATGCGAAGGCGTGAGGGCAGGCGCATGGGCGGGCCTTCTCAAAGACTCAGGCGTGCTGCTGCACGTGGCGCTTGTAATGAATCTCCACACCCACGGGCATGAGGCGCTGGCGTCCCCGGGCGCGGCGGCGGCGGATGATGTCACGACCGTTCGCGGTCTTCATGCGGGCGCGGAAACCAAACTGGCGTTTGCGGGTGCGCTTGGAGGGCTGGTAGGTTCTTTTGGGCATAAATCAGAGATGAGAGTGGAGGGTTCCGCCGGTCCAAGGCGGCAATATGAACAGGCCACCCCGGCAAAGGGGCGGTGAGACTAACCGGCGGCCAGGGTTTGTCAAATCACCTGTTTGCCTTCGGTTTTCACGCCATTCGCCCTGGATTTCCGGCATTTCCGCCGGGTTCGACCGCCGCCAGCCCGTGTCATGTAATATTCATCAACCTGAAACATCCCCCTGGCAGGACTTTGGAATACCCATAACTTTACCCGCGCAACCACCGCCATGACCCGAATCCTCACCGCCTGCCTGCTCATCCCCCTTTCCGCCTCCGCCCAGACCCTGGCGGAAAGCATCCGCGCCCTCATTGACGAGTATGAGAACAGCGTGCGCGCCAACACTCAAAAAATCATCGCCGCCACCAGCGAGGAGGAGCGCGCCAGTTTCCGCGCCTCCGTGCCCAGCGCCGCGCCCTGCGCCGAGAAAGTCCTCCGACTCATCGAAGCCAGCCCGGACGACCCCGGCGGCGCGGCCGGCGTCGCCTGGCTCGTCACCCAGGCCGGCGGCTTGCCGCAGGGCGCGCGCGCGCTGGAGATGCTCGGCACCACGCATGTGCGCAGCGCGGGCATCGCCGCCGCAGTGAAGGCGCTGGAGCATCAGCCCTCCGCCCTCGCCCTGCCCTTGTTAAAGACCCTTCGCGAGCGCAACCCGCACCCCGAGGAGCAGGCCGCCGCCGCCTATGCCACCGGCGTGCATCACTTCCGCCGCTATGAAAACGCCGCCAGCGAGGAGGAGCGCGCCGCCGCCAAGGAGGAGGCCATGGCAGCCTTCCAGGAGGTCGCGGCCAGACATGCCGGCGTCAGCATCCAGGGCTTCCCGCTTGCCGACCAGGCCGGCAGGATGCTCTTCGAGCTGGGCAACCTCTCCGTCGGCGACCCCGCGCCAGCCATTGAGGGCGCCGACCTCGACGGCGGCGCCTTCACGCTCAAAGACCACCTCGGCAAGCACGTCGTCCTCGTCTTCTGGGGCGGCTGGTGCCATGCCTGCCACGGCGTCATGCCCCAGGTCAACGAGTTCAGCCGCGAGCACCAGGAGAAAGCCGTCGTCCTCGGCATCAACACCGACATCCCCGCCGAGGCGCGCAAAGCCATGAGCGACTTCCAGATCAGCTTCCGCAACTGGTCTGACGGCGCCACCAGCGGCCCCATCACCTCCATGTTCAACCTGCGCGGCTTCCCCACCATCCACCTCATCGGCCCGGACGGCAGGATCGTGCTCAAAAACACCCACCTCGCCGCCATCCGCGAGCACCTCGCCCGGCACTGACCCCGCCCACAGACCGGTTCCCCGCCACTCACCCCCCCCCCCCCCCCCCTCTCCCCGCCCCCCCCC
>DDQZ01000011.1 GCA_002343505.1 Verrucomicrobiaceae bacterium UBA2429 | reverse complement strand
AACTCCCGTGTCGCCTAAAGGCTTTACTCCAACGGGTTCACTCCAACCTGGCAAGCACACGCTGATGAACCTCGTCCACACTCCAGCGGTCCATGCAGGCCATGGGATGAAACGTGTTTTGGCAGTGATTGACGGGACGGGAAAAGAGGTCGCAGGGCTGGCAGGCGAGTGCGGCATCGCGCAGGAGGTCGAATTTTTCCGAATGCCACATTGGGTCCCAGTTCGGGCGCGAAGGTCCGTTGAAAATGGTGCCGGGAATGCCGAGTGCGGAGGCGAGGTTCATGGGGCCGGAGTTGTTGCCGATGAAATGGCGCGCGCCTGCGAGATGCCGGATGAAGTCATGCAAGCTGCCTGGAGTCACGCGGCGGATGCGCGGGGCGAGCATTTCCTCGCCGGCTTCGTTTTGATCGAACCAAAGTACGGGATGCGTGTCCTCGAGCTTGTTGGCGAGGGCGATGAAACGCTCCAGCGGCCAGCGTTTGTAAGCTCTGCTGGCTCCCGCATGGATGGCGATGGCTCCATGGCCTTCGCGTCCGAAGGCGGAGAGGTCTGGCGCGGGGATGGCATCGGGCAGCGCGGGATGACCGAGGCGCGCGAGCATGGCCTGGGCGATGCGCCAGTTTTGCCGCGCGGCGGAGTCGGTCTCGATCAAGGGTTCGCGATGATGGAGCAGAAAGCCCAGCCTGCGCTCAGGCACATGCGGTCCGACGCAGAGCGCGGCTCCGCTGAGGCGGGCGATGAAGTGGGCGGCGTTGCCCTGGTCATTGCCGAGGAGGCAGGTGTCCGGCTTCAAGGCGCGTGTGATGCGCAGAAGGCGGGCGAGACGCGCGGGGTTTTTCCAGGAGGAGTTGAAGTCTTGTGTGTTAAAGGAAAGCAGCCGCGCCGCCGGACATGCGACTTCATACAGCGGCGTGGCTGCCGGGCTGGTCATGACGGTGATGCGCCAGTGCGGGAAGTGTGCGGCAAGCTGCTGGACAAGCGGAAGGAAGACGACGTTGTCGCCAAGCTGGTTCACTTTGAAGATCAGCAGATTCATCAGGCGGTGCATCGTTTGGCGGAAAGGGCGCGGCTGCAAGATGGAGTTCAATGTTGGAGTTCAAGCTTTAGCTTGTTCACTGGCTTTCCGCAGCGGAACTCACTCCCGTGTCGCCTAAAGGCTTCACTCCTACGACTTCACTTCAACGGATCGCCTGAGGGCGATACACCAGCATGAAAACGGGAATCGCTGAACTGAGACTGCCTTTGGCTTCGGCGGTGCTTTGCCTTGCGGCTCTGGTGGGCGCGCTGCCTTATGCGGCGGGGTATGGGGACTTCCGGCTGACGATCTGGCAGGAGTTGGTGATTCGCTGGAAGGATCCGACTTGGCAGCATGGGTTCCTGGCGCCGTTCATCGCGGGTTGGCTGGTGTGGCGGATGCGCGAGGAAATCGCATCCTGGCCGGTGAGCGGGCATGGTTCCGGGCTGGTGGTGATGGCCCTGGCCTTGCTGTCCTACTTTGCGGGATACAAGGCGCACAATTTTTATCTCGGCGCGCTGGGCATCCAGGGATTTGTGCTGGCGGTGATGCTCGGACTTTGGGGTTGGGCGGGAACGCGGCGGCTGGGGTTTGCGTGGTTGATGCTGGGCTTCATGTGGCCGCTGGTTTTCATGGAGCAGGGCGTGGCCTACCAACTGCGCGTGCTGACCGTGAGCGGTGTGTCATGGGTGCTGAACCACACCGGCGTGGAGACGGTGCGCCAGGGCACGGCGCTGCTATCCGCGCCGGATGCGGCGCGCGGCCTGGGAGAGCTGTTCAGCCTGAAGGTGGACGGGCCATGCAGCGGCATGAGGTCGCTCTTCGCGCTGCTGATGGTCTCGGCGTTGTTTGGTTACTTCCGGCAGGGGACGTGGCCGCGCCGCTGGGTGCTCTTTGCATGCAGTGTGCCGCTGGCGGTGGTGGCGAACATGGCGCGCATCTTTCTTTTACTGGGTGGCACCGTGTTGTTCGGGCGGGACTTCGCGGTGGGCAATGAGGAGCAGGAGGTGTCCACGTTTCATTTTGTGTCGGGTATCGCGGTCTATCTGGTGGCGCTGGCGGGGTTGCAGGGGGTGGCGGCTTTGATGGATAGAATTTGGAAAGGCGGAGCGGGATGGACGCGGAAGCCGGGACGGGTGAGTGAGCGTGCCGCGCTGTCGGTGGTGTCAAAGAGGCGTCTGGTCTGGCAAATCGCGGCGATGCTGGTGATGACAACGGTGGCGCTCGCCGTGTGCCGTCTCTCGCCCGAACTCAGCGCGGGCAGCGAGGCCGGCGTGGTGATGACTCTGCCGGAGCGGACGAGTCTTTTCATTGGTCGAAGTGAGAAGCCGGACACAGTGGAGAAGACGCTGCTGCCAGCGGACACGCAGATCGTGAAAATGCGCTACGCCACTCCGCGACCACCTGGGGAACGGGATCGTGTGGATGTGACCCTGGTGCTGGCGGGAGCTGAAAGGCGCAGCATTCACCGCCCGGAGGTCTGCCTCGACGGCCAGGGCTGGACGATCCTGGAGCAGTGTGTGGTGCCGGTGGAACTGCCGGGTGGGAGTGTGCTGGAGGTGAAGGACCTGCTCATCGAGCGCGAGTGGCTGGATGACGCGGGCGGGCGGCGGATGCTGCGCGCGCATTATGTGTATTGGTTTGTCGGCGCGGATGTGAGCACGCCGGACAACTGGACGCGCGTCTGGTTGAGCAGTTGGGACAATGTGCTGCGCAGTGTGAACCACCGTTGGGCATACCCGAGCATGGCAGCCTGGGTGACTGAAGGCTGGGATCCGGCCCTTACCGGGCAGAGACAGCGCACTTCGGAGCAGACCTTGGAGTTGATCAAAAACCTGATCCGGGAACTGGCGCCGGGATTCCAGAAAGGGCTGATGTAGGCATGTGCGGTTTTGTGGGATGTTTTCATGCTTCAGGTGGCGGCCTGGATGTGCCGGCGCTGCGGCAGATGCTCGCGGCGGTGCGGCATCGCGGGCCGGATGACGAGGGGCTGCATGGGTTGTCGTTCCGTCGCGGCGAAAGCCTGCCGCTGGATGCAGTGCGCGAGGCGGGTGATCTGGATGGAGGCTTCGGTTTCGCGCGGCTTAGCATCCAGGATTTGTCCGCAGCCGGGCATCAGCCGATGACGAGCGCGGATGGAAAAGTGGTGCTCGTCTTCAATGGCGAGATCTACAATGCCGGAGAACATCGCGAGACGTTGCGTGCGCAGGGTGTGGAGTTTCGCGGGCACTCGGACACGGAGGTGATTCTGCGGCTGTATGAAAAGCATGGCTGGCAGGGCATGCTCGACCGCCTGGAGGGCATGTATGCGCTGGCCATCGCGGATGTGAGGGCGGGCGTTGTGAGAGTGGCGCGCGATCCTTTTGGCATCAAGCCGCTGTATTACTGGAATCGGAATGGCACGCTGCTTATCGCCTCGGAAATGAAGGCTTTCTTGGAGCATCCGGCTTTTCAAGCGGAGGTGGAGACAGAGTATCTGGCGGAGCAGTTGCTTTTTCGTCACACCGCGTGGGATCGCACACTGCTGCGCGGTGTGATGCAACTGCCGCCGGGCCACACTCTGGAGTGGCGCCGGGATGGCACCCTGGCGCGCAGGCGTTTTTGGAGCCTGCCGGACGCGGAGGATGGCGGGGTGGATTTGTGTCAACTGCGCGAGCGTCTGCGCGGGGCTGTGGAGAGCCAGCTCGTGAGCGATGTGCCGCTGGGAACTCAATTGAGCGGCGGCATTGACTCCTCGCTTGTGACAATGGACGCGGCGCGCGCCTCGGCGGAGCGGCTGCGCACGTTTTCCATCGTGTTCGAAAATGACGCGGTCAGCGAGGACGCTTGGATATCCCAGGCGGCGCGCAGGGCGGGAGTACACAGCCACCGGCTGCTGTTCACCGCGCGGGACTTTGCGGCGGGTTTTGAAAAGGCGGCCTGGCATCTGGATGGTCCGCCGGGGAATCCGAACACGCTGGCGCTGCAACTGCTGGCGCGCGAGGCCGGGCGGCATGTGAAGGTGCTGCTGACGGGCGAGGGCTGCGACGAGTTGTTCGCCGGGTATAACCGCTTTTATTACACGGCGCTGCAGCAGGCGTGGCCGGGAGTTTTCAAGGCGGGCGCTCAATTTGCCGGGAATGGGAGAGGGAGGTGGTGGCGGCTTTTCGGCCGGGCGGGAGAGTCACTGGAGCATCAGATGGTGATCTCCTCCGCCTATGGGGCCTCGGGTTTGGTGGGGAGCCTGCTGCCGGGCGTGGACCCGGAGATGGCGATCACGGCCCGTCTGGATCATTTGAGCGGAATTCCTGGCGCGGGTGTGCGGCGGCAGGTGCGATACGAGGCGGAGACTTATCTGCCGGACCTGCTGCTGCGTCAGGACAAAATGACGATGGCGCATGGTGTGGAGTGCCGGGTTCCGTTTCTCGACAGGTCGCTTGCCGCCGCGGCGAGAAGGCTGCCTTTGGACTGGCTGGCGAGGCCCTGCCTGGGGGCCAATGCGCGGATGCGCGGCACGAAGCGGGCTGTGAAGCAACTCGCGCAGGATGAGTTTGGCCGCGCTTTTGCCTACCGGCGCAAGCGTGGATTCGATGTGCCGTTGGCGGAATTTTTTCTCCATTCAGAGGTGCGCGGCAGAGTGGAGGAGGAGTGGCTGCCGGCTTTGCGCGACCAGGGATTTTTGGACTACCGGGCTGTTGAGAAAGAATGGCGAAGTCTGCTCGAAGGGCGTGGTACAGGAGCGGCGGCTGAGACACTTTGGGTGGCGATGGGATTGACAGCTTGGGTCAAAATGATCAAGAAAAGTTAAACTTCCATAATTTCTGCTTTTCAAATTCCTAAGAAGACTCTATTTTATGGAATATATGAAGAAAATTTGGCTCGCCATTTTAGCTCTCACCATCTCAACAGGTCTGCTTTCCGCGCAGGTCACGGCCACGGTCACTGGCGTGGAGGGTAATGGCTTTGCAGGCGTTTATGATGTGAACGGCACGAATTATTGGTGGATGTGCATCGAGCCGAACGGCACGCCGAACGCCACTTTGGGTGAGTCGTACACGGCGAACTGGTTTTGGTTTGAGGACGGCTGGGACCAGCAGAACAACGAGCGTTTTGACTTCTTCAATGTGCAGAATCCGGCCTATCAAACGACGGTGATCCCGAAGCAGGTGACGGTGATGACGTATGTGCTGGACACTTATCTGCCCTGGGACACGCTGGCTGGCGCGTCCGGCCGCTTCATCGAGCAGGACAGCGACCCGCTGAATTACGAGAACAACACGGACTTCTACAACTCGCTCTTCGTGGTGCAAAATTTCCTGTCCGAGATGTACGGGAAGCCGCACCAGAATGACTTCACGGACCTGAGCAATTTCGTGAACAACTGGGATGGCGACGTGACCGCGACTGGCATCGCCAGGCAGGCGCTGTTTCAGTCCATCCTGGATGACGTGGAAGGGAAGGACGGGGTGAATCATTTCGACACTTACACGGCGATCCATGGCTACTCGACTCTCAGCGTGCGTCTGGACGAGGCTGATCCTGACAACTGGCAGGACGTGCTGGTGATCACCTCCTTCGCCCCCGTGCCCGAGCCTTCCGGCGCGTTGCTCATCGCCTGCTGCGGTGTGGCGGTGATGCTGCGGCGGTTCCGCAGGCTGGCTTGATATGAACCGGGCAGAACGCCCGGAACGCCCGTGACAGGCGGGATGCCTGTCCTACCCATGTCTCTCGAAGACAGACTCTACCCGCTGCTCAAGCTCTATGAGGCGGCGCCGCAGGCTCTGAAATCGCTGGCCGGGCGGGTTTATCGCGCGATTCCGCCCGGCTTGCGACATGGCAGCGCCTATCCACGTTTTCTGGACGAGGCACGGGAGGTGGAGTCCTGGGATGCGGAGACGATTGAGAGATATCAAGTACGGGCGCTGCGCGAGTCGCTGATTGCCGCCTCCAAAGCTCCGTTTTATGCGCGGCGTTTCGCGGAGAGCGGAGTCCGTCCGGAGAAGTTCGAATCTTTGGAACAACTGGCGGACTATCCGCTGCTGACCAAGCAGGATTTGATCTCGCAGCGCGAGCAGATGCTGAACCCGGAATTTGGGCCGGAGCATGGGCTGCACATCACCACGGGCGGGTCGAGTGGCGTGCCGGTGGGATTTGATCTGCACAAGGGGGTGAGCCGTCCGAAGGAGCAGGCTTACCTGGAGGCGCAGTGGGCGCGCCGCGGCTATCGTGTCGGCGACCGCGTGGCGGTGATCCGGGGCGGGGTGACATCGAGCCAGGCGAGCGGCGGCATCAGTTTTTTTGATGCGACGCGGGACTGGCTGATCTTGTCCTCGTATCATCTGACGCCGGAGCGCCTGCCGGAGTATGTGGAGGAGTTGAACCGGTTCCAGCCGCGCCATTTGCATGCCTATCCGAGCTCGGCGCTCATGCTGGCGCGTGGCATGGAGCAGGCGGGGCTGAGGCTGGATTTCCCCCTGACATCCCTGCTTTGCGGTTCGGAGAAGCTCACTGCCGGGTCGCAGTGTGAGCTGGAGCAGTTTTTCGGGACGCGTGTGTTTCACTGGTATGGGCACAGCGAGCGCGTGGTGCTGGCGGCGCAGGGCAGGGAATCGAACATGCTGCATTTCTGGCCGACCTACGGCTTTGTGGAATTCGGCGAGCCGGATGCGGAGGGGAACTGCGAGATCATCGGCACGTCCTTTCACAATCATGTCATGCCGCTCATCCGCTATCGCACGGGGGATTTTTGCAAGCCGACGCTTGAAGCGCGTGAGTTTGGCTGGCCTGCGGTCGAGGCTGTGGTCGGGCGCGATTATGAGTTCCTTGTCAGCGGCACCGGGCGGCGCATTTCGCTCACGGCCATCAACATGCACGACCGTGTTTTTGACGGCCTGCTGGCGGTGCAGTTTTTCCAGGAGCAGCCGGGCACGGTGGAGTGCCGGTTGCAGCCTGGTCCACACTGGCAGTCAGCCCGGCTGGAGGAAATCCGCGCCGGATTGCTGGCGAAACTTGGTGATGACTTCGCGCTCTCTTTGCGTGAGGTGGGGGAGGTCGGGAAGACTCCTGCCGGCAAGCATCGGTGGTTGGTGACGACTTTGAAACAGTGATCCGGTCTGATATGAGACAACTCGCGCAATACCAGGATGGCCGCCTCGAACTCCAGGAGGTGCCCGCGCCAGTGCCGCCGCCGGGGGGGATTCTGGTGCGGACGACGTGTTCGGTGATCTCGCCGGGGACGGAGCGGATGAAGGTGGAGCAGGCGCGCATGTCGCTGCTGCAAAAGGCGAAGGCGCGACCGGACCAGGTGAAGAAAGTGATCGAGACGGCGAAGACGCTGGGCTGGAAGGCGGCGCTGGCAAAGGTGCGCAACCGGCTCGAATCACCGACGCCGCTCGGCTATTCGGCGGCGGGTGTGGTGGTGGCGGTGGATGAGCTGAACACGCGTTTTCGTGTCGGGGATCGTGTCGCTTGTGGTGGAGCGGAGTGCGCGTTTCATGCGGAGATGATCGCTGTGCCGGACCTGCTCGCCGCGCCGGTGCCGGAAGGTGTGGAGGACTGGCAGGCGGCCTGCATGACTCTGGCCTCGATCTCCATGGAGGCGGTGCGGCAAAGCGGCGCGCGTCTGGGCGAGCGTGTGCTTGTCCTGGGCCAAGGTCTGGTTGGCTTGCTGGCGACGAGCCTGCTCAAAGCTTCGGGGGCGCGTGTGATGGGGGTAGATTTGGTGGCTGAGCGACTTCAGACTTCGCTGGCCATGGGGGCGGAGCGCGTGGCGAATCCTTTGCAGTCGAGTCTCGCTGACGAGGTGCGTGAATGGACCGCCGGGCAGGGTGTGGATGCGGTGCTGCTATGTGTGGGCGGCAAGGGACGCGACGCGGCAGACACGGCCATCGAATGCCTGCGCGACCGCGGTGTGATGGTCATCGTGGGCATTTATGACGCGGAGCTTTCCTGGAAGACCGCCTACATGAAGGACATCCAGGTGCGCTACTCGCGCAGTTACGGCCCTGGACGCTACGATCCGCAGTATGAGTGGGGCGGGCAGGACTATCCCATCGGCCATGTGCGCTGGACGGAGAATCGAAACTTCGAGGCGTGCCTGGAGCTGATGCGCGCGGGGCAGCTTGATCTGGGGCCTGTGACGACGCGGCGGGTGGCATTTGAGGATGTGGTGGGAGTCTATGACGCGCTGGAGTGCGAGGTGGGCGTGGTGGTGGAGTATGCGGGTAGGACAGGCATTCTGCCTGTCGCGGGTGAATCGGGCATTTTGCCCGATGTTGGGAAGCCGGGCAGAATGCCCGGTTCACATGAGTCAGGCGGGACGCCCGACCTACGCGCGTTCATCCCATTCGATCCGACAAAGAAAACAGAGAAGGCCCGGCGCAATCTTCCGCACTGGGAGCAGGAAGGAGTGACACAGTTTGTGACCTTCCGGCAGGCGGATGCCATCTCTCAAGAAAAGCTCGCGGAGTGGCGTGCCGAGCGCGAAGTGTGGCTGCGGGAGCATCCGCAGCCCTGGGACTTCGAGACGGAGGAACTGCATCAACGCCTTTTTGGCGACCGTGTCGAGCAATGGCTGGATCAAGGCGCGGGCAGTTGCATCCTGGCACGCGAGGACGCGGCGCGGGTGGTGGAGAAGGCGATGCGCCATTTTGACGGGGAGCGCTACATTCTGGACGCCTATGTCATCATGCCCAACCATGTGCATGTGCTGCTGAAACCTTTGGCTGGGCACTCGCTTTCCGAGATCATGCATTCCTGGAAAAGTTTCACTTCACGGGAGATCAAGAAGCTCTACGGCTTGGGAGAAGAGGCGTTTTGGCAGGCGGAGCGGTTTGATCATGCACTGAGAAGCGAGGCGGCGTTTGAGGCGAAGCGGGAGTATATTCGGAGCAATCCGGTCAAGGCCAGACTCAATGGCGGGTTTGTGGTTGGGTGCGGCATTGGGGTGGCGAGTAGGGCAGGCATCTTGCCTGTCGCGGGGGCCTCGGGCATTTTGCCCGATGACGGGGAGCCGGGCAGAATGCCCGGTTCACACGAGTCAGGCAGAATGCCTGACCTACATGTCATCGGTGCGGGCAATTTCGCGCGCACGATGCTGCTGCCGCATTTGAAAGGGCGCATCGGTTTTGGCACGGTGGTGAATGCGACCGGGCTTTCCGCGCGGCATGTGTGCGAGAAGTTCGGCTTTGCCGCGGCGGAGACGGATGCGGTCGCAATTCTGGCCCAAGCGGGCGGCGCGGTGCTCATCAGTACGCGGCATCATCTCCACGCTCCTTTGGTCATGAAGGCTCTCCACTCAAACAAGCATGTCTTTGTGGAAAAGCCGATCTGCCTCACGCGCGAGGAACTCGCGGAACTGGACGTGATGATGCAGGGCACGCAAGGCAGTGTCATGACCGGTTTCAACCGCCGCTTTGCACCGGCGACGCTGGCGATGATGGAGACACTGCAAAACGTCTCCGGGCCGAAAACCCTGGCCTTCCATGTGAACGCGGGTGTTTTGGCGCCGGATCATTGGTATGCCAACGCGGCCGAAAGCGGCGGGCGTGTGCTGGGTGAGGCGTGCCACTTTTTTGACTTCGCCTGCCATCTGCTGGGGCGTCCGGTGAAAGTGACGGCGCAGACAGTTGGAAGGCCCAAGGCGCCGGACTCGGTGACGGCGCAGGTCGAGTTTGCCGATGGGTCATCCGCCCAGATCATCTACTCGGCGGAGGGTGATTCCGCGTTTCCGAAAGAGTCTTTGCGCGTGTTCGCTGGCGGGCTGGTGATGGAGTGCGAGAACTTCATGCGCCTCGTCATTTACCGGAACCGCAAGCAGACGGTGAGGAAATTTTCATCGAAAGGCCACGCGGAGGAGATGGCGGCTTGGCTGGCCTTTCTCCAGGGCAAAGCCGCGCATCCGCTGCCCTATGAGCAGTCACGCCAGAGCATGAGGCTCACGTTTGCCGCGCTGGACTCGATCCGCGAGGCGCGGTCCATTCCCGTCTGAGACAACCATGAGCACTGGAGGCCGCCTCTTTTGGTATGCGCATCGTCTGCGGGCGATGAGCGCCGCAGAGATCATGCACCGGATGGCGGAGCGCGCGCGCCGGTTCACATTGGGCGGATGCCTGAAAAGGGCCGCACGCATCCAGCCCGGACCGGTCAATGCCCGCGCGCCTTTCCTGCCCGATCCCGCCGCCGCTCCGCAAGGTTTGCGCGAGGCGCTTGCTGTGGAGGCGGCGGCGCTGCAAGCGGGCAAATGGAAGCTTTTCGGCTGGCATGAGGCGGAGGTGGGCGCGCCTCCGTGCTGGCACCGGGACGCGCGCTGCGGTGTCGTCATCGAGCCAAAGACCGCCGCGCACCGGCTCGACCACCGCAACCTGCCGGACGGTGCGGATGCGCGCACGATCTGGGAGATCAACCGCTGGGCGGAGATGACGCGCCTGGCCATGCATGGCTGGCTGAACGCGGACAAGGCGGCCATCCGCGCGGCGCAGCTTTGGCTGGAGGACTGGCTGGACCACAATCCGACGGGCATGGGCATCAACTGGACCAGCCCTCTGGAGGCGGCACTGCGGCTGCTGAATTTCTGCTGGTTCGACGCCCTGGCCCGCGCGGCAGGCGCGGACACGGCGGTGCAGGACAAACTGGCGCGGCGCATCGTGCCAATCCATGCTGGCTGGGTCTGGCGGCACCGTTCGCACGGGTCTTCGGCGAACAACCACTTGTTAGGCGAGCTGGCCGCGCTGGTCGTGGCCTTGAAGCGCTGGCCGGGCATGGAAAAGCATGTCCTTCCTGTGGAGCAGGTCTGGGACATGCTCGGAGCGGAGGTGCTGGCGCAGTTCGCAGAGGACGGCGGCTCGCGCGAGCAGGCGCTGCATTATCATCTGTTCGCCTTTGACCTGGCCTGGCAGGCGGCGCGCGCCGTGGGGTGCCGGGCAGGGGAGGTTCATGACCGGCTTGCGGAAGCCGCGGACTATTTCCGCTGCCTCGCGCATCCTGATGAGCCGTGGGACTTTGGCGACAATGACGATGCCCGGGTGGTGCCGGTCGCGCGCTCGCGTGAGCGCGCTGTCGCGGAGTGGAGGGCATGGTTGGGCGGAGAGCCGGGGGACTTGCGCTTTTGGCTGGGGCGGAGCCCGAGCAGTCCGGCCAGGGTGGAGGAGGCGGGCTGGCGCTGCTTTCCGGAAAGCGGCATGGCCGTGGGCCGCATGGGCGGTTGGATGGCGCGGCTGGACGCCTCCCCGCTCGGCTTTGGCAGCCTGGCAGCGCATGGTCACTGCGACGTGCTGCATCTCTCGGTGTGGGATGGCGCGCATGCGCTGCTGATTGATCCTGGCACGGGCGGTTATCATGGTTTTGCCGGACTGCGCGCGGAGCTGGCGGCGTGGGAGGCGCACAACGGGCCGCTGCCGGCCGGCGGCTACCGCACTCCGCGCCGGGTTGGCGCTTTTTTGCAGACAGCGCATCATCCTCAACCCTTGCTGGCGGCGGAGGGCGGGCGGGTGGTGGCGCGTTTCGCGCACGAGGGGCGCATCATGCAGCGCACGGTGGTCATGAACGCGGATGGGATCGAAATTCAGGATGTCGAGGCAGCCGGCAGACCGCTCGTGGTGCGCTGGCGTCTGGCTCCTGGCATGGCGGCGAAAATGCTGGCGAATCAGGGGCGCGCATGTCTTGAACTCTCCCTCAAAGGCGTCCTTTGGGTCATGGATCCCGGTGCTGACGAGGCGAATGTGAGGCTGGCCGAGAAGCGCGCCTCGCCCTTTTACGCGGAGATTGCCAGCAGCGTCGAGGTGGAGGTGAGGTGCGCCGGAGGCAGTTTGACGACCCGTCTTCGACGAGGCTGACCGGGCATCAGCAAGCGAGGCAGGAGCACGCCGCAGGCGTGCTTTTTTGCGCCCGGAGCGCCGGCTTGCCTGGAAAAAAGAAGCGCCGCCCGGCCTGGATGGGCGGGCGGCGCGACGTATGGCGTCAGGGACGCCGGGGATCAGGGCTTGGCCGTCGGGCAGCAGGAGGCGGCTTTTTTGCCGCCGCTGTCACAGCAAGTGGCGCAGTCGGACTTCTTGGAGGCGCAGGAGGCGAGCACCAGGGAGGCCGAGACCAGGGCAAGGGTAAGAAGGCGTGTCATTATGAGAGCAGGTTGTCTGCGTGGACGCGGACCTTCTTACTTGCCGTAATGCACCGGAGCCGGCGGCGGGGGCGGGGGAGCCTTGGAGGCGCAGGAGACCAGGGTGGAGATGGCGGCCATGGCGAGCAGGGCGAGGACGATGTGTTTCATAGGCTGTTGTTGTTCTTGTGTTTATTGCTGGATTCGAGGAATCGAATGCCGATGCGCCGCGAGAGTACCGGCAATTTGATTTTTTGCAATGCTTCAAATGCCGATGTTTTGCGGACTTTTCGCAAGTCTGAAAAGGCTTACCGGGCCAGATTGAGATCCCCGGTGAAGGGAGCGCGGGTGCGGTCGAGCTCGGTGGCGAGGGCGGCGCGCAGACGCTCGAGTTCGGGACGGTGGGCGGCGCTTGCGGCCAGGTTCGCGAGCTCCTCGGGGTCGTCTTTGAGATCGTAGAGTTCCTCGATTTCTCCGGCGCGCAGGTAGCGGATGTATTTCCAGCGGCCGTCGTTGAGGGCGACATACCAGGGCACTCCGCCGTGCTCGGCCTCGGCGGGGGTGGCGCGCAGGACTTTGGCCACTTCGCTTCCGTAATATTTGCCGGTGTGCTCGTAGAGGCAGGGGGTGATGGCGGCGGGCGCGTCCGGGGCGGTGAGCAGGGGGGTGAGGTCGCGCCCGTGCATCTCCCACTCGGGTTCGAGGCCGGCGAAGCTGAAGAAGGTGCGCACGAGGTCGGGGCTGTTCACGGGCTGCGCGCAGACTTTGCCTTGGGCCAGGCGGCCGGGCATGGAGATGATGAAGGGGGAGCGCACGGCGGCGTCGTAGGGGGCGAGTTTGATGCGCAGGCCGTGCTCGCCGAGGGCGAAGCCCTGGTCGGCGGTGAAGACGACGAGGGTGTTCTCGATCTGGCCGCTTTCCTTGAGCGCGGTGATGAGGCGGCCCACGCCCTCGTCGAGGGCTTCGACGCAGTCGTTGCTCTGCTGAACGAACTTCTGAAATGTGGTGCCGCCCTTGCCTTTGGCGCCGACGATTTTGCCGTCGGGTCCCATTTTCCAGGCCTGGGTCTTCTCCAGCCAGGCGGGTTTGCCGGGGCGGCTGCCGATGATGTCGGCGGGCACGCGTACTTCGTCGTTTTTGTGTTTGCCTTTGTGGCGCTCGGCGGGGGTGGTGGGGCTGTGGATGGCGCCGTAGCAGAGCCAGAGGTACCAGGGTTTGTCGGCGGGGCGGTTTTTACCCTGGATGAAATCGCAGGCCCAGTCGGTGTAGTTGTCGGTGGAGTAGCCTTCGACGATGCCGAGATCACGCCCGTTTTCGGTGAAGCGCTGGCCTTCATAATAGGCGCCGGCGTTGCCGGTGTGGAGGGGGCGGTTCCAGACCTTTTGGTAGTCCCAGTCGCGGCCCCAGCCGGTGTCGGTGCCGGTGTGCCATTTGCCGATTTGCGCGGTGTGGTAGCCGGCTTTGCGGAAGGTGGCGGGCCAGAAGCGGCATTGATCCGGGTCGTAGGCGCTGCCGGGGTAGGGGCCTTCCATGCGCATGGTCTCGATGCTGTGCGGGTGCAGGCCGGTGAGCAGGCTGGCGCGGGAGGGCATGCACCAGGAGCCCATGTAGGCGTGGGTGAAGCGGATGCCGGAGCGCGCGAGGGCGTCGAGGTTCGGCGTGCTGACTCCGGGCAGGGCCTCCGGGTAGGCGGAGACGGTTTTGTAGGATTGGTCGTCGCTGAAGATGAAAAGGATGTTCGGCTTGGCGGCGGCGGCGGCGGGGAGCAGGAGGATGAGGCTGAGGAGGCGGAGGGCGTGCATGGCGGGGTGGTAACGCGGCAGATGGCGGGGGAATTGCAGTCTGACTTGGCGTGGTCCGGGGATGTGATTTTGCTTTTGCCGGGCGGCGGGCATGGCGGAGGGGTGTGATGCGTAAACTGTTCTGGTTCAATGCAAAATCGAACTCTGAAATTGCCCGGCAGGTGTCCCGGGAGGCAAAACAAGAGCGTCGGATCGTGGCAAATGAGTGTCAGGCGGGTGAATCGGAGCCTCGGATTCGGGTGCATGGCATCGCCTTTCCGCGATCTGCGGGCGTGTTTTGGCTGGGGGGCAGGCGGGGGCTGGATCCGGCGGTCGGGCCGGGCGGGGGTCAGTGGCCTGACCCGGAGCGGGCCTGCGCGGGCGGGTGGCTGAGGTAGCGGTTGGCGGGCACGGCGGGGTTGTGATGGCGCGTGGCGCAGGTGAGCAGACCGTCCCTGCGCACGACGCGCCAGGCGTCCCTGGGAGGCAGGCTGCAGCCGGCGGCGGCGAGCAGGGTGGTGGCGATGAGGAGGTGTTTCATGGGAAATGGGGCGGGTCTGGCGGAACGGGGCCGGGTGGCGGAGGGGTTTCCGGGTGGTGGGCGAACGGGGCGGGCGCGCCGCAGGGTTCCCAGGCCGGGCCTGACCTGGACTGCCGCGGCTGTGGCGCGCGCAAAGGTAAGGGGGCCGCCGGGCGGGATGCAAGGCGCATCTTTGTCGCATGGCGTGCGGGGTGGGGAAGCGGCGCGGAGTTTTGCCGAGGCGGTGTTCCCGTCTTGTCAGGGGCGGATTGAGGGTTTAATGGCAACCGCGCCTGCGGCGTCTTTTTCCCCTCCCACGATGTCCATGATCCAAGTCCAACACCTGACCAAGCAGTATGCCGGGCGGATGGCGGTGGATGATGTGACGTTTGAGGTGGAGCCGGGACAGATCGTGGGTTTCCTGGGGCCGAACGGTGCGGGCAAGTCCACGACGATGCGCATTCTCTCTGGCTACATGCCGCCGACCTCGGGGCGGGCGCGGGTGAACGGGCACGATGTGTTCCACGAGTCGCTGGCGGTGCGCCGCTCGGTGGGCTACATGCCGGAGACGGCGCCGCTGTACACGGAGATGCGGGTGAAGGAGTACCTGCGCTTCCGCGCGGAGCTGAAGGGGCTGGCCGGGCAGGCGATGCGCCGCCGTGTGGGGGAGGTGATGGACCTGTGCTCGGTGACGGACGCGCGCCGCCGCCTGATCGGCAACCTCTCCAAGGGCTACCGGCAGCGGGTGGCGCTGGCCGACGCGCTGCTGCACGAGCCGCCTTTGCTGATCCTGGACGAGCCTTCCAACGGGCTGGACCCGGTGCAGATCCGCCAGGTGCGGGAGCTGCTGCGCGGGCTGCGCCCGAAGCACACCATCCTGCTCTCCACCCACATCCTGCCGGAGGTGGAGAGCCTGTGCGACCGCGTGGTGATGATCCACCACGGACGGTTGCTGGCCGATGACACGCCGGAGAATCTGGCGCGGCGCCTGCGCACGCTGACGGAGGTGCATGCGGAGCTGCGCGGCAGCGGGGAGATGACGGCGGCGCTGGAGGCGCTGCCCGGCGTGCGCAAGGCGTCCGCGGAGGAGGCGGGGGACGGCTGGCAAAGGCTGGTGCTGCGCGTGGAGCCGCGCCAGGATGTGCGCGAGGCGGTGATGGCGCTGGCCTCGGAGCGCGGCTGGCAGGTGCGGGAGCTGCACCGCAGGCTGCCGGGGCTGGAGGAGGTGTTTGTGGAACTGGCGTCGGCGGAGTCGCCGGGCGTGTTTTAATTGATCATCATGAGAATTTTCTGGGTGCTGCTGAAAAAGGAACTGCGGGCGTTTTTCGTCTCGCCGATGGCCTACATCGTTCTGGCGCTGGTGATGGTGCTCAATGGCTTCTGCCTGCGCGCGGCGCTCTCGGTGCTTGAGCGCGGTCCGAGCGAGGGGTCCATCGTGACGTGGACCTTCCATGCGATGTGGTTCTGGCTTTCGTATTTCTTCATCTTCCCGCTGCTGACGATGCGGCTGTTCGCGGAGGAGAAAAAGATGGGGACGCTGGAGACGCTGTTCACGGCGCCGGTGCGCACCTGGCAGGTGGTGTGGTCGAAGTACGCGGCCTCGGTGCTGCTGTACTGCCTGTTGTGGACGCCGAGCGCGCTGAACTTCGCGCTGGTGGACTGGATCACCGCAGGGCAGGTTGAGATGCCGGCGGGGGCGCTGAAGGGCAGCTACCTGATTTTGTTTGTGATGGGGCTTTTCAACCTGGCGATCGGCTGCTTCGCCTCCTCGCTGACCTCGAACCAGATCATCGCGGCGGTGGTGTCCTTCACGATGAGCCTGCTGCATTTCCTGGGCGGGCTGTTCATCAGCGTCATCGGCCGGCAGGTGAGCGAGAGCTTTGTGGACATCATCCACTACATCGCAAGCACGGAGCACATCCGCATCTTCACCAACGGGCTGATTGACACGCGCCCGCTGGTTTACTACACGAGCTTCGCGCTGCTGTTCCTGGCGCTGACGCACCAGGTGGTGGAGTCCCGCCGGTGGAAGCCCTGAGCACGGGCGGCTAGTGTTGGAAGAAGGGGATCCGGGCGGCGCTGCGGCCGGCCGGGGGGGCGGCCTCCCTGCCTGACTGGACGGCTTTGGCCATGGCCTTGCCGAGGGCGTCGAGAGAGTAGGGTTTGAGCATGATTTCGACGGGCGGCGGGTGCCCCTGGCCGAGAATGACGAACTCGTCGGGGTCCATGACGAAGCCGCTGCAGATGACGACGGGGGTGTCGTTGCCGGCCTCGCGCATTTGCTTGAAGGCGTCGCGCCCGCTGAGCACGGGCATGTAGATGTCGAGCATGACGGCGTCCACCTGGCGTCCGCTGTGGAGGAGGACATCAAGCGCCTGCTGGCCGTCGGCGGCTTCGAGTATCTGGTAGCCGAGGTATTTGAGCATGTTCACGGCGGTGGCGCGCACGGATTCCTCGTCGTCCACGACGAGGATGGTGCCGCGCCCGCTCTCGAGGGACTGGGCGGGGATGAGGGCGTCCGCGTGGAGGTCGTCATCCACATTTTCGGGGTCGCTGGTGCGGGGCAGATGGATGCGGAAGACGCTGCCCTGGCCCTCGGCGCTGTCGAACTCGATCCAGCCGCCGTGCTCGCGGATGATGTCCTGCGCCATGGAGAGTCCGAGTCCGGTGCCTTTGCCGTCCTGCTTGGTGGTGAAGAAGGGCTCGAAGATGTGCGGGCGGACGGATTCGGGAATGCCGCGGCCGTTGTCGCGCACGGTGATGACGGTGAACTCGGCGGGGCCGGAGACGCCGTCGGGAGCGCGCTGGGTGATGTTTTCGATGCCGATTTCGATGACGCCGTTCTCGGCGGGCAGGGAATCGCGCGCGTTGATGCAGAGATTGAGGACGACCTGCTCGAGCTGGGCGGCATCCGCCATGACGAAGGAGGCGTCCATGCCGGCGCGGACGCGGATGCTGACGCGGGGGTCCACGCTGTGCTTGAGCATGTTTTCGACGTCGGCGAGGAGCTTTTTGACGTTGGTGACCCTGCGCGCGGAGGCGCCGCCGCTGCGGCGGGAGTAGCTGAGGAGCTGCTTGACGAGGTCGGCGGCGCGCTGGGTGGCGTGTGTGGCGGTTTTGATTTTGTCCTTCACGTCGCCGCCGGGGCTGATCTCGGCGAGGGTGAGATTGCCGCGGATGGTGGTGAGCATGTTGTTGAAGTCATGGGCGATGCCGCCGGCGAGCTGGCCGAGGGTGCCGAGTTTTTGCGACTCGCGCAGTTGCTGGCGCAGACCGCTGAGCTCGGTGCGGTCGCGCAGGAGCCAGAGGCGGCCAAGGACTTCGCCGCTGTCGCCAAGCATGGGGGCGGTGCGCAGCTCCATGATGGTGCCGCCGTCCATCCCGGCTTCCAGAGAGCCTTTGAACGCGGGTTCTTCAAGGCACTCGCGGATCCAGCCGGCGACTTTGCCGGAGTCCTGGAAGCGCGCGGCGAGGAGTCCGGCAAGAGTTTCAAAGTCGCGTCCGCCGTTTTCATCGAGCGGGCTGCCGAGGAATTCGTCGAGGCGGGCATTGGAGGCGATGATGGTGCCGTTGCCATCCACGACGGCGACGCCTTCGTCGCTGGCGGAGAAGATGCCCTGGAGCGCGGTGAACGCATCGCGCAGAAGACGCTCGGCATTGGCGAGGCGCTGGGCAGTCTGGCAGGAGTGGGTCTCCGCAGTGCTGAGCGCCTGGCGGTGCTTGGCGAAGAGCATGTTGACGTCGCAGCGCAGCTTCCAGAAGTCGGCGGGCAGCCATTCGGCCACGTCTTTTGTCGGCGGGATGCCGCGCATGAGGGAGGCGGTGGCGTTCATCATCGCGGCCACGGGCTTGAGCACCCAGCCGCTCAGGAGATAGGCGGCGAGAAAAACACCCCCGCCGAGCAGCACCCCCTGGGTGCCGAAAAACCAGTCGAGCGAGTGGCCCATCAGCCGCGCGGCGCCCATGGCCGGGAGGAAGCCGAACAAAACAAGCGGCAGGAGGAAGCGGAGTCGTAGCGAGTTCATGAGAGGGAGGTGGCGAGGATCGTCGGAGCTTGCGCGAAAGCAGTGCGGCGGTCGGGGAGGGGGAAGCCGGGAGGCTGGCGGAAGAATTCCGCTGTGCTCATGCGGGTGATGAGACTTTCCTGGCGGGCGGAGATCACTTGATCGAGAGCGCATGCGATTTTTTCGTCCAGGCATGAGGCGAGCCGGTCTTCGATCCATGCCAGGATCTGCTCGCGAGCCGCTTCCGGCAGGTCGTTGGCGGGTTGGGAAGGGGCTGGTGCATGGTATTCCAGCCCGTCCAGGCGGTCTTTCAGAGCGCTGACACCCATGACGGCTGCGAAGATGTCGTTCCGAAGCTGGTTGATGCCCTCGTCAATTTCCGTTTTCCAGGAGTCCACTGCCGGTACTGCTGTCTTGTCAGCTCCAGGGTCTGGCAGCAGTTCGCCAGGTGTCTTTGCTGCCGAGGCAAGACTCGCGGCGATGGCTGTTCGGGGCATCACTGCATGCGGGATAGATTCCGGTGGCTGCGGCATGCCCCAGCTTTGATTCACTGCCATGGCGGCCAAGCCGCCTGTGCTCGGTGGAGAATCAAAAAGAGGAAGCGCCTTTTGGGGAGTGGAGGCATTTTGATTCTCTTTGTCGGGGGACGCGGCGGCTTCATCCACCGCCCCTGAAAAAGAGGGAGGTTCGTCCGCAAAATGGCGGCGCTGGGATTGGAACGAGAAAGCAAGGGGCATGAACTGAATGGCAATATACCGTGATTTTATGACAAATATGAAAATTATTCCAGCAAAAAATTAAACTTTCTTTGATAATTCGAGCCTGGTGAGCAAAATCGGCAGCCTTTGCCGCATCAGCGAGTCTCTCCGATCAAGAGAAGGGCGTGATCTTGACTCCGCCTTCATTCCGCCCTAACCCACGCTGGATTTTGCCACTTTTTTGACCATGCCTCCCGCCCATAACTACACTGAAGACAGCATCAAATCCCTCGACTGGCGCGAGCATATTCGCCTTCGGCCAGGAATGTATATTGGCAAACTGGGGGACGGTTCCCAGCCGGAGGATGGCATTTATGTACTTCTCAAAGAGGTTCTCGACAACAGTATTGATGAACATGTCATGGGCTACGGAAAGGTCATCGAAGTGGAGATCACCGAGGACCATCAAGTGACGGTGCGCGACTACGGCCGAGGCATCCCTCTGGGCAAGCTCATGGAATGCGCCGCTCAGATTAACACGGGTGCCAAGTATGACAGCGAGGTCTTCAAGCGCTCCGTGGGCCTCAACGGCGTGGGCATCAAGGCGGTGAACGCCCTCAGCACTTTCTTTGAGATACAGGCCATCCGCGAAAAGCAGACCCGCGCCATTGAGTTCAGCCAGGGCATTGTGAAATACGACATGGGCAGGCCCGCGCCTTGTGACGAGCCGGATGGCACGCGCATTACCTTCCGCCCGGACACGGAGAGTTTCACCAGCCATGTGCATTTCAAGCTGGATTATGTGCGCGAGATGCTGCGCTTTTACTCCTGGCTGAATCCCGGCCTCACCCTCAAGCTCAATGGTGAGACCTTTCGCTCCAAAGACGGTCTGCGCGACCTGATCGCCGCCAAGCTCACCGAGGAGCCGCTCTACCCGGTCGTCTATCTCACCGGCACGGACATCGAGGTTGCCTTCACCCACGGCACCGGTTACGGCGAGGAGTACTACACCTTCGTCAACGGCCAGCACACCACCCAGGGCGGCACGCATCTTGCCGCTTTTCGTGAAGCCATCGTGCAGGAATGCCGTGCTTACTTCAACAAGCAGTATGACCCCAATGACGTTCGCGGTTCCCTGATCGCCGCTGTTTCCGTAAAAGTGCAGGAGCCTGTCTTTGAAAGCCAGACCAAGACCAAGCTAGGCTCCACCCACATGGAGCCCAACGGGCGTAATCTGCGCACCCACATCATCAACACCGTCGTCAAGGAACTCGACAACTATCTCCACAAGCACGGTGACCTCGCCAAAGCGCTCCAGGAAAAAATCAACGCCAACGAAAAGGAGCGCAAAGAGATCAGCGGCATCCAGAAAGCCGCGCGCGACAGCGCGCGCAAGGCCAAGGTCCACAACAAAAAGCTGCGCGACTGCCGCATCCATCTCGACACCAAGGACAAGCGTCGGGAGGAGAGCACGCTCTTCATCACCGAGGGCGACAGCGCCTCCGGCTCCATCACCAAAAGCCGCGATGTAGAGACCCAGGCCGTCTTCTCCTTGCGCGGCAAGCCGCTCAACAGCTACGGTCTCAGCCGCAAGATCGTCTATGAGAACGAGGAGTTCTACCTTCTGGCCAACGCCCTCCAGATTGACGAAAACATCGAGGACCTGCGCTACAACAAGATCATCCTCGCCACCGATGCCGACGTGGACGGAATGCACATCCGCCTGCTGATGATCACCTTCTTTCTCCAGTTCTTCCCGGAGATCGTTCGCGCCGGCCACCTGCACATCCTGCAGACGCCCCTCTTCCGCGTCCGCAACAAGAAAGAGACCTTCTACTGCTACGGCGACGAGGAGCGCCAGCGTGCCATCCACTGCTGTGGCAAGAACGCGGAGATCACCCGTTTCAAAGGCCTCGGCGAAATTTCGCCCGACGAATTCAAGCACTTCATAGGCCCCAAAATGCGCCTGGAACCCGTCATGATGCCCGAGCACAAGACCATCAAGGAACTGCTTGCTTTTTACATGGGTAAAAACACACCGGACCGCCAGACCTATATCGTTGAGCATCTGCGAGTTGA
>DDQZ01000095.1:43626-44090 GCA_002343505.1 Verrucomicrobiaceae bacterium UBA2429 | reverse complement strand
GGATAAGTCCGTCAGCGGGGAAAGGCTCACTTGTCCTGGAGACAAACGACGCCGGGCAGGGGCTTGCCTTCAAGAAGTTCGAGGCTGGCTCCGCCACCGGTGGAAATGAAGGTCATCTTGTCGGCCAGTCCGGCTTTCTTGACGGCTTTGACGCTGTCACCGCCGCCGATGATGGTCTTGGCGGAGCTGTTGGCGGCCACGGCTTTGGCAATGTCGAAGGTGCCTTGGGCGCATTCCTTGATCTCAAAAACACCCATCGGTCCGTTCCAAATGACGGTCCTGGCACCGGCGATCTCGGCGGCGAAGATCTTCACAGACTCCGGCCCGATGTCCACGCCCTCCCAGCCGTCCGGGATGTTTTCACCCGGCTGGGTGAAGCGGGTGGCGCCCACTTTTTTGGCGTCAAAGTCGAGCTTGTCAGTGATCAAGGCGTCCACCGGGATGAGCAGCTTCACGCCGCGCTC
>DDQZ01000095.1:0-43369 GCA_002343505.1 Verrucomicrobiaceae bacterium UBA2429 | reverse complement strand
AGGCCATGCCACCGCCGATGATGATGCTGTCGGCCTTGTCGAGCAGGCGGTTGATGACTCCGATCTTGTCGCTCACCTTGGCACCGCCGAGGATGACCACGAAGGGACGCCCGGGGTTTTCCAGCTCGTCGTGCAGCCAAGCCAGCTCCTTTTCCATGAGCAGGCCTGAGACGGACGGCAGCAGGTCCGCCACGCCTGCGGTGGAGCTGTGGGCGCGGTGCGCGGAGCCGAAGGCGTCATTGACAAAAATCTCGGCCAGTCCGGCAAGACCGGCGGCCAGGGCGCGGTCGTTATCCTCCTCGCCTGCGTGAAAGCGGGTGTTTTCCAGCAGCAGGACTTCTCCCGGCTGGAGAGCTGCGGCTTTGGCCCCGGCCTCGTCACCGATGCAGTCGGCGGCGAAAGCGACTGGACGGCCAAGCAGCGCACTCAGCGCGGGCGCGACTGGCGCCAGGGACTGGCGGGGGTCCGGCTTGCCCTTGGGGCGGCCGAGGTGGCTGCAAAGAATGACTTTGGCGCCTTTTTCGAGAAGCGCGTTGAGCGTCGGCAGGGTCTCGCGGATGCGTGTGTCGTCGGTGATGACCATGCGGCCGTCCTGCTCGTCGAGAGGCACGTTGAAGTCCACGCGCACGAGCACGCGCTTGCCGTTCAGTTCGATGTCGTGGAGGGTCTTTTTGGGCATGTTGAGCAGGGGGTGATCCGGGGGGCCGGGAAAGGCGGGCGTGATGCCTAGCACAAAGCAGGCGGGAATCGCGGAAATTTTTTCGCCGATGAAAAAAAAGCCTCGTCCCGCTCGAAAGCTACCCGACCAGCCCGTCCTTCAATGCTCGAGCCACGGCTCCCTGCATGGTGTTGACGTGGAGCTTGCGGTAGATGCGGCGCAGGTAGTTGTCCACCGTGTGGATGCTGAGGTCGAGCGCGGCGGAGATTTCCTTTTTGGTGAGGCCCTCGACCATTTTCTCCAGCACTCCGCGCTCGCGCTCGGAGAGGGTGGTGCCGGTGCGGGCGCGCCGGACTCCGCCAAGACGCTCCAGCACCTTGCGCGCCACCTGCGGATGCATGGGCGAGCCGCCCTGGCGCACCTCCTCGACCGCGCGGATGACTCCGGCGGGACTCTCGGACTTGAGCAGATAGCCGGAGGCGCCGGCGCAGATGGCGGAGTAAATTTTTTCCGAGTCGTCGAAAACGGTGAAGACAACGATCTCGGATTCGGGCCAGCGTGTTTTGAGCTTTGGCAGACCCTCCAGGCCGCCCATGCCGGGCAGGCCGAGATCAAGGAGGATGACATCCGGCGCGCGCCCCGCCGGAAGGGACAGCGCGTCCTCGCAGCCAGGGAATCCCCTGCCCTGCCAGGCAGGCCGCGCCGACAGCAGCGCGGCGAGCAGGGACTCGCGCAGCGCGCGGTGGTCTTCGATGATCCAAAGGCGTAGGCAGTCTGAAGAGTCGCTCATTTTCGAAAGGGTGGCCTGGAGTCTCAACGCGGGAGCGGGGCGCGCAAACGAACGCACGCGCCCGCGCCGGGCGCGCTCTCGATGACGGCGGCGCCTTTGAGGAAGGCGGCGCGCTGGCGCAGGTTGCGCAGGCCGGCGCCGGGTTGAAAGGCGGGGGACTTTTCGTCAAAACCAACGCCATCATCGTGAAGGCTCCACTCAAAGAACCCGGGGGACCATGTCATGCCCACCCGCGCCCGGCGCGCGCGGCTGTGGCGTGCGCAGTTGCCCAGCGCCTCTTTGACAAAGAGCAGCACATCCCGCGTCCACTCCAGAGGCAGTTGACGCGCGGGAGGCGCGCCCGCGCATTCCACGGTGACCTCGGCGATGGCCGGCTCCAGCATCTGCCGGCAGAGGCCGCGCAACCGCGCGTGCAGGTCGCGCGGGTCAGCGCTTCCCGGCTCCAGCAGCCACACCAGGTCACGCATCGCTTGCTGAGTCTCGCGCGCGCCGCTGGCGATCTCCCGCAGCGCCTCCCCGGCCCGCGAGCCCCCCGTCTCGGCCAGCAGGGCCAGGTGGCTGAGCTGGCTGCCGATCTCGTCATGCAGGTCCCGCGCGATGCGCGCGCGCAGCTCCGCCCGCGCCCGCCTTTGATGCAGCAAAATGAAAACCACCGCCGCCGCCGCGCCGAAAAGCGCCGCGAGCACGAGCATCTGCGCGCCGCGCCAGAGCAGCCGCTGGTGCGCGATCTCCAGCATGGCCAGCCGCGCCCGCGCGGGCAGCAGCGCCGCCTCCAGCGCCGCGCGGCTTTCCATCTCATCCAGCCAGCGCGGCACCTCCATCAATTCACGCTGGCTGCCAAAGCCATCCACCAGCGCCCCCGGCGTCCATGAGGCGCTCTCGACGATGTCGCTGAACCTCACCTCGCGGCCCAGCGCCGCGTTCCTGCCCGCCGACATGACCTGCATCTCGGCCAGCGCGAAGATGTAGTCCGACGTGCGCCGCCACAATCTGCCGGCCACCACGCGCACACGCCGCGTCTTCACACCATGGGCGGGCAGACAGACCGTGGCATCGCCTGGATTGGCAAAGCCCGCGCCGCCCGTGTCAAAGACCACCACAGGCTTCTCATCCGGCGAGTCATCCGCCCAGGCCAGCACCTGGAACTCCGGCGGGAAACCAAAGCCCGTCACATCCGCGAAGTCCGCCGGCCGCGCGGGCACCAGGCGCACCTCCTCCACAGACACCGGCGTATTTAAAACCACCTCCACCCACTTCGGCGCCGCCTCCGGCGCGGACTCAATGCGGCTATGGAAGCCGTTTTTCGGCGAGCGCTCCGTGCCCGTCGTGCCGCCGCACCAGATGAAGCCATCCGTCAGGTTCGCCGCCGTCCAGCGCGGCGGGTTGTCAATGGACGCGCTGCTTGTCACCGGCGCGCCGAGGGCCAGGTTGACCCCGTCCTTGAGCACCCACACCTCGCCGAGGGAGAAGAACCGGCTGCGCCCCCTGAGCCTGCCGCCGCTGACCTCGATGCGCAGAAAGCGCCCCGCCAGAGCCCCGGAGTTGCGCAGGCGCAGCAAATCCAGGCGCACGCCCGCTCCGCCCGACGCCTCCGCCCACTCCTGCATCGTCTGGAAGGAGCCCTGCGCTCCCGACACCGAGAGCAGGCACTTCACATCAGGAGGAAAGCCGCCCACCGCGTCGTCCGGCGCGGGGTCGCTCACACGCGCCGGCAGCAGCACCACCTCGTCCGGCGTCGCCACTATTCCCAGATCAAGCACGACCCAGGCGGGCGCTGCCGCCCTGCCGTGAAAGCCGACGCGCCCGTGCGACTGCGCCACGACGCGCGCCTCCGGCATGGCGGCGAGCCTGCGCGCGCCCTCCTCGATACGCGCGCGCAGCCCGGCTTTTTCAGCCATCAGCCGCAGCGGATTCCAAGTCGTGATCGCCTCGTCCGCCGCGCGCAAAGACGGCGCGCCGGATGCCATGAGCATCAGGATGAGGACACGGGGAGACACAGCGCTCATGCTGGCGGCAACCCCCGCCCGTGCCAAGCCCGTCTTTGCCACGCATCCGCGCCACAGCGCTCAGTTCAAACCGGGACGCGCCAGGCCGGCGAAGCGCGTGTTCATCCTGGGCAGCAGCCGCGCGCGCCTGGGGCGGCGGGGTATTGGGGCAATCAGCGCCGCGTCCAGCAGGAGTGAGACTTGAAAGCCGTGCGAGCCGTCCTGCCTGCGCATCGCGGGGCATTCGACCACGAAGCCGCGCACCGTCACCCAGTCGGACTCCTCGGCGATCTGCTTGGCCGCAAAACCTGGCAGCGCGCCGCGATGGATGCGGATTTGCAGCTCGGAGCCGATCTCAAAGCGCTGGCGGGACCAGAAAACGAGGCCGCTGTCCGTGCTGCGGCACAATTCGACGATGGTCTGCCCGCCCCCGCCATGGCAGGCTGGGGATGAGTCCTGTTTGTGCTGGCTGTGCTGCGCCATAAGTCGAAGGGAAGCTTTGAACCGACCACGCGGGAAACCGCGTCACTGGCGCAAACCAAGCCGCGCGCCTCCGGCCTGTCAACGGACGAATCAGCCCTGGAGGCGCGCGCTTTCGCGGAGTTGAGAAGGCGGGGCGGCGCGGTTGCAAAGCGGGCGTTTGCGGCGAGTCTGCGCGCCCTCATGCCCGACGCCGACCCCCGCGAAGTCATCCTCGAAGCCCGCGAACTCACCCGGGAGTTCGACGGCGTGAAGGCGCTGGACCGGCTCTCGCTCCGGCTGCACAAGGGCGAGATCCTCGGCCTGCTCGGCGCCAACGGCGCGGGCAAGACCACGGCCATGAACTGCATGCTCGGACTCACCCTGCCCACCTCGGGGGAGCTGTCCGCCTTCGGCAAACCCCTGCACAAGCACCGCATCGAAATCCTCCAGCGCGCGAACTTTTCCTCCGCCTACGTCAGCCTGCCCGGCAATCTCAAAGTCTGGCAAAACCTGCTCGTCTTCGCCCGCATCTACGGCGTGCGCGACGCCAAAAACAAAATCGCCTCCCTGCTCGAGATGCTGGAAATCCCGCACCTCTCCCACCACGTCACCGGCCGCCTCTCCGCCGGCGAGTCCACCCGCGTGAACCTCTGCAAGGCCTTCCTCAACGACCCCGAGCTGCTCATGCTCGACGAACCCACCGCCAGCCTCGACCCCGACATCGCCGACAAAGTCCGCAAAGTCGTCCGCCGAGTCCAGGCCGAGCGCGGCACCAGCATCCTCTACACCAGCCACAACATGCGCGACATCGAGGAGGTCTGCGACCGCGTCATCTTCCTGCACAAAGGCCGCATCGTCGCCGAAGGCACCCCCGCGCAGATCGTCCAAAAGTTCGCCGAAAACTCCCTTGAGGACGTGTTCATCAAAATCGCCCGCAGCGGCGACATCGAGGAGTGACCAGCCTACGCCCCCCGCAGCTTGGAGACATCGTACAGGCTCATCATCGCCGCCAGCACCTCGTCCCGCCTGCCCTCCTTGAGCGCGCCGAAGTTGGTGTGGTTGCCGGGCTGGAACTTGAAGTGCCCGCTGCGGGTGCGGCGCAGCGCGGTCAGATGCGCGCCGCAGCCGAGCTTCTGGCCGATGTCGTGCGCGTAGGTGCGCACATAAAAGCCCTTGCTGCACACCACGCGGAAGTCCACATCCGGCGGCTCCGCGCGGGTGATCTGCGCGTCATAGACGCGAACGAAGCGCGGCTTGCGCTCCACCTCCCTGCCCTGGCGCGCCAGTTTGTAGAGCGGCACGCCGTCAATCTTCACCGCGCTGACCATCGGCGGCGTCTGGTAAAAGTCGCCCTTGTAAGCATCGAAGGCGGCCTGGATCTCGTCCGCCGTGAAAGCGGGCACGGGTTTCTCCTCAAGCACCTCCCCCTCGCGGTCCTGCGTGCTGGTGGTCACACCGAGCTTGAGACTGCCCGTGTATTCCTTGTCCTCGCTCATCAGCAGATCCTGCAGCTTGGTGCCGGTGCCGATGACCAGGATCAGCATTCCGGTTGCCATCGGGTCCAGCGTGCCGCAGTGGCCGATCTTTTTGGTGCGCAGGCAGCGCCTGGCCACCGCCACCACGTCGTGGCTCGTCATGTCCGGCCCCTTGTCCACCAGGAGAACGCCGTTAAGAGAGTCGTCGGACTTCATGCTCGAGTGCTTGGAGAAAAGTTTCCGCCGCCGCAGGGATCGGACCCGGCAGGCGCGCGCCGGCAGCCATGCGGTGCCCGCCGCCGCCGAACTGCCCGCACACCGCGGACACATCCAGGCGGCTGTCCTTCGAGCGTGCGCTCACGCGCACCTTGCCGTCCTTCAGCTCCTCGAAGACCACCGCGCTGACCACGCTGTCAATCATGCGCAGGGTGTCTATCAGACCCTCCGTGTCACCGGGGCGCACCCCGCAGCGCTGCTGCGTCTCCTGCGTGAGCTGCCAGCTCGCGATCCGGCCCTCCGCGCGGAAGGCCATCTCATTGAGCATCGCCCGCTGCAGCTCCAGCCGGCGCAGCGGAAAGGTGTGGTAAAGCAGTTGCGAGAGGCGGGCGATGTCCAGCCCCGCGCGGATCATCTCCGCCGCGATCTCATGGCTGCGCGCCGTCGTGCTGGCGAACTGGAAAGAACCCGTGTCCGTGCTGATGGCCGCGAACAGATTCTGGCGCACCCCGTCATCCACCGGCAGGCCGTTTTGCGACAGCAGCTCATAGACGATCTGGCCGGCAGCCGGCTCGTCGGAGGCGATGTGGTTGTGGTGGCCGTATAGCGGATTGGTGGGGTGGTGGTCCATGTTCACCAGCACCGGCACCTTGCCGAAGATCTCCACCACACCCGCGCCCAGCCGCTCGTAGTTCGCCGTGTCCAGCGCCACCGCCACATCCAGATCCAGCGGACCCGCCGGCTGCAGAATCGTCTCCGCGCCGGGCAAAAAGGCCAGGTTTTCCGGCACGCCGTCTTCCAGCAGGGCATGCACCGTCTTGCCGAGCGCGCGAAGGCTCAGCGCCAGGCCGAGCACGGAGCCGACGGCATCTCCATCCGGCCGCACATGCGCGGCGATGCCGATGCGTTGAGCGCCGCGCAGGATGGCGGCGATATCAGAGAGGGGGGTCATCAGGGGGTTGGGGGATCAGTTTGCAATCACGGGCCGGGACTCCCGCAAAGGGGGCGCTCAAAACCGCAGCCGTCGTGTTAAAGCCTTCCCACCAACAATTCAAGCCCCGCGGATTTTTTGCCATTGATTGCCCCATCTCTCCCACGGGCACACCATCCGCACGACGCTCCGTGCGGTCTCCGGGTTCCCGCGCGGCACGCGGGCTGGCGGCCCTCATTGACCGCCTTTCCGGCGGACCACCTCCGCTCGGATGGACGCGGTGCGCACGGACGGCTCAGTAGTGTTTGCTCCGGTGCGGATGAGCCTGCATGATGGAGGATGACCATCGAGCAGATCACCGAGCGCATTTGCGCCTTCCGCGACGCGCGTGAATGGATGCAGTTTCACGACCCGAAGGAGATGGCTGTGGCCATCACTGCGGAGGCGGGGGAGCTGCTCCAGCATTTTGTCTGGCAGCAGCAGGGCCAGATCGAGCAGCGTGTGAGAGAGAGGATGCCGGAGTTGAAGGACGAGATGGCCGATGTGGGCATCCTGCTTTTTGAGATGGCGCACAATCTCGGAATCAATCTCGGCCAGGCGATGCTGGAGAAGATCGAGCGCAACGAGGCGCGCTACCCCGTGGCGAAGGCGCGCGGTTCGAACGCCAAGTACAACGAGCTGTGAGCGAGCCGGAAAACCCAGCTCCGCACCGCCGCCGCCCGCGTTATCCGGGGAAGAATCCGCGCCGGTTTGAGGATAAATACAAGGAGCTGAACCCCGAACTCCATGCGGAGACCGTGGCGAAGGTGCGCGCGGCGGGAAAAACGCCCGCCGGCCAGCATGTGCCGGTCCTTTTGCGGGAAATCCTGGATGTGCTGGCGCCGCGGCCCGGCGAGCGCGCGGTGGACTGCACGCTCGGCCACGGCGGCCACGCCGGAGCGCTGCTGAAAGCGGTGCAACCCGGAGGCGCCCTGCTCGCGCTAGACCAGGATCCCATCGAGATTGTCCGCGCCGAAGCGCGGCTGCGCGCTGGCGGCTGCGGGGAGGACGCGCTGTTGGTCAGGCGCATGAGCTTCGCGGGCCTGCCGCGCGCGCTGGCGGAGATGGGCTGGTGTGATGGCGCGGATGTGCTGCTGGCGGACCTGGGCTGCTCCTCGATGCAGTTCGACAATCCCGCGCGCGGATTCAGCTTCAAGCACGACGGCCCGCTGGACATGCGCATGAATCCCCTGCGCGGTGTCTCCGCGCGCGATCTGCTGCAAAAGCTTCCCGTGGAAAAGCTGGCGGAAATCCTGGAGGAGAACGCCGACGAGCGCCACGCGGTGCTGCTCGCGCGCGCTCTCGCCGGAAGGGATCACGCCAGCACCCGCGCGCTGGCGGAGGCAGTGCGCGGAGCTTTGCCGGGGCGGCTGGATGAGAGGGAGCGCGAGGCTGCGGTGCGCCGCGTCTTCCAGGCTCTGCGCATCGCTGTGAACGGGGAGTTCGAGGCGCTCGACACTTTTCTCAGGCAACTGCCAGCCTGTCTGCGTCCGGGTGCGCGCGTGGCCATCCTCACCTTTCACTCCGGCGAGGACCGGCGCGTGAAGCATGTGTTCCGCGACGGTCTGCGCGGCGGGGTTTTCAGCGCCGTCAATGACGAGGTGATCCGCCCTTCACCGCAGGAAATCCGCGACAACCCGCGCGCGAGTCCCGCCAAGCTGCGCTGGGCTGTGGCGGCGGGGAGCGCAGGCGCTCTTGAGCGCGAATAGACTCGCGCTCATCCAGCGTGAGGCGGAGTTTTCCTTGAAGCGCGCGGCGCTGTCTTCCATAGGATAAACGCACCTCAATGAGCCACGCGCATGATCCAGCACGCCCTCGCAGACCGGTCCGCCGGCGCGGAGTCGCGGGTTTTTGGCTCGCCGCCTGGCTGCTGGCCGTGGAAGGCTTGCGCGGGCAGGAAGCGGGCGGCTTTGACCTCTCGACTGAGACAGTGGTGGCCTTCAATCCCGACTACGCCCAGTCGCGCGAGCTGGCGCAGTATTATGCGCGGATGCGCGGCATCCCCCAGGAGCGGCTGGTGGCGCTGGAGTGCCCTTTGGAGGACTCGATGAGCCGCGATGAGTTCGAGCGGAGGGTGCGCAGGCCGCTGTTCGAGACTTTTGTGCGCAAGGGCTGGTGGGAGCTTGGCCAGGTGACCTTGACCGATCCCGCCACCGGCAGGGACGCGCCGGCGATGGCGGTGACGCGAAGCAGCGCGCGCGTGCTGGTGCTCATGCGCGGCATACCATTCCAAATCCGTCGGGAAAAACAAAACCCGCAGAACAGCCAGGAGGACGAGGCCGGGGTGGACAGCGAGCTGTGCGTGCTGGGACTGCCGCGCCAGCCCGCCGCCGGGGCGGTGCCGAATCCGTATTTCAACCAAAGCGCGCGCTTTCAGCTCTTCCAAACAGCGCCGGGACTCCTGCTCGTGGCCAGGCTGGACGGACCGGACGCCGACACGGTGAAGCGCATGGTGGACGACTCCCTGGCGGCGGAGCGCGAGGGCCTGCGCGGGCGCGCGGTCATTGACCTGGCGCAGAAAAGCGGCGCTTACCAGGAGGGGGAGGACTGGCTGAAGCGCAGCGCCATCCTGCTGCGCGGGCAGGGCATCCCCGTCTTCCTCGACCGCGGTGAGTCGCTGATCCCGGACCACTGGCCGCTGCCTGACACGGCGCTGTATTTCGGCTGGTATGCCGCGCACGCCAGCGGCGCGGTGGCAAGCCCGTCCTTCCGCTTCACCCCAGGTGCCGTGGCCTGCCACCTGCACAGTTTCAGCGGCGCGGCGCTGCGCTCCCCGGACCGCCACTGGGCCGGCCCGCTGCTGCGCCAGGGCGCCGCCGCGGTCATGGGCAATGTGTTCGAACCCTACCTGAGCCTGACCGTGCATTTCGACATCCTCAACCAGCGCCTGCTGGAAGGCTTCACCCTCGGCGAGGCCGCCTGGAACGCCACGCCGGTGCTCTCCTGGATGAACGTGCTCTGCGGGGATCCGCTCTACCGCCCCTTTGCCAAAGGCCCCGGAAGCGCCATGGGCGAGGGCCGCGAGCGCGACTACGCACTCTACCAGGGCGCCGCGCTGCGCCATCCCGGCGAGGACACGCGCGCGCTGAAATCCGAGCTGGCCGCGCTGGCCGGGTCACGCTCCAAGCCCCATCTGCTGGAACTCACCGCGCTGCTCTCCGCCAGCGAGGGAAAACCCGCCGAGGCCGCCGACCTGCTCGACCACGCGCGCAGCCTCTATGTGCTGGTGCCGGACCGCGCCCGCGCCCTGCTCTACCAGGCCAGATGCATGCTGGATGACGACCGCCCCGATGAGGCCGCCCGCCTGCTGCGTCTCGTGACCGGAAATCCCGCGCACAAGGACCAGCCCGCGCTGCTCGCGGCGCGCGCTTTGCTGGAGCAGATTCCCGCCGAGTGACGATGGATGCGGACTTCCCGGAGCGTTTGCTTTTTCCTTTCCAACCCACCCACATGCGTTCCCTCATCCTCCTGCCCTTCCTCGCCTGCGCCGCCCTGGCGCAAAACGCCGCGCCGAAAGCCAAAAGCCCGGACATCTCCAAGCTTGACCCCGCGATGGGCGGCAACAAAGCCGCCGCGCCCGAGCTGGACTGGCATGACGTGACCGCCTGGGGCGTGGAAGGCCGCATCCTGCCCGAGCAGGAACGCAAGCGCTGGTTTGACCGCCTGCCCGCCAGCGCTGAGGGCAAAGTCACCCCGGCCGTGTGGAGCCTGAGCCGCGACAGCGCGGGCATGATGGCGCGCTTCAAGACCGACAGCGCGAGCATCCATGTGCATTACAAAGTCATGAAGGACAAACTCGGCATGCCGCACATGCCGGCCACGGGTGTCAGCGGCGCGGACCTCTACGCGCGCGACACCGGCGGCAAATGGAAGTGGGTGCAGGTGACGCGGCCCGCCGCCCAGGAGATCAAGGTGGAGATGATTCAGGGCCTGGCGCCCGGCCTGCGCGAATACGCGCTCTATCTGCCGCTTTACAACGGCACCGAGTCCTTCCAAATCGGCGTGCCGAAGGGGGCCAAATTCGAGGGCCTGGCACCGCGCGCGAAGCCGGTGGTCTTTTACGGCACCAGCATCACCCACGGCGCCTGCGCAAGCCGCCCCGGCATGGTCCATACCGCCATTCTTGGCCGCTGGCTCGACATGCCCGTGGTGAATCTAGGCTTCTCAGGAAACGGCCGCATGGACAAAGAAGTGGGCGACTATCTCGTACAACTGGATGCCGCCGCTTATGTGATTGACTGCCTGCCGAACATGCAGCCCGCGCAGGTCGCGGAAAAATGTGTGCCGCTGGTCAGGCAACTGCGCGCCGCCAAGCCCGGAACGCCCATCATCCTCGTCGAGGACCGCCGTTTCACCAACGACTGGATCACCCCGGCGAAGCACAAATTCCACACCGACAACCACGCCGCCCTGCGCGCCGCGCATGAGACCCTCGTGGCCGAGGGCGTGAAAAACCTCCATTACATCAAGGGTGACACGCTTTACGGCGACGACACCGAAGGCGCCACGGACGCCTCCCACGCCAGCGATCTAGGCTTCATGCGCCAGGCCGAGGCTTTCCTCCCGGTGCTGCGCAAGGCGCTCGGGAAGTGACCGCCCGCCGGTCTCACGCCTGCTGCCTCGGCAGCATCCCCGCCACGATCCACAGCAACGCTCCGACCACGAGGGCAAGCGCGCCCCAGAGCCAGGGGGAGCCATTGCCGCTGACGCCGCGCTCCTCGCGGTGACCGGGGAGCTTCTCCTCCTCACCGAGCGTGGCGGGGACCTTGACGGCGGCCTCAAACTCGCGCCGGACGAGATCGAGATCATAGCGCGCGTAAGCCGCGCGCGGGTTGCCGTAGCAAAGCCGCGCGGGCTCCGTGTCAGGCACGCGGAAGAGCAGCCTGACCACGGGGTGGGAGGCGCGCACGCTGTCGAGCCGAAGCGGCGCGTTGTCACCGTTGTCGGTGGCGAGCGTCAAGACACCCGCGCGCGGAGAGACGCGCAGAGGCAGGCGGAATGCGCGCGCGGCATCCCCCGGCTTGCGCTGCCATGCGGCGCTGCCGAGCACGCGCTGCTGGCGGCCTTGCGCGCCGCCGGCATCCTCGGTCAAGATGAGCGAGCGGGAAAAAAGAGGCGTGGACGAGTCGAGCAGAAGTTCGGAGACCGGGAAGTTGGGCAGCGGCATCTCAATCTCCCATTTCGACCACGCCGGCGCTTTGGGATCGTGAATCTCGGAGAAGGTCAATGTGATCTCGCGTTTCTCATCGGGCCGGGTGACGAGGAAGGGAATCTGGCGTCCGTCACGGACCACGCGCAAGTCGTGGAGATCACCGGCGCTGCGCGCGAGCACGGCGGGATCGAGTTCCACCTCGATGACGCCCGGGGCCGCGAACAAAACCTCGCGCTGATACGACCACGCCGAGACATCAAGCGCCGACCCTACTTCGCCGACCACGGGCGCGGTGGCGGCGGCGCGGAAATCGGGGTTGGCCTCGACTTTTCCGGCGGTGGCTGTGGTGGCGCTTGCATCGCGCAGCTTGTCGCCGAGCGCGCCGATGTCATAGCGCGGCTCGGCAGCCTGGGCGTTGCCGATGTAAAGCTGCCAGTCTCCAGCGGCACCGGCCTGGAACACCAGCGGCACGGCATGGCGCGCGGCCTCGATGCCTTCAACGCGCAGCGGCGGGCTGTCGCCATTGTGAAGGGTGAGCACGATCTCGCGTGCGGGAGCGGCTCGATGCACCGGGATTTCGATTTCCTCGCCGGTGAAGTCCTCGTGCTTGAGGCGGAACAAGGTGGCGCGCGCGCTCAGCAGCTCGGCCTCGCGCTGAAAGACCGGTTCGGGAGTGAGGACACGCACGGTGGCGAGCAGGACATTGGCGGTGCCGAGATCGAGCGTCAACTTCGTGCGTCCATCCTCCTCCATGCGCGAGCGTATCTCCACTGCATGCGGGATGGAGCGCAGTTCCGGAAGCTCGCGCACGATCTCCGCTCCGGTGAAGGCCACGGGCGCGCTGCGCATGTCATCAAGGGTGACGCGGAAATGCGTCCACAAACCGGGTGCGAGCGGCAGGCGCAGACGCTCGGTGCCGTTTTGACGGCACAAAACCTCCCCGCTGCCGAGGGTCTGCCAGGTGCCGCCGTCACTGCTCGCCTCCACTTTGGCGGCCTTGATGAAATCCACTGAGCTGGTGCGCAGCACGATCTCTTTGATGGTGTCGCGCTCGCGAGGCTGGAACTCAAGCACGGTGGCCGCCCCAGCGAGCATGGCTTTGAACCCGACCGCCTCCACGCGCTCGGGGCGCACCACGCGCGGGAGGGCGATGATGCGCGGGGTCTCGACGCCGTCAGGACTGACGAGGCGCAGGTCGTGAAACGACGCCGCGCGCGAGGCGTCGAGCAGGGCGGGATCAAGCTCGATGCGCGTGAGTCCGGGCTGCGTGACGCGAACCGTCTGGCGGTGGGTCCATGCGGCGTGGTCGGCGGCTCCGGCGAACACGGGCAGGCAGAAGGCGAGGATGAGCGGGCGAATGTTCATGATTTGTCAGCGGTGAGGAAGCGTTGGTAGAGGAAGGAAGCCGTGAGCGCGATGACGGCCACGCCGATGAGGGCGCCGATGCGGTAGCCGCTGTCCGTGTTCGCCAGATCGTGCAGGAAGAGTTTCAGCAGGGTGACGCCGAGCAGGCCTATGCCGGCGTAGCGCGTGGGCGCGTTGCGTTTCCAGATGCCGAGCACGAGCAAGGTGAGCGCGAACAAGGCCCACGAGATCGTGTAAGTCATGTCGCGGGCCAGATTGCCGCTGAAATCGAAGGTGATCGAGCGCTCGCCAACGGGTGTGAAGGCGTCGGCGATCTCGATGTTGAGCAACAAGAACAGCAGGATGCCACCGAGCGAGCAAAACAGGCCGCGCAGGTTGATTTTACCCCAGAGATGACTTGGAGGCGCGAGCCAGAAGGCGGCGAAGAACATCGCCAGCGCGGAGAGGCTGTAAGCATAAAGCTGCCAGTTCAGGATGGGTGTGTCTCCACGAATTTGATACGAGAGCACGGCGGGATTGAGCGCGAGACGGATGAACGAGGCCGCGAGCAGCACGGCGCCGGTGCCGCGCAGGCCGGGATGCGGCACGCGCCGGAAAAGCCAGATCAACGCCGCGCCCTCCAGCGCCCAGCCGAGCGTGATCCACTGCTTCTCGAACTGGATCGGGAAGATGAGCGTGATGAAAAACAACGCCACACCTCCAAACCAGGCGAGCTGCGTGAGCCGCGCCGGATTTTCTGCGCCGTGCTGTTTCAAGACGAAGACAAGGCTCAACAAAGGCGCGATGGCGAAGACGACGGGAAGCAGGCCCATCATCTCATTCGGCCACGCCTGGCCCACGAGGCGATGCACGAGGCTGAACGTGCCGATGCCTGCCGCCGCGGAGGTGATCCACGGCAGCTTGCATGTGGCGAACCGCTTCTGAAACACGAACGGGAACGCGGTGAAGATGGCGTGGAAGCCGAGATACCAGAGCAGCGGCAGCGCCGCGTGTTCCGCATGGAAACTCTGCCGATGCCAGGCCCATTCGAGCGCGAGAACGCAGGCGAGTGCCGTCGGTGCCAGCACGGTGATGCCGCTGATCCGCACCAGGCCGAGCAGGAAGACCGTGAGCAACAATGCGAGGCCGAAAACCGGCGAAGGGTCCGCGATCTTCAACCGGAGCGTGGCCAGAATGAGCAGCAGGAAAGGCAGTACCGCCGAACTCACCGGCAGCAGCGGCGCGAAAGCGGCCTTCGGCGTTTTGCGGAAAATCAAACTGCCCGCGATGCCGAACAGCACCGCGAAGCCGCCGAGCACCGCAAGGAAGGGAGTCATCTCAAGAGCCAGCGCGCCCGGCCAGCGGAAGAGCCAGGCGGCGGCGGTGACCAGCGTGAGCACGAGCGCGGCGAGTACCGGCAGCAGGCGTCCGCTGACCACGGCAAGGGCGATGATGAGCAGATCAATGATGAGGATCGCCGGCCAGATCATCAGGCTCATGGCATCTAGGCCCAGCACCGGCATGAGCAGCAGCACTAGCGTGAACAGTGGCACCCACCCGGCGAAGGCCGGTTGATCCGGATCTCTGCGCGTCATGAGCACGGCGAACGCGGTGTGCAGCAAGCCGAACGCCAGATAAATGCCCAGCGCGTGCGGAAGCAACTCCGAGGTCAGTTCACGCATCGTCCAGATCGAGAGGTGCAGGAAAGTCAGCGCGCCGATGACGCCCTGCGCGATGGCGACACGCGATTGATGCCAGACGACGCGCAGCGCGATGGCGTTGATGCCGAGCACGAAGGTGTAGAGCAACAGCGGACGTTCCGTGATGGCCCCGAAGCCGAGAAAAACGAACGCGGCGATCATGGCGCTGCCGCACAACGCGAGCGCGGAGCCTGCCGGGAAAAGATCGTTGGCATCCCTTTGTTTCGACCACCAAGCTGCGAGTGAGAACAGTGCTGCGAAACCGAGGAACACGATCACCGGCACCCAGGTGGCCGAACCGATGGCATACTGCGAGGAGTGGAAGAATTTCAGCATCCACCCGGCCTGCATGAGGATGGTGCCAGCCGCTGCAAGCGCGGTGAGATGCAGCCAGCGTTTGTTTTTCGCCACAGCGAGCACGCCGATGTCGAGCAGAGCGATGTAGCTGAAAAGGCCGAAGGGATTGTCCCGGCCCGTGGAGCAAAGAATGGGCGTCAAAAAGCCTCCCAACATGCCCAGCACGGCCACGACCTGCGCGTTCAACCGCACGGCGAGCAGGAATGCGGCGGCGGTGATGAGCGTCATCAACGCGAACGCGGCGACGGCATGGTCGAATGGCGGGATACGCCACAGCGCGTGCGCTGCGAAGGTGACGCCGTAGAGCACGACGATGCCCGTGGCGCACAGCGTCTGGGCCAGCGTGGCATAGCGCTCCCTGCGGTGCATGACCACGCCGCCGCCGGCAAGCCCCGCGCCGATGACAAAACCGATGGCCGTGCGCAGCTCGGGTGAAATCCAGCCGCGTTCGATGCTGAGCTTCACAAAGAAGATGACGCCGAGGAAGAGCGCCAGACCTCCCACCCATGCGAACAGCTTCACGCCCATGAACTGCTCCAGATTGACAGGTTTCGACGGAGCGGCGGATTTGGCAGCAGCGGGCGGGGCGATCACTGGAGCAACCACAGGCGCGCGGACAGGCTCGGGCGTTTGCGGCGCGGGCGGCGGGATCGGGATCGGCGGCGGCGCTTTTTCGACAAGCGGCGCGGTGACAAGTTCCGGCTCCACGGGCTTTGCTGTGACTTGCGCGACCGGCGCGGCTGGAGGAGCGAATCGGGACTCCGCTTTGGCAGGCGGCACGGTTTGCAAGGCGCTGACGGAAATTTCAAGACGCTCCAGACGCTCATGAAGCCGCGCGTTTTGCTCGCGCAGCCTGGCGATGTCGCGCTCGCTCTGAGCGGCCTTTTCACGAGTGCCGGATGCTTTGACGATGGCAATGACCGGCAGCACAAAGATGCAGACGATCACAAGCAGGAGGATGAGAATGACGAGTCCTTCCATAATGCGCCGAGTGTCCCAGGTTTGTCCGGGAATGGAAATTGATATTTCCAGGCGGCATCATTGATCATGCGTATGGACGGGCCATCCGCAGGTCTCAGTTTCCGCGCAGCAGCGCCTCGGCCACTCTCATGCCGTCAGCGGCGGCGGAGATGATGCCGCCGGCGTAGCCCGCGCCCTCGCCGGCAGGGTGGAAGTTGCGCAGGCCGGTGCATTCAGTGGTGCCGGGGTGGCGCGGGATGCGCACGGGGGCTGAGCTGCGTGTCTCGGCGGCGGTGAGCACGGCGTCGTCAAGCAGGAAGCCGCGCAGTTTTTTCTCAATGAGCGGCACGGCCTGGCGGAGGGTGAGGACGACCTTTTCAGGCAGGCACTCGCGCAGATCCGTCCACACGACACCGGGCTGGTAGGAGGGGCGCACATCCCCCGCCCCGCTGGAGGCGCGGCCGGAAAGGAAGTCGTCCAGCAACTGCGCCGGGGCGCGGTAGCCGCCGCCGCCGAGACGGAAGGCGGCGCGCTCGATCTCGCGCTGGTATTCGACGCCGGCGAGGGGATGCGAGTCGCCATAGTCCTGCGGGCCGACCTCGACCATGAAGCCGCTGTTGGCATTGGCCTCGGCGCGGGCGTAGCTGCTCATGCCGTTGGTGACGACCATGCCCTCCTCGGAGGTGGCGGCGACGACGAGGCCGCCGGGGCACATGCAGAAGCTGTAGGCGCTGCGCCCGCCGGGGCAGTGCGCCACGAATTTGTAAGGAGCGCTGCCCAGCAGCGGGTGGCCGGCCCGTTGGCCGTAAAGCATGCGGTCTATGTGCCGCTGCGGATGCTCGATGCGCACGCCGACGGAGAAGGGCTTTGGCTCCAGGGGCACGCCATGCCGGTGCAGCATGGCAAAGGTGTCCCTGCTGCTGTGTCCGACGGCGAATACGAAAGGCCCGCCCTCCACGACCGCTCCATCCGCCAGCGTCACGGCGCGCATGGTGCCGCGCTCGACGACGATGTCGCTGACCCTCGCGCCGAAGCGCACTTCGCCGCCGAGGGCGATGATCTCCTCGCGGATGTGGCGCACGACTTTGATGAGGCGGTCGGTGCCGATGTGAGGGCGGGCTTTGATCAAAATGTCCTCCGGAGCGCCCGCCGCGACCAGTTCGCGCAGCAGCCAGGGAATGCGGTGCTCACGGTCGCGTATCTGGGTGTAGAGCTTGCCATCGGAAAAGGTGCCCGCCCCTCCCTCCCCGAACTGCACGTTGGACTCGGGGTCGAAGGCCAGGCCGCGCCGCCAGAAGCCGGTGACATCGCGCGCGCGGTCGCCCGCCGCCTTGCCGCGCTCCAGCAAAACGGGACGCCAGCCGGCGCGAGCCAAAAGCAGCCCGCAGAAAAGCCCGCACGGGCCGGTGCCAACGATGACGGGCCTGCCGGACGGGCGCGGCGGCGCTCCGACTGCGACGGGCAGTTCACGGTAAGTATCGTCCGGGGCTGGCTGAACCTGCGGCGGGGCTTTTATCAACACCGCCTCCTCATCGGCCAGCTCGACAAGAACGGTGAGGCTGAACTCCACATGCCCGCGCCGCGCGTCAATGGCGCGCTGGGCCACGCGCAGGGAAAGCAGCGCGCCATCGGCAACACCCAGCCGCGCGATCACGGCGGCGCGCAGCCGCGCCTCCGTGTGGTCCACGGGGAGCTTGATCTGGGAGATTTGCAGCATGGCGGCGCTTGTTTGCGCAGGCAGCCGCCCCATGCAAGCGCGCTTCATTTGAAGCACTGGCACACTTTATGCCACTGCTTGACGGACGGGCGCTTTATGGCACTCTCCGCCGCCGCTGTCCGCAGCCTATATGATTCGACACCCCTCCGCAGGACGAATGCTCCTGTCCGCCGCCTTCCTGGCCGCCCTCGACCTCCATGCCGCCGATCCAGGGCCGGAAGATGTCACGGATTTTCCCAGCCTGGAAGCCCATGCCCAGGCGCTGGCGCGCGCCGCGCATGTCCCGGTGGAGCAGGACCTGGACTCTTTTTTCGCGAAGCTGAACTACGACGGCCACCGGCGCATTCGCTTCCGCGAGGACAAGGCGCTCTTCGGCGGCGCGGGGGACACGTTCCGTGTGGAGTTTTTTCATCCGGGCTGGATGTTCAAGAAGCCGGTGCGCTTTCACCAGATCACGGACGAAAAGGCGGAGCCTGTGGGTTTTGACAGCGGCCTCTTTGACTATGGCGGGCTGGAGGTGCCGACGAACGCGGGACATCCTTCCGGTTATGCCGGCTTCCGCGTGCTGGCTCCGGATTCGTTCCTGGACCGGCGGTTCGAGTTCCTGGTGTTCATGGGAGCGAGCTACTACCGGGCGGTGACGACGGAGCTGGGCTACGGCATCTCGGCGCGCGGCATCGCGGTGAACACCGTTGGCGGCGCGCCGGAGGAATTCCCGGATTTCACACGCTTCTGGCTGGCGCGGCCAAAGCCGGGGGATGACACTTTCCGCCTGCTGGCGCTGCTGGACGGGCCGAGCCTGGCGGGCGCGTATGAGTTTTCGGCGAAGCCGGGCAGGACGACGGAGATGCGAGTGCGCGGGACGCTTTTCCTGCGGCAAAAGGTGGAGATGCTGGGCATCGCTCCTTTTTCCAGCATGTTCTGGTATGGCGAGAACAGCCACCCGAAGCCGTATGACTTCCGCCCGGAGGTGCATGACTCGGACGGCCTGCAAATCGAAATCGAGAACGGCCCGGCGATCTGGCGTCCGCTGGATGTGGGGCGGGAGACGCGGATGAGTTTTTTCCAGGCGGAAAAGCTCAAGGGCTTCGGTCTGGCGGGGCGTGACCGGGACTTTGCGAACTTCCAGGACCTGGAGGCGCGCTATCATCAAAGGCCGTCGGTGTGGGTGGAGCCGGTGGCGGGTTTTGACAAAGGCGCGGTGGTGCTGGTGGAACTGCCGACCGGGGAGGAGACATGGGACAACATCGTGGCCATGTGGAAGCCGGAGAGCGTGCCGCAGACGCCGGATGAGGCGCTGCGATTTGACTACAAGCTGCTGTGGCACGGCGGCCACGAGCCTGGCGGGCTGTGCAAGGTGGCGGCCACCCGCCGGGGCTTTGTCATGGATTCGGACGATCATCTGTATGTGCTGGATTTCGAACCCGGCATGGCGGAGAGAGGCAAGGCGGCGGAGTGGACCCCGGAGGCGCGGGTGCGGGTCAATGCCGGCGCCGCGGAGGTGCTGGACGCGCGCGTGATGAGGAACGCGGAGTCCGGCGGCTGGCGGGCGTTTTTCAAACTCGACGTGCCGGCTGACACCGCCCTGCTGGAGCTGATCTGCGAGCTGCATGACGGGCCTTTGGTGATCTCCGAACGCTGGCAATACCAATGGAGGCGGTAAACATCCAGTTCGCGCCCGCCACGGGCACCGAGGAGGAGTGGAACGAGGCGTACGCGCGTCTGGCCGACTACTTCCGCTCCTACCAGCTCCACAACCGCATCCGGCGCACGCAGCTCATCCTGGAGACTCTGCGCCGCGCGGCGGAGGCCCATGCCAAAAACCCTGCGCGCACGCCGACGGAGCACTCCATCGAGCAGGCGCGCCTGATGCTGCGGGACTGGTTGCGCGAGATTTACCGCGACCTGAATCTCAACGACGCGCAAATCGAGGCGGCGGGCAGGCTGGGCTTTTACCTCAGCGGCGGTCCGGCACGCTGGCCGCATTTTTTTCTGGATGATGAAAACCTGCCCGCGGACATGAGCGAGGCGATGCGCGCCGCTGTGCGCACCTCCGGCCCTGGAATGCAGGTGTCCAAAATGACGCCGCGCGAGATTGACCTCGGCATTGTCTCCGACGTGGCCGAGGACACCTTCGACACGCTCGGCAGGCACCCCATGCTGCGCTATTCCATCCTCATCCTCATGGTCGGCGGCGTGCTCGGCTATCTCTACCTGCTTCTGCGATGAGCGTCATCGGCTCCCTCACCACCAATCTCGCGGCCACGCAGGGCATGCCCCCGCCGCGCATCGCCCGCACGCGGCGCGCCACGTTTTTCTCCTTTGTCGGGCTGGGCACCCTCGCGGGCGTTTGGCTCATGTATGTCTATCTCTCCGAGCACGGCATGAGGTGGTCGGAGTGGGCTCTGCTGGCGGCCTTTGTGCCCCTTTACTACCAGCTCAACACGGGCTTCTGGACGGCGCTCATCGGAGTCTGGCTGATGAACCGCCCGCGCCCCGATCCGCTCGACCTCTGGCGCAGCCTCACACCCGAGGAGCACGAGCAGCCGGTGACGGCGGGCACGGCCATCGTGATGCCGATCTACAACGAGGACGTCACCCGCGTGTTCGAGGGTCTGCGCTCCATTTACCTCTCCCTCCAGGAAACCGGCCACGCCGCGAACTACGATTTTTTCATCCTCAGCGACTCGGACCAGACGAGCCAGTGGATCGAGGAGGAAAGCGCCTGGCTGGAGCTTTGCCGGCAGCTCGACGCCTTCGGACGCATCTTTTACCGCAAGCGCCGCAAGCCGATCAACCGCAAGAGCGGCAATGTGAGCGACTTCTGCCGCCGCTGGGGCCGCCGCTACCGCTACATGGTCGTGCTGGACGCGGACAGCCTGATGTCCGGCGGACTGCTGAACGCGATGGTGCGCATCATGGAGAAGAACCCCGGCGTGGGCATCCTGCAGACTTTTCCGAAACAGATCGGCTCCGAGACGCTGCTTGGGCGCGTGATGCAGTTCGCCCAGGCGCTGTACGGCCCCGCCTTCATGGCCGGCCTGGACTACTGGCAGTGCGGCGAGGCGAACTTCTGGGGGCACAATGCCATCATCCGCCTCGATCCTTTCATCAAAAACTGCGCCCTGCCGCCGCTTCCGGGCAAGGAACCCTTCGGCGGCCACATCCTCAGTCATGACTTCGTGGAGGCCGCCCTCATGCGCAAGGCCGGCTACGCCGTGCGGCTGCTGAACACGCCGCGCGGCAGCTACGAGGAGGGGCCGCCGACGCTGGTGGACATGCTCAAGCGCGACCGCCGCTGGTGCCAGGGGAACATGCAGCATTTCTGGCTGCTTTTCGCCAAAGGCTGGCATCCGATGAGCCGGATCAATTTCCTGCATGGCATTTTAAGTTATGCCAGCTCGCTTCTATGGCTGGTCTTCCTGCTGCTGGCCACTTTCCTGGCCGCGACACCCCTGCCGGTGGAAAGTCCGCAATCCGCGCTGGCGGCGCGGCTATTGCTGGGGCTGACGGTCATGCTCATCTTTCTGCCGAAGGCCACGATCCTGCTCGACGAGCTGATCACCGGGCGCGTCTTCAAATCACCGGTGATGCGCGCGCTGACCTTTGTCAGCGGCTTGCTGGACACGGTGGTCTTCACGCTGATGGCGCCGGTGCTCATGGTCTTCCACAGCCGCTTTGTCATCTACACGATCCTCGGCAAGGGCGTGCGCTGGGTGACGCAGCGGCGGAAGCTGGACAGCGGGGTGGACTGGGTGGAGGTGCTGCTGAATTTCTGGCCGGTCAGTCTGCTGGGGGTGGCGTGGTCGGTGGTCGCCTGGTTTGTCTCACCGGGCTTTTTGCTCTGGATCAGCCCCATCCTCGTGTGCCTGCTGGCCGCGATTCCCGTGGCGGTGTTTGTCTCCGGCACGCGCACCGGACTGCGCTTCAAGCTCTTCCTCACTCCGGAGGAGGCATCACCGCCGCAAGTGCTCGGGACGATGCGGGAGAACCTCGACGAGGTGAAAGGCCGCATCCAACTGCAGCCGGAACTGGAGAGATTCCACGGCCTCATGCAGGTCTTCCTGGACCCCTACATCAACGGCCTGCACGTCTCCCTGCTGCGCCGGCGGCGGAACATTGATGTTTCCCGCGCCTACCTCAACGAGATCGAGCGGCGCCTGATCCAGGAAGGGCCGCAAAGCCTGACACCACAGGAGATCAAAGCGATGATTCACGACACCGACACGGTGACAAACCTGCATTACCGGTTGTGGTCCGCCGCCGAGCACGAGCTGGCGCCGTTTTGGATCACGGCCATCCGGCAATACAACCTGGGATCGGGCGGCCCCTTCGCCCACACGCTCGCGCGCAAGGAGCCGGCGGTCTCGGATGCTTTCAAGGCCGCGTCTTGAGCATGCCCGCCGCGCCCTCCGGCCAGTCCGCGCCCTGGGCGATCCAGCGGCGCAGGATGGCGACCTCGTCCTTGGTGAGCGTCTCACCCACTGGCGGCATCGCCTGCACGCTGGCGTGAGCTTCGCCGAGCTTGGTGAGGAACAGGCTGCGCTCCGGCGCGCCTGGCACGATGAAGGCGCCGAGCGCGCCGGTTCGGCGGGCTGCGGCGCGACTTTCCAGGTTCAGCCTGGCGGGCAGGGCCTCGCGCTGGTGGCAGGCCACGCATTTGGCCTCAAGCACGGGTTTGACATGACTTTCAAAACTCACCGTGCCGCTTTTCGCCTCGCGCCTCGCGGCGCGGTCCAGCACGTTTTCTCCCGCGGGCCGCGTCTCGCTGCCCTCATCCGCGTGCTGGCATGAGACGAGCAGATGGGCCGACAGCGCGGCGCTGAGCAAAGTGAGAAGGCGCGTGTTCACAATGGAATGAGGTGTGTTTTTTGAAACTAGCCTGCCGAAAAGGCCGCGCCATGAAGAAATGCGCCTCACGCCCGCGCGTGGAGAAAATAATTCACTCCCTCCGGCTCCCAAAAGATGCGCAGCCTGTTGGGAGAAATGCCCGCCTGGCACGCGAGGCTGGTCAGGGTCTCCTGGCTGCGGTGGCGCAGGCGCCAGTCACCCATCATCTCCATGTAGTCGCGGCTGGGATTGAAATCGGAGAAATTCCCCACCACCACCTCGCCGCCGGGCCGCGTGACGGCAAGCATGGCGCGCAGCAGATGCACAAAGGAGCGGTCGCCCAGGTAATCGAACAGCCCCGCCGACCATGCAAGGTCGTAACCGCGCGCGGGCATGTGGCGCAGCACATTGCGCTGGTGAAATTCAATCCGGTCCAGCCACGGCGCGCACAACTGCCGCGCATAACTGATGGCGTGGCCCTCCATGTCCACACAGTCAACATGGATGTCCGCCGCCTCGTTGTCCTGGAAGACCTCGCGCAAATCCCGCGCGGGACCGCTGGCGACATTGAGCACATCCAGGCGGCGCCCGGCGGGCATCCCGGCCAGCTTCTCGGCCACCAAGTTTTTAAAGTAGCGTTTGCGGTTGCGAACCGCGTTCGGAGCCGCCTGCGCATGGAAAAACAAATCCCAGCAGCGCAGTCCGGGATCGGGATTCACCTTCTGCACATAAATATGGTCAATCATCTCGAAGTCGCCGCTGTAGCCGTATTTCTTCGCCAGCGCCTGCGCCTGCATCGTGCCTGCAAGACGCCGCTCCGTCAGAGCGCGGATGTGCTCCAGCAACAGGGCCGCCGGGATCAGACCCGCGCGCACCGCGTCGCCAAGGTGCCGGATGGCGCGATTGAGCACGCCATACTCCCTGGGCAGCGGTCCGCCCTTCGAAAGAAAGTCCTCCAGCAACTCATCAAAGGGACCGAGCAGGGAGTTCGCCGCACGATTCGGACCTGACAGAAGAGCAGGAAGATGGGCGACGGGTGGCGGCATGGCAGATTGTTCTAAAATATCCTGGATAAATGATATTTAACAGACACTTTTTATTAAAATATCCTGATCAATGCGGCTTGGCAATTTCGAAAACATCCGGAGCGGGATCAATCCACCGCGCAACAACCCCAAACCTGCCCTCTTCCCATCCCCGCAAACTCATGTCCAAACCCGCGCTCCAGCCGTAACACCCAGGCTATCCGATTCCATGAATCCCATCCCCGACGCCCCAGCCTATCCCCTGCCGGACACCCTCCCGGTCATGGTGCTGGCGGATTGCCATCTCATGCCCTGCTGCCTGCTGCCGCTGTTCATCTTCGAGGAGCGCTATCGCAAAATGCTGGCGCATGCCCTGGCCTGTCACCGCATGTTTTGCATCGGCACCCGGCTTGGCGCGGACGGGGACGACCTGGAGATATTCCCCTTCAGCACCGCCGGCTTGATCAGCGTGTGCAAAACGCAGCCGGACGGCACATCGCATGTCATTCTTCAGGGCCTGCGCCGCATCCGGCTGGTCTCGTGGGAACAGGAGAAGCCCTTCATCGTCGCGCGTGTCGAGCCGGTCACGCCCTCTGTCAGCGAATGCGTGGAGAAGATCCAGTCGCTCAAGCAGCAGGCTCTTGATCTGCTGCCAGACATTCCCGGAAATCCCGGGGAAAACATCCGCCAGCTCAAGGCCAGGCTGGGCGGAACCGCCTGCGCGGACTCCGCCTGCGACATCCTGGCCTATCACTTTGTGCGCAGAGGCGAGTGCATGCGCGCTCTCCTGGCCGAGACCGTGGTGGAAAAACGCTGGCGAATTCTGATCCGCGAACTCCAGCAGATGCGCGCCGCCTGAACCCTCCCCGTCATGCCTCACCCCGCCCCGCCGGACGATCCGCTGAAGAAAGCCTTCCTCGGCTTTCTTGAATCCGAACGGCGCTGCTCGCCGCGCACGCTGGAGAACTACCGCCACGCCCTTGCGGAATTCCGCCACCGCCAAAGCGGCTTCACCGCCTGGCTCACACTCACCGCGGAGGATTTTCGCGGGTATCTTTTCGATCAGATGAAGCGAGGCCTGGGACGCGCCACCATCCGGCTGCACTTCGCCGCGCTGCGCTCCTTTTATAAGTGGCTGACGCACCGCCAGGGGCTGGAGCGCAATCCCCTGCTCGATGTCCAGCTTCCCAAGCAGGAGAAAAAACTGCCCGTCGTGCTCACCGTTCCGCAGATCACGGCAATGCTCGAACTCCCGCTCAAACTCGAAAAAGACAGGCAGGCGCCAGCCTGGGCGCCTGAGCGCGACGCCGCCGTGCTCGAACTCTTCTACAGCACCGGCATGAGGCTGGCCGAACTCTCCGCGCTCAACGTCGCCGACCTCGACGCCTACAGCGACACCGTGCGCGTCACCGGCAAAGGCTCCAAGCAGCGCCTGCTGCCCGTGGGCGCGCCCGCCATGGAAGCCGTCCAGCGTTACCGGCAGAAGGCGGCCGTGCATGACGGGCCGCTTTTTCTCAGCAAACTGCGCCGCCGCATCACCACCCAGGCAGTCGCCGACATCGTGGACAAGTATTGGAGAAAGTCCGGCCTGCCCGTCCACGTCACCCCACACAAGCTGCGCCACAGCTTCGCCACCCACCTGCTCGACAACGGAGCCGACCTGCGCAGCGTGCAGGAGCTGCTCGGCCATGCCAGCCTCAGCACCACGCAGATCTACACCCACGTCTCCACCCAGCGCATGAAGGAGGTCTATGAGGCCGCGCATCCCAGGGCTTGATCCGGCGGTAATTCGATCTTGATTGCCCTTCTGATGATCCCTCGCCTGTTTCTGCTCCTGCTGCTCCTTCCCGTGGGGGGCGTTGCTGAAACCGTCCGCCTGCTCACGATCGGCAACAGTTTTTCGCGCAATGCCACCAATCACCTGGGCGGCCTCGCCAAGGCCGGAGGTCATGAGTTGATCCACGAATCCATCGTCATTGGCGGAGCCTCCCTGGAACTGCATTCTGAAAAGGCCCTTCTTCACGAAAAGGATCCGGCGAACAAAGACGGCCTCTACACGAGCGGACGCAGCCTCGCGCAGCATCTGCGGCAGGAGCGCTGGGACTTTGTCTCCATTCAGCAGGCCAGCATCAAAAGTCATGACTTCGCCACCTATGAGCCGCATGGCTCCCGGCTCGCCGCCCTGATCCGCAGCCATGCGCCCGGCGCGCGCATCCTCGTGCATCAGACCTGGGCTTACCGGGTGGATGACCCGCGTTTCACCAAGCCCTCGAACACAGATGGAGAGCCCGCCACCCAGGAGCAGATGTACCGCGGCCTCACCGCGGCCTACGACCAGCTCGCCAGCCTCATCGGCGCGCGAGTCATACCGGTTGGTGACGCCTTTTTTGCCGCCGACACCGACCCTCAATGGGGCTACAAACCCGGCTCCGTCCCTTTTGATCCAAAGACAGCCCGGCGCCCCGCCCTGCCGGATCAGACACACTCCCTGCATGTGGGCTGGCGCTGGGCCAAAGCGCGCAACAGCGTCAAAATCACCCTCGGCATGGACGGACACCACGCCAACCTGGCGGGTGAATATCTCGGAGCCTGTGTCTGGTACGAGGTGCTCTTTGGCGACACTCCGCCTGGCAGCACCCACCTGCCCAAAGGACTCGATGCCGCCCACGCGCGCTTTCTCCAGGAGACCGCCCACCACGCCGTGCAGGCCCGGCTCACGAGCGGCCAATGAGCCGGCCCGCATCCGCGCGATCAGTGGATGCCGCTCCCTGACGAAGTGGCAAATCACCTGCATGCACGGGTGAGCGACGCGCATTTTTTGCATTCTGCCAGACGGATTCATGGCGGAAACCATGCCTCGGAAAAAATGCGGCCATATCCGACCAAAGTCGGATTCCCGCTTTTTCGAAACGGGTCAAAGATGCGCGCGGAACCAGAACACACACCCGACATGAATACATCCGCACCAGCCAACATCCTCCGCCGCAGCCTTCCATGCGTGCTCATCGGCATCCTCATGCTTTGCCTGCCGCGGCAGGCCGGAGCGCAGGTGCCGCCTTACCTCCTCCGTCATTCCATCCCCGCCCCGCTGGACTCGCAGTATGGAGGTTATTTGGGCTTCAGTTGCGCCCTGAGCGGAAACCTGGCCGCCTTGGGCGCACCGAACGACGACACGGGCGCGCAGGACGCGGGGGTGGTAAAAATCTTCGACACGACCAATGGCGATCTGGTGCATGTGCTGAGCAACCCGACTCCGGCATCTGGTGAAACCTATGGCTCCTCCCTCGCCATGGCAGAGGGAAGGCTGATCGTCGGCGCTCCCGGTGACTCCACAGGCGCGAGCGGGGCGGGCATCGTCTATGTTTATGATTTGGGCGGGGCCACTCCGACTACGCCCGTGCTGACGATCCCCAACCCCGCCCCGGCAAATTTTGATAATTTCGGCAGCGCTCTTGCGCTCTCTGGAGACCGGCTGGTCGTCGCCGCGCACATGGATGACGCTGGAGCGACGGACGCGGGCAGTGTCTATGTTTTTGATCTCGGCGGTGCCACTCCTGCGACGCCGAGCTTTACACTGAGCAATCCAAATCCCGCAGCCTCCGATCAGTTTGGCAGATCAGTGGCTGTGGACGGGGATCATGTCGTGGTAGGCGTCTGGTTGGCCGACGAAGGCGCGACCAACGCGGGCAGGGCTTATGTGTATGATCTGGGCGGCATGACTCCCGGCACACCGGTGCTCAGCTTGAGCAACCCCGCGCCTACGGTGGATGCCTATTTTGGCAGATCGGTTGGCATCTCCGGGCAGTTCGTCGCCGTAGGGGCGCACAATGACAGAACAGGGCCTCAAGGCACTGGCAGCGTGCATGTTTATAATCTGGGGTCCGGAACTCCGGAAACGCCTGTTCACGCGGTTTTCAATCCTGGTCCGGGAAGCAATGAAGCTTTCGGCGTGTCACTGGCGCTGCTTGGAAAGCGGCTGCTAGTGGGGGATTTCGTCGAAAACACTGGGGCCAGCGCCTCCGGGACCGCTTACCTCTATGAACTGGCCAGCGGAACTCCCACAGTGCCTGCATTCACCTTCAACAACCCAACCCCTCAAGTGCAGGACCGCTTTTCATATGGAATAGCACTGGCGGATGACCGGGTGCTGATCGGCGCTTACTTTGACGACAAAGGCGGCATTGATGCCGGCAGCGCCTATCTTTACAACCTCCTGTCTGGAACACCCACTCAACCAGTACGCGAGTTCAATGATCCAGGCTTTGAAGTCCAGGCTCAGTTCGGCCAGGCGGTGGCGGTTTCAGGCAACCTCATGGCGGTGGGCACTGGCGAGAAAGACTTGAACATTGACGGCGCCGGCCAGGTGAGAATCTTTGACACGAGCAGCCCGACTCCAAATGTGCCGGTGCTGACGATTCCCTCTCCGCAGCCCGCCTTGCGCGGCAGGTTCGGCGTCGCGGTGGCTCTGGATGGCACCCGGCTCGTGGTCGGTGCCAGGGATATGAATGGCAGCATCGTCTTTGCAGGCGCAGTCTATGTTTATGATCTGGGCAGCGCCACCCCCGGCACACCTGTGCAGGTCATCCCCAATCCTGTTCCGTCCTCCTCAAGCAATAGGTTTGGGAGATCCGTGGCTCTCTCCGGCACGCATGTGGTGGTGGGCGCACCGGAGGAGGATACTTTGGCCGCCAACGCCGGCAGTGCTTATGTCTTTGACCTTTCCAGCGGCACTCCCGGCGTGCCAGTGCTGACACTTGATCATCCCACTGCTGGAGATTTGTTTGGCTTTTCGGTGGGCATCTCCGGCACCCGGATCATCGTGGGAGCCTATCAGAATGACACTGGCGCCGCCAACGCCGGCAGCGCCTATGTCTATGATCTGGCCAGCGGCACTCCCGCCGCGCCCGTGGCAGTGCTCAACAATCCATCTCCAGCGAACAGTGATGTTTTCGGCTACGCCGTCGCCATCGAAGGCGGACGCGCCGTGGTGGGCGCGTATGGCGATGACACCGGCGCTCAAAACGCAGGATCCGTGTATGTTTATGACCTCGATGGAGCGACCCCCACGGTGCCTCTGAACGTGATCAACAGCCCCGCCGCCATCTCCAGCGAGGAGTTTGGCAGGGCCCTGGCGATTTCCGGGGGCAGGCTTGTCGTGGGAGCGCTGGGCAACGACACCGGCGCAAACAACACGGGCATCGCGTATGTTTACCATCTTGCAGGCGCCAGCCCGACCGTGCCGGAAGACACTCTGGAAAATCCAGCTCCCGGTGTCAGCGACAACTATGGCTTCGCCGTGGCCATCCATCAGCAACGCGTCGTCGTTGGAGCGCCCTTATCCGACCTCAGTGGGGTGAATCAGGGGGCGGTGCATGTCTTCAGCCCTCCGAGCACGGACGCCAGCCTTGCGAATCTGGAGGTCAGCCAGGGCACGCTCATGCCCGGCTTTGCCTCCGGCACGACGGCTTACACCCTGTCCCTTCCGCCGGGAACCAGTTCGATGACTTTGACACCGACGGCGGCCGATGCCGGCGCGGTCATCACCGTCAATGGCAGCGCCGTGGTCTCCGGACAGGCAAGCGGCAGCCTGCCTTTGATCTTCGGCGACAATCTCATCTCCATCGTCGTGACCGCGGAAGACGGAACGACCCAGCGGACCCACACACTGACTGTAACCGCTCCAGGCTTCAGCACACTGGCCTTCGCCAGCAAGGTGATCCCCGTGGCCAGCAATGCGGCGGGCAGCATGGCGGAAGTGATGATTCAGCGCACCGGAAATCTGGACGGCATGGCAAGCTGCACGCTCAGCAGCGCGGATGGCAGCGCCACGGCTCCGGCGCACTACACCGCCCAGAGCAGCCTCCAGGTGGATTTTGGCGACGGCCAGGATACAAAGCAGGTGCAGATACCCATCGCGGCCGATGCGGCAGCCACCGTGGCACGGGCATTTACCATCACACTGGCGGATGCCAGCACTGGTGTGGCGCTCGGCCAGCCTGCCACCGCCACCGTGGTCATCCTGCCTCCCGCAGCCTTCACGGAAAAGGTAAAGCCTGTGGTGAAATTCACAGCTCCTGCCAATAACGCCGTCGTGGTTGACACAGTGCCTGTGACAGTGAGCGGCATGGCCACGGACAACATCGGCATCCACAAAGTGCAGGTCTCGCTGAACAACGGCCCCTTTGTGGACGCCAACGTGGCCAGCCCTGGCGGCACCAGCACGGAATGGAATTTGAATGTGACACCCGCGCCGGGCAAAAACACCCTCAAAGTCCGCTCCGTGGACTTCAAAGGCAACCTCTCCAGCGTCATCAGCCTCGGCTTCACGCATCTGCGCACGCTGACCGTGGCGATAAATGGACCGGCGGGATCAGGCACGGTCAGCACCGGCTTCATGCCGTCATCGAAGCGCATCGCTGGGAAAAGCTACAGCATCACGGCCACTCCAAAACCCGGTTTCGTGTTTGATGGCTGGACGGCCAGCGACACCGCCGGCACCGGCATCACCGTCGCAAGCGCGGAACTGCCAAAGCTCGCTTTCATCATGCAGCCCGGCCTCAGCCTTACGGCAAAGTTCATCGTCAATCCATTCAATGCGCAACTTACAGGCACCTACCGCGGCCTGGTGAGGCCGGACATGCAGACGGACGAAAACCATTCAACCGCCGGCCTGGTTCATAATGTCGTGGTCACCAGCAAAGGCGCCTTTTCAGGCAGCCTCCTCATGGACGGAGCCAAGATCAAGCTGGCTGGATTTTTTGACAACACGGGTGATGCCCGCTTCGGCCCCGCGCGCTCGAAGACGCTGGTGGTGACCCGCAAAAACAAGCCCGTGATGCAGATCAGCCTCCATCTCGACATGACAGGCTTCACACACCGCATCACAGGGGGTGTGGATCAGCTCGACCAAAGTGTTCTTGTGGCCCATTCGGACATCACCGCCGACCGTGCCGCCTTTGGCAAGCTGACCGAGGCTCCAGCGGCTCTGGCATCCAAAAACGGCAAGTCCTACACACTCGTTTTCGCCGCCAAAACCCAGACGCCCGCCATGCCGCTGAACCTTTATCCGCAAGGGCACGGCCATGCCTCTGTCATCATCAAATCCACCGGTTCGGTGACTCTTTCAGGCAAGCTTGCGGACGGCACCATCTTCACCTCGGCCACCACCTTGTCGAAGCATTTGCAGTTCCCCGCGTTTGCCCAGCTCTATAAAATGCAGGGCTGCTTCGGCGGTGAGATCACTGTCGCCGACGCAGGCCAGAACGCGGACGATCTCACCGGTGTCATGTTCTGGTTCCGCCCGCAGGTCAACGGCTCGCAGTGGTACCAGGCCGGATGGCCGGATGGCATCGGAACGGACGCGCTCGGCAACCGCTACACAGTGCCCTCAGGCAGCAGCGTCTTTCCGGGCCTGCAAAATCTTCCCGCGAACGCAGACCTCAGCCTCTCAGGCGGACTGCTCGCGCCATCCATTCTCCAGGACATGCTGATCACCCCGGCCAACAAGGTCTCTCCTGTGCCAGCGGCCGCACTGCCCACCGCGGTCATCACCGCGAAGACTGGCGGCATAGCCGGTAAATTCCGCCACAGTCTCGGGGCCAGCACCGCCTATCAGGGAGTGATTCTGCAAAAAGGCACCCGGACTGGCGCGCATGGCTGGTTCCTCTCGCCAAAACCCGCCAAGCCAGACTTCCTGGGCGAAAGCGGCGCCATGCGGATGACGGCGAAGTGATCAGCCAATCAACCACACAAGCAAAACGCTCTGACATGCCATGCCAGGGCAAACCCGGCGCGCGGGGAGGAAAGACGCCTCGCCGCGCGCCCGTTTGCCTCCGGGAATGCCCCGCCTCTTTTTCATCATCACCGTTCTGCTCTGGACCGGCCGCGCCTCTCTTCCCGGTGCGGTCGAAGATCCGTCGGAGTTTTTTGAAAAGCGGGTCCGCCCCCTGCTGCTGGAGCACTGCACCGAATGCCACGGCGCTGACAAACAAAAAGGCAGCCTCAGGCTCGACCACAAGGCGGGCTGGGAACGCGGGGGCGACTCCGGCCCCGCGCTCGCGCCGGGGAACCTGGACGGGAGCCTGCTCTGGCGCGCGGTCGGCTACGAGGATCGCGACCTGAAAATGCCGCCCAAAAAGCGCCTGCCCGAAAGTGCCCTGGCCGACCTGAAGGCATGGATCACCAGCGGCGCGCATGACCCGCGCGACGCGCCCCCGGAGGCAGGCGGCGGCAAGTCTGGTCCGAAGGCCGACGGCAGCTTCTGGTCGTTCCAGCTCCCCAAACTCCACGCGCCGCCAACCGTCCAAAAAAACGACTGGCCCGCGCGTCCGTTGGATCACTTCATCCTCGCCAGGCTGGAGCAGAACCAAATGACGCCCGCGCCAGACGCGGACGCGCGCACGCTGGCGCGCAGGCTGCACTTTGACCTCACCGGACTGCCCCCCTCGCATGAGGAGGTGGAGAGCCTCGCGCAAGGCAAGGTCGGCTATGAGGAAAGAGTGGACGCCTTGCTGGCCTCCCCCGCCTTTGCCGAGCGCTGGACTTCCCATTTCATGGACATGACGCGCTTTGCCGAATCCTCCGGCGGCGGGCGCTCCCTGCCGTTCAAGGATGCGTGGCGCTTCCGCGACTATCTTCTGGAAAGCCTGCGCGACGGCGTTCCCGTGGACCGCATGATCCAGGAGATGACCGCCGGTGATCTGCTGCCGTTTGAAAACGCCGCCCAGCGCCGGCGCCAGATCACCGCCACCGGCTTCCTAGCTCTCGGCCCCACCAATTATGAGGAGCAGGACAAGCAGCTCCTGCGCATGGACATCGTGGACGAGCAGCTCGACACCATCGGCAAATCCTTCCTGGGCATGACCATCGGCTGCGCGCGCTGCCATGACCACAAGTTCGACCCCGTCTCGACGCGCGACTACTACGCGCTGGCCGGCATCATGCGCAGCACCCAGACCCTCAAGAACTACACCGACAACGTCGCCCACTGGATTGACACTCCCCTGCCCTACGAGGGCGAACTGGAGGAGCAAATGCGCGCCAAGGAGGAAAAGCTCGCCGAGCTGAACAAGCAGCTCGCCAGCCTCAAGGACGAACTGCGCGACATCGGCGGCGCGAACCTGCGCAAAAAAAACAGCATCGCCGTCACCGACCTGCCCGGCATCGTCATTGACGACAGCGCCGCCCAGAGGGTCGGCAACTGGAAGGCGTCCATGCTGGTGAAACCCTTCATCGGCGAAGGCTATGTCCATGACAAAACGGGCGACACCGGCGAGCGCACCATTTCATTTTCCCCGAAAATCCCCGTCACCGGCCGCTACGAGGTGCGCGTGGCCTACATCGGCGGCCCGGACCGCGCTGAAAAAGTGCGCGCGGATGTGCTCCACGCCGACGGCGAGGAGACGGCAAGCTATTCCACCCGCACGGCGAGCATGGAGGGGCTGCAATTCGCCACCCTCGGCACCTGGCGCTTCGAGGCGGACGGACAGGGCTTTGTTCTCATCACCAACGCGGGAGCCGACGGCGTGGTGACGGTGGACGCGGTGCAGTTCCTGCCGGCGGACGCGGACATGCCGGCCATGCCCGCGCTGACGGCTGCCAGCGACATGGAAAAGGAGGTCAAAGCGCGCATGACCCGGGTGCAAAGGGAGATCAAGGAGATTGAAAAGGAAGGCCCCACTCGCGCGGAAGCCATGTCCGTGACCGAGCCGGACCAGCCGGAGGACTGCCGCGTCCACATCCGGGGCAACATCCGCAACCTCGGCGCGCCCGTGCCGCGCGGCTTCATCCAGGCCGCGCTCAAAGGCCCCGTGCCCGCCATCCCGCAGGATCAAAGCGGGCGTCTCCAGCTCGCCCAATGGATCACCAGCCGGGAGCAGCCGCTCACCGCGCGCGTCTTCGTCAACCGCGTCTGGCAGTGGATCTTCGGAGCCGGCATTGTGCGCAGCAGCGACAATTTCGGCGTCACCGGCGAGCTTCCCTCCCACCCGGAGTTGCTCGACACGCTCGCCATCCGCTTCATGGAGGACGGCTGGAATTTGAAGCGCCTCGTCAAAGACATGGTCATGAGCCGCGCTTACCGCATGGACAGCCAGGCCGCCACTCCCGCCGCAGACCCGGACAACCGCCTGCTCTCACGCATGAACCGCAAGCGACTCGACGCCGAATGCATCCGCGACGCCATGCTCGCCGCCTCTGGCACGCTCGATGACCGCTGGGGCGGCCCGAACGTCGCGGACGCCAAAGCTGTGGACTCCAATGACACCGGCGTGCAAAACCTGGAGTACAACTATCCTTTCAGCGACCACCGCCGCAGCGTCTATGCCGCCGCCTTCCGCAACGTGCGCCACCCGCTCTTTGAAGTCTTCGACTTTGCCGACATCAATCAGCCCATCGCCAGACGCGAAACCGGCACCATTGCTCCCCAGGCTCTTTATTTGATGAACCATCCGCAGGTCATCGAACTCGCGCGTTCCGCAGCGGACCAGGTATGGAAAAGCCAGCCACCGGAGCATGGCCTCCGCCTAGCCTGGCGGCGCTCCCTGAGCCTTGATCCCGACAACGACGAGTTGCGCCTCGCCGCCGACTACCTGGATGCCTCCATCTCCGGCAACGCCACCGGGGACGAGCAGCGCGATGCCTGGGCGCGCCTCATCCAGACACTCTGGGCCACGCCGGAGTTCCGTTTTCTCCGCTAATCCCCATGCAAGCCGCCCCCACACTCTTCGACCTCACCGGTCAGCGCGTCTGGGTCATCGGCGGTGCCGGCTGGCTCGGTCAGGCCACGGTGCTCACCCTTGCGGAAATGGGCGCCAGCGTGCTCTGCGCCGACCTGCCCGGTCGCAGCGCCGCCTTCCTGGAAAAATCCTCCTTCGCGGGCGACATCACCACCGCCGACCTCGACGCGCACGACACCGACGCCATTCCGCGCTTTGTCGAAAGCCACCTCGCCAGCCATGGCACGCCCGTGGGCCTCGTCAACCTCACCTACGCCTCCACCGCCAAGCGCCTCGCCGACCTCACCGCCGCCGAGTTCGACCAGGTCAACCACGGCAACCTCACCAGCACCTTCATCCTCACCCGCGCCGTCGCCGAGCGCATGGCCGCCGCCGGACTGGGCAGCATCGTGCTCTTCTCCAGCATGTATGGCAGCGTGGCGCCGGACGAGCGCATCTACGCCGGCGCGATGAACCCCAACCCTGTCGAATACGGTGTCAACAAAGCCGGCATCCGCCAGATGGCGCGCTACCTCGCCATGCACTACGGCCCTCACGGCGTGCGCTGCAACTCCGTCTCCCCCGGCCCTTTTCCTAACCCCTCCATTCAGAGCGCCCAGCCGGCTTTCATGCGCAGGCTCGTGGAAAAAGTACCTCTTGGCCGTGTTGGAGTGCCGGTGGAGATCGCCGGCGCGGTGGCCTTTCTTCTCAGTGACGCCGCCAGCTTCATCACTGGCATAGACCTGCCCGTGGACGGCGGCTGGACGGCCTGGTGATCTCCGTGCGCCGGGTTGCTGTTTGCGGTTAGACTGGAGCTCGAAGCCTTGTAAAATCAAGACTTCGCCGACTTTGTGAAAAATTTCACAAATACCTCTTGCCTCTCCCAAGGCTCCGGCTAAATCACCTTCCCTGTCCGGCTCCGTCCGTGAAACTCATGCTGACAACCACTCCCGATTCCGTCTCCACGCTCCCGCTCCTCGCCAGCGGCGTCCACAGTTACGCTTCGGAGTTGTTCGGCGCCGGTTTTCTCAGTTTCTTCACCAACTCGGTCTTCACCGCCCTGGTCGTCATCGGTTTGCTGCTCTGGTTCTCCCGCAAGGCCACCAGCAACATGTCCCTGGTGCCGCACAAGGCGCAGAACTTCTTCGAACTCATCGTCGAGTTTCTTTTCAACCAGGTCGAGGCCGTTGTCGGCAAAGAGATGGCTCCGAAGGCATTCCCCCTTCTAGCCACCCTCTTCATCTTCATCCTGGTCACAAACTGGCTGGGGCTTTTCCCCGGCGTCGGCACCATCGGCTGGGGGCCTGGCACCGGGCCGCTCTCAGTCAAAGAGGTCACCGAACCGCTGTTCCGTCCCGCGACGGCGGACCTGAACATGACGCTTGCCATGGCGCTCATCTTCTTCGCGTTCTGGATCTACTGGACCATCTCGGAAGTGGGAGTCTGGGGTTTCCTCGTTCACACCTTCGGCCCGAAGGGCGGCCTCAGGGGCCTCATGGGCATGGTCATGATCGTCATCTTCTTCTGTGTCGGTTTGATCGAGCTTTTCTCAATCCTGCTGCGCAATGTCACCCTGCCCATGCGACTCTACGGCAACATCTTCGCCGGTGAAAGCGTGCTGCACACCATCGGCGGCATCCTAGACGGGAAAGGCGCCGTTGTGAGTTTCCTTGGCAGTGTCTTCCTGCCCATGCCCTTCTATTTCATGGAGCTTCTCGTCGGCCTGCTCCAGGCCATGGTGTTCACCCTCCTCTGCGCGGTTTACATCAGTCTTTCCACCGCGCACGACGACAGCCACGGCGAGGAGCACCACTGATCCGAATTTGCCTCCGGGACCATGCCTCGAGCGTGGACGGGGGTGAGCAAACAACAAACCAAGAACACACACACTATGATCACTGAAATTGTCTCCATGAGCGCGGAAGTCGCCTCCGCCTCCGGCGGCGTCACCGGCAACATCGTCGGCGGTCTCGCCGGTCTCGGCGCCGCCCTCGGCGTGGGCATGATCGGCTCGAAGGCCGCTGAGGCCGTCGGTCGCAACCCCGGCGCTTTCGGCAACATCCTTACCATCAGCATCATCGGCATGGCCCTTGCCGAAGGTCTCGGTATCATCGCCTTCTTCGCCGTCAAATAACGCGCGGCGAACGCCACGATTCCGGCACCGGGCCGCCTCGCGCGGCCCGGTGCCCCCTTCAAAAATCAGTCACCCACTCACTCAGCCTCACAAACTCATGCTGGAAGAAATCTCCGCCCAATTCGGCCTGTCCTGGGGCAAGTTCATCGCCCAGGCGCTGATCTTCCTCATCGTTTACAACATTCTCAAGAAGTTCGCCTTCGGCCCCATTCTGGCCATGCTGGAGCAGCGCCGTCAGCGCATCGCCGACGGGGAGGCCAAGCTTGAAAAAATCGCCAAAGACCTCGCCGAGGCTGAGAAGAACGCCCAGGCCATCATAGACAAGGCAAACGCCGACGCGGACCGTCAGATCAAGGAAGCCGGAGAAAACGCCCGAGCACTCGCCGAGAAACGCCAGCAGGACGCCGTTCACGAGGCGGGCCAGATCATCGCCAAAGCCCGCGAGGCCGCGCAGCTTGAGCACGAGCAGCTCATGTCCCAGCTCAAGCGTGAATTCGGACGCATGGTCTCCGAGGCCACGTCCCGCGTCACCGGCAAGGTCCTCAACACCGACGACCAGGCCCGCATCAATCAGGAAACCACCGCCCAAGTTTCGCTGTAACCCCCCATCTTCCCCCGATTAACCGACCATGAAAATCAGCAAGGAAGCACGCCGCACCTCCCGCCAGCTTTTCCGCGCCTGCATGGTTGACGGAAAGCTCGACGAATCCCGCGTGCGCCTCGTGGTCAGCCAAGTCGCCGCTTCCAAGCCCCGCGGGTACATCGCCATTCTCGACTCATTCCAGGGCATGGTGAAGACCGAACTGGAAAACCAGCGCGCACTAGTCGAAAGCGCAACCCCACTGACACCCGACCTCCAGGCCGGCCTGAAAACAAGCCTTTGCCAAAAATACAGGCGCGACCTCGCCCTTGAGTTCCAGGTCAGACCCGAACTCCTCGGCGGCATCCGCGTCAAGGTCGGCTCCGATGTCTGGGACGGCTCCGTCAAAGCCCGCCTCGAAGCCCTCAAAGCCAGCCTGTCCTGAATCCTTCCCTGTCCATCCCGTCCTAGCGGCCCCACCCCCTCCCCAAACAAGCAGCACCCATGAGCAACATCCTCCAGGAGATTGAATCCCAAATCGCCGGCCTCAAAACGGCGGTCACCAAATCCAACGTCGGCGTCGTCCGCGAGATCGGTGACGGCGCCGCCAAGATCGAAGGCTTGAGCGATGTCATGCTCAACGAAATGATCGAGTTCCCCGGCGGTCTTTACGGCCTGGCCCTCAACCTTGAGGAAGCCGAGGTCGGCTGCGTGCTTCTCGGCTCCGGCGAGCACATCAAGGCAGGCGACGAAGTCCGCACCACGGGCCGCCTGCTCTCCGTCCCCGTCGGCAAGGGCCTGCTGGGCCGCGTCGTCAACACCCTTGGAGAGGCTCTTGACGGCAAGGGTGAGATCAAAGGTGATGCGCAATACCCGGTCGAAAAAATCGCACCCGGCATCATCACCCGCAAATCCGTCTCCGTTCCCGTCCAGACCGGCATCATGCCCATTGACGCCATGATCCCCATCGGACGCGGCCAGCGCGAATTGATCATCGGAGACCGCTCCACCGGCAAGACCACCATCGCCGTGGACACCATCATTTCCCAGGCCAAGCAAAACAAAGCCGCCGAGCAGGGCAAGCTCCAGGGGCACAAACCCCTCTACTGCATCTACGTCGCCATCGGCCAGAAGCAGTCAAACGTCGCCCGTGTCGTCAAGACCCTCGAAGACGCTGGTGCCATGGAGTACACCGTCATCGTCAATGCTTCCGCCTCCGACAGTGCGGTGAACCAATACCTGGCCCCCTACACCGGTTGCGCCATCGGCGAGTGGTTCATGGACCAGGGCATGGACGCGCTCATCGTCTTCGACGACCTTTCCAAGCAAGCCGTCGCTTACCGCCAGGTTTCCCTCGTGCTCAAGCGCCCGTCCGGTCGCGAAGCCTATCCGGGTGACGTGTTCTACCTCCACAGCCGCCTTCTTGAGCGTTCAGCCCGCGTGAATGAAAACTACGGCGGCGGCTCCCTGACCGCCCTGCCGATCATCGAGACCCAGGCCGGCGACGTGTCCGCCTACATCCCGACCAACGTGATCTCGATCACCGACGGTCAGATTTTCCTCGAAACCGATCTCTTCTACCAGGGCATCCGCCCCGCCATCTCCGTCGGTCTTTCCGTCTCCCGCGTGGGTTCCGCCGCGCAGACCAAAGCCATCAAGAAAGTCTCCGGCACCACCAAGCTGGACCTCGCCCAGTTCCGCGAACTCGCCGCCTTCGCCCAGTTCGGCTCCGACCTCGACGCCGCCACCAAGGCCAAGCTCGACCGCGGCGCGCGCATTGTGGAACTCTTCAAGCAGCAGCAATACCAGCCCAAGAGCCTGCCCGTCATGGTCATCAGCCTCTACGCCATGCAGAAAGGTTACTTCGATGACGTGGCCGTGGACCGCATCAAGGAATGCCAGGGCAAGCTCGAGGAATACCTCGACACCCGCAAAGCCCCCCTGCTCGAAAAACTCGCCAACGAAAAGGCCCTCGACAACGTGGAAGCCGACATCAAATCCGCCCTCGACGACTTCAAAGCCTCCTGGAAGTGAGGGCGCGGCCATTTCAAATCTGAAATTTCAAATTTCAAATCATGCCTAGCACCCGCGACATCCGCCGCCGAATCAAATCGGTCAAGAACACGGCCCAGATCACCAAGGCCATGCAGCTCGTCGCGGCTGCGAAGATGAAAAAAGCCCAGGATCAGGCCGCCAACGGCCGCGCCTACGCCGAGTTGATGAACAAAATCCTCGTGGCGCTCAAGGAGAGCGCCGAGGAGGGAGTCCACCCCTATTTCTCCGAAGGCAAAGGCTCCAAAACCCTCGTCCTCGTCATGGCCACGGACAAGGGCTTGTGCGGCGCGCTGAACACCAACCTTCTCAAAAAACTCATCAACACCAGGATTGAGGGCGAGGTGGAGTTTGTGACCATCGGGCGCAAAGCCTCCCAGGGCCTGTCCCGCCTGCGCAAGACGCTCATCGCCGACTTCCCTGTCAAGGACCCCGCCAAATTTGCTGAAGTCCGTGTCGTCGGCAAATTCATCCAGGAGAAGTTCCTTAGCGGCGAGTACAAGACTGTGCTCGTGGCTTTTAACAACTTCATCAACACCGTCACCCAGGTGCCCTCCATCGAGCAGATCCTGCCGGTGAATCCCGTGACTCTTGGTGGCAAGCGCGGCTTTGACGAAACCCCCGGCGAGATCAACGCCGCTGAACTCCCTCAATACACCTTCGAACCCGGAGCCTCCGTCGTTTTCGAAACCGTGCTGCCGCAATACGTCAACGGCACGCTTTACCAGATGCTGCTGGAAGCCCGCGCCTCCGAGCACAGCAGCCGCATGGTGGCCATGAAAAACGCCACCGACAACGCCAAGCAGATGCTCAAGGACCTCAGCCTCGAATACAACAAGCTGCGCCAGGCCGCCATCACCAACGAACTCCTCGAAATCACCACCGCCAAGATGGCTCTCGAGTAATCCCGCGCCTCAAACTTCACCTTTCCAATCACCTCTATGAGCAACATCGGCAAAATCGTTCAAGTCATCGGTCCCGTGGTGGACGTGGATTTCTCCGCCAGCGGCAAGCTGCCCGAAATCTACAACTCGCTGGAGATCACCTATGATCTCGGCGGCAAAAACTCCCGCCTCGTCTGCGAGGTGCAGCAGCACCTCGGCGACGGCTGGGTGCGTTCCGTGGCCATGTCCTCCACCGAGGGTTTGAAACGCGGCATGTCCGTCACCGACACCGGCGCACCCATCACCGTGCCCGTCGGTGAGGAAGTCCTGGGCCGAATCTTCAACGTCACCGGTGACGCCATTGACGACCAGCCCTCCCCCAAGACCGAAAAGCGCTACCCCATCCACCGCCCAGCTCCCGCGCTCGTGGACCAGGATCCCTCCGCGCAGATTCTTGAGACCGGCATCAAGGTCATTGACCTCATCTGCCCCTTCACCAAGGGCGGCAAGGTCGGCGCCTTCGGTGGGGCCGGTGTCGGCAAGACCGTCGTCATCATGGAGCTCATCAACAACATCGCCAAAGGCCACGGCGGTTACTCCGTCTTCGCCGGCGTGGGCGAGCGCACGCGCGAGGGCAACGACCTTTACCATGAGATGATCGAGTCCGACGTCATCAAGGTGAAAAAGAACGGGCACGACATTGAGCGCAACGCGCAGGGTGGTTACATCTGCGAACCCGGCTCCAAAGTGGCCCTTGTTTACGGCCAGATGAACGAGCCTCCCGGCGCCCGTCTGCGCGTCGCCCTTTCGGCGCTCTCGATGGCCGAGTACTTCCGAGACGAAAAGAACCAGGACGTGCTTCTCTTCGTGGACAACGTCTTCCGTTTCTCCCAGGCCGGTTCCGAGGTATCCGCCCTTCTGGGCCGCACGCCCTCCGCCGTGGGTTACCAGCCCACCCTGGCCGCCGAAATGGGCGCCATGCAGGAGCGCATCACCTCCACGAAAAGCGGTTCCATCACCTCCTTCCAGGCCGTTTATGTGCCGGCGGACGACCTTACCGACCCCGCCCCGGCCAACACCTTCGCCCACCTTGACTCCACCGTCGTGCTGGAGCGCTCGCTCGCCGAGCTGGGCATTTACCCCGCTGTGGACCCGCTCGCCTCCGTCTCGAAGGCGCTGGCCCCGGAAATCGTCGGTGAGGAGCACTATCGCGTCGCCCGCGGCGTGCAGCGCGTGCTTCAGCGTTACAAGGACCTGCAGGACATCATTGCCATTCTCGGCATGGACGAGCTCTCCGATGACGACAAGCTCACCGTCTTCCGCGCCCGCAAGCTCCAACGCTTCCTCAGCCAGCCCTTCCATGTGGCCGAAATCTTCACCGGCACCCCCGGCCAGTACGTCTCCGTCAAAGACACCGTCAAAGGTTTCGCCGAAATCCTCGACGGCAAGCATGACGACGTGCCGGAGGCCAACTTCTACATGAAGGGCGGCATTGACACCGTGCCCAAGTCCTGATCACCGTTCCTGGTTCATCGTTGTGAGTTGCTGGTTCCTCCCTCATACGAAAGCACTTTCAACCTGCGGCCAGGAACAAAGAACCGCCAACTTCCCACATGCCCCTCAAACTCGAAATCGTCACCCCTGAAGCCCGCATCTTTTCCGATGAGGTGGACACCGTCGTCCTCCCCGGCTACGAGGGCGAAATGGGAGTGCTCCCCGCGCACGCCCCGCTGGTGACGACCCTCCTGCCAGGCGAATTGCGCATCACCAAAGCCGGCAAGACCACCGAGATGGCAGTTGGCGAAGGTTTGGTGGAAGTCACTGGAAACACCACGCGCGTGCTAACCGACATGGCCGTCCATTCCGACGACATTGACGAAAAGGCTGTCGAGGAAGCCCTGGAGCGCGCCAGGCACTCCCTGGAAAGCCTCAAACACGGCGAGCACCAGGAGGAAGTGGCTGCCGTCATGGCCATGATCCAGCGCAGCACCGCCCAGCTCCACGTCAAGCGCAAGCGCCGCACGGTTTGATCCCGCAAGGCGGTCCCGCTTAAACTACCGCGTGACGGCCCGCGCATTCTGCCGTCCTTGTGGCGCGGATGATCGAGCACCTCTACTTCCACATCCCCTTCTGCCACCGCGTCTGCCCCTACTGCAGCTTTTACAAGCACACGCCGGGAGCGACACCGATGACAGGCTTCGTTGAGGCTTTGCTGGCGGAGTTGGACCGTCAAAACGACGCGCATGACCTCAAACCGCGCACTCTCTATTTCGGTGGTGGCACGCCCACCGCGCTCAGTGAGACGCACCTGGAAAACCTCCTCTCCGGTCTGCGCTCTCGTTTGGATTTCTCCCGCGTGGATGAATTCAGCGTCGAGGCCAATCCGCGCACCGTCACCCCTTCCAAGGCGGACATGATGCGGCGGCTCGGAGTTACCCGCGTCAGCCTCGGCATCCAGGCCTGGGACGCCGAAACGCTTCACACCCTCGGGCGCGACCATGAGCCTGACGAGGCCGGAGAAACCTGGCGTGTGCTCCAGCAGGCCGGATTTTCCAGTCTGAACATGGACCTCATGTTTTCCATCCCCGGCCAGCCTGCGGAGGTCTGGCGTCGCACGGTGGAAAAAGCCGTCACTCTCCAGCCGGACCACATCTCGGCCTACAATCTGAACTACGAGGAGGACACCGAGTTTTTTCAGCGGCTGCGGCGCGGGCAATACCATGAGGACGACTCCAGGGATGCGGAGCATTTTTATCTGGCGCTCGACGTGCTGGAGACCGCCGGCTACGAGCACTACGAGATTTCCAACTACGCCCGCCCCGGTCACCGTTCCCTGCACAACGAGAGCTACTGGCTGGGGCGCGACTACCTCGGCTTCGGGCCGGGGGCTTTTTCCACAGTGGCAGACTTCCGCTGGAAGAACGTGGCGGACACAGCCGAATGGATGCGCCGCGCATCATCGGGTAACAGCGCTGCCGAGCCTGCTGAGGAAATCAACGACGCGGCCAGGCGCGTGGAGCGCTTCGGTCTGGAACTGCGCACCGCGCGGGGACTGCCGCTGAACCTTGTCCTCCCCGCTCAGCGCCCCATGCTGGAGACTCTGGAAAAGGAGGGCCTCCTCTTGGTGGCCGGTGGGCGCGTGCGCCTGACCCGCGCGGGCAAGCCGCTTGTGGACTCTGTGGCTGTGGCACTGATGGGAAACTGAGTGCGATCAGCGCGCCTCGCGCGCGAAGGAGCAATGCCAGCGCCTCAAGCGCGGGGGAGCAACTTCAAACCGGGAAGATTGCGGACCCTCGGATGCAATTTGGACGCCGCCCCGGCTGGCACGCATGATTTTTTCGTAAGCGTCATCCGAGACACCTT
>DDQZ01000093.1 GCA_002343505.1 Verrucomicrobiaceae bacterium UBA2429 | reverse complement strand
GCGAGTGCTAGGAGGAGGGTCCTCAGGGGGAGGGCCGTCAGGAATGAGGGGGCGGGCCGGGGGGCAGCGGAGGGGGCAGGACCGCGCGCGGCTTATTCGACTCCGGCTTTGAGCACCGCTTCGAGCTGGGATTCTGGCAGGCTCATGGGATGGCCCTCCCAGACGATCTTGCCGGTTTTGTCCACGATCATCGCGTGCGGGATGCCCTTGATCTGGAAGTCCTCGCTGAGCTTGCCGTAGGTGTCATGGGCCACGGTGTATTCGATGGGGATGTTTTTTTCGAAGTTGCGCACCGTCTGCCGGTCCTCCTTCGTCACCCCGATGATCTGCAGGCCCTTGTCCTTGTGCTTTTTGTACAACTCGTTGAGATGCGGGATGCTCGTGCGGCAGGGCGGGCACCAGGTGGCCCAAAACTCCAGCACATAGGCCTTGCCCTTCAAATCCGGGGAGGCGCCGGAAAAGCGCACTTTCAGGTCGGTGATGACCGTGCCGACATTGTCCTTGCCGGCGGTGGCCAGCAGCGTGGTGGAGGCCAGGGCGGTCAGGGCCAGGGCCAGGAGGATTCGCGCTGTTTTCATGGGATGTGGATTGGTTTTGAGTTCGGAGGGGATTCAACCCGGATTCGCGCGCCGTTGTCGAGCACAATTTTCACCGGGCTGCCGGGCGAGCGGCGGAGAGCGGCTTCGCCGCCGCCTTCACACTGAAGTCGTCATAATGGACATCCACCGCGTTGGTGGTGAGGCTGACGAGGGACTTCGTGGCGTGCGCCACGCCCTCGGAGCTGAACTCGCCCGCCTCCTTGCCGTCAATGAGCACAAAAATCGTGTCGCCCTTCGTGCGCGCCGTCAGCGTGTGCCACTTCTGCAGCTCCAGCTTCACCGGCACGCGCTTGGTTTTGGACTCCAGCATCTTCTTTTCCTCATCGGTGAGCTGGTTCGCCTTCTTGCGGTCGTAAAGGCCGTTTTCCAAAGTGAAGCCGCCCGTCTTCGCGTCGCTCATCTGCACCTGCGCGGGGCTCACCGTCACCTGGCAGATGTGGCCCGCGTGCGCGCCTTTGTAATCCTTGTCGTCGAACCAGACATTGAAACTCTTCGCCGCCTCGCTCACGAAGCGGAACTTCACCTCCACCTGCAAATCCTGCTCGCCGGGGAACTTGATGTTGTCCACCGCCGAATGGTCCGATCCCTCCGGGGTGATGCCCACCAGCACGCCATCCTGGATGACGCTGCCGCTCTTGTAATGCCCCCAGCCCTCCTTGAAGGCGCCGCCGGAGAAATCGTCCTCAAAAATCACCCGGCTGTAATAGGCCGCCTCCTTGCCCTGCTTGCGCTCCAGGTCCCAGAGCCGCAGCCAGTCCTGATCCGCCTGGGAGAGGCTGGCGAGCGGGATCTGGAAGGGCTTCAGGTTCACATTCACCTTGAGCATGCCGTCGTCCGTCAGATCGAGCAGCTCGGCCTTGATGGTCACGCCATCGAGGTTGGTCAGATCACGATACTCGCGCGCGCTCAGACTTGAGACACCGAGGGCGAGCAGAAAAAAAAGGGCGGGCTTCATCATGGCAACGTCATGAACGAGGCATCCCAGCCTTTGTTAGCGGCAAGATCACCCCGGCCTCAGCACGCTCTTCACCACCTCGCCCTTGTGCATCTTCTCACAGGCTTCGTGCCATTCGGTGATGGGCCAGACGCCGCCGATGATGGGTTTCACATCAAACTGGCCGCCACTCGCGAGGACGGGCAGCGCTTTTGCAAAGACCGCAAAAGAGGCAGGAGAATGACAAACAACGCGTTATGGGCCTGTCATGATGAACCGCCGCGCTCTTCTTGCTTCCCTCGCTGCCGCCACCGTTTGCCGTGGAGCGGACGAGCGGCGTTTTTTCACGGTCGCGCAGCGGAAGGGGCGCTGGTGGTTCATCACACCGGAGGGGAGGCCGTTTTTCTCTATCGGGCTGAATCACATCGATCCCGCGCCGCTGCGCTACGCGTCGAATGGCGACCTGTGGGAGCGCAAATATGGGAACTCGATGGAAAAGTGGCTCAAGGAGGCCGTGGCACCGGATTTGAAGGCCTGGGGCTTCAATTCGGTCGGGTGGACGCAGGAGGTGGTGACGCGGGGAAGCACGAATCATCGTCATTCGCGTGCGTTCACGTTTGAGGAGTATCAGTGGCTCGGGCTGCCGTATTGCCATCAGCTGCCGTTCGCGGATTTTCATCAGTGGGAGGCGGAGACACGGCATCCGGACTTCGACGCGCCGGAATTCGCCGAGTGGTGTGACTATGTGGCCCGCGAGCACTGCGCCCGACTGAAGGATGATCCGAAGCTCATTGGCTATTTTTACATTGATTGCCCCACCTGGGTTCACACACGGCCCGAGAGCGCATGGAAAGGCCCGCTTTACGATCCGGAGAAGCTCAAGACAGAGGCGGGTCGCAAGGAACTGCACGAACTGGCCACGAAGTGGTATCGCATCACGCACGACGCCATCCGCCGCTACGACAAGCACCACCTCATCCTCGGCGACCGTTACGAGGCGAGAGAACCCATCGCCGACGAGGTCATCGCCGCCGCGCTGCCGTATGTCGATGTGCTCAGCTTCCAGCACTTCGCGCCGCCGGATCAAGTCGCCGCGAATCTCACGCACTGGCATCAAAAAACCGGCAAGCCCGTCCTCGTCGCCGACACCTCCGCACAAATCCGCGAAAAGGATGGCCGAGCCCGCCATGACGGCCCCGGCTACGCCAAGCTCCTCGCCGCCCTGCGCGAGGTGCCCTCGTGCGTCGGCCTCCACCTCTGCGGTGCCTACCTGCGCAACGAAACCCGCAAACGCGCCTTGCGGGATGCTTCCGAAAAACCGGATGAAGCTGCGCTGGAGGCGATCACGCGGGCGAATCGAGAGACGGCGGCGTGGATGGAGCGGGTGAGGTGACGATTACGGAAATGCCGCGAGAAACTCCTCGGGCGTCATCACCGGCATCGCCACTCCGACAAAATCAATCGTGTTGCGTGTGATGAACACATCAGCCCTGCCGCTCAAGGCGCAGGCCATTTGCAAGGCGTCTTCAAAATCGTGAATGCCGTGGCTCCGCCAATCTGTGGCGTCAGGTTGACCGACGGTGGGAACTTCCAGCATCAGCAGCAGCTCATCCATCATGGCCGACGTGGCTTCGGAGGCATTTTGCTTCGCGTGGTAGTAAGCGATGATCGGCAGCGTGTGCCATGCCACAAGACCTTGATGGACACCTGAGTCACACAGGTTCAGAAGGCGTTCACTCCCATCCTTGCCGGGACGCGCTTGTCCGCTTGTCTCCAGGACGAGGCAGTCCAGCAGGACATTGGCATCAAGCATCACGCGCATGACAGCTCAGCGCAGGTGTTTCTCGTTGATGTGTGCCAGCCAGGTGTCTCCGGCATCCTCGATCTTCTTCGCTGTTCCGCTCCACTTCTGAACAAAGCCCGCAGGCTTCTTCTTGGCTGGAGAATTAGCCTTCGCAGGCACAGAAGCGGCCACCTCGAAGGAAATGGAGTCTCCCTCGACATGAAATTTCACCCAATGATCACCACTGGGCAGTCCCAGTGTGCCGAGAGGGGTGGATTGGGTCAGTGTCTTCATGGTGATGAGATTAACTTCGGTTCAGGAAGGCGTCAAACAGGGTGATCACACCGGCCGCAGCACGCTCTTCACGACTTCGCCTTTGTGCATCTTCTCGAAGGCTTCGTGCCATTCGGTGACGGGCCAGACGCCGCCGATGATGGGTTTCACGTCGAACTGGCCGCTGCTCATGAGGGCGATGACGCGCTCCCAGATGGGCCAGTTGTGGCTGAAGCTGCCTTGCAGCGTGATGTTCTTCTGCACGAGCGGGTCGATGTTGAAGCCGAGCGGTTGCGGCCCCCAGCCGACTTTGGAAATCCAGCCGGCGGGGCGCACGAGCTCGAGCGCGATTTTGAGCGTGATGCTGGCACCGGCGGCATCGATGACGCCGTCGCAGCCGAGGCCGTCGCGTTCCATGGCCCAGGGTTTGGCGTCGCCGATGATGACTTCGCAGCCGTAGTGCTTGCGGGCGAGTTCAAGGCGATGCGCGTCCTGCTGGAGGCCGACGATGGCGACTTGTGCGCCGCATTGTTTCGCCATCGCGGCGCAAAGGATGCCGATGGTGCCGGGGCCGAGCACGATGACGCGGTCGCCGGGCTCGATGCGGGCGTTTTTGACGACGGCGTTGTAAGCGACGCAGCAGGGCTCGGTGAGGCAGGCCTGCTCGAAGGGCAGATGATCCGGCACATGGTGCAGGATGCGGCTGGGCACGCGCACATACTTCGTCATCGCGCCGTTCACGCCGTAGCCGAAGCCTTTGCGGGTGTTGTCGAGGTTGTAGAGGCCGCGACGCGTCATCGGGTTGTCCTTGGAGATGATGGCGGCGGTCTCGGAGACGACGCGGTCGCCTTCCTTCCAGCCTTCCACGTCCTTGCCGACCTCGATGATGTGTCCGCCGAACTCATGGCCGAGCACGACAGGGTAATTCACCGGCCAGGAGTGATCGGAGGTCCACTGATGCAGATCGGAGCCGCAAACGCCCACATTGGCGACTTCGAGGAGCACGTCCTCGGCGCTGATGGCCGGCTTTTCGATCTCACGGATTTCGACGGAGCCTTTTTCAGGCGCGTAATTGACGACGGCGGCGGATTTCATGGGTGGAAAGTTGGAGGATACGCGGTTTCGGGCGCGCTCCACGACAAAGAGTGGGTGATTTGCGACAGGCGGGGCGCTGGAAGATGTCAGACCAGAGCGGGGTGGTTCGTTAAGGCGGTGACATCCGCATGAACATCGCCACCAAACGCCATCTCGACCGCCGCGCTTTTCTGCGCGGGACTGGGGCCGTGCTCTCGCTGCCTATGCTGGAGGCGATGCTGCCCGCCTTTGCCACGCGCGCGCAGGCCGCCGCAGGAACTCCGCCGCCGCGCTTCCTGGCCATGTGCGCCACGCTGGGCTTCCACACGCCGTATCTTTTCCCCAAGGAGACTGGCGCGGATTACACTTTGACGCCCTACCTGGAGCCGCTGCGGGATTTGCGCTCCGATTTCAGCGTCATTTCCGGCCTCAATCACGAGCAGCAAAACGGGGCCAACGGCCATACTTCGGAGATGACCTGGCTCACGGCGGCAAAGCACCCGGGCCTTGCCGGATTCAAAAACACCATCTCCATTGACCAGCTCATCGCCGAGCGCATCGGCACTCAGACGCGCTTCCCCAGCCTGATCCTGGGCACCGGCAGCGAGTCTTTGTCCTGGTCGGCAAGCGGCGTGCCGCTGCCTGCGGAAAGCTCCCCCTCGCGCGCCTTCCAGCAGCTTTTTGTGGACGGCACGCCTGCCGAGGTGGCCGCCCAGGTGCGCGCGCTGAAACGCGGGCGCAGCATCCTGGACACGGTCATGGGCCAGGCGAAAAAACTGCGCGGCGAGCTGGGCCACCGCGACCAGGAGAAGCTCGACGAATACTTCAGCGCCGTGCGTGATCTGGAGGGCCGGCTCGTGCAGAACGAGGAGTGGGCGCAGCGTCCGAAACCGAAGGTGGACGCCAAACCTCCGACCGACATCCAGAGCCGCACGGACGCCATCGGCAAGATGAGGCTCATGCAGGACCTCGTGGTGCTGGCGCTGCAGACCGACTCCACGCGCACCGTGACGATGCGCCTGAGCGGCATGAACGCGGTGCCGGAAATTCCGGGGGTGAAAAACGACTGGCACAACCTCTCCCACCACGGCCAGGACCCCGCGAAGATCGAGGAGCTGAAGGTCATCGAGCTGGCCGAATTCACCGCCTTCGCGGACTTCCTCGCCAAGCTCAAGCAGACCCGGGAAGGCGGACGCCCGCTGCTGGACAGCACCGCCGTGCTTTTCGGCTCGAACCTTGGCAACGCCAGCTCCCACAGCACGGCCAATCTGCCGCTCGTGCTCGCCGGCGGCGGCTTCAAGCACGGACGCCACCTTGCCATCGAGAAGGACAAGCATGTGTTCTCCAACCTCTTCGTTTCCCTGGCCCAGCGCATGGGCGTGGAGACGGACCGGTTCGGCCACAGCACCGGCGTGCTGGAAATCAATCAGGCGTGAGATCATGAAGCAGCTTCTTTGGTTAGCCGGCGCCGGGTTCCTGGGCGCAGCTCAAGCCGCCACGCCCGCCGCTCGGCCCTTTCTGGACCGGCACTGCATGGACTGCCATGACGCGGAGATGAAAAAGGGCGGGCTGGATTTGTCCGCGCTGTCCACCGATGGCGCGGACGCCGCCGCCTTGAAGAAATGGGTGCGCGTCTTTGACCGCGTGGCCGCCGGGGAGATGCCGCCGCCGAAAAAGGCGCGCCCCGCGGCGGAGGAGACAGGCGCATTCATGGCGGCGCTCGGCTCCGACCTGACCGCGAAATCCGAGGCGCGGAAAGGCACCGTGCTGCGCCGGCTGAACCGGCAGGAGTATCAAAACACGCTCAACGACCTGCTCGGCGTGCGCGTCAGCGTGGTGGACATGCTGCCGGAGGACGGGCGCGCTCACGGGTTCGACACCGTGGGGGAGGCGCTCTCCATCTCCGGCATCCAGATGCAGCGCTACATGGAGGCCGCCGAGACGGCGCTGAACGCGGCCTTGATGGCCGGGGAGAAGCCGGAACTCAGAAAGACCGCCGCCACGCTCGACACCGGGCGCAACAAGGACAACATCGGCAAGCACTGGCTGAAAAAAGCCGATGGCGCTGTGGTGGTCTTCAATGAGGGCGGCTTTCCCAGCACGGTGATCCCCGACCTGCGCGCCCATGCCACAGGCACTTACAAGGTGCGTGTCACGGGTTACGGGCACCAGGTGGAGGAGCCGGTCGTTTTTGCCCTGCGCACTGGCAGTTTCAATTTCCGCAACACCGACACGCGCACGCACAGCTTCCACGAGCTGCCCGCGGACAAGCCCGGCACGGTGGATGTGACGCTGCACCTGCCTCAGGGCCACGGCATCCAGGTCAGTCCGCAGGGCCTTTATGGGCCGGACGGGCACTCGGCGGTGAAAGACGGGCCGGACAAGTATCCCGGCAGCGGCCTGGCCCTGCTCTCGGTGGAGATCGAGGGTCCGCTCATTGAGGAATGGCCGCCGCGTGGACAAAAGCTGCTGCTCGGAGATGCGAAGCTCCGCGAGGTAATGCCTGAGAAACCCTGGATGCGCGGCAAGGCGGGTTACAAACCCGTCTTCACCGCCGACTCCGCCGATCCCGCCGCCGAGGCGCGCCGGCTGCTGCCCGCCTTCGCCAGCGCCGCGTTCCGCCGCCCTGCCGATGCGGCCGCGGTGGAGCCTTACGTCCGGCTTTTCGATGCCGAGTTCGCGGAGGGGAAGGACTTCCTCGCCGCCATGCGCACGGCAGCCACAGCCATCTTGTGCGCGCCGGATTTTCTTTTTCTCAAGGAACCCTCCGGCGCGCTGGACAGGCTGCAACTGGCCTCGCGCCTGAGTTACTTCCTCACCCGCGGCGCGCCGGACGCGGAACTGCTGGCGGCGGACCTCGCCCAGCCCGCCGTGCTGCGCGCGCAGACGGAGCGGCTGCTGCAAAGCCCCGCGCTGGAGCGCTTCGTCACCGATTTCACCGACGGCTGGCTGAACCTGCGCGAGATCGAGTTCACCACGCCCGACAAGCAGCTCTACCCCGAATACGACGAGCTGCTGCTCGACTCCATGCTGCGCGAGACGCGCGCCTTCATCACCGAGCTGATCCGCGGCAACCTCAGCGCCGCCAATGTCATCCACAGTGATTTTGCCATGCTCAACGCGCGGCTTGCCAGGCACTACGGCATCCCTGGCGTCAGCGGCCAGCACATCCGCAAGGTGCCGCTGCCGCCGGAGAGCCGGCGCGGCGGCGTGCTCACCCAGGCCAGCATTTTAAAGGTCAGCGCCAACGGCACCAACACCTCCCCCGTGGTGCGCGGCGTCTTCGTCATGGACCGCATCCTGGGCATCGAGCCTCCGCCGCCTCCTCCCGGTATTCCGGGTGTGGAGCCGGACATCCGCGGCGCCACCACGCTGCGCGAGCTGCTCGACAAGCACCGCGACAGCGAGACCTGCAACGGCTGCCACCGTGTCATAGACCCGCCCGGCTTCGCCCTGGAGAGCTATGATGTCATCGGCGGCTGGCGCGAGCGCTTCCGCAGCATAGACCAGGGGGAAAAAGTGGACCTCAAGGTCACAGGCCGCAAAGTGCGCTACCGCCTCGGCCCGCCTGTGGACGCGGCGGGCGAGCTGCCCACGGGGGCGAAATTCGCGGACATGGGCGGGTTTCAAAAACTCCTGCTCGCCGGGCAGGACCGCGTGGCGCGCTGCCTGCTGGAAAAGCTCCTCACCTTCGCCACCGGACGCGAGATGGGCTTCTCCGACCGCGCCGAGCTCGACCAGCTCACCGCCGCCTCCCAAGCCAAAGGCCACGGTGTGCGAGAAATGATCCACGCCGCCGTGCAAAGCGGCATTTTCCGCCGCAAGTGACTGCGGTGTGAAAGGGCGGACTCATCCCGCCAGCGCCGCCCAGGGGCCGCGCTCCAGCACGATGGGCGGCACAAAATCCCGCCAGCGCCTGTCGCCGCCGAGGATCATCTGGCGGACGTTGGAGCTGGTTTGGAAGAGGCATTCCTCCAGCCCCTCGCGGATTTCGTGGACGGCTCCCGTGTCCAGCAGGTAGCGCAGCAGATGGTCCTGGCCGCGGGTGACGCGCGCCTGGCTGGCGGTGCGGATTTTTCCCGTGAGAGGATCGCCCGCCGGATAAACGTAGAGCCGTACCTGGTTGCGAAAGAGCCGCCCGAAGGCCTCCATCAGCCCTCCTTCGAGGTCGGCATACCAGCGCTCGTTGAACAGCTCCTCGAAAAGCGGCAGTCCGAGGATGATGCCGATGGGTTCGCGCGTGTGGCGCGCCAGGTAGCCGCTGAGGCGGTGAAACTCGGCATACTTGGAGACGAGCACGTTTTTGCCCAGCGCCTGGAGGATGTCGGCGCGCGCGAGGAAGTTCCCGTACTCCACCGCGCAGTCGTCCATGCAGAGCAGGTTGTGCATGGTGATCTCGAGGATCTCGACATGGCCGAGCGCCTTTTCGCCGAAGTCCTGGTCAAAGGCCGCCGCGCCGCGCTCGATCATGTCCAGATTCACTCGGGTGATGGGGTCGAAACTGCCGCGGTTGAGCACGACGGGTTTGTTGTAGAGCACATCCGAGGCCTGAAGAATCTCCCCGCTGGCGCCGAAGAGGGCGGCGTCCGCCAGGTCGCTGCGCACGAGTTCCAGCGCCACGATGCGGTCCTCGAATCCGGGCTTGGCGAAGGCGGGACCGATGAAGTCCACCATGTCTATCTCCAGGCGCTTGCGGCGCAGGTCGTCGAGCAGGCTTTTGAGGAAGACGGTCAGCTCGTCACGGTAGTGGTGCGCGGCGTAGAGCAGGTTGACGCCGAGGATGCCCATCACCTCGGACTGGCGGTGGTTGGTGTCATCGAGCAGGCGGACATGAAGCTGGATGTCGTTGGGCGGGCCTCCCGGCTCGGTCTGAAAGCGCAGGCCGAGCCAGCCGTGGCATTCCTCGTTGGTGTCGCGCCAGCCGCGCGCGCGCACCGTGTTGGCAAGGGCGAAAAAGGCGGCGTCCGCGCCGCGCTTGGCATGGAGCCGCTGCTGCACGATCTGGAACTCGTGGTCCAGCATCGCCGCCATGCGCTGACGCGAGACATAGCGGGCGCTCTTGCCGTAGATCTCGTCGCTGAAGGTCATGTCATAGGCGGACATCGTCTTGGCCACCGTGCCGGAGGCCCCGCCGGCACGGAAAAACCAGTTCGCCGTCTCCTGCCCCGCGCCGATCTCGGCGAAGGTGCCGTAGATGCCGCGGTCGAGGTTCAGCTTGAGGGCTTTTTCCAGCGTGCCGGGGCGGTTGGGGGAGTCGTTCATCGCGGCGAACCTAGCACAAAACAGCCGCGGCCAAACCCGGACTTGGTGTCACATGAGCCGGCAAATGCCGCGCAATCTTTGTCGTTGACGAAAACCTCCCCGCCGGGCTTAATAGCGCCGCGCGGCCTCAACCGCGCGACAACTTTGGTGAGATGGCTGAGTGGTCGAAAGCACACCTTTGCTAAAGGTGCGTAGCCTTATCCGCTACCGAGGGTTCGAATCCCTCTCTCACCGCCACTTCCCTCCGCACGGACGGCGGGTGTGACGGGCGGGGTTTGCAGTCCCGGCATTTTTTGGGTGAAGCTGCGCGCCGCCTGGGGTAAAACACCCGCCGTGTCCGCGCGCATCCTCCCATCCCGCCCGCTTCTTTCCGCCCTGGCCGCGCTGTGCGCCGCCTGCCCGGCAGGCGCGCAAATACCGGACGCGCAGGACGGGCACACCGGCAGCCTGGGCATGAAATTTGTGCGCGTGCCCGGCACCACCGTGCATTTCGCCATCCACGAGACCACCGTGGCGCAGTGGCAGGCGTTCGTGAGGGAGGGCGGCCACGCCTGGGACTACAACCCGCACTTTGAGCAAGGCCCCGACCATCCGGCTGTGGGCGTCACGCTCCAGGACGCGCGCGCCTTTTGCGGCTGGCTCACGGAGAAAGAGCAAAAGGAGGGCCGGCTGAAAAGCGAGCAGGGCTACCGCCTGCCCACCCGCGCCGAGTGGGACGCCGCCGCCGGGCTGCTGCGCACGCGCAAGCCCGACCTTACGCTCGATGACAAGCTCGCCGACGACCGCGCCTTCCCCTGGGGCCAGGAGTGGCCGCCGCCCAAAGGCGCGGGCAATCTCGCGGAAGGCGAGATACCCGGTTACGAGGACGGCTTCCCCTTCACCGCGCCAGTCGGCCAGTTCAAACCCACGGCCGACGGGTTGCACGATCTGGCGGGCAATGTCTGGGAGTGGTGCTGGGATCCCGAGATCCGCGCCGAGCAGCATGGCGTGCTGCGCGGCGGCTCGTGGGCCTACTTTTACCCCGAAAGCCTGCGCTCCGCCTATCTCTACACCGTGCCCGCCACCCTGCGCATGCCCACCATCGGCTTCCGCTGCGTGTATGAGGACAAGGCGCGCACCGCCACCCTGCTCGCCGCCATGAAGGCCGACGCGGACAAGCTCCGCGCCGACCGCCGCCAGGCCCTCACCGGCGCCGAGGTCAGCCAGGACGAGGTGGCCGCCATGCGCAAGCGCTTCGCCACCGGCGGCGAAGCAGCCAACCTGCCGGACCCCGCCAGCCTCAAGCCCGCCGCCCCAGGCGCGCGCCATCTCAACAGCCTCGGCATGGACCTCGTCCCGCTCGGCAGCTCCGCGCTCATCGCCGCCAGCGAGACCCGCGCGCAGGACTACGAGGCCTTTCTCAAAGCCAGCGGCCGCGCCTGGACCAAAAAACCCACCTTCCTCATCAGCAGCGCGCATCCCGCCGTCAGCGTGAGCTGGGACGAGGCCGCCGCCTTCTGCGCCTGGCTCACCGAAAAAGAGCGCGCCGCCGGACTCATCGGCCCCGGCGCCTCCTACCGCCTGCCGGACGACCTGGAGTGGAGCCGCGCCACCGGACTCGAGGGCGAGACCGGGGCCGATCCCGCCGAGCGAGGCAAGTCCCCCTCCGCACACTACCCCTGGTCCGCCACCGGCGAGTTCCCCCCGCCGCCCTTCAGCGCGAACCTCGACGCCGGCCGCATCCCCGGCTACAGCGACCGCCATTCCTACACCGCCCCCGTCACCAACGACCCCGCCAACTCCCTCGGCATTCACGCACTCGGCGGCAACGCCGCCGAATGGTGCCTCGACGCCTGGCCGGGCGCGGAAAACGAGCGCGTCATCCGCGGCGGCTCCTGGCTCTCCTTCGACAAGGACCAGCTCCGGACCGGCCACCGCCAGCACGCCGCCAGGGACAGCGCCACCGCCGGCACCGGTTTCCGCGTCCTGCTCGACTTCAACCGCCCCTGACCTCCCACGGCCATGCCCGACCCCAGCCCAGACGATCTGGTTCTGAACCCCCGCCCCTGGTTCACCTGGATGCTCTCCGCCCTCGGCGTGCTCGGCCTCGCCGCCTGGTTCGCGGGGCCGCCGCTGGCGGAATGGGGGCGCGAAAAGCTGGCGGAGCACTTCATCTCCCAGGCCGAGACGCACCTGGAGAACCTCGAGTTCGCCGCCTGCGCCACCGCCATCCGCTCCGCCCGCCGCTGGTCCATGCAAAACGGCCGCGTCCTGCGTGTCAGCATCGAATTCCTCGACAAAGCCGGCGGCGAGGACACCGCCAAGCTCCACATGCTGCGCGAGCTCGTCGAATCCGGCCAGGCCACCCTGGCCGAGCGCGCCCGCATTGGCAGGCTCCTGCTGGCGCGCGGCGAGATTCAGGGCGCGCGCGAGGAGCTGGCGCGCTTCACCGACGAGGAAAAAAGCGCCGGCCCCGTGCTCGAGCTGCGCGCCGGCATCCGCCGCGCCGAGGGCTTCCCCGACGAGGCCGACCGCCTCCTGCACCAGGCGCTCACCCTCACCCAGGCGGACGATCCCGACGCGCGTCTCAGGCTCGCCCTCATGGACCTGCGCGCGCCTTACCCGGAGACCCGGAGCAGCGCGCGAGAGAGACTCTTTGACATCGCCGCTGGCGGGGACACGCGCGCCCTCCAGGCCATTGAACGCCTCGCCGCCGACAGCGAGATCTCCGGTGCCGAAGCCCTGCGGCTGCTCGACCTGGTTGATAAGCACCCTCTCAAGACCGAGCAGCGGCGGCTAGACACCGTCGCCGCCCTCCTGCGCGTCCGGCCCCAGGAGCGGGAGCGCATCATGGAGCGCGAGACCCGCGGCGCGGCGGACATGGACGAGGAGCAGCTCGCCCAGCTCGCGAACTGGCTCGTGGCCCGTGGCGAGGCCGCGCGCTCGCTCGAACTCGTGCCCCTGGAGCGCGCGCGCAAATCCACCAGGCTCTTCCACAGCCACATCGCCGCGCTCGCCAAACTGGAGCGCTGGGACGAGCTGGAGGCCGAGCTCAAGCGCACCTCCGGCGTCATCCCCATGTCGCGCCCCGGCATCCATCTCTGGCTGGCGCGCGCCGCAAACCGCCACCGCGACGGCATCCCGCAGGTGCGGCAGGCGCTCCAGGCCGCCCTCATGGCCGCCGGGGAGGGATCGGACGCGGCATCCTCCCATCTCGCGCTGGCCGTGGCCGAAGAGACCGCGCAGTGGGACCTGGCCATCCAGGCCTGCGAAGGCATCGCCAAACACCACCCGCGCACCCGCGCCGCCATGATCGAGAAGGTGCTCGACATCTCCCTGCGCGACAAAGACACACCCGGCGTCGTCAGCGCCGCCGCCCGGCTCGCCGAGTTGCAGCCGCAAAACGACCAGGCCGTCTTCCGAGCGCGCTGGTTCAGCCTCGTCGCCGGCGAGGGCATCGAGACCGCCATTGAGGCGCTGCAGGCCGAGAGCGCCCGCTACCTGCGGCCCGGCCCGCGCCACCTGCTGCTGGCCCTGGCCGCGTGGCGCATGGGGGACCTGGAGCAGACGCGCGCGCACCTGGAGCACGTCACCGACCCTGGCGAGTTGAGCGTCGGGCAGCGCGCCGTGCATGCCGGGCTGCTTTCCGCCTGCGGCAGCGTCGGCCCCGCCTTCCAGCTCGCCGAGCGCGTGCCCCCCATCCTGCTCCTGCCCGAGGAGCTGCGCTTCCTGCGGCGCGCGCTTTGAGCGGGGAATCCGCTGGCGGCGCAGTTTTTTCTTGGGATTGGCACGGCGGGCCGCTATGACACGCGCATGAATTTTTCAGAATTCGCCGCCGCCTTCTCGGGATACGTCTGGGGCACGCCCCTCATCGTGCTGCTTTTCGGCACGCATCTCTTCCTCACCTTCCGCACGGGGCTCATCCAGCGCTACATCCCGCGCGCCATCAAGATTTCCTTCACGCGGAGCAAGGAGGGTGAGGGGGATGTGTCCCAGTTTGGCGCGCTGATGACCGCGCTGGCGGCCACCATCGGCGCGGGCAACATCATTGGCGTGGCGGGAGCGGTGGCCGCGGGCGGTCCGGGCGCGGTGTTCTGGATGTGGCTGACCGGTGTCTTCGGCATCGCCACCAAATACTCCGAGGCGGTGCTGGCGGTGAAATACCGCGTGCAAATGCCGGACGGCAGCTTCGCCGGCGGGCCGATGTATGCGCTGGAGCGCGGCCTGGGGCAGAAGTGGCTGGGAGTTGTCTTCGCCGTCTTCACCTGCATCGCCGCCTTCGGCATTGGCAACATGTTCCAGGCCAACGCGGTGGTGGAGACGCTCAAGGAGTGGGTCAAGCCCGGCGCCGAGGCGGACGCGGTGCTGCGCTGGGTGGCGGGTCTGGTGATGGCGGCCATCACCGGCGCGGTCGTCCTGGGCGGGGTGAGGAGCATCGCGCGGGTTTGCGGGGTGCTCGTGCCTGTGATGGCGCTGGGTTACATCCTGGGCTGCGTGCTCATTCTGATCAAAAACGCGGCGCTGCTGCCGGGGGCGCTGGGGGAGATCTGGGATGGCGCCTTTGCCGGGCAGGCGGCGGTGGGCGGCTTTTTGGGCGCCACGATCCGCCAGGCCGTGCAGGCCGGCATCGCGCGCGGCCTGTTTTCCAACGAGTCCGGCCTCGGCAGCGCCCCCATCGTGGCCGCCGCCGCGCAGACGCGGAATCCGGTGCGCCAGGCGCTGGTCTCCTCCTCCGCCACCTTCTGGGACACCGTGGTGGTGTGCGCCTTGACCGGGCTGGTCATCGTCAGCAGCGGGCATTGGAAGGAGGGGCTGCCCAAAGCGGCGCTGACCAACGCCGCCTTTGAGGAGCTGCACACCATCGGCCCCATTTTCCTGCTCTTCGGCCTCATGACCTTCGTCTTTTCCTCCATCCTCGGCTGGTGCTACTACGGGGAAAAAGCGGCCGAATACCTCGTCGGGCCGCGCGCGGTGAAGCCCTACCGCATCCTGTGGGTGATCATGGTCCTGGTCGGCGCCGTCCAGCCGGCCGCGGCGGTGATGGACTTCTCCGACGCCGCCAACGGCCTCATGGCCGTGCCCAACCTCATCTGCCTCATCCTTCTGAGCCGTGTCATCGCCGCGGAAACCCGCGCCCACCGCCACGAGCTCACCGGCACCGACTGAGCCGTGACCATGCGGCAGATTCTGTCTCCGGTCGTTTTTTCCCGATCAAGCCGGCAAAACCCAGCCCCCCGCCATGCACACAGAACGCGCGCTCATCCTCGCCAGTCTTTGTCTGGCATTCGCCTCGCTGGACCTTGCCGCCGCAGCGCCAGTACTCCGCGCGGGCGCCGCCACGAGCAACATCACGCCGACCATCGCCGCTGTGCCTGTGGGTCGCACGAGCCGACCGCCAGCGACGCATGTGCATGACGATTTGCACGCCCGTTGTCTCGTGCTCGACGATGGGGAGGCGAAGCTGGCACTGGTCGTGTGCGATCTGCGGCACATTTCGGCCGAGGTCGCGGCTGCGGCCAAGGTGATCATCGAAAAGACGACCGGCATCCCGCCGCAGTGCGTGGTCATCTCGGCCACGCATTCGCACACCACGGGTGGCGCGAGGCTGGAGGAGCGCGAGGGCGAGCCGTATTTTGAATACAGCGCGTTTTTGACCCGGCGGATCGCTGATGGCGTGCTGCGGGCTCACAATCAACTGGAGCCCGCGCAGATTGCCTGGGGTGTCGCCGAGGAGCCGACGCAGGTCTTCAATCGCCGCTGGTTCGTGATGCCGGAGCGCGGCCCGATCTACGGTGCGCATGACAACGTCGAAAAGGTGGACACGAATCCCGGATACAAAGGCCTGCTGAAGGCCGCCGGTCCCGTGGACCCGCAAATCACCTTCCTTTCGGTGCGCTCAACTTCGGGCAAACCGATCTCGCTCATGGCCTCCTACGGGCTGCACTACGTCGGCGGTGTGACGCCGAACACGATCTCGGCAGACTACTTCGCGATTTTCGCCGACCGCGTGGGCGAGCTGCTCGGCGCGGACCGGCATCAAGACCCGCCGTTTGTCGGCATCATGGCCAACGGCACCAGCGGTGACGTGAACAATCTGGAGCGCTACTCCGACGAGGAACTGGCGAAACGCGGCCCGCAGCCGAAGAAGAAGTATCAACCCTTCGAAAAAGCCCGCGAGGTGGCCGATTTGTGCGCCAGCAAGGTCATGGAAGCGCATCAAGCCCTGAAATGGCACGATCATGTGAAGCTCGCATCCGTGCAGCGCACACTGACCTTTGAACGTCGCTATCCGACGAAGGAAGAGGTCGCGTGGGCGGAGTCGGTGAAGGCCCGAAGGATCAAGCCGATGAGCACGAGCCGCTACAGCACCTACAGCACCGTGCTCGCATACGCCTCGCCGGACATGCCGCCGAATGTCGATGTCATCGTGCAAACACACCGCATCGGCGACCTCGCCGTTGCCGCGATGCCGTTCGAGGTCTTCGCGGAAATCGGCCTGGAATTGAAGCAACGCAGCCCCATCCAGCCGCTCATGAACATTTCCATCGCCAACGGCTCCCACGGCTACCTGCCCACGCCCGAACAGCACAAGCTCGGCGGCTACGAAACCTGGATCGGCGTCAACAAAGTGCAGCTCGACGCCTCGGTGAAGATGGTGAACGCCCTCGTCGAGATGCTCGGCGAGCTGGCGGCGGAGAAGCCGTGAGCAGATCGAAAACCGCCCTCGCGAGCAGTCTGGCGGCATCCACTTCGCAAGAATCACCCTGCCAGATTGAACTTCACGTTATGAACCGCTAAGCCGGCAAAAGTGATCCGGTCTGAGTTCATCAAACTGGTTGGCCCTCCTGGGAGGCGCATTCCGAAACTATTTTCACCTTTTTCACCACCACTTCAGCGCGGCTTCTGTAGATCATCGTTGAACACCGCTTTCTCGCATGAATCCACCCCGCAGTCCCGCCTTTCCCGCCACCCGTTGGAGCATCGTCGCCGCCAGCCAGCGCCCGGATGATCCCCGTGCCAGCACCGCCCTTGCTGACCTCTGCCGGGACTACTGGTTCCCTGTGTATGCCCACATCCGTTCTCAGGGCCGGAGCCAGCAGGACGCCGAGGATCTCACTCAGAGTTTCTTCCAGCGCATCCTGGAGAAGCACCCGCTCACCCACGCCACCCCGGAGCGCGGTCGCTTCCGCAACTTCCTGCTCGCAAGCGTGAAACACTTTCTCATCAATCAGCACGAGCACGCAAAGTGGCCGAAACCCTCCGCCAGCCCTCCTCAGCCGACATCAAGGACGAACTCGACGCCCTGCTGATGAATCAAACGTGAACCCATCTTTTACCTCCATTTTTACCAGCAAATCAGGTTCAGATGCCCATGTGCCTTTTCTCTGGTAAAAGATTGGAAAAGCTGATTCCCATCCACTTTTGAGCCGTTTTGTGATTCCTCTTCACGAGGACAAGGAAAGTTCGCAAGCCATGCCCCCGATGATAGACTGTCGCTCATGCACATCCCGACGCTCTATCTCGACACTTCCGTCATCGGCGGCTACTTCGATGATGAATGGAAGGAAGCCACCCAGGAGATGTTCCAGCGGGCCGAACTGGGTATGTATCAGTTTGTGGCCTCCGTCGTCACTGCCCGTGAAATCATGGGTGCGCCTCCAGAGGTGCAGGCGCACTTTGCCAGCACCTTCACTGATGAAGCCCAGATCCTGGAGCTGAACGATGAAGCTGAGACGCTGGCCAGTGCCTATCTCACGGCAGGAGTCGTCACGCCCAAGTATGCTGATGACGCCCGGCATATTGCTGTTGCGACGGTCCATGCCCTGCCGCTTGTAGTGAGCTGGAACTTCAAGCATCTCGCCAACATCAAGCGGGAGGCTGGATTTAACGCGGTGAACCTCTTGCACGGCTACCCGCAAATCCGTATCCTTACCCCACTGCAACTGCTCAACGATGAAACCGATGAAGACCAAAACCTTTGATGCCGTGACCGAGGCACGCCGCTGGAAAGCCGATGTCTCAGCGAAAACGCAGACCATGAGCCGTGAGCAGGTGCTCGCATTTTTCGACAAGGATAAAGCAATGCTCGCTATGGCACAGATGCGCAGGGGAACTGGTGAGCCTGTCAAGGCACGCGCCTAATTTGCCTGCCCAGCTAACCGCTCCGGCCAGCCCGTGCATCACTGCACCCACCTCAATTTCTTCGGCTTCTTCTCCTGCGGCTGGGTTCAGCAAGCCGTCCAACGCCAGCGCGAAGCCGATGAGGTCCAAGCTCAAGCCAACGGCCAGGCAAAGCCAGCGCAGCAACCGACCCACCCAGCGCGAACGCAATGTCCCCCCGCTGCTCCCGAGGCTGCGCCCGCGAGGGCCTGTGCAGCCACCACTACGAAGAATGGGCCAGCGCCGTGATCCACCGCGATTCCATGAATGGCCGGATTTGAGGAGACGCTGATTCGACTGAGAAGTCGAAGGCACCACAGCAGTGTGAATCTTGACCTCAAATGACCGGGGGGATAATCATGCCCCATGACAACGACAACTTTATCCCATGTGCTTCCCGAACTGATTTCCAAACTGGCCGTGATGGGGCCTACGACACTGGAGGCGGCGCGGAGAAGCTGACCGGCAGCGACTGAGCCGCCTCATAGCAGCGCATCTGGGGAGGCACCCAGATGCGCTGGGAGGCACCGTGGGACGTTGGGAGGCGACCCAAGGCGCTCGCGGCCAGGCGTGATGTGTTTCTTTTGGCTGGCGCGGCGGAGGCTCCCTCAGTAATAAGGCGCATGACTCCCGTGACAGCCCTCCTCCTCGCCGCGCTCGGCGGCTACCTCTGCGGCTCGCTGCCTTTCGGTTATCTGGCGGGCCGGCTGCGCGGGGTGGACATCCGCAAGCACGGCAGCGGCAACATTGGAGCGACGAATGTGATCCGCGTGCTGGGCAAAGGCATCGGCATTCCCGTTTTCATCCTCGACCTGCTCAAAGGCTGGCTGCCCGTGTGGCTCGCGGCGGGCTGGCTGGGAACGGCGGAGGGCGTGGCGGGCACGGCTTTGCAGTCCGCCGGCGTGGTGCTCACCGGCTTCGCCGCGGTGCTCGGGCACATGTTCACCTTCTGGCTCGGCTTCAAAGGCGGCAAGGGCGTGGCAACCACCGCCGGGGTGCTGCTGGGCATTCACTGGCTGGCCATGGTGGGCGGGCTGGGCGTGTGGCTGATCACTTATTTCGTCACCCGCTATGTCTCTCTGGCCTCCATGCTCGCTGGCGTGGGCGTGGCGGGCACGATGTGGGTGGAAATGTCCCGCAGCGGGCGGAAGGACCCCGTGATGCTCGGCTTTGGCATCCTGGTCATGGTGCTGGTCATCGTGCGCCACCGGGCCAACATCCGCCGCATCCTCGACGGCACCGAGCCGCAGGCTGGGCGGAAAAAGGAGACCTCCGCCGGGGAGTGATCCGGGCTTGTGTTTGCCGCGCACGCCCGCCAACATCGGAGCGCATGAAATTCCACCTCCCCCTGCTCTCCGCCCTTTGCATCGCCGGACTCATCGCCTTCGCAGCCGAGCCCGAGACCCCGAAGGCTCTGCGCGTGCTCATGGTCACCGGCGGCTGCTGCCACGACTATGAAAATCAAAAGATGATCCTGGCCGAGGGCCTCAGCTCGCGGGCGAATGTGGAGTTCACCATCGTCCACGAGGAGGGACCGGACGGAAAGAAGGACAAGACCCACCGCATCAGCATCTATGAGAAGGACGGCTGGGCGGCGGGCTACGACGTGGTGCTGCACAACGAATGCTTCGGCGGCATCACCGACAACGCTTTTGTCGAGCGCATCGCAAGGCCCCACCACGAGGGCGTGCCCGCCGTGATGCTGCACTGCTCCGCGCACAGCTACCGCGCCGCCGCCACGGACGAGTGGCGCAAGTGCGTGGGCCAGAAAAGCATGAGCCACGAGAAGAACCGCGACCTGCTGGTGAAAAACATCGCGCCCGGGCATCCCGTCATGAAGGGCTTCCCCATGGAGTGGCTGGACAAGGCGGACGAGCTTTACAAGAACGAGGTGCTTTACCCGGACTTCGTGCCGCTGGCGAAGGCCTACGGCGAGGACACGAAACAGGACCACCACCTCGTGTGGGTGAACACCTATGGCAAGGGCAGAGTCTTCGGCACGACCATGGGCCACAACAACTCGACGATGGAAGACCCGGTCTTCCTCGATCTCGTGGCGCGCGGCCTGCTCTGGTCCTGCGGCAAACTGAACGACGACGGCAAACCGCTGCCCGGCTACGAGTCCCGGCAGAAGTGACCCGGCGCGGTCGCCTGCCCGCACCGGGTGCCTGAGGCGGCGTCAGTCAGCCTTTTTCTTCGCGGCTTTCTTGGCCGGAGCCTTTTTGGCGGCGGGGGCTGGGC
>DDQZ01000080.1 GCA_002343505.1 Verrucomicrobiaceae bacterium UBA2429 | reverse complement strand
AAATGGGACGGCAGCGCCTGGAGCGCCCTTAGCACGGGCATGGACGGCAGCGTCCAGGCACTGGCGGTGAGCGGGGGCGATCTCTACGCCGGGGGAGACTTCACCACGGCGGGCGGGACCAGCGCGAGCTACATCGCGAAATGGAACGGCAGCGCCTGGAGCGCCCTGGGCACGGGCATGAACGGCAACGTCTATGCGCTGGCGGTGAGCGGGGGCGATCTCTACGCCGGGGGACTCTTCACCTCGGCGGGCGGGACCACGGTGAACCGCATCGCCAAATGGGACGGCAGCGCCTGGAGCGCCCTGGGCTCGGGCATGGACAGCTACGTCAATGCGCTGGCGGTGAGCGGGGGCGATCTCTACGCCGGGGGCGGCTTCACCACGGCGGGCGGAACCACGGTGAACCGCGTCGCCAAATGGGACGGCACCGCCTGGAGCGCCCTGGGCTCGGGCGTGAGCGCCACCGTCAATGCCCTGGCGGTGAGCGGGGGCGATCTCTACGCCGGGGGATCCTTCACCTCGGCGGGCGGGACGAGCATCGGCTATGGAATCGCGAAATGGGACGGCAGCGCCTGGAGTGCTCTTAGCACGGGCATGGACAACGTCGTCCATGCGCTGGCGGTGAGCGGAGGCGATCTCTACGCCGGAGGAGACTTCAGCACGGCGGGCGGGACGGGCGCGAACTTCATCGCGAAATGGGACGGCAGCGCCTGGAGCGCCCTGGGCACGGGCATGAACACCTCCGTCCGTGCGCTGGCGGCGAGCGGGGGCGATCTCTACGCCGGGGGAGACTTCATCATGGCGGGCGGGACCAGCGCGGTCCGCATCGCGAAATGGGACGGCAGCGCCTGGAGCGCCCTGGGCTCGGGCGTGAGCAACGTCGTCCGTGCGCTGGCGGCGGACGCCAGCGATCACCTTTTTGTCGGCGGCGCCTTTCTCACCGCCGGCGCCACCTTCACGCCCTACATCGCCCAGGCGAACCTGAATGGCGGAAGCGGAGCCCCCGAGATCGACCTCAGCGGCAACGGGCAGGACATTGAGAACGGGGACGACACCCCGGACACGGCGGACCACACGGCCTTCGGCAGCGTGGCAGTGGCCGGCGGCAGCGTGGCGCGCACCTTTACCATCACCAACAGCGGCACGGCGGTCTTGAACCTCACCGGCACCGCTCCCGACTATGTGACCCTCAGCGGCAGCAGCGCTTTCACCGTGACCACCCAGCCCGCTGCGGCTACTGTCGCGGCCAGCGGCGGCACGCAGACCTTTGTCATCACCTACGATCCCTCGGCTGTTGGCACGCACACGGCCACGGTGAGCATCGCCAATGCTGATGGCGACGAGAACCCCTTCACCTTCGACATCAGCGGCACGGGCTTGAACAGCGTCCCCACGGACATCACGCTGACGCCGGCCAGCATCGCCGAAGAAAACGCGCCGAACGCCACGGTGGGCGTGCTGGACGCGGTGGACGCGGACGTGGCGGACACGCACACCTTCACCCTCGTTGCCGGCACGGGCGACACAGACAACGGCAGCTTCACCATCGCGGGCACGGACTTGAAGCTCACCCCGGTGGCCGATTTCGAGACGAAAAACAGCTACAGCCTGCGGGTGCAGGCCGATGACTGCGCGGGCGGCCTTTTTGAGAAGGCGCTGACGGTGACGATCACGAATATTTACGAGCCAGTCGGCGGCGCGCAGGTCACCTTTGTCAATCCCGCCGCCGGTGATTTCAGGATCCAGTCCATCACCGGCCTGACCGTCGCGGGCACCACGCCCGGAACGCGCTGGGACTTCACCTATTACCACGGGGTGACGTATGCCAGCGTGCCCGGCCTGCACCTGGCGGCTGGCGGACCCATAGATCACATCAATGCGGGTCATGCCGTCGTGAACTTCTTTGCCGCCGCCGGCATAGATGCCAGCACGGGCACCACCTTCACCGTGCGCGGAAACCTGCCCATCGCCACGCCCTCCGGCGGCAATGTGACCGTCAACGGCTTCAACCGCAGCAGCAGCGCCCCGCACAATCCTCTCACCTACGGCCAGGCCTGCTGCTACAACCCGTCCGACACCGCCGCGCTGCCCGCGGACCAGGCCTGGGTCGTCATCACACTCCAGCCGGAGCCGGAAATCGCCGTCAGCGGCAACAGCGTGGACATCGCCGATGGCGACACCACGCCTGACGCGGCGGACCACACGGACTTCGGCACCCAGGCGGTGGCTGGCGGCAGCATGGCACGCACCTTCACCATCACCAACAGCGGCACGGCGGTCTTGAATCTCACCGGCACGGCTCCCGACTATGTGACGCTCAGCGGCGCGGGCGCCACCCACTTCAGCGTCACCACGCAGCCCGCCTCGACCACGGTCGCCTCAGGCGGAGGCACGCAGACCTTTGTCATCACCTACGATCCCTCGGCAGTTGGCGCGCACACGGCGACGGTGAGCATCGCGAATGATGATGGCGACGAGAACCCGTTCAACTTTGACATCAGTGGCACCGGCAATTCCGCCCCCACGGACATCACGCTGACGGCCGACAGCATCGCGGAAAACAACGCGGCCAATGCCACGGTGGGCGTGCTGGACGCGGTGGACGCGGATGCGGGGCAGGCGCACACCTTCACGAAAGTCACCGGCACGGGGGACACGGACAACGGCAGCTTCACCATCGCGGGCACGGACCTGAAGCTCACGCCGGTGGCCGACTTCGAGACCAAGGCCAGCTACAGCATCCGCGTGCAGGCCGATGACGGCGCGGGCGGCCTTTTTGAGAAGGCGCTGACGGTGGCGGTCACGAACGAGATCGAGGCACCGGCGGACCTGGACCCGACTTTTGACACGGATGGCAGGGTGGTGGCGGACCTGGGTGGGACTGAGGCGGCGAACTGCGTGGCGATCCAGGCGGACGGCAAGATCGTGGTGGCCGGCACCTCCAACGCCAGCGGCAGCGGCGACTTCATGGTCGCGCGCTATCTGCCCGACGGCACACCCGACACCAGCTTTGGCACGGGCGGCGTGGTGCTGACGGATGTGAGCGGCGCGGGCTCCGCCGACCTGGGACGGCGGCTTGCAATCCAGACGGACGGCAAGATCGTGGTGGTGGGCGAGTCGAACGCGGGCACCGGCGGGCTGAATTTCGCCCTGGCACGCTACATGCCGGACGGCACACTGGACAGCGGCTTTGGCACCGGCGGCCTGGTGGTGCTGGATGGCGGCGGCGGCATGGATGACGGGTTGAACGCCGTCACGCTGCAGCCGGACGGGAAGATTGTGGCGGCGGGCTATTCTTGGAGTTCTTTCAGCGGCGGCACGCGCACGGCGGTGGTGCTGAGATTCCTGGCCACCGGAGCGCTGGACCCCTCCTTCGGTACGGGCGGCTCCTGGGGCCTGAACTTCGGCGGCTCGCAGTACTCGGCGGGCGGAGTGGCGGTGGATGGCAGCGGCAGGATCGTCGTGGCGGGCTTCGGCCCGCAGCCGAACTGGAACGGCTTTGTCGCGCGCCTCACGGCCGCCGGCAGCACGGACACCAGCTTCAACGGCGGGGTGCAGCAGGCCAATTTCGGCGCCTTCACCGAAAGCGGCTTCAACGCGGTGCGGCTGCAGAGTGACGGCAGGATCGTGGTGGCGGGCAACCGCTCGAATGGGTCCTATGGTCCCACAACAGACTTCGCGCTCTCCCGCTATCTGGAGAATGGAACGCTGGACACCAGCTTCGGCACCGCCGGCATGACGACGACGGACCGCGCCGGGAGGCTGGACAACATCATCTCCATCACGCTCGACGTGCATGACCGCATCATCGCGGCGGGCATCCAGCAGGACGCGGCGGGGGTGGAGGTCTTCGGCATCAACCGCTACACGCGCAACGGCATCCTGGACACCACCTTCGGCACGGGCGGCCGGGTGCTGACGACCTTTGGCGCCGTCACGGGGAACCGCGCGGCATGGACGGCACTCGACGCCGACGCACGCATCGTCGCCGCGGGCTTTGCGGGCAATGACATCGCCCTGGCGCGCTATGAGGGCGGCCCCGCGGCGCCCGAGATGGTCGTGACCGGCAACAGCACCCTCATCGCCGATGGCGACGCGACGCCCGCCACAACGGACCACACGGACTTCGGCAGCGCGCTGGCGGCCGGTGCCACGGTGGCGCGCACCTTCACCATCACCAACATTGGAGACGCGGACCTGAACTTCGGCGGCATGCCGAAGGTGGCCGTCGGCGGCACGCACGCGGCGGATTTCACGGTCACACTTGATCCCTCGACTCCCGTGGCCGACAGCGGCGGCAGCACCACCTTCCAAGTCACCTTTGATCCAAGCGCGGTCGGCTTGCGCACAGCCACGCTTTCCATCGCCAACGACGACGAGGATGAGAACCCCTACAACTTCGCCATCCAGGGCACGGGACTCAACAGCACACCGACGGACATCACGCTGTCGACCGCCAGCATCGCGGAAAACAACGCCGCCAATGCCACAGTGGGCATGCTAACCGCCGCCGATCTGGACGCGGGCCAGACGCACACCTTCACGCTCGTCACCGGCTCGGGGGACACGGACAACGGCAGCTTCACCATCGCGGGCACGGACCTGAAGCTCACGCCGGTGGCCGACTTCGAGACCAAGGCCAGCTACAGCATCCGGGTACAGGCCAATGACGGCAACGGCGGCGTTTTTGCCAAGGCGCTGACGGTGACGATCACGGATGTGAATGAGGCGCCCAGCCTGGCCGCTTCCTATCTGGTTTACGAAACCGTCACACCCACACGCTCCAGCAATAACATCGTGTATTCGGTCAACAACGCGGCCGCGCTGGCGGGTACGACCTTCTCACGGGTGCGCTACCGCATGGAGACGCGCGTCGGCGGCACGCTGCGCCATGCCGATGTGAGTTTTGACAAGTGGGCCGGCCTGACAGTCGCCGGACTGGCGGTGCCGACGCCCAACAACCCGTTCATCGTCCAGCGCAATGTCACCAACATGAGCGTGGCCTCGAACTGGTCTGGCCAGGGCAATGCCACCGCGGTCACCACGGGATCCGGATTCACCGGACGCCTTGAAATCTGGGACCGGAACTATGGCACCGCCAACGTCTTTGGCGATGGCAACGGCAGTCTCTTCGACTTCGACGACACGCCGTCAGGTGGTACCTACGGCAGTTTTCAAGTACACAACCTTTCCTCGCCGACGAAACACACCGTGCTCGCCTGGAACAATCATGGCAACACCGCTCCAGACATCGGCTTTGGCAATCAGATCGGTGGCAGCGGCCACCCCGACTGGACCTTCGCAGGAGGTTCCAGCCTCGGCAAAACCGACTGGAGGCTGCAGATCTATGTGAATACGGAACCCGTCTTGTCGCTCCCGGAGAACTCCGCCGCCGGCACCCTGGCCGGCACCCTGGCCGGCAGCGATCCTGACACGGGTGACACGCTCACCTACTCGCTGGTCACCGGCGCCGGCGACGAGGACAACGCCAGCTTCATGATCAGCGGCAACCAGGTGCTGAGCAATGCGGTCTTCAATTATGAGGCGAAGAGCAGCTACAACATCCGGGTCAGTGTCATGGACAATGGCGGGCTGTCCTCTGAATCAGCGCTGACGGTGTCAGTCACCAACGTCAACGAAGCCGTGCTCTCTCTGGCACTCACCGGCAGCAGCGTGAACGAAAACGCGCTGGCGAACACGACGGTGGGCACCTTCAGCAGCACGGACACCGACGCGGGCGACACGCACACCTACACCCTGGTCAGCGGCACGGGCAGCACGGACAACGGCAGTTTCAACATCAGCGGCAGCACGCTGCGCGCGAACGCGGGCCTCAATTACGAGGCCGGAGCCACGCGCAGCATCCGCGTGCGCAGCACCGACGCGGGCGGCTTGTTCGCGGAAGACATCTTCACCATCACGATCAACAACGTCAACGAGGCTCCGACGATCAGCGACATCGCCAGCCTCACGATCAACGAGGACGCGAGCACCGGGGCGCTGGCCTTCACCATTGGCGACCCGGACGCGGGCGCGTCCCTCAATGTGAGCGCCGCCTCCGGCAACACGACGCTGGTGCCCTTGTCAAACATCACCCTGGGCGGCTCGGAAACGGACCGCATCGTGACGGTGACGCCGGTGGCAGACCTGCACGGCAGTGCCTTGATCACCGTGACGGTGAGCGACGGCGCTTTGAGTGCCCAGGACACCTTCACCGTGACGGTCAACAGCGTGAACGACGCGCCTTCCTTCACCATCTCCCTGCCCGGCGGCTCGGACCTGGCGGTCTCCACGCTGGCGGGATCACCCGGGCTTTCAGGCAGCACGGACGGGACGGGTTCGGCGGCGCGGTTTAACAATCCATGGGGTGGTGTCTCGGCGGACGATGCGGGCAATGTCTATGTGGCGGACCAGGCCAATCACATCATCCGCAAGATCACGCCCGGCGGAGTGGTGACCACCATCGCCGGAAGCGCCGGGCTGACAGGCAGCGCGAATGGCACGGGATCGGCGGCGCGCTTCCATTATCCGAACTCGGTGGTGGTTGACCCGGCGGGCACAGAGCTGTTTGTGGTGGACCTTGTGAACAACACGATCCGCAGGGTGGACCTCGCGGACAATTCCGTGACGACCTTTGCAGGGACGGCGGGGTTGGCGGGCGCGTCCAACGGGACTGGAGCGGCGGCGCGCTTCAACTACCCGATCGGCATCGCGCGCGACTCGGATGGCAACTTGTATGTGACCGAGTCGAACAACAACACGCTGCGCAAGATCACGCCGGGAGCGGTGGTGACGACCCTGGCGTCGTTCTTCAACAACCCCTACCACCCCGCCGTGGACAGCGCGGGCAATGTGTATGTGCCGCAGCCCAACCGCCACACGATCATCAAAGTGACTCCGGCCGGTGTGAAGAGCGTCTTCGCTGGCACGGACAGCAGTTCCGGCACCGCCGACGGCACCGGCGCGGCGGCGAGGTTCGACTTCCCCACAGGCGTGGCAGTGGACTCCGATGACAACGTGTATGTGGCGGATTACAACAACCACACGCTGCGCATGATCACCCCGGTGGCGGAGGTGACAACGGTGGCCGGAGTCGCGGGGGCCGCAGGCAGCACGAATGGCGCGGCCAGTGTGGCGCGCTTCAACAAGCCGCTGAGCCTGTCGTTTGACGGCGCGGGTGATCTTTACCTGGCGGACTCGGCCAGCTTCACCGTGCGCAAGCTGAGCGCTGATCTGGCCCCGCTGGTCGTGGCGGAGGATTCCGGGGCCTACTCGGGCGCGGCTTTCCTCACCGCCATCTCGCCGGGCCCGGCGAATGAGTCCGCGCAGACGGTGTCCTTCACGGTGACAAACAACAACAACGGACTGTTTAGCGCGCAGCCGGCCATCGCCCCGAACGGCACGCTCACCTTCACACCGGCGCCGGACCAGAACGGCCAGGCCACGGTGACAGTCACCTCTGTGGACGACGGCGGCACGGCCAACGGCGGCGTCAACACCAGCGCGCCGCAGACTTTTGTCATCACCGTGACCCCTGAAAACGACGCGCCAGTCATCACCAGTGATGGCGGCGGGGATGACGCGTCGCTCAATGTGGCGGAAAACTCCACGGCGGTCACCACCGTCAGCGCCGCGGACATAGACCTGCCAGCGCAGACGCTGACCTTCAATATCACCGGCGGGGATGACTCCGCCCTCTTCAGCATCGGCAGCGCCACCGGCGTGCTTTCCTTCCTCAACGCGCCGAACTACGAGTCGCCCGCCGACGCGGACCTGGACAATGTGTATGAATTGATCGTCGAAGTCTCCGACGGCAACGGCGGCACGGACGAGCAGGAGATCAGCGTCACGGTGACAAACGTCAACGAGGCGCCCTTCATCACCTATGGCGGCACCACGCCGCCGTCCGTCTGGAACATGCCGGAGAACCAGGTGGACCTCATCCCCTTCGAGGCGGACGACCCCGATTTTGAGACTGTGACGCTGACCTTCAGCATCCACGGCGGCGCTGACCAGGCGCGCTTTGGCATTGACGCGGAAACCGGGGAACTGGCCTTCCTGGCGACGCCCGACTTTGAGAACCCCGCCGACGCGGACACCGACAATGTTTATCACGTCGTCATCGCCGTCACCGACGACGGCACGCCCGCGCTGACCACCACCCACGCGGTGAGCATCACCATCACCGACACCAACGACGCGCCCGTCATCATCAGCAACGGCGGCGGCGCGCTGGCCGCGGTCAACGTGCCGGAAAACACCACTGCGGTAACCACCGTCGTCGCCACGGATGACGACCTGCCCGCGCAGACGCTCACCTTCAGCATCATCGGCGGCGCGGACGCGGCGCGCTTCACCCTCGGCGGCGGCACGGGCGTGCTGGCCTTCAACTCCGGCAAGGACCACGAATTCCCCAGCGACCAGAACGGCGACAATGTCTATGAAGTGGTGGTGCGGGTGGAGGACGACGCCTCGCCGCCCAGCTCGGATTCCCAGACGATCCTGGTCACGATCACCCCCGTGGACGAGGCCCCGCTGGCCTGGACTCATGGTAATGAAGCGCCGACCACCAGCAGCGCGGGCGTCTTTGGCGAAGCCCTGCCCAACGGCCTGGACACCAGCGCATGGTTCGAGTACTCCACCGACCCGGCCGTCGAGACCGGCGTGCTGACCACCGCCGCGCAGACGCTCGGCAGCGCCTCGGTCCTGGTGGATGTCACCGGCACGCTCACCGGCCTGACGGAGGGCACCACCTATTACTTCCGCCTCGTGGCGCAGAACTCCCTCGGCATGGTCAAAGGGGAGATCCTCAGCCTGCACACGCAGTCGCTCTTCAACGGCACCGCCCCGCTGGCGGGCGGCATCACAATCAAGCGCCCCTATCCGGGACCAATCAACGAGGCCGGCCAGGTCGTCTTCAAAGCCCAGGCGACGATCAAGTCGGGCCTCGTCAGCAGCGCCAACGACATGCTGCTCGTCACCAACAGCAGCGGCACGCTCGGCATCATCGCCCGCGAAGGCACCGTCATCACCGGTGGCGCGCGCTTCACCGGCCTCTTCAACCATCCGCTCGTCACGGAGGGCGGCCAGGCCCTGGCTCTGGAGAAGCTCGCCAACGCCACCACTGTCAATGACTACCTCTATCCCGTCTCAGAGGACGGCGTCAGCCTCGACCAGCTCAGCCGCGAGGGCGACAGCGCCCCTGACTCGGACGGCGGCGTCTTCCTCGGCCACGCCAACCGGCCCGCCGCCGACGGCCAGGACCGCGTGTATTTCTCCTCCAGCCTCACCGGCGTCAGCACCAAAAAGGACAGCGGCATCTGGTATGACGATGGCGGCGTGCTCACCAAGCTCGTGCTTGAAGGCGAGAAGGCCCCCGCGGGCGATACCACCGCACTCCAGGCATGGTACGGCAACATCCAGAGCATGGTGGCCGCCGGCGGCGACGGCGTGGCCTTCATCGCCGCGCTCCAGGGCAATCCCGGTGACACCACCCAGAAGACCAGCACCGCGATGAACGCGGGCGTCTTCGCCGGCCCGCCGGGAGACATCGCCATCATCGCGCGCAAAGGCGGAGTCATCACCGGCACGGGCACTCTCAACGCCTTCAACGCCGTCTCCCGCTCCTCCACCGGCGGCCACGCCTACCTCGCCACGCTCAAGAACAGCAGCGTCGCGCCAGTGGTCACCACGGCCAACAACCAGGTGCTCGTCATCAAGACGGGCACGCTGGAAAACATCGTCGCGCGCAAAGGCGTCACCGTCATCACCGGCGCGCTCATGATTTCGAAGTTCGGCAACTTCACCATCACCGATGACGACGAAGTGGTCTTCCAGGTCACCCTGGCCGGCACCGGAGTCACCACCGCGAACGACCAGGCCCTGTGCCGCTGGACCGAGGCCGGCGGCATCGAGCTGCTGGCGCGCGAGGGCAGCGCCGCGCCCGGCACCGGAGCGAATTACCTGGCCTTCCTGGCCTTCTCCGTCAGCCCCTCCGGCAACATCGTCCTGCACAGCACCCTCAGCGGCACCGGCGCCAGCGCCCTGCTGCGCGACACCGGCTCCGGCCTGGCGCTGCTCGTGCGCAATGGCAGCCTCGTCCCCCACGGCACCACCCAGCGCGCCGTCAAGGCCATGAGCATCCACACCGGCTACGGCGACGGCGGCGGCGCGGGCGGCATGGGCGCGGCCATCAACGACAATGGCGAGGTCTTCACCGTGCTAGACCTTAGCGGCGTCTATCAGGCCAAAGTGTTTCCGTGACGCGGACGGTCTTGCGCTCCGCCCTCTTTATCTTTTCGCCCTCTCCTCAAACCCGGCGCCGCCTTCGCCGCGCTGCCAGTGGAGAGGGGCGGCGCCGCTCCACTCCTTGAAGACACGGGAGAAGTGGGCGGCGCTTTTGTAGCCGAGCTCCCAGGCGACGGCTTTCACCTGGGCGTCAGGCTGGCGGAGCTTGATGGCGGCCTGGGAGAGCTTCAGACGGGTGAGGCAGGACAGGGGTGTCTCGCTGTCGTAGCGCTTGAAGAGGCGGGTCATGTAGGCGGCGGAGACATGGCAGTGGCGGGCGGCCTCCTCGATGCTGCCGAGCACGGGATAGTTCCGCAGCAGGTGGCCGCGGCAGCGCAGGTAGGTGGCGTAGGCGGGGTCGAGCTTGGTGGCGGCTGGCTGCCGGCTGTCTGCGCAGAGCACGAGGGCATGCTCGAGAGCGGCAGCGGCGGCGCGCAGGCCGAGACGGCCTCCACGCAAAGCATGGTCAATCACCTCCTCCAGCAATGCCGTGACACGGCCCGCGTCAAGCACCCGAATGACTGTGCCTGGGCCAAGACCCAACTCTTCCAGAAGGGCGGCGGCACGAACGCCGGCAAAGTTGAAAAAATACTTCACCAGCGGATCCTCGCTGCCGGAGCGGATGACATGCGGGGTGCCCGGGTCAAAAAAATACGCATGGCCGGTGCCGATCTCCTGCTTCCTGCCCGCGAGCGTCACATCCCCCTTCCCGCGACCGACGAATTCGAAGGCGTGAAAAGGCAGGGACTGACGGTCCACGACGAAATCCGGCGCGCACCACTCGCAGCCGCCGCCGACAAGGCACAGGCCAAGCTTTTCCCGCTGGCGCCGCCGCCAGTCAGGCAGGTAAAAGCGCCGGGTGCGCAGCACCTGGGTGGAAAAGTAGTCGGCTTGTTCAGTGGCTGGCATGGTCGGCCTGGAGGGAAAACGGCGTCACAGGCTCATCTTGCGCGGCGGGTCAAGAATCGTCAACCGGCTGCCAAGGATGGGCACAGGCGGATTCTTGCGCCCGCAAAGGTGGAACGTCTCATGCGCCCATGCAACCACCCCAGCCCCTGCGCGGCATCATCCCGCCCCTCGTCACCCCGCTGCGCGACCGCGACACGCTCGACACGGCCGGCCTGGAGCGGCTCGTCGAGCATCTCATCAGCGGCGGTGTGAGCGGTCTTTTCATCCTGGGTACCACGGGTGAGGGACCGAGCCTGAGCTACCGGCTGCGCCGTGAACTGGTCCAGCTGGCCTGCAAGTTCGCGAACAACCGTGTGCCCGTGCTCACCGGCATCACGGACACCTCCTTCACCGAAAGCGTGAACCTGGCCCGCCACGCGGCGGACTGCGGCGCCACGCATGTGGTGACTTCGGCCCCGTATTACTTCCCCGCCGCTCCGCCGGAGATGCTGGAGTATGTGCAGGACCTGGTGGCCGAGATGCCGCTGCCGCTTTTCCTCTACAACATGCCGGGTCTGACGAAAGTGAGCTTTGAACTGGACCTGGTGAGGCGGGCGCTGGATATGCCCGGCATCTGCGGAGTGAAGGACAGCTCGTGCGACATGATCTACTTTCACCGCCTCATCGAGGTGGCGCGGCAGCGCGCGGACTGGAGCGTGCTCGTCGGCCCCGAGGAGCTGACCGCGGAGGCGGTGCTGCTTGGCGGGCACGGCGGCATCAACGGCGGCGCGAACCTGCATCCGCGGCTCTATGTGGACATGTACCATGCCGCCGCCGCGCAAGACCTCCAGCGCACGCGCGAGTTGCACGCGCAGGTGATGAGCCTGGCGGGCGCCATTTACACCGTGGGCCGGCACAAGAGCGCCATCATCAAGGGCATCAAATGCGCCCTCTCCCTCACGGGCGTCTGCGAGGACCACATGGCGGAGCCATTCCACCGCTTCCGCGAACCGGAGCGCGCGCTGATGCGGGAGCGCCTGAAGGCCATCGGTCTGCTGGCTTGAAAACGCGCCGGCCATCCGGCATGGCGGAGCTCACCCGCTTTTCTCAAGCGTCATCACGCACTCCAGGTGCCGCGTCTGCGGAAAGAGGTCGAAAGGCTGGACTTTGAGCAGATTGAACCCGGCTTCGGTGAACAGGGCGAGATCGCGCATCTGGGTGGCGGGGTTGCAGGAGACATAGACGACACGGCGCGGGGCGAAAGCAAAGAGCTGGCGGAGGAAATCCTCGCTGCACCCGGCGCGCGGCGGGTCTATGATGACCACGGTTTCAGAGCCACCGCCCTCAATGGATTCGAAAATGGCGGCCGCGTCGGCGGCGAGAAAGCGGCAGTGGGTGAGGCCGTTGATCTCCGCGTTGTGAGCGGCTTTTCTCACGGCGCCTTCGGAGATCTCCACACCGATGACCTCCTGAAACTCACGCGCTGCGCTGATGGCAAAGAGGCCGCTGCCGCAGTAGGCGTCCACAAGGCGGCGCGCGCCGCTGGCCGCGGCCTCCCGCACGGCGTGGGAGACGAACTCCGGCAGGATGAAGGGGTTGTTTTGGAAAAAATCGCCCGCATGAAACTCGAAGCGGACCCCGCCAACGTCTTCAACAGCGGTCTCATCCGGGCGCGTCAGCACTCCGTTGGCAGCGGCGCGCATGAGCAGGGTGGCGCCGTTTTTGAAGGTGCCTGGCACAGCGCGCGCGGCCTCGCGCGCGCGGCTGAGTTCGGCATTCAAGGCATCCATGGCGATGGGGCAGCGCGCCACATCCACCATGGCATTGCGCGTGCCTGCGCGCAGGAAGCCGATGGCGCCGATTTCGCCATTTTTCGGCTTTTGAAAATGCGGGGTGATCTTTGACCGGTAGCCGTATTGACGCGGCGAGGGAATGACTGGCAGGACGGGATGCTTGATGCGCGCCATGTGCCAGAGCAGTTCCCCGACCTGGCTTCGCTTCCATTCAAGCTGCCTGTCATAAGCCAGATGCTGATACTGGCAGCCGCCGCACTGGCCAAAGAGCGCGCACCGAGGCTCGACACGGTCGGGCGAGGGTTCGATGACTTCGACGAGGTCAGCCTCGGAGTAGTTCTTGTGGTTGCGGAACACGCGCGCGCGGACACGCTCGCCTGGAAGCGCGAAGGAGACAAAGACCACCCAGCCGTCCACCCGCGCCACGCCGCGCCCCTCGTTGGCGAGGTTTTCAATGACCAGGTCCAGTTCTTGATGATAGCTGAAAGGGTGGGGCTGGAATTTGCGCGGAGGCATGGGGATTGCGGATAGGTGAATGCTTTCTGGCTGAATCCTTGCTTGAGGACAAGCGGGGATGCACTGAAGAAATGCCATGCTGGACACGCGCAATGAAATTCACCGTTTGATGAGGCGGTTCGAGTTCGACTCTGGCCGGGCGGTGCTGAAGTTCAGTCTCTGCGCGCTGGCTGCCTATGCGGCGGCGGCATGGCCGGAGCATCCCGGGCTGGGGGACGCGGGGCGCTGCTCGCTGGGCATCGTGATGCTGGGGGCGGGACTTTGGATCACTGAGGCGATCCCCGCGTTCGCCGTGGCGCTGCTGGTGATCGGACTGCAAATTATCACCCTGGGACGCGAGGGCGGCGTGCTGGCGGAGACGGGCGACTCGAAGGCATGGGAGGACTATGTGAGGCCGTGGTCGAGTCCGCCGATGTGGCTTTTCTTTGGCGGCCTGGTGCTGGCGCGCGCGGCGGAGCGCACGGGCCTGGACCGGCATGTGGCGGGCAGGGTGCTGGCGTGGACGCGGGGCAGCCCGTCACGGCTGCTGCCGGCGGTCATGGCGCTGGCTTTTGTGTTCAGCATGTTCATGTCGAACACTGCCACGGCGGCCATGATGCTGGCGATGCTGCGCCCGGCGCTGGCAAGCCTGCCTGAGGGGTCGAAGACGGCGCGCGCGCTGCTGCTAGGACTGGCCTGCGCGGCAAACCTGGGCGGCATGGCAACCATCATCGGCACTCCGCCGAACGCCATCGCCGCGGCGCTTCTGGAGGACGATGCTCCTGTGGATTTTCTACGCTGGGTGTTTCTGGCGCTGCCACCCGCGCTGCTGCTCTTCGCCGTCGTGTGGGCCCTGCTGGCGCGGCCTCTGATCCGTGAAAAATCCACGCTGCCGCCGCTGCAGGAGGCGCCAAGGGAGGGTTCGGGAGTCCGCCGCTGGCAGAGACTGCTGACGCTGGCCGTGTTTGCCGTGACGGTGCTGCTGTGGATGTCCGGGGAGTGGCACGGCATTCCGACCGGTGTGGTGGCTTTTGTGCCCATCGTGGCGCTGTCCATGGCCGGGGTGATCCGCAAGCAGGACATGCGCGCCATTGACTGGGATGTGCTCATCCTGCTGGCAGGCGGGCTTTCCCTCGGTGTGGGGATTGAAAAGTCGGGGCTGGCCGAGTGGCTGGCGGGGCTGGTGCAGCAGGCGGAAATGCCGTCCTGGCAGGCCTCCTTGGTGCTCTGCCTGATCGCGGGGGGCATTTCGAATTTGATGAGCAACACGGCTGCCGCGAACATCCTCCTGCCGGTGACACTCGTCATCGCCCAGGCCATGGGCGGAGACGCGGATGTGACCATGTTCGTCGTGCCGGTGGCGCTGGCCTGCTCAACGGCGATGGCGCTGCCGATCTCGACTCCGCCAAACGCCATCGTCTACGCCAGCGGACGCCTGCGCGGCACCGACTACCTGGCGCCCGGCCTCCTGACCCTCGTGCTTGGGCCTGTCCTCGCGCTCGGCTGGTGCATGATCGCCGGATGAGCGCGCCTAATCCACATGCACGAACTCGTTCGAGTTGATCAAGGCCAGGCAGTAGTCGGCCACGGCATCCTGGAAGGAGGGAGCGAGGGCGGTCTGCCCGTCCAGAAACTGCCGCGCCGCGTCCCGCTCAGCCGCTGACGCCGCGCGGGAAAAACAGCGCCGGACCGCGAAATCAGCGATTGCGCCCATGTCCGAACCGCAGGCGGCCAAAGCCTGCCCGGCGAGGGTGGAGGCAATGCCCTGGGTGAGCTCGGAATTCATCAGCAGCAGGGCCTGCGGAGCCGTGGTCGAAGTCTCGCGGCGCGAGCACGTCACCAGCGCATCGGGCCGGTCAAAGAGGTCAAAGATGGGGTGCCGCGCGTTGCGGCGCGCGAAGGCGTAGATGCTGCGGCGGCGCAGCTCGCTCTCATCCAGGGTGGCCTCAGCCTGCTTTTTCAAAAGCGTGCCGCTGATCTCCGCAGGCAGAGGCAGGCGCGCACCGGGACCGCCGGCCCTGGCGTTGAGTTGTCCTGTGATCACGAGCAAGCTGTCGCGCAGCATCTCGCCGGTCAGACGCTTGCGCGGCATGGCGGCATAAAGGCCGATGGCTTCCCCGCTCATGCCGGGCGGAGGCGTGGCCTGACGGAAGGTTTGGGAGAGAACGATGGCCTTGTGCAGGCGCTTCAAGCTCCAGCCCTGGCGGGGCAGTTCGGCAGCCAGCCAGTCGAGAAGCTCGGGATGCGTGGGCGGCGGGCTTTGCCTGCCCAGATCGGCGGGTGTCGGCGCGATGGCGCGGCCAAAGTGCTGCTGCCAGACTCGGTTGGCCGTGGCCCGCAAAAAAAGCGCGTTGTCCGCGCGCGTGATCCATCGGGCCAGCGCGGCGCGGTCCCCGGCAGGCTGGTCCAGACCACCGGCGATGCGCGGATAGCCGGGCTGGATCACCGGGCCGGGCCGGCGGAACTCGCCGCGGACGAAGACCGTGCTGGCGGGCACTCCCTCGGTGAAGACACGCACCTGCGGACCGAGCGGCTTGTCTCTCGCGGTGAGGACGGTGTTGTCAAAAAACGCGCGCAACCGGTAAAAGTCGGCCTGGCTGAGAGGATCGTAGGCATGATCGTGGCACTGGGCGCAGCCGACGGTGAGGCCGAGGAAGACCGACCCCGTGGTGCTGGTGATGTCATTGAGCACGACATGGCGGCGCTCGTCCTGATTGTTGAGGTCGGGCATGTCCGGACCGGAGAAAAGGAAGCCCGTGGCGGCCGGCTCTCCTCCGTCCAGAAGGTCGCCGGCGATTTGCTGGCGCACGAATTCATCAAAAGGCATGTCTTCATTCAGCGCGCGGATCACCCAGTCGCGGTATTGCCATGCGCGCGGCCTTTCCTTGTCATGCTCAAAGCCGTCGGTCTCGGCGAAGCGCGCAAGATCGAGCCACCACTGCGCCCAATGCTCGCCATAACCCGGACTGGCAAGCAGGCGCTCCACCAGAGCGTGGATGGCCGTGTCTTTGTCCCGGGCGCACGTCTTGATGAAGGCATCCACTTCCTCGGGAGTCGGCGGCAAACCCGTGAGATCAAAGGACAGACGCCGGATGAGCGTGGCGGCATCGGCTTCGTCGGAGCGGGTCAGACCGGCCTCCAGCAGACGCTTTTCAATCAAGCCGTCGAGTTCCGCGGACGCGCCCCGTGCCTGCCCGCTGCGCGCGGGTTTGACGGGGAAAGCCAGGGGCTGGAAGGACCAGTGCCCGCGCTCATCCTCCGTGATCGGAGGCTCGTCCCGCACCGGGTCGGCGGAGGCGCGAATGGCTCTGGCATGGACCGCGTCATGCAGGACAAGGGAGGCCAGGATGACAGGGAGCGCTTTCATGATTCAGGCCAGGATGACAGGGAGCGCTTTCATGATTCAGGCCAGGATGCCGCGCACCACATTGCCGGCGACATCGGTAAGGCGCTCGTCACGGCCGTTGTGACGATGGGTGAGGCGCTCGTGGTCCACTCCGAGCAGATGCAGGATGGTGGCGTGCAGGTCATGCACATGCACCTTGTCCACCTCCGCGCGCAGGCCGAAGTCGTCCGTGGCACCGTGGACATGGCCGCGCTTCACACCCGCGCCGAAAAGCACCGTGGTGTAACCCCAGGGATTATGATCACGGCCCGTGCCCTTTTCACTCATCGGCATCCGGCCGAATTCGCCGCCCCAGATGACAAGGGTGTCATCGAGCAGGCCGCGCTGCTTGAGATCGAGAATGAGCGCCGCGACGGGCTGGTCGGTGCGCGCTGAGTAGTCAGTGTGGTTTTTCAGCACATCCTCATGGGCATCCCAGCCATTCGTGTCACCGGAATAAAGCTGCACAAACCGCACGCCGCGCTCCACGAGCCGGCGCGCCAGCAGGCAGCGCGTGCCGAACTCGCGCGTCACCGGCTGGTCCAGGCCGTAGAGAGTTTTCGTCGCGTCCGACTCCTTCGAAAGGTCCACCGCCTCCGGCGCGGCGCTTTGCATGCGGAAGGCCAGCTCGTAGGCGCGCATCCGGGCATCGAGATGCGTGTCCTCCGCGCGCGCGGACTGGTGCGCTTGGTTCAGCCGGTTCACGAGGTCCAGCGTTGAGCGCTGGCGCGCGATGCTTTGCCCCCCGGCGGGGCGCAGATGCAGGATGGAATTTTCCCCCGGCCTGAGCGTGGTGCCCTGGTGGGTGGCGGGGAGGAAGGCGCTGCCCCAGGCAGGCGGTCCGCCTTTCAGCCCACCGCCGGGGTCCGGCATCACGACAAAGGCGGGCATGTCCGCGTTCTCGGAGCCGAGGCCGTAGGACACCCAGCTTCCCAGGCTCGGCTTGCCCATCAAAATGGAGCCGGTGTTCATCTGATAAACCGACTGCGGATGGTTGACACTGTCCCCGTGGCAACTTCGGATGACGCACATCTCATCCGCCAGCTCCGCCATGCGCGGCAGGAACCCGCTGATCTCGATGCCGCCAGCCCCGTGCCTTCGAAACGGCTTAACGGGGCCTAACAAGGGATTCTCCGCCACCTTCCGCCGCGTCTCGACCGCGCCCAGGCTCTCCGGCAGGGGCTTTCCAGCGTGGCGGACCAGTTCCGGCTTGGGATCAAAAAGATCCACATGACTCGGGCCGCCATGCATGAACAGCCAGATGACCCGCTTTGCCTTCGCCGGAAAATGCGCCGCCCCCGCCGGATCATGCTCAGCGGCCAGCAGATGGGAAAATGCCACGCCGGGCAGGACAGCCGCCGCTCCGCCAAGAAGACGGCGGCGGGAGACGAACGGAGGCGTGGCCGGAGACATGACACTCAAACGCGCGAGGTCGCGGCCTTTTAGCCTGTATTGAGGCATGGAGCACTCGCGCGCCTGCGACAAGCGGCCGTCCGCTTCAACGGTCATGGATGGTTCATTTTGTTTCTTGCGCCAGGGCGGGTCCGCAGGTCATATCCACGCATGGCTTCCATCACCACCCAGGAATTGTCGGATCACGCGCTCTGGCTCGAATCTTCAGGCGCGCAAGGCAGGCGTATTGACGAGACTGGTCTGAACCTTTCCGGCCACGATCTGGCCGGACTGAACCTGGCCAGGGCGCAGTTTGTCGGCACGGTCTTCGATGGCGCGGATTTGGCGGGGACGAATCTTTCAGGCGCGGACTTCAGCGGAGCGACCTTCGAAGGTGCGAATCTCACGGGCGCAGATCTAGGCGGGGCGGACCTGGGCGGGGTCACGCTCAGCGGCGCGAACTTGTCCGGGGCGAATTTGCGCGGAGCGGACCTCTCCGGCGCGCGGCTGGACGGGGCTGACCTGACGGGAGCGGACTTCACAGACGCGGACCTCATCGCGGCGGATCTCACAGGCGCGAAGCAGGGTGGAATGATCCTGGCCGGCGCCAAGCTCAACGACACGCGCGGCCTGGAGTGAGCGGGCCGCTCACCGCTCCGCCGGGCGCCCGGCGGCCAGACTGCCGCCGAGCCATCGGATGAGTTCCTCGACACTGGCGTGCTTCTCCCTGAGGGAGGAAAGTGCCGTCCAATCCATTCGCTGGCGCAACTGCGGCGCTGTCACACGCTGGGGGCGCAGCTTGGCGAGCACGCTGTCGAACTCTGCGGCACTCATCCTCGTGATGTCGGCGGCGGAGGGCAGTTCGTCGAGCTGGGCGGTGTTGATGCCAAGGCTGCTGATGCCAACCCCGAACTGGCTGCCCAGGGAGCGCAGCGCCCTGACGAGGGCTTCGTCGTTGAGCGGCTCCGCCACGACCATCTCGCTCTGGAGTGTCCAGCTTGTGGCGCTGAGGGTCTGAAAAAACTCGGCGCGGCAGTTCTCCAGGGTGACGCCGCTTTTGATCTGCACGCCTGTGATGCCGGCTTCGGGACCACCGAGATGCCGGCGCAGATTGATCATGGCGGAGTCGAAACGCGTGACATTGTCGTCCGCCCCGGTTTCCAGATCCCATTCGGCAATGACGAGGTCAGGGATGTCCCAATGCCCCCGCACTTCCAGTTCCTCGCGGCCCCGTCCATTCAACTGAAAGGGGTGCTGCGCCAACGGCAGGCTCCGCCGCTCATAGATGGCCAGCAGGCGCAAAAAACGCGCCACTCTTGCATCCCCCTCCGGCCCCGCCGCAAAGGACAGATACGCCTCCGATGTGGAGTCCGGCGCGCGCCTGGCCTGGCGCAGGTAGTATCCCTGGCCCTGATCCACCTTGGCAATAGGGGAGGTGGAGTCGTAGGACAGAATGGAGAAGTGGTAGCGCAGCGTGGCGTCACTGTAATCCCCGGCCAGCCGCAGCCGCACCATGCGGATGAGCTCGGTGCCCTTGATGGCCTGGTCGGGATCGTCGGGCAGGATCTCCGGGAGGAGGATTCGAAGTTGTTCGCGCAGGTTCATTCCGCGTGCTGGGCGTTCATTTCATCCAGCATGAATGCGGCGGACCGCGCGGGTCAAGATGGAAAGGATGAATCTTTGCGCCGCGCGACCACACGCCTGCTGTTCAACCAGCGCACGCCGAACATGTCCATGGTTGCGCGCCAGGCCCGGTTGCCGAAGCCGTATTTGCTGGCGCCATGCAGGCGCGGGCGGTGACTCACGGGCATCTCAGTGACACGCCAGCCCATGGCGGCGACGAGCGCGGGGATGAAGCGGTGCATTCCGTTGAAGGGAAGCAGCGCCTCGCGGCACTCCCTGCGCATGACTTTGAGCGTGCATCCCGTGTCATGCACATGGTCCCGGACGAAACGGGAGCGCACGGTGTTGGCCACGCGGCTTTGCAGCCGCTTGAACATAGAGTCCTGGCGGCTCACGCGCCATCCGCAGACAAGATCCCAGCCTTCATCCAGCCGGTTTAGCATTGCGGGAATGTCAGCCGGGTCGTTCTGAAGATCGCCGTCAAGCATGGCAATGACGGCCCCGCGCGCATCATGAATGCCCGCGTGCATGGCGGCGCTCTGGCCGGCGTTCCTCTCAAATTCGACGAGCCGCGTCCGCGCGTCCGGACGGACGCGCGCCACTGTGCCGTCGGTGCTGCCGTCATCCACGAGCACCACCTCGTAATCCAGTCCCCGGAGCGCGGCGGCGATCTCCTCCTGGAGCCGTGCCACATTGTCCTGCTCGTTGTAAAGCGGCACGACGACGGAAAGGGCGGGCGCGCTGCTCATGACGAGGCATCCTTCGCGGCGGACTCCATCTCGGAAAGCCTGCGCTCCAGGTCGCGCAGGCGCGCGAGCATGTCTGGAATCTTTGCCGGAAGCGCCATCAGCTTTCGTCCCTCGATCAACGGTCTTGCCGGAAATCCTGTGTAAACGCCGGGTTCAGTGATGCTTTTGGTGACGCCGGACTTGGCGAGAACCGTGACGCCGGAGCCTATCTCAAGATGACCGGCGACTCCGACCTGGCCCGCGAGCGTGACACGGTCACCGACATGCGTGCTGCCGGCGATGCCGACCTGGGAGACGATGACACAGTGTTTCCCGATGACCACGTTGTGGGCGATCTGGACCAGGTTGTCAATTTTCGTGCCCTCTCCTATCCAGGTGAGGCCGAAGCGCGCGCGGTCTATCGTCGCGCAGGACCCGACCTCGACATCGTCGTCCAACCGCACGATGCCCACCTGCTCCACTTTGACATGACGGCCCTGGGTGCACTCGTAGCCGAAACCGTCCGAGCCGATGACCGCTCCCGCGTGAATGATGACGCGCGCGCCAAGAACACAGCGCTCCCTGACCGTGGAATTCGGATGCAGCACGCATGACGGACCGAGACTGGCGCCCTTGCCAACGAACGCGCCCGCGTGGACGACGCAGCCATCGCCCAGGGAGGCCCCCTCCTCCACGATGGAGCAGGCACCGATGTGGACTTTTCCCGCGTCGAACGAGACGCCCGGCGCGACGACCGCCGAGGCATGCACTCCGGGTTTCGCAGGAGCCGCCGCCGGGATGAAATGGCGGATGACAGTGGAGAATGCCAGAGTGGGGTTCTCCACAGCGATCAAGGCCGCCATGCCGCAAGCCAGCCTGGCCGACCTGGCGACCAGCACTGCGGAGGCGCGGGTGGTGGCGAGCGCCTCCGCATAACGGTCGTTGCCGAGAAAGGTGACCTCGCCGGGCTGCGCCTCAACGATGGAGTTGAGGCCGCTGATCGGTGTCCGGGGATCACCACGGAGGATCTCGCCACCGACCAGCTCCGCCAGCTTGTTGAGGGGAATGCTAGAACTCATGCTCGTATGGAATAAAAAAAGGCACGCCGACGTGCAACGGCGTGCCTTTCGAGAAAGCTTGTCGTCACGGCTTGCCGGCGGCTGCTCCGGCGGGAGCATCGGCTGCGGGAGCGGCATCCCGCTTCTTGTTCAACTCGACAATGACCTGGTCGGTAATGTCCGCCGCGTCCTTGTAATAGAGCAGAACAGGAACTGTGGACAGGCTCGCGCCGGTTTTGTCGAACACAAAATCGAATCCCTGCGCCTTGGCATGATCCCTGACCACGGCGACGATCTCAGCGTAGAGGTCGCGGCGGATTTCCACGTCCTCCTGCTTGAGCTGGTTGGTCCGCCGGTTCTGCGCCTCGGTGATCTCCTGCTCCAGCGCGCGCGCCTCCCTTGCCTTTTCCTCGAACTCGCCCGCCTTTTTGTTGCGGACATCCGGCGAGCTGATGGGGTCGCTGATTTCCTTTTTCAGCTTTTGCATGGTGTCCATGAGGCCCTTGTAAACGGCCCACCGATCGTTCATCTCCTTCTGCGCTTTTTCAACATTGCCCTTGAATTTGTCCGCCGCTTCCTGGGTTTTTTGAAATTCGGAAAACGCCTTGGACATGTCAACCACGGCAAATTTGAGATCCGCCGCCGGAGCGGACGTCAGAAAGGCGCTCGTGAGAATGAGGATCGAAAAACGAAGCATACTTGTGGTGGGGGTGGGCTGAAGGAGGGGTTGGATCAAAATTTATAGCCCATGTTGAACTGAAATTTCGGGCTGTTGCCGGTGAACTTGTCGTGCTGGACGGGAACGCCAAGATCAAGGCGGATCGGGCCTATGGGCAGGAACATGCGGACGCCGATGCCAATGTTGGAGTAAATTTCACCGTCGCCGACGATGGGACCACCGTTGCGGACACCGGCCGCGTTGACGCCGTTTCGGGCCTCCACATCCGTGGTGATGTAGGCCAGGTCGTAAAAGAGCGCGCCACGCACTTTCTCAATGATCGGGAAGGTGTATTCAACGCTGGCAAACAGGGATGTGCTGCCGCCCACCGGCTCGCCGGAGACATCCTTGGGACCCGCCTCGCGGAAGTCGAAGCCGCGCACGTTGTTGGCGCCGCCGAGGAACTGGCGCTCAAAAATCGGCACATCCCCGGAACCCCAGGCATCCACATGGCGGAGCATGCCTTCGAAGCTCACAATGCCGTCGCCTGGGATGGTGATGTATTGGATGCCCCCGACGTGTGCTCCCCACACTTCCGCATCGCCGCCTAGTCCTGAAACCATGAGACCGGTCTCGAACTTGTGGCCTTTGCGGGTGATAAAGATGTCGTCCCTGGTGTCATGCACGAAAGCGAAGTCCAGCTTGCTCTGGGTGAACGAACCGTCCTCGTCACGCAGAACCTGCGTGGTGCTGCGGCGGCGGTCCACGTCGATCTCGATGCTTTGCAGGGTGTACATGCCCTCAATGTAGGCATGGTCACCAACCGGCTTGCGCAGGCTGACGGCGGCACCGGCGTTGGTCTGGTCAAAGCGGTCGGAAAGATAGAACATGTTGCGGTAAAACAGCTCGGTGGAGAGGGCCAGCTTCTGCCCCATGAACCACGGTTCCGTGAAGTTAAGATTGAAGTCCTGGCGCTGCGGACCGAAGCGGATGTTCATGTTGAAGCGCTGGCCGGCTCCGCGGAAGTCGCCCCAGTCGGAGATGTCGAAGTTCGTCTGCGTCACGTCAATGAAACCGACGATGCTGTCGATCGAACTGAAGCCCGCGCCGAAGTTGATCGTGCCGGTGGGTTTCTCGGTGACGTTGACTTCAATGTCCTTGAAACCGGGAACCTCCGTGCTCACTGGACGCACGGTAAGGGGGTTCGCCTCTCCCGGGCCCTCAAAGTAGTTGAGGTTTTGCAACCTGCGCTGGGAGGTTTCGAGCAGGACGGTGTTCAACTCATCGCCCGGAGTCAGGGGCAGTTCCCTGCGGATGACCCGGTCCTGCGTTTTGGTGTTGCCGCTGATGTTGATTTTGCGGATGAAGGATTTTTCACCCTCATACACGCTGAAGGTGACATTCAAACGGCCTGGACCGGCATCCGACAGGCGGGTTTCCACCCGTGCATCGGCGTAACCGCGTGAGCCGTAATAATCCTGGATCATCTTTTCATCGCCCCGCACCTCGGTGCCTGAGTAGGTCTGGCCGGCCTCGGTGAGGATGGCGGGGGTGAGTTCATCCTTGGAGAATAGTGTCACGCCCTCCAAGGCAACATCCGCCACCTCATACTGCCCGCCCTCGTTGATCTCAAAGACCAGCGCCACGCGGTCGGAACTGACGACCTCCCGGCGATACCCCACTTTCACATACACATAGCCCTGGTCCTGATAGAGGGTTTCGATTTTGCGCACATCCTCAAGCACGGCTTGGTTGTCCAGCTTGCCGGCCTTGCCCCACAAGCGCCAGAAGGTCTTCTCCTTGGAAGTCAAAGCCGACCTCAGTTTGCGGTCGCCGATGGCGGAGTTGCCTTCAAAGCGGATGTCGCCGATCAGGCCCTTGCCGCCCTCCTCGATTTTAAAGAGCACGCTGGTGAAGCCGGGCTTGGTCGAAGGCTGGGTCTCGTAGGTGACGAGGGCGTCGGAAAAGCCTTTCTTCGTGTAGAGGTCCAGGATTTTCTGCTGCGCGGCGGCCAGTTTGATCTCATCCACCGGATCACCCACCTTGACTTCGATCTCCTTGCGCAGCTTGTCATTGTCAAAGGCGGCGTTGCCGACAAAGCCAATCTCGCCAATGCCCCCGCGCCCGTAAATGGTCACCACGACCCTGACTCCGCCGGACACATTGACGGCCTGGATGTCCACGTTTTCCACCGCGCCGGTTTGATAAAGATTGCGCAGGTCGCGCTCGACGGCCTCGTCCGAGTAGGGCTCCCCGACCCGGGTGGACATCTGGGCGCGCACACGGTCAGGGTCCAACGCCGCCGCGCCTTGGAATTGCACATCCACAGCCTGGACAATTCTGCCTCCGCGCGATGCCGCCGGAGTGTCCAGGGAAACCTGGCCCTGCGCTGTCAGGGCAGATGTGGTGATGAGCACGGCCAGCCAGGGACGCATGAGGAGGGAAGCGCGGGAGAAGACTCCTGAGATCATGATAAAGGAAGTGGAACTTGGCTACGGGAGGATGATGTGCTTCCAGGCTGGAAGAACCGCCGCAGTAATGCTGATCATCAAGAGGCGCGTCAAGGTCTAAAAACGCCATTCAACAGCGCTGGCGTTTGATCCTGCCCCGGGCACCCTCATCAAGTCCGCCTTCTCGAAGCGTCAGTGCTCGCATTTTCTTGGTTCACGGCCAGGCGCGCAAGACTTTGCCCGTTGTGTCCCGCAGTTCCAGGCCGCCGAGGCGCACGCTGCCCGAACCGGCGCAGGGATCGAGCCGCATGCTGTGCAGAGTCTCGGTTGTGTCGAGGCGCAGCTTGATCTCGTGCCATGCTCCGTCGTGAACCACCTCGAACTCCACATGCCTGCCCGCTGGCAGCTTGGTCTTGGCATCGGTGGTGAAATAGACTTCGCCGTCGCCGCTGGCCCGGCTTTGCACGCGAAAGCTCAGCTCGTAGGGGCCGGGCGAGGGCAGCGCTCCGAGGTTGTCAAAAGCCAGCCCGGGGTCATCGCCGCTGCATTCGAGGATCAGCTCGCCGCCTTCCACTCGGAGCTTGGTGCCCACCCGCGCGCGGATGGACAGCGTTTTTCCTGTGGCGGCGCTTTTCTTGCGCGCGGTGGTGCCGGCCATGCCGCGCGAGCTGGTGACGGCGCCGTTTTCACCCGTGTAGATGGACCATTCCCGATGAACATGGCCGCCGGCTTTTTCAGCCACAGGGGCGCGCTCTTTGGGAGGGGCGCGCAGCACGTCGGCGGTCATCTCATGCCATTGCGCGGACATGCGCGCGACAATGTCGGGATGTTGCGCGGCCACATCGTGGAGTTCCGTGCGGTCCTCCGCGAGGTTGTAAAGCTCCCAGGGCTCGCTTTGAAAGGACACCAGCTTCCAGTCGCCATCGCGCAGGGCGCGGTCGTTGCTGAAGAGGAAGTGAATCGGCGGGCGTTCCTTGATCTCGCCGCCTGCCAGCACGGGCTTCAGGGAAATGCCCGCGAGCGGTGCGACCTCGCGCCCCGGATGGCTCTCCGGCACCTGCGCGCCGCAGATGTCCGCCACAGTGGGCAGCACATCCACGAGGTGCGCGGGCGTGCTGACGATGGTGCCGGGGGCGGCCTTGATGCCCGCAGGCCAGTGCAGGATGGCGGGTGTGGTGATGCCGCCCTCGAACTGGTTCTGCTTGTAGTAGCGGAAGGGCGAGTTCCGAGCCCAGGCCCAGCCGGTGCTGTCGCTCCAGGAGGTGACGCCGTCAAAAGGCTCCGCGTCCATGCCGCTGCTCGCGCGGTCGTAGGGGCAGGCGCCGTTGTCGGAGAAAAACAGGATGAGCGTGTTCTCCAACTCGCCCTTGGATTCGAGGTCGGCGACGAGGCGGCCCAACTCCTGGTCCACGCGGTCTATCATGCCCGCGTACGCCGCCATGCGACGCGCTTCCCAGTCGCGGATTTCAGGCTTCAGGCTTTTCCATGCCGGTATGTTTTCGGGGCGCGGCGCGGGCTCCGTGCCGGATGGGAAAAGGCCAAGCTCACGCTGCTTCGCGAGTCGTGCCGCGCGCATCTTGTCCCAGCCGGAGTCATAACGTCCGAGATATTTCTTATAGTCCGCCTCCAGCGGCTGAAGGGGCGCGTGCGGGGCGTTGAAGGCGAGGTAAAGAAACCACGGCCTCTTTTCCTCGCGCGCCTCATTCAGGAAGTTCAGCGCGTGGTCCACTTTGGCCACGGTGGTGTAAAAGCCCTGCTCCGGCACCTGCCAGGGCTGGCCGTTGAGGCGGAAGGTTTTGTCGCCCTTGTAATAGCTGCACGCGCCGGAGAGGTGGCCGAAGTAGCGCTGGAAGCCGAAGTCGGTGGGCTGCTGCGAGAGGTGCCACTTGCCGGTCATGGCGGTGAAGTAGCCGGCGGGCTGGAGCACCTCGGGCAGGATCACCGCGCGCGCCAGGCTCTCATCCCCCGCCTGCCGGCACCAGCGCCCGCTGAGCAGGCTGACGCGGGAGGAGTGGCACTTGGCGGTGTTGTAAAACTGTGTGAAGCGCATGCCGCCCGCCGCCAGGCGGTCCAGCACGGGCGTTTCGATCTCCGAGCCGTAGCAGCCGGGGTCGGAAAAGCCGAGGTCGTCGGTGAGGATGAGCAGGATGTTGGGCCGGTCCGCCGCAGGGATGCTGGCGGTGGCGAAAACGGTGATGCAGAGAAAGAGCGCGCGGAGCATGGCGCGTGAACGGCAGGCAGGCTGGCGATATGTCAGCAAAGCCGGAGGGCGGGGGCCGCGCGCCAAAAGAACGCTGGCAAAGCGCCGCGCCGCGTCTTGAATCCCGCCCCATGTCCATTGCTGACGAAGAGTATAAATTAGCCGAGGGGCAAATTGAGTTCGAGCGGATCGCAGGGACTAAAAGCCTCTCTATGGAGGGGCTTTTGAAACTGGAACGCCTGCCACCGCAACTGGCCGAGCTGACAAGCTTGAAGACGTTGAATTTGTCTGGGTGCTGGCAGGTCAGCGACCTGAGCGTGGTGGCGGGACTGACGG
>DDQZ01000078.1:137254-142021 GCA_002343505.1 Verrucomicrobiaceae bacterium UBA2429 | reverse complement strand
GAGAGAATGCCGTCCTCCACGGCGGCGAGCATGGCGAGGCCCCAGAAGGCCTTGGTGCCGCTGTAAATGCGCCGTGTCTCGCCGGGCTTCGCCCCATTCGGATAACTCTCGTGCAGCAGCTTTCCATGCTGGCGCACGAGCAGGGCCAGGCCCTTGCGTTTTGCCGAATATTCAGCCGCTTTGGCAATGCGGGTGCTTTGGATGAAAACCGGAGCGTCCTTGCCGGCGGCAGCCAATGGCGCGCCGAGCAACAGCCCGAGTGTGTCGCGTCGTGTGAGACTTGCTGCGGTCATGCGGAACGGTGCGCCGGGTCGGGGTCTGGCGCAACCGGGCAGGCTCACCCTTCCTGCTCAATCCAGTCGAGCGCTTTTTGCAGGCTGGACTGGGTGAGGAAGTGGTTGAGGCGCGGGGGCAGGGCGGGGCGGAGCTTTTCGTGTTCGGCCTGGATGGCCTCGGAAACTTCTCGAAGCTGGCGGAGCTGCTCTGCGGGGTCGCTTTCCCGCAGGGCGGTGTCGGCGATGACATCGAGTCTGCGGCGCAAGAGCTGGCGGAGGTTTTCGAAGGCCGGGTTCACAGCGTCTTGTCAACTAGCAGGGCGGCGGCGCGGCGGGGATTGGGATGGAAGCCGTTCATGCCGGCGCGGATGCGCTTGGCGCGGTCCACGCAGTCCTCGGCCTTGCGGAAGTCGCCGGTGGCTTTGTAAACGGCGCCGAGGTTGATGTAGGTCTGGGAGAGGTCGGCGGGGTCCATCTGGTCGTTGCCAAGGCTCTCGCGGATGCTGAGGGCGTGCTCGTGCATCTGCTGGGCGTGCTCGACATCCATGTTGGTGTAGTAGAGGACGCCGAGGTTGTTGAGCACGCTGGCGACGCGGGGGCTGTGCTCGCCGTCGCACTGGCGGAAGATTTCGAGGGCCTCGCGGTAGTAGCGCTCGGCTTTCGGGTAGTCGCGCATCTGCTTGAAGAGCATGGCGAGGTTGTTCTTGATGATGGCGACGTTTTCGTTGTCGAGGATGCCGGCGGCCTCGGCGCTGGCGAGGGCTTTCTGGTAGTAGTCGGCGGCATGGTCGGGGCGGCCCCAGCGGTCGTAAAGATGGGCCAGGAGGGAGTGGATGCCGGTGACGAGGGCGGGGTCCGGCTGGCGCAGCTCCTGGGCGCGGTAGAGGGCCTCGCGGTAAAGGGACTCGGCCTTGCGGAAGTCGCCGTTTTTCTGCCGCAGGTCGGCGAGGACGCTGATCTGCTCGACGAGCTGGCCGAGCTTGGAGGAGTCATGATAGGCCAGACGGCGCGCCTCCTCGACGCTGCGGGAGGCGGTGGCGATGAGCCGTTCGATCTGGCTGGAGTCCATGGCTGGGGAGGGAAAAGCGCGGCGGCCTCAACTGGCGTCGCGGTAGGATTGGGCGAGGTTGGAGATGGTGTCGCGGGCTTTGGCCATCATGTCGCGGGAGACGCCGGCATTTTCATACCAGTGGGTGTAGGCGTGGTTGTCGAACATGATGTCGAACTGCTTGATGAGGCGCTCGAAGACGGCGGCGATGCCGGTGTGGTTGACCAGCGCGAGACCGCTGGAGGCGAAGCCTTCGGGGGCGACCTCGGCATGGCCGAGCTTGAGGCCGCCGGAGGCGGGCATGTAGCTGGCGAAGTTGAGGGACTTGCGGATGCTGGCCATGTTTTCGTCCACCTCCCTGGCGCGCACGTCGCCGCGGAAGAGGGCGCTGGCGGCGAGATAGACGCCCTGGTTCCAGTCAATGGCGGCGGTGAAGTTGTCCTGGGCGAAGGTCTCGCGGGCGAGGTCGGGGAAGTTGATGCGCACCTGCCCCTCCTGGCCGGGCGCGCGCATGGGGGCGAAGCTGGCGGTGAGGAAGTGGTTGCCGGGGAAGGGGACGAGGTTGGTGACGAACTCGCTGAGGTCGGTGTTGAGCTTGCCGGGGAAGCGCAGGGACGCGGTCACCGAGCTCATGATGAGAGCGATGATGTGGTTGAGGTCCATGTAATTGGGCGCGCGCTGGAGCTTGGACTTGGCGATGCGGAAGAGCGCCTCGTTGTCGAGCAGCACGGCGGCGTCGGCGTTGTCGAGGATGCGTTGAAGGGTGAGCACGGCGTTGTAGGGCTCGACAGCGGAGTCGGAGATCAGCGGCGAGGGGGCCACGGAGAAGGTGAAGATGCGCTTTTTCGGATAGGCCTGGCGCAGGCGCTCGAGGACGAGGGAGCCGAGGCCGGAGCCGGAGCCGCCGCCGATGGAGTGAGTGAGCAGGAATCCCTGGAGGCCGGGCGCTTTTTCGGCGGCGGCGTCAATGACGTTCATGATCTGGTCAATCACGCGCTCGCCCTCGACGTTGTAGCCGCGCGCCCAGTTGTTGGCGGCGCCGGGGATTTTGCGGACGATGCTGCTTTCATCAAAGAGCTGCGCCATGTCTCCACCCTCGATGCGGGCGATGACTCCGGGCTCAAGGTCCACAAGCACGGCGCGGGGGACGTATTTGCCGTCGCGCACCTTGTGGAAAAAGACCTCCATGTTGGTGTTGGCGGCGGTGTTGGCCCCCTCCCTCGGTGTGCCCGCCTCGGTGAGGCCGTGCTCGCGCAAGGCCAGCCGCCAAAAGCGGTCGGCGATCTGGTTGCCGCATTGTCCGACGTGGATGCTCAGAATTTCTCTCACTGTGTGTCTCCTCTGGTTTTTCTTGAATGATGGGGTGTGCGGGGATGCGGTCGCGGGTCAGTTGCGCCGGTCCACGAGGTCGCGCAGGCTCATGCCCCCGGCTTTGGCTGGCGCGGCGGCGGGGCGGGCGAGGGTCTCGCCCTCGTCCTGGACTTTCGCCTTGGCGCCGCTTTCCTCGGCCACCTGGTAGCTCTGGATGAGCTCCTGGGCGGAGGCGCGCAGGGCGTTGATCTGCTCCTCGGTCATGCCCTCGTTGAGGTACCAGTTGGCGAAGGCTTTGCGCTGCCAGAGTTTGTCAAAGTTGTGGCAGATGCGGTCGAGCACGCGGGCGATCTCGGTGTTGTTCGCCAGCAGGACCATGCTCTTGCGGTGGGAGACGCCGGGCTGCTCGACGTAGCCGATTTTGAAGGCGGTGGGAATCCAGTAGGTGAGCGGCAGTTTTTCGCGCATCGCGGCGAGCGCGGCGTCAGCCTGGGGTTTGTCCTCCATGATGCCACGGTACAGCACGGCGGTGGAGAGGAAGCGCCCCTCCATCGGCGAGCAGGCTGCAAAGACGGAGCCGTTGTCGAACAAGGACTTGATCATCTCCTCAATGCCCATTTCCTCGAACTTGCTGCGGTCGGGCGGCGTCAGCGGGGCGAAGGCGCACATGAGGAAGTGCAGGCTGGGCTGCGGCACGAGGTTGGTGAGCAGCTCTCGCAGGCTGATTTCCACCGTGAGAAAGCCGCTGAAGCGCATGGAGGCGGTCAGGCCGGTGAGCGCCTCGGTGATGAGCAGGTTCAAATCGTCTACCGTGGGGCTTTCGATGTTCCACTTCCTGTGGGCCAGCTCAAAGAGCGCCTCATTGTCGAAGATGAGGCAGGCGTCGGCGGAGCGGCGCAGACTGTTGAGGGCGAAAACCGTGTTGTAGGGCTCCGTGACCACCGAGGAAATTTGCGGCGAAGGCAGAATGGCGCAGCTCAAGACGGGGGTTTCCGGGTATTTTTCCTTGATGGACTCGATGACCAGCGCGCCGAGACCGGAGCCGGAGCCGCCACCCACCGCATGCAGCACGATGACACCGCCGACGTTGTCGCATTTGCCGATCTCGTGATCCAGACGCGCGATGACCTCGGGCAATACTTCCCGGCCAGCGCCCAGATAGCCGACGGCGAAATTGCCGCCCGCGCCCTCGGTGCGGGAGATGAGATTGGCCGGGTTGAAGAGGGAGCCGCTCGTCGCCTTGATCTGCTGGATGACACTTGGCTCCAGGTCGACCATCACCGCCCTCGGCACAAAACTGCCGCTGGAAGATTCGCCAAGCTGGGAGAAAAAAGCGCTCCAATTGCCTGCGGGGGCCTTCCCCTGGACAAGCTGGCCCGTGGTTGGGTCAATACCATGCTCCTGGCAGATGGTTTTCCAAAAAGATGCGGCGATTTGGTTTCCGGCTTGGCCGATAGAGATGACGATGGTGTTGTTGACCTTCATTCGGGATGTTTAATAATTATGGGGAATCTGTCAGTGGTGAGAATTTTTGCAAATTAAGTTCTCGAATTTGAAAAATTTATCAAAGCGGCCTCTTTGAATCAAGAAACTTTCTTTGGAATTCCAGTGCTTGCAGCAGTTTCCGTTCAACCCGCCATGTGTTTTTTGACTGTTTTTCAAACAGGAAGGGAGGGAAGTGCCGGGCAAGGCCGGGCGATTTGGCGGCTGAATGAAGCGTCATTGCCGCATGACCATCATGACAAGAAAGCGACTGTCATGAACCCATATCCAAGGAGCTTCTGCTGTAGAGCGGGGCTGCTGGATCATTGCAGCGATAGGAGCGCGCTTCTTCCAATATTCATCGGCGCCGGTTCTCATTCCCACTGGCGAACTGACGGAAAATCCGGTTGCAAACAAGCGTCCGGCGACCATAAAGCGGGCCGCGCGTTTTTTGAACGCGCAATTGGGCCGCTGTGTCACACGGCGCTCCCAAACCAACCAACCCTCAACCCCTCAGAGTGACAGTATGATCCAAGTGCAAAACCTCCGAAAGACGTTCGGCAGCAAGGTGGCGGTGGACAACGTCTCCTTCACTGTCGAGAAAGGCCAGGTGCTCGGCTTCCTCGGCCCCAACGGCGCCGGCAAATCCAC
>DDQZ01000078.1:121998-137140 GCA_002343505.1 Verrucomicrobiaceae bacterium UBA2429 | reverse complement strand
CCCAACGGCGCCGGCAAATCCACCTCCATGCGCATGGTCACGGGCTACTTCCGCCCCACCGCCGGGAGCATCAGCATTGGCGGAGTTGACATGCTCGAAGACCCGGAAACTGCGAAACGCAGCATCGGTTACCTGCCGGAAAACGCGCCGCTTTACTCCGACATGACGGTGGCCAGCTTCCTCGGCTTCTGCGCGGAGATGCGCGGCCTGAACGGCGCTGCCAGGAGCAGGGCCATAGACCGCGTGCTGGAGCTTTGCTTTCTGGAAAACGTCCGCAACCAGAGCGTGGACACCCTTTCCAAAGGCTACCGCCACCGAACCTGCTTCGCCCAGAGCATCATTCACGACCCGGATGTGCTCATCCTCGACGAACCCACCGACGGTCTCGATCCGAACCAGAAGCACGAGGTGCGCGGCCTCATCAAGCGAATGGGGCAAAACAAAGCCATCATCTTTTCCACCCACATCCTGGAGGAGGTGGAGGCCGCGTGCTCGCGCGCCATCATCATTGACCGCGGCCGCGTCGTCGCGGACGGCACGCCTGATGAGTTGAAAAAATCCGTTCCCGGTTGCGGCACGCTTGACGAAGTCTTCCGCGCCATCACCCGGCCGGACACCGTGAAGTGACACCGCACCCCGCAGCGCAACCCCTTTCCCCCATTCCAAATCAATCATGAACAAACGCGACCTGGACAACACCCTGGCGATCTTCAAGCGGGAGTTCCTCTCCTACTTCAACTCGCCCGTGCTCTACGTCATTGTGGTGATCTACCTGCTGGCCTCGATGGGCTTCACCTTCTTTTTCGGCAGGTTCCTCGACACTGACAACGCCTCCCTCACCCAGCCGTTCTTCTTCTGGCATCCATGGATTTACATTGTGCTGGCTCCGGCTGTCGGCATGAGGCTCTGGTCTGAGGAGCACCGTCTCGGCACCTTCGAGCTGCTCATGACCATGCCGCTTTCACCCTGGCAGGCCATCATTGGCAAATTCGTCGCCGCCGCTCTCGTCTGGCTCATCGGCCTCACGCTCACCTTCCCGGTGGTGATCACGGTTTACTGGCTGGGCAGCCCGGACCTCGGCCCCATCATCACCGGCTACATCGCCAGCTACCTGTACGCGCTCGGCTGCCTGGCCGTCACCAGCGCCGCCAGCGCCTACACCCGCAGCCAGGTGGTGTGCTTCATCGTCTCCGTGGCGCTGTGCATCCTGCTCACTCTCATCGGTTACCCAGGCATCGTTGACACCGTGGTGCGCACCGTCCCCGCCTCGCTGGAGAGCATCGTGCGTCTCATCAGCTATTTGAGCTTCATGGACCACTTCTTCGAAATGTCGAAGGGCAAGTTCATCTTCCGCGACGTGCTCTACTTCCTCTCCGTCATCGTCACAGCCCTTATCATCACCCACCTCGGCCTGCGCTCGAAGCGCGCCTGATTTTTTCATCCGTGAACTGAGAACCCCAACCGCGAACTCAACATGAATCTGAACAGCAAAGAAGGCACCGCGGGCATCACGGCCCTGCTGGTCATCGCCATTGTCGTGGCCGTGAACTTCCTCGTCGGCGGCCTCGGCCTTTTCGACTTCCGGCTCGACCTCACCGAGCACAAACTCTACACCCTCTCCGACGGCACGCGGAACATCCTCGACCGCCTCAATCCAGACAAGCCGGTCACCATCCGCTACTACGTCACCACCGAGGACCGCGTGATGCCGCCCATCCTCAAAACCCACGCCCGCACCGTGCAGGACCTCCTCCTTGAGTTCCAAAAAGCCGCCAAGGGAAAGGTCATCCTCGAAAAGCTCGCCCCCAATCCCAACACCGAGGATGAGGACCGCGCCCGCGAGGACGACCTCCAGGGCATGCAGGTCAACGCCGAAGGTGACAACATCTACCTCGGCATGGCCATCCAGAGCGCCGCGCAAAAGGAGGTGCTTCCCTTCCTCAACCCCAACGAGGAAACCGCGCTCGAATACAACATCGCCCGCGCCGTCCAGAAGGTCTCCAAAAACACCAAGACCGTCATCGGCGTCATGAGCGCCATGCCCGTCATGGGCTCCCCCATGTTTCCCTTCCAGCGCCAGCGCGGCCAGGAGCCGTGGATCCTCATCCAGCGTCTGCGCATGGACTACGAGGTGCGGGACATCCCCATGACCAGCGACACCATTGACTCCGACATCAACACCCTGCTCGTCATCCATCCTGCCGACATCACCGAGCAGGCCGAATATGCCATTGACCAATATTTGCTCAAAGGCGGCAAAGTGATCGCCATGGTGGACCCGCAGAACTGGATCGCCCAGGCCTACAGCGGCCAGCCCAACCCCATGACCGGCCAGCCTGGCGGCGTCATCAACACCGCGTCCGACCTGCCCAACCTCCTCAAAGCCTGGGGAGTCACCTATGACAAGGGTCTCGTCGTCGCCGACGTGAACTACCGCTCCATGATGCAGGGCCGCCAAAATCCCGTGGCACTCAAGCTGCCCAAGGAGGCCATCAACAAGGACGAGCGCATCACCGCCGACTTGCAGTCCCTGCTCATGATGTCCGCCGGCGCGCTGGAAACCGAGAGCAGGGACGGCCTCGCATTCACCGCGCTAGCCACCAGCTCCGAGGCCAGCGAGAAGATTGACACCACCGCCGCCGAAAAACTGCGCCGGGAGTCGCTCACCAACTTTAATCCCAGCGGCCGCCGCCAGCAGCTCGCCCTCATGGTCAGCGGCAAATTCAAGACCGCCTTCCCCGGCGGCAAGCCCAAAGGCCCCGCTGAAAGCGGCGAAACCGGCGGCCCCCAGGAGGACCCCGCAGCGCCCAAAGCTCAGAGCGAGCCTGAAAAGCCCGCGGACGCGGCGGAGAAAAAGGACGAGACTCCCAAAGATGACGGCACGGTCAAAGAGTCCGTCAACAACGAGGGCATGGTCGTCCTGTTCTCGGACGCCGACATGCTCTACGACGCCTTCTGCGTGCAGCAGGACCCGATGACAGGCGGCCTCATCGCCACCAATTCAAACCTGCCCCTCATGCTCAACGCCATCGAAGTCCTCAGCGGCGGTGGAGACCTTCTCAAGGTCCGCAGCCGCGCCTCAACCCAGAGGCCCTTCACCAAAATGGACGAACTGCGCGAGAATGTGGAGCGGGGCTACCGGCCCAAGCTCAAAGGCCTCGAAACGGAGCTCAACGAGATCGCCCAGCAGATCGGACCGCTGCGCGTCAAGGACGGCGCCTTGATTATTGATCCCGCCCAGGTCAAAAAAATGGAGGAGCTGGAAAGGAAGCAGACCGACATCAAAAAGGAAATCCGCGAGATCAAAAAGACCCAGAACAAGCAGATCGCCTTCACCGAATCCATCATCACCCTGCTCAACGTGCTCGCCGTTCCCCTTTTGGTCATCGCGGTGGGCCTCCTCCTGGCCATCCGCCGGCGCATCGCCACCGCGGCAGTCTGACCCTCGTTTGAACCGCACTTTTTACCCCACACGCAAAACCCATGAAGAAGATCCTCATCCTCCTGGTCGTGCTGGCCGCGCTCGTCGTCACGGCCGTGGTTTACCAAAAACAGCAAAACGCCACTCTGAACACCGCCGCCACCAGCGGCGTGAAAAGCCGGGAACTGCTGCTGCCCGGCCTCGACCCCACCGCAGTCCAGAAAATCCGCATCAAGGACTCCAAGGCCGAGGTCAACGTCTCCATCAACGAGGACCGCAAAGGCGCCAGGCTGGCCGAGCGCGGCGGTTACTCCGCCAGCATTGAGCGCGTCGGCCGCGTGCTTAATGAGCTGCGCGAGCAAAAAATCGCCAGCAAGCAGATCGTCGGAAAAGGCGCCTGGTCCGAGATCGAAGTCCAGCCTCCCGGCGACAATGCCGAAGGTGTCGGCACTCAGGTGGAAATCTATGGCGCTGAAAACAAGCTGCTCGCCTCCTTTGTGCTCGGCAAGCAGTTGGACATCACTGGCGGCGTCAGCAGCACCTCCTTCAGCGGCGGCAATCAGCGCTTCATCCGCATCCCCGAGGATGGCGACACCATCTGGGTCGTCAGCAATACTTTCTACGACATCGAGGCCAAGCCGGAGTCCTGGCTCGACAAGGCATTCATGGACGTGCAGAAGATCCGGGAGATCGCCGTCACCGGTCCCGATGAAAAGGAAAACTGGAAAGTCGGGCGCAAAGATGAGAGCGCCGCCGACTATGTCCTCCTCGACGCAAAAACCGGCGAGGCGCTGGACGGCCCCAAGCTCTCCATCAGCAGTCTGCTCTCCACTCCCACCTTCAACGACGTCCATGCCAAAGACAAAGCCGGCGAGCTGCTCAAAGGCGCGACCAAGGCGAGGATCACCACCTTCGACGGCTTTGCCTATGATGTGCAGGTCGCCAAACAGTCAAAGGACGGCGGCGACAAATATTACCTCAGCTTCACCGTCAGCGCCGATATTCCCCAAAAGCGCCCGGAAGTGAAGGATGAGAAGGAGGAGGACAAGAAGAAAGCCGACGAGGAGTTCGCCGCGCAAAAGAAATCCAAGGAGGAAAAGCTCGCCAAGGAGCAGCAGTTCGCCGGCTGGGTGTATGAGGTGTCCGAATACACCATCAACAACCTCTTCAAAAAACGCAGCGAGATTGTCAAAGTCGAGGCCAAGACCGAGGAGGCGCCAGCTCCGGCGGTTCCGAACGCTCCGGCTCCAGCCGCCCCTGCTCCGTCCGCCGCCACACCTGTGCCCAAGCTGGAAGTCGACAGCAAGCCCCCCTCCATCAGCGTCACCACACCTCCCGTGGCCGTGCCGGAGCTTCCGAAAACCGAAGTCAAACCCGCGCCCGATCCCGCCGCCAACCCCGCGGCGCCAAAACAGCAGTAGCAGCGCGAATCGCTCCACCACGGCGGCCCTCAACGGGCCGCCTTTTTTTGCACTCCATCAAATGGCATGGACAAGGGTTGAGGCTTGCCGGCCGTCATTCCGGGCTCACTCATTCCGCAGCGGCAGCCGGACGGTGAAGGTGGTTCCGGCTCCCTCCTGCGATTGCAGGCGGATGCTGCCGCGGTGCAGTTCCACGCAGCGCTTCACCAGCAGCAGGCCAAGTCCGGTGCCGGGTGTGTCTCCCACATTCGTCGCGCGATGAAAGGCCTCGAACAACCTCGCCTGATCGGCCTCCGGGATGCCGATGCCGCGATCCCGCACGGTCAGCACCGCCTCTCCGCCCTCGCTCCGCAGCCGGAGTTCCACCGGCGAGCCTTCCGGGGAGTACTTCACCGCGTTGGACAGCAGGTTGCCAAGGATATGACGCAGCAGGGCCGCGTCCATCCTCGCATCCGTGAAATCACCCCCGGTGTCGAGGGTGATCGGGCAGCGGTGCTGAGCGGCTGAGGCGGCTTCCTCGGCGAGTTTGGCGCACAGCTCCGGCAGATCCAGACCGGACGGCTTCCACGCGAGCTTTCCAGCCTCCGCGCGGCCCAGCAGCAGCACCTGCTCCATCAGGCCGGACATTTGCATGGTGGCGGAAAAAATGTCGTCGAGCAGCTCCGCGCGTTTCTCCTCCGAAACCTGCGCGTGATAGTGCCGCAGCACCTCCACCGCGCTCATCGTGACTCCGAGAGGCGTGCGGAACTCGTGCGAGACGAGCGAGACAAACCGCGTCTTCAACTCGCCGAGCTCGCGCTCCTTGGAAAGCGCGCGCGCCAGATCGTCCTTAGCCGCCGCCAGCTCCGCCGTGCGCTCCGCCACGCGCGTCTCCAGGCGGGCATTCGCCGCGCGCGCGGCCGCGTGGGACCGCACCAGCACCAGCAGCCAGCCGGAGAGCATGACGACGACCGCGGCCGCGATTCCGAGCACCGTCCACAGACGGCGCGCCTCGACCTCCTCGGCGATGCCGAGCGATTCAACATCCTCCGGCGCGCGCGCCCACAGCCGGATTTCCGGGAAATGCGGCGGACCGGTGACAATGCCGCGCAACTGAAGCAGATGATCCTCCTCCAGGTGCGCCAGCGTTCCGCGCGCCGGGGCGTCCAGGAAGGCGATGATCTTTTTCCCCTCCGCCTCCAGCCGCATGGTCGTGCGCCAGCGGCCGGGCGCGACGAGCACGTCATCGGCGGACAGCAGCCTGCCCCGCACCCGCACCAGATCATGCACATGCGCTCCGGCGGCGATGGCGGCGATGTCCGACGGCAGCGCCTCCGGCACGGGGCCGGAGCGCAGCACCCGCGCCACGCCAAAGTTCAGATGCACGCCGGGCGCGCCCCTGCCTGGCACGCCGGTCACTTCCAACTCGTCACCCGGCTGGACCTTGGGCATGATGATGGGCGTGGAAAAACGCCCGCTTTTGTCCTCATCAATCGGGTGCAGCATGTAGAAGGAGAAACCGCCGCCGCCCGCGCCGCGCGCATAGAAGACATTTCCCATCGTCGCCCCCAGCAGGGTGCCGGTGATCTTCACGCGCTCCTGCCCTCCATGCTCGCCGCCGCGCAGAGCCTCCAGCGCGGCTGAAGGAGCATCCAGCGGGTCAACGACGCCCGTTTTCAAAACCGTCACCTGATCCGGAGACGATGCCGTGAGCGAGAGAAAACCGCTGCCCGGCAGATGCGCGCGGTTCACCCCTGCCACGCGCACCCTGCCGCCGATCCAGTCCGGCGGGATCGCGTCACGCGGCCAGTCGCGCACGAGCACATTGCAAGAGGCGGCATCGTCCACCATCTGGATGGTGAAAAGAGACATGGAGGAGCGCACCTGGAGCACCATGCCCTCCACGCTCACCCACTGGTCCAGGTGTTTGAATTTGGCGACATCCTCGATTCTCACCGCCTCAGGCTCCGGGAGCGTGCCGGCTCCCAGCACGCTGACCTTTGCCGCCTTGATTCGCACGCGCTTTCCATCCATGAAGATTTCCGCCACCACGACGCCCTCGATCTCGACCTCCATGCCGAATTCAGGCGCCGCCGCGCCTTCTCCCACGATCACAGAAACGCACGCGTCACCGTCATGGAGTGAAAACTCGTCCCTTTTGGCGGAGACATCCGTCACGACACCGCGCAGCCTTGCCCGCGTTGTTCCCGCTGCCGCCTCACCGGTTGCCGGCGTCAGCGCCTCCCTCACCCGGGTCAGTTCCGCGCGGTCGGTTTGTCCCCAAAGAGGATGCGCGGACCAGGCCGCAAGCAGGAGAAAAAGCGCGGGGGTAAAGCTCCGAAAGCCCGGGAAGTCCGGACTTGCCTGGCGGCCGGCATGATTTGGGAAACGCGAATTCAATATTTGCGCATGGTAGCCGCCCGCCGCTTCTTTTGCCAAGGACGATTCATAAGGCGGCCTGTTCTCCCGGGGAGGCCGGAAGGAGCGTAATGCGCGGAAATGTGCTCGCCAAGCAACGCCGGATTCATCAGAATCCGCGCGATGAAAAAATACATCCTCGCCCTCGACCAGGGCACCACCAGCAGCCGTGCCATCGTTTTTGACCGCCTTGGCGGAGTCGTTGCCACCGCGCAGCGCGAGTTCACCCAGTATTATCCGCAGCCCGGCTGGGTGGAGCATGATGCTGAGGAGATCTGGTCCACGCAACTGCGCACCATGAGGGAGGCCGTGAAAAAAGCGGGTGCGAAACCTGCGGAGATCGCCGCCATCGGCATCACCAACCAGCGCGAAACCACGGTGGCCTGGGACCGCCGCAGCGGAAAGCCGGTCTGCCGCGCCATCGTCTGGCAGGACCGGCGCACGGCGGGTTTTTGCGACCAGCTCAAGGCGCGCGGAGCCGAGGCGATGATCCGCCACAAGACCGGGCTGGTGGTGGACGCCTATTTTTCCGCCACAAAGCTGCGCTGGATTTTGCAGAACGTGCCTGGCGCCAAGGAACTGGCGAAGGCAGGCGATCTGGCCTTTGGCACAGTGGACACCTGGCTGTTGTGGAATCTGACCGGAGGCCGCGTCCATGCCACGGATGTCAGCAACGCCTCACGCACCATGCTCTATGACATCACGCGCGGAGCATGGGATGATGAGTTGCTCAAGCTCTTTGGCGTGCCCGCCTCCGTGCTGCCGCAGGTGCTGCCCTCCAGCGGCGTCTTTGGCGATACCGGCCTGCTTGGCGGCGCCATCCCCGTCACCGGCATCGCGGGCGACCAGCAGGCGGCGCTCTTTGGCCAGGTCTGCGTGAAGCCGGGCATGGTGAAGAACACCTATGGCACCGGCTGCTTCATGCTCATGAACACGGGCGCGAAGCGCATCGCCTCCGGCAACAATCTGCTCACCACCGTGGCCTGGCAGCTCGGCGGCTCCGCGCCGGTGTTCGCCGTGGAGGGCAGTGTCTTCATAGCCGGAGCGGTCGTCCAGTGGCTGCGGGACGGTCTTGGCATCATCAAAAAATCCTCCGATGTGGAGACGCTGGCCGCCAGCGTGCCGGACACGGGCGGCGTGCATCTGGTGCCCGCCTTTGCCGGGCTGGGCGCGCCGCATTGGGACCCGCACGCGCGGGGCATCCTCTGCGGTATGACGCGCGGTACCACGCGCGCCCACATCGCGCGCGCCGCGCTGGAGGGCATCGCTTTTCAGGTGTCGGACATCCTCCAGGCCATGCAGGCTGACGCGGGAGTCAGACTGCGCGAGCTGCGCGTGGACGGAGGCGCCAGCAACAACAACCTGCTCATGGAGTTCCAGGCTGGTCTGCTCGGCGTGCCGGTGGTGCGCCCCAAGGTCACGGAGACCACCGCGCTCGGCGCGGCCTACCTGGCGGGTCTCGCCGCGGGTTTTTGGAAAAGCCAGGCCGAGATCGCCACCCAGTGGCAGGCCGACAGGCGCTTCGAACCCGGCATCAAAGCCGCTGAACGCCGCGCTCTCACCGCCGGCTGGAGCCGCGCGCTGGAACGCTGCAAAGGCGCGTAAAGCGCGGCTTCATGCCGTCATAAAGTCCTGGCCGCCTTTGATTCGCACCCCGCGCTTCCAGTTGACTCCCCAAATCCGTCGCCTACCTCACCGCCATGCAAAAACCTTTGGCCCTGGCCAGAAAGCAGATGGGTGACATCGGAACAGATCTCGAAGCGGGGCTTCCGGCGCTTCGCGAAGCGGCGCGCAAGAGTGCCCGGGAACCTTCCCTGCTGCTGCACATCGGCACTCACAAGACAGGCAGCACGGCCATCCAGAGGGCTTTGCGCAAGAACCGGGCGGCTCTCCACAAGCGCGGCATCGTCTCCCAGCCGAGGTGCAACGACGCCCTGCGCGCCATGCTCGAACTCGGGGAGATGGACGCCTCCCTCTGCGCGCGGATCGCCGGCCAGCTTGCCGCCTTCCGCACGGCAAAGGCATCCTCGCTTGTGGTGAGCAACGAGGGTCTGTGCGGCGACCCTCTTCTGGGCTATCGGAACGCGCCCGACTTCGCGCGCAGAATGAGGAGCTGCACCGCCGGTTACAAGGTCACGGTTCTTGTTTACATCAGGCGCCAGGACGAGTTCATCGAGTCTCTCTACACCCAGAAGATTCATGAGGGGCACACTTTGACCTTTGAGGAGTTCCTCGACCAGATTTCAGGCCTCGTCTTCGACTGGCACGCGCTGCTGGAGAGCTACGCGGAGGTTTTCGGACGTGAAAACATCATCGTCCGGCGCTACGAAAAGCGCTTCATGCCAAGGCGTGAGAGCCTGCTGGAGGACTTCTTCGAGATCACCGGCGCCGGTCATGCGGGGCTGGAATTGAGGCAGGGTGATGCCGCCCCCAACGCCGGCTACAGCCGGATCGCGGCGGAGATCGCCCGGCAGTGCAACTCGCACCTCGGCACCGAGGAAAGGCGGGAGATGCGGCGCGTCCTGCAGGCCTCCATCCCGAAGAAGCCGCATGAAAGCTACTCGCACATGGACGGACCGGCGCGCGCCTCCCTTCTGGCGCGGCATGAGGCGTCCAACGCGCTGGTGGCGCGCGACTATTTTGGCGACACTACCGGGCGGCTTTTTGAATTCTTGCCCGAAGAGGACGCCGGGATCGCGTCCGCGCCGGCGACTGGGGAAATGCTGGCCGCACTTGTCAAAGTGCTGCTTCAGACTCATGCGCGCCGTCCGAAGTCAAAACTGGGCCGTGCTTTGGTGCGCCTCGGTGAGATGATGAAATAATCTTGGCGCCCTCTCAGTCCCCGGACTTCGGATCGAAGGCGTCTCGCAGTCCGTCGCCGAGAAAATTGAGCGCCAGCAAGCTCAGGGACATGAGCGCGGCGGGGAAGGCCAGCAGCCACCATTTGCTCTCGAAGGGGTTGATGACCTGCGCGCCATCCTTGAGCAGGGAACCCCAGCTTGCCGCCGGGTCCTCGATGCCGAGGCCGAGAAAACTGAGGAAGGACTCGTCCAGGATCACCGCCGGGATGGTCAGGGTGAGGTAGGTGAGAATGAGGGTGCTCAGATTGGGCAGCAGGTGCCTCCGAAGAATGGAGGCGCGGCTCTGCCCCAAAGCGCGCGCGGCGGTCACGAACGCCGTCTCCCTGAGCACCAGCACCTGGCCGCGGATGATGCGCGCCATCGTCAGCCACTCGACGAGGCCCAGGGAGAGGATCATGACGAGAATTTTCGAATACGGGATCAACTGCCGCGCGGCTCCCTCGACACCGGCCCAGCCCGCTTCCTGCGCGCGCAGCCGCAGCGCGTCCAGCCAGTCCTTGCACACGCTGTCAAAGGCGGCGATGAAAATCATGATGAAGAGGATTCGGGGCACGGCATACAGCATGTCCACCACGCGCATCATCAAGGCGTCCACCCTGCCGCCGCAGAAACCGCTGACCATGCCCCACACCGTGCCGATGCACAGGGAGATGAGCGCGCCGATGATGCCGACACCGAGGGAGACCCGCGCGCCGGTGAGCAGCCGGAAAAAAAGGTCCTGGCCGTTGTTGTCGGTGCCGCACAAATGCACGCCGCCGCCAGGAGCGGGTGAGAAAGGAGGCAGAAAGACGCCCTCGCCGGTGCCTTTGAGTCCGTCTGGCAGCAGCAGCGGAACAGCAAAGGCGGCCAGCACCACGAAGCCGAGAAAAACGAGCGAGACCATCGCGGGCCGGTTCCGCCGCACGAGCGCCCAGCCGTCGGGCCGGCTTTGGAACGCGCTTTTCACAGTCTCGGGCATGATGAGCCATTGAAGCGGACGGCGGCGTTTTTGCCAGGGCGGATTTGCCGGAAGCCGTGTGAAGGCTGGAGAAAATGCCCGCTGCTTTCAACGCTGCACGCGCAGGCGCATGAAGCGGCGCACGCCTGGCGCCTGGGGCACATGGTCGCGCACGCGCAGCAGGGTGGGCGTGTCCGCCTCCACCACTCGCAGTCCCTGGCACGCTGGCGAAGCTGCTGACCCAGTGCGGCTGCCTGCCTGTGCCCGGCGGCATCAAAGAGCCCTCTGTCGCCATCCTCGGCTGCTTCGCCATCATCTATCCCGTGATCGCCGTCGCCGCCCTGTCCCTGGCCGCCGCCTTTGACCTGGAGGCCAAAAAGCACACCTCCGAGGAAAGGGTCGCCTTCCTGGAGCGCCAGACCGGCCTGCTGGAAAGCGCCGCCACCGCGCGCGAGTTCGCCAAACTCCTCATCGAGACCGAAAGCCGCCTCCTGGGCGAGACCGTCAACTGGCACGCCCGCCGCAGCTTCGCCGGCGTGAAGCGTGCCGGTCGCAACGTTCCCTCCCGCCGCCATGCCACACTGCCGCATCTTCATCTCCACAGTCAGTCATGAGTTCCTCACCTGCCGTGAGCGGCTCGCCACCGATCTCCGCTTTCCCGATGTGGATGTGCAGACGCAGGAGCAAAACGTCTCCGCTCTCGCCTCAGGCCAGACCATCCTCATCAAGCTGGACGACTACATCGCCCAGTGTGATGCGGTGATTCATCTCATCGGCCGGCAGACCAGCAAGGACGGCAGGGTGGCCGGCAAAGAAGCGGTGGATGACCTCCTGAAGCGTCACGCGGACCTTCCCGGCGTCGTCGGGCTGGGTGACGCGGAACTTCGCACCCTCTCCTACACCCAATGGGAAGCCTGGCTGGCCTTCTACCACCGCAAGACAAAGCGCCCCGAACTAAAGCTCATCGTCGCGACGCCCTCTTCTGCGTTTGTTCCCGACCACCCCGCCGATGCCGCCACTGCTCATGCGCAAAAGCTCTCCCAGGCCTGGCATGAGAAGGAGCTGCAACAACGCGGCTTTTATTCCGAGATCACCTTCACCGATGACCGCGACCTCTCCATCGCCGTGCTGCGCGCGCTGAAGGCCATCCTCCCCGCCCAGCAGCCCCCGCAGCGCATCGCCACCACCCGCCTCATCAGCCGCCACACCGCCGCCGACTTCCTCGGGCGCGACAAGGAACTCGCCCTGCTCGACGACGCCTGGAACCCGCCCCCAGCCCAGAACCAGGAACCACCAACCTCCTCTCCATCATCGCCTGGGGCGGCGTGGGGAAGACCGCCCTGCTGGCGTATTGGGTGCGCAGCCGCTTCACGGAAAAAGGCTGGCTCAATGCCAAAGGCCAGCCCGACCCGCTCGCCTATTTCGACTGGACCTTCTACGACCAGGGCACCCGTGGTGACGACGCCACCCACGCCGGCGCCGCCAGCCTCGGCAGCTTCTTCCAGAAAGCCCTGGAGCACTTCGGCGATCCCGAGCCGGAGAACCCGGAGAAAAAGGCCGCCCGCCTCGCCCGGCACCTCCAGGCGCAGCGCAGCCTGCTCATCCTCGATGGCCTGGAGCCCCTGCAATACCCGCCCAACCACCCCCAGGCCGGCCAGCTCACCGATCCCGACCTGTGCGAGCTGCTCGGCCTGCTGGCCCAGCGCAACCCCGGCCTCTGCCTCATCTCCAGCCGCCAGCCCCTCACCGACCTCCCCAGCGCCGGCACCAGCCCCACCCGCCAGCATGATCTGGAGGAGCTGCCGCTGGAGTGCGCCGTCTCCCTCCTGCGGAAAATGCAGATCACCGGCACGGAGGAAGAACTCCAGCAGGCCGCCACCGACTACTTCTGCCACGCCCTCAGCCTCATCGTGCTCGGCCGCTTCCTCTTCGTCAAAGGCGGCGACATCCGCCTGCGCAGCCAGCTCAAGCTCGAACGCGCCAATGACAACCGCAACCAGCGCATCACCCGCAATGCATGGCACATCCTGGAGGCCTATGAGCAGTGGCTGGCCTCCCCCCAGGGCCACGCCACCGATGTCCAGGCCCTGCGCCTCACCGGCCTGTTCGACCGCCCGGCCAGCGCCGACTGTCTGGCCGCCCTGCGCCGCGCCCCCGCCATCCCCGGCCTCACCGACGCCCTCGTGCCGCTGAATGACGACGCCTGGAATGCCGTGCTGCTGCGCCTGCACGAGGCCCACCTCATCCAGCTCCGCTTCCCGCCGGTGGTGGCGGGAAGTTTCGCCCCGCGCCCCGAGCCATGCCAGGTGACCCTCGATGCCCACCCGCTCATCCGCGAATACTTCGCCAAGCAACTGCGGGAGCGGCAGCCGGAGGCATTCCAAGCGGCGCACTCGCGGTTGTTTGAGCATCTGTGCCAGAGCACCGAGCACCGGCCCGAGACCCTGGAGGGCCTCCAGCCGCTCTACCAGGCCGTGGTCCACGGCTGCCTGGCCGGGCGGCAGCAGGAGGCGTGTGACAGGGTTTACTTCGACCGCATCCTCCGCGGCGGCGAGTCCTACAGCACGAAGAAACTCGGAGCCATCGGCGCGGACCTGGGGGCGGTGGCGGCCTTCTTTGACCCGCCCTGGAGCCGCCTCTCCCCGAATCTCAGCGAACCCGATCAGGCCTGGCTGCTCAATCAAGCCGCGTTCTACCTCCGCGCCCTCGGCCGCCTCACCGAAGCGCGGGAGCCGATGCGGGCGGGGCTGGAAAACTACGCTAAAGCCGAAAACTGGAAAGCTGCCGCCATCAGCGCCAGCAACCTCAGCGAGCTGGAAGTGACGCTGGGCCTGCTGGGGGAGGCGGTGGCCACGGCCCGGCGCGCCATCGAGTTCGCCGACCAGAGCGGGGATGCGTTTCAGCGCATGAGCAAGCGCACCACCGCCGCCGATGCCCTGCACCAGAGCGGGCAGCGGGCGGAGGCGCGGGGTCTCTTCGAGCAGGCGGAGACGCTCCAGCGCGAGCGCCAGCCCGAGTTCCCCCTGCTCTACTCCGTGGCAGGCTTCCGTTACTGCGACCTGATCCTGGCCCCCGCCGAGCGCGCGGCGTACCGTTGTCATCTCTCTCCGAGAGATGAGTCTGGCGCTTCGCTGTCAGGTGCGACTTCCGAATGTTCGAAGCCCGATGAGGCAGTGGAGTCCCCTGTTCCTCTCGCGGAGCGAGAGGACTACTTTGCCCTCGCCGAGGCCGAACGGCGGGCCACTGAAGCTCAACGCGCTTGGCGTGAAATCTTCACCAACAAGCCTAGCCTCCTCGACATCGCCCTGGACCACCTGACCCTGGCGCGGGTGGCGCTCTACCGCGCGGTGCTGGAGGGCGCGCCCGCCTCCACCTACACGAACCCCCACCTGCACGAAGCCCTCGACGGCCTCCGCAAATCGGGCGACACATGGATGCTCCCCCGCGCCCTGCTCACCGCCGCGCTGCATCATCACTTCCTGGGCGACAGCGCCGCCGCCCTCCGCTGCCTGGACGAGGCCCAGCAGATCGCCGAGCGCGGGCCGATGCCGCTTTATCTGGCCGATGTCCACCTGCACCGCGCCCGCCTCGCGGGAAGTGTGAAGGATGAAGGCAGAAGGCTGAAAGCCTACCCCGGCATTGACCCGAAGGCGGAACTGGCCAAAGCCCGCGCCCTCATCAAGCACCACGGCTACGGCCGCCGCGCCGAGGAGCTGGCGGATGCGGAGGCGGCGTCGGGGAGCTGGTGAGCCTGGGGTGAAGTGAGGGGGAAAAGGCGTGCCGCCTGGGGGGTGGATGCAGAAACCGTCTCCTGACAGCCAGAACAGCCGCCACCCCGGCCAGGGCTTGCAAGCCGAAGGCCCTGGACTGCGGCAGCCCGCTGCCGCTTTTGGGCCGGGCAGCCCTGCTGCCGGGAGCGGGTTTTCGTTTGCAGACCCTCCCCCTCCTGAAAAGGGCGGCGGGCACTGGCAGCGGACTTCCGGGGGTGGCCCCCCGCTCGTCGGGGGAGTTCCCCGGCTCACCGGGGGTGGCCCCCCGCCCGTCGGGGGAGTTCCCCCGCTCATCGGGGGGGGCCCCCCGCCCGTCGGGGGAGTTCCCCGGCTCA